>NZ_JBXARF010000002.1:0-512401 GCF_058807955.1 Comamonas sp. GW821-FHT11H03
TCGAAAGATTACGGGGTTTTTTATTGGGCGCTTCGAAATAGGGAGCGTTTGCCGCAGGCTGTCAAAGGATTACAGCTACAAAAATACCGGAAACCCATAAAAAGAGAGCGCTAGGCGCTCTCTTTTTATTTCTGCATATCAGGGGCGTAGAAGCGCAGGATGCCGTTTTCATCCAGCCGCCGCGTCAGTTGTCGGCTGAACCAGAGGTAGTGCAGATGGGCCAGAGCCTCGCCCATGGCGAAAGTCATCTGGTGAGTGTCCAGTTGGCGTTTGAAGAGGATGGGAAGGATGTCGGCAGCGCTTAGTCCTTGCTGCCGGGAGGCCTGCATGATGTCGTTCAGACGCTCCTGATGATGGTCCAGCAGTTGCTGGACACGGGCATGCAATCCCGTGAATGGTTTGCCATGCGAGGGCAGAACAAAGGTGTTCTGGGGGAGAGCGAAGTAGCGCTTTAGCGATGTGAGAAACAGCTGTAGCGGGTTGGCTTCAGGCTCGGAAGCATGCACGCTGACATTGGCGGAAATACGGGGCAGCACCATGTCGCCGCTGATCAGTGTCTCGAGCTCGGCGCAGTAAAGCGCCATGTGCTCCGGCGCGTGACCATAGCCGGCAATGCACTGCCATGTGCGGCCGTTGATGTCTATCTCGTCGCCATCCATGATGCGGTGATAGATGTCGGGGACGGGGGCTACCAGGGAAGAGTAGTAGCTGCCGCGGCCGCGCACATGGAGCAGAAATTCCTCATCTCTTTGTCCGTGCAGGCTGTAGAAGTCCGCACCGGATTCGCCGCCGAAGCCGTCTCTGTCTTTCATGGCGACACGGGCGACGTTGTAATCGGTGGCACTGATCCACAAGGGCGCATTCCATTGATGGCAGAGCCAGCCAGCCAAACCGATATGGTCGGGGTGCATATGGGTGACGATGACTCGCAAAATAGGCAGGCCTTCAAGCGCAGAGGCAAAAATCTGTTCCCATTGCTCGCGGGCTTCGCTGCGATTGACGCAGCAGTCGATGACGGTCCAGCCCTCGCGTACCTGGCCATGCAGATCGCTCTGACGATCACGCAGCAGCCAGAGGTTGATGTGATCGAGGGCAAACGGCAAGGTCATGCGGATCCACTTGACGCCGGGTGCCACATCCAGAGTCTGGGCCGGACCGGGCAAGGTATCGCCGAGTGGGTAATGCAGTGCGGATTCTTGGCTTGAGGTCATGAGGCGGTATTTCGTTTAGCATTGACGTTAACGTAAACGTCAGTTTTGTCAAAGCATTTTAGAGACCGGCCTGCCTCGTGCAGTCACCTGTGAGATGCATGGCTTACAACCCTACAGAATCATGTCGACCATCTACACCATCAGTGACCTTGCCAAAGAGTTCGATCTCACGACCCGGGCCATCCGTTTTTATGAGGATATGGGCTTGCTGCAGCCGGAGCGCTCCGGCGCAGGCGGTCGCAATCGCGTGTATTCATCGAGAGACCGCGCACGTCTGCGCCTGACGCTGCGGGCCAAGCGCCTGGGACTGTCGCTGTCGGAGGCCAAGGAAATCATCGACATGTATGACAGCCCGCGCGATACGGGCGTGCAGTTGCGCAAGTTCCTCGATGTGCTGGCGATCCACCGCAAGCAGCTCGAAGCGCAGATGGCCGATCTGCAGGTGACTCTGGATGAGGTGCGAGAGCAGGAAAAAGAGGCTCGCATGCTATTGAAAAGGAGCGAGAGCAAAAATGGCGCATAATTGACGTTTACGTAAACGTCAATTTCAAAGCTTTGCTGGAGAGTTGCCATGTCTGTTGCAGGTGTTACCGAGTCTCTGGATTTTGTTCATCGGGTGAAGCAGAGCTTCGCGAAGCAAGGCGCCATGGCTACGATTGGCGCGCAGCTGACTCTGGTGGAGCCAGGCGTTGTCGATATCTGTCTGGACTGGGCTCCGGGCCTGACTCAGCAGCACGGCTTTTTGCACGCCGGCATGGTCTCCACTGCACTCGATTCGGCCTGCGGCTATGCGGGGCTGACGCTGATGCCAACGGATGCCGCCGTGCTGACCATCGAATTCAAGATCAATCTGCTCGCCCCGGCCAAAGGCCAGCGCTTTCGCATGGAGGGCCGGGTCATCAAGCCCGGGCGCACCATCACCGTATCCGAAGGCAAGGCCTTTGCCATTGACCAGGGAAAAGAGAAACTGATTGCCACAATGGGCTGCACTCTGATGTGTGTGCAGAACCGTGAAGGCATACAGCACTGACAAGACGATTCGTCAGACCCATATCTACAGGAGACAACCATGAGCCTTGCCAATCTGCCCGGACTGAACTTCCAGCTCGGTGAAGACATCGATGCGCTGCGCGACGCGGTGCGTGAATTTGCCCAGAGCGAGATTGCTCCGCGCGCGGCCGAGATCGACCGCAGCGACCAGTTCCCCATGGATCTGTGGCGCAAGTTCGGCGAACTGGGCGTGCTCGGCATCACCGTATCCGAGCAGTATGGCGGTGCCGACATGGGCTATCTGGCGCATATGGTGGCGATGGAGGAAATCTCGCGCGCCAGTGCCTCGGTGGGCCTGTCCTATGGCGCTCACAGCAATCTGTGCGTGAATCAGATCAATCGCAACGGCAGCGAGGCGCAAAAGGCCAAGTACCTGCCCAAGCTCATCAGCGGCGAGCATGTGGGGGCACTGGCCATGAGCGAGCCCGGCGCCGGCTCTGATGTCATCAGCATGAAGCTCAAGGCCGAGGACAAGGGCGGCTATTACCTGCTCAATGGCAGCAAGATGTGGATCACCAACGGGCCCGATGCCGACACCTTGGTGGTCTATGCCAAGAGCGAGCCGGAGATGGGCGCTCGTGGCGTGACGGCCTTTCTGATCGAGAAGGGCATGAAGGGCTTCTCGATCGCGCAAAAGCTCGACAAGCTGGGCATGCGCGGCAGCCATACGGGCGAGCTGGTGTTCCAGAACGTGGAGGTGCCGGCGGAAAACATACTGGGCGGCCTGAACATGGGCGCCAAGGTGTTGATGAGCGGCCTGGACTATGAGCGTGCCGTCCTGACTGGCGGCCCGCTGGGCATCATGCAGTCCGTCATGGATAATGTCGTCCCCTATATCCACGACCGCAAGCAGTTTGGCCAGAGCATCGGCGAGTTCCAGCTGATCCAGGGCAAGGTGGCAGACATGTACACCGTGCTGCAAGCAGGCCGCTCTTTTGCCTATACGGTCGCTAAAAACCTGGATCTTCTGGGAACCGATCATGTGCGCCAGGTTCGCAAGGACTGCGCCAGCGTGATCTTGTGGTGCGCCGAGAAGGCCACCTGGATGGCCGGCGAGGGCGTGCAAATCTATGGCGGCAATGGGTATATCAACGAGTATCCGCTCGGTCGCCTGTGGCGAGATGCGAAACTCTATGAGATTGGCGCTGGCACCAGCGAAATTCGCCGCATGCTCATAGGTCGCGAGCTGTTTGCTGAAACCTGCTGAAAAAGCAGGAGCTGCGCCGTTCTTTCAACCACAAAAAGAAGGATAGCTTCATGACAACGACCTCCATCGAAGAACTGTTTGTCCACAACCGCGAATGGGCAGACCAGATGGAGCGTGATCGTCCTGGTTTCTTTACCGGACTGATGGCGCAGCAAAAACCCAAATACATGTGGATCGGCTGCTCGGACAGCCGCGTGCCGGCCAACCAGATCACGGGTCTGGAGCCTGGCGAGGTGTTCGTGCATCGCAACGTGGCCAACGTGGTGGTGCCCAGCGATCTGAACTGCCTGTCCACCATCCAGTACTCGGTCGATCATCTGAAGATCGAGCATCTGATGGTTGTGGGCCACTATGGCTGCGGCGGCGTGTATGCGGCGCTGAACAATCTGCGCCTGGGCCTGGTGGACAACTGGACCCGCCATGTGCGCGACGTGCGTGACAAGCACATCAAGCTGCTGGAAGGCATCTCCACTCAGTTCCGCCACGATGTGCTGTGCGAGCTCAATGCCATCGAGCAGGTGGTCAACGTGGCCCAGTCCACCGTGATGCAGGACGCCTGGGCCCGCGGCCAGCAGGTGACTCTGCACGGCTGGTGCTACAGCCTCAACAACGGCCACATCACCAACCTCGAAATGACCGTGCCTGGTGTGGGCGGCCTGCAAGATGTCTACAACAAGGCTGTCGAGAAGGTCGCTGCGCGCAAGCGCGACTGATCGCTGCCGCTGCGCAGCTGCAGTGCCCTCAAGCGGACCCAAGGCCTGTGCCGCTTGTTCCGCTTGAGAGTGCTGCTCACTTATCTGGAGCGACTGGCCCGCCATGTTTCCGCAACGACTGGACGCCCCCGAGGCCTATGCCATTGCGCAGGCCCTGATGCACGGCTACAACCAGCATTACCGCATGTTCAGTGCGGAAGCTGCCCGAGCCAAGCAGCGCTTCGAGACCATGGACTGGCCGGGCCAGCAGCAGGCTCAGCGTGAACGCATAGAGTTCTACGACCGGCAGGTGCGTGCCTGCATCCAGAGGCTGGAAGAGGAGTTTGCCGCCAGCCTGCAGAGCATGGCTGTCTGGCAGCAGGTCAAGCTGCATTACATCGGGCTGATGGTCGACCATCTGCAACCCGAACTGGCCGAGACCTTCTTCAACTCGGTCACCACCAAGATTTTGCATCGCACCCATTTCCAGAACGACTTCATCTTCGTGCGTGCTGCCGTCAGCACCGAGTATCTGGAAAACACCGCGCCGGGTGCCGTACCCATCTACCGAGCCTACTACCCCGGCAACCTCGCCCAACTCGAAGGGACGCTGCAGACCCTGTTCGAGCAGCTGCAGCTGCAATGCCGCTTTGAAGACCTGCAGCGCGACGTGCACCTGCTGGCCGAGCGCATACGCCAGAGGCTGGCGGGCCTGACGCTCAGGGCCAACTTCCAGCTTCAGGTGCTGTCCAGCCTGTTCTATCGCAACAAGGGGGCGTACCTGGTGGGCAAGATCATCACCGGCTATACCGAGCTGCCGCTGGCGATCCCCATTCTGCATGGAGAGCAGGAGCAGCTCATACTGCATGCGGCCCTGTTCGGCGAGGACGACCTGCATGCGCTGTTCAGCTTTGCGCGCGCCTACTTCATGGTGGATATGGAAGTGCCCAGCGCCTATGTGAGCTTTTTGCGCAGCCTCATGCCGCGCAAGCCCAAGGCGGAAATCTATAACGCCCTGGGTCTGGCCAAGCAGGGCAAGACGCTGTTCTACCGCGACTTTCTGCATCACCTGCGCCATTCCAGCGATCAGCTGCGCATTGCGCCCGGCATCAAGGGCCTGGTCATGCTGGTGTTCGATCTGCCCAGCTTCCCCTATGTGTTCAAGCTCATCAAGGACCGTATCGCCAGCAGCAAGGATGTGTCGCGTCCCCAGGTCAAGGCCAAGTACCAGCTGGTCAAAAAGCATGACCGCGGCGGTCGCATGGCGGACACCATGGAGTACAGCCTAGTGGCTTTTCCCAGAGACCGTTTCAGCGATGAACTGCTGGCCGAGCTGCACGCCCAGGCTCCCGAGCAGATCGAGATCAGCGACCGTGATGGCGACGGGCAGGTGGAAGTCATCATCAGCCATCTCTACATCGAGCGCCGTCTGGTGCCGCTGAACCTGTTTCTGATGGAGTGCCTGGCCGAGGCAGATACCAAGCCGGAGCGCCGCGCTGCCATGGAGCGCGCGATTCTCGAATACGGCAATGCCATCAAGGACCTGGTGGCCACCAATATCTTTCCCGGCGACATGCTGTGGAAGAACTTTGGCGTCACGCGTGGCGGCAAGGTGGTGTTCTACGACTATGACGAGATCGAATACCTGACTGACTGCAACTTCCGCCAGGTGCCGCAGCCGCGAACCGAGGAAGAGGAGATGTCGGGCGACATCTGGTATTCGGTCGGCCCCAGGGATGTCTTTCCCGAGACTTTCGGACCTTTTTTGCTGGGCCATCCGGCCGTGCGCGACATCTTCATGCGCCATCACGCCGACCTGCTGGAGGCCGAGTTCTGGCGTGGTCACCAGAGCCGTATCCGTGACGGTCATTTCCTGGACGTGTTCCCCTACGAGCGCAGCCGCTTTCTGCATGCCGGCGACGCCGGACTGGACACGCAGCGTTTCGCCATTCCCGCCAATAGCCTCGCTTGAAGAGGCAGATCACAACCCTCCATTTCTGAAGGAGACAAACCATGCATCAGGATCCCGTAGTCATCGTCAGCGCCGCCCGCACTCCCATGGGCGCGTTCCAGGGCGATTTTTCCGATCTGGCCGCCCATGACCTGGGTGGCGCAGCCATCAAGGCCGCAGTCGAGCGTGCCGGCATCCGGCCCGAGCTGGTGGAGGAAGTGCTGTTCGGCAACTGCCTGATGGCCGGCCAGGGCCAGGCTCCGGCTCGTCAGGCCGGCTTCAAGGGCGGCCTGCCGCAAAGCACGGGCGCCGTGACCCTGTCCAAGATGTGCGGCGCCGGCATGGAAGCGACCATCCTGGCGCACGACCAGCTCATCGCCGGCAGCCGCGATGTGATGATTGCCGGCGGCATGGAGAGCATGACCAATGCGCCCTACCTGCTCAAGAAGGGGCGTGGCGGCTACCGAATGGGACACGACAAGATCTTCGATCACATGATGCTCGACGGTCTGGAGGACGCCTATGAAGCCGGCCGCACCATGGGCACCTTCGGTGAGGACTGCGCCGCCAAATACCAGTTCACGCGTGAAGCGCAGGACGCCTTTGCCATTGCCAGCGTGCAGCGCGCCCAGGCCGCAGCGCAAAGCGGTGCCTTCGATGCCGAAATCACGCCCGTCACCGTCAAGACCCGCAAGGGCGACGTGACCGTCAGCCTGGACGAAGGCCCGGCCAAGGCCAAGCTGGACAAGATCTCCAGCCTCAAGCCTGCGTTCAAGAAGGACGGCACCATCACGGCGGCGTCGAGCTCCAGCATCAACGATGGCGCAGCAGCCATGGTGCTGATGCGCGAGTCCACGGCCAAGCAGCTGGGCTGCAAGCCACTGGCGCGCATCGTCTCGCACGCCACCTTTGCGCAGGCCCCCGAGTGGTTCACCACCGCGCCCGTGGGCGCTACCGAAAAGGCGCTCAAGAAGGCCGGCTGGGCGGTGGAGGATGTGGACCTGTGGGAAATCAACGAAGCCTTTGCCGTGGTGCCCATGGCGCTGATGGCCGATCTCAAGGTCTCACATGACAAGGTCAACGTCAACGGCGGCGCCTGCGCTCTCGGACACCCGATTGGCGCCAGCGGCGCGCGCATTCTGGTCACCCTGCTGCACGCACTGAAGACACGCGGCAAGAAGAAGGGCCTGGCCACGCTGTGCATCGGCGGCGGCGAGGCCACGGCCATGGCCGTTGAGCTGATCTGACGCTATTTGCTCAGAATCGTCACCAGTTTGCTCTACAGTGAACGCATGTTCAACGGATTGCACGCATTCGCGCTGAATGTGTGCAGCTCACATTGCGGAAATCATTCATGAGCGCAGACATTCACCACGACGAGAGCGAGACCATCAAGCCGCTGGAGCCGCAGCAGATTGATGCTTTCTGGGGCGATTTTTCCAACCAGCTCAGTCAGCTGGAGGAGCTCGATCGCCATGAGTTTGTGGAAAGCTCCAACGAGTTGCTGCACCAATATGCGCCGGGCCTGAGTCTGGAGCTGGAAGGCAAGCTCGGGGAGGCAGGCTCCCGTCTGGTGATCTCGGCCCATGGCAACACGGCGCAGTTCGAGAATGCCCAGGCACTGGTCCGCCAGGCGCCGCGTTTCGAGCATTACAGCGTGCAGGCGTTTCGCAGCCGCGCGCTGGGCAGCAACTTCGGCATGCGCATGGACGGCTTCGAGCTGGCCTGCTCGGATATCCGCGTGGGCTATTACGATGCGGGCGGCATCATCGGCCTCAAGCTCTCGTTCGAGAAGCCCATTGCCAGGGACCTGGCCGAGCATGCGCAGCACATGGCTTTCATCATGCTGGACCATGTGCTGGGCGAGTGGGATTTTTCCGTGCGCGTGGGCCCGGTCGAGTTTGCCTCCGAGGCCGCGGCCGATGTCTACGGCTCCGCACTGCTGTCGGAGTTCCCGCCGCTGTTCGATGGCTTTATCCGCCAGCAGCTGGGCCGCAGCTATGAATTCCCCAAGGAGGACAGCGACCGCTGGCTTTCTCTGGAGGTGCGCGCGCAGGATGCCGACGAGGAGGCTCCGCCCGACATCCTGACGTTCCACGACGGTGCCAACGCCGTGGCCACGCGCGCCGATCTGTCGCACTTCATGGAGTGGCGCTTCAGCTTCTCGAGCCAGCAGGAGCTGGATGGCGTGCGCGATGCCCAGGATGCGCTGGATGAACAACTCAGCCGCGAGCAGCGCGGCATTCTTGCCTTCTCGCGTGTGGAAAACATGAGTGCCCGCGTGGCCACCTACTATGTGGAAGACCCTGCCCATGCGGTGCAGCTGGCCGCACAGCTGGGCCGCCAGCA
This sequence comes from Comamonas sp. GW821-FHT11H03, assembly GCF_058807955.1. Taxonomy (NCBI): domain Bacteria; kingdom Pseudomonadati; phylum Pseudomonadota; class Betaproteobacteria; order Burkholderiales; family Comamonadaceae; genus Comamonas; species Comamonas sp. GW821-FHT11H03. The sequence goes on from NZ_JBXARF010000002.1 coordinate 8,461, forward strand.
TGTGCCTGAGCTGGAGGGCGAGCTCAGCCTGAGCTTCGACCCTTCCTGGAACGAGTTCCTGTCGCTGTACGCCGCCATTCACCGCAACGACCGTCCCGAGGAGGTCCTGGCTTCATGATCACTTCGCGCGAACAACTGCTGCAGTTGTACGACCCTCCTGCCGAGCGGGCGCTGCTCAAGCAGCAGTGGGAGCTGGATCGGCATTGCCTGCGCTTTATCGCGCTGTCGCCGTTTCTGGTCATGGCCACGGGCGGTGCGGGCGGCGCCTTGCTCGATGCCTCGCCACGAGGCGGCAAGCCTGGCTTCGTCAAGGCACCGGACGCCAATACCTTGCTCATTCCCGATGCGGGCGGCAACAACCGGCTGGACAGCCTGAGCAATCTGCTCGACGACCCGCGCCTGGGCCTGCTGTTCCTTGTGCCGGGCTTCGACGAAACCCTGCGTGTCAACGGCACGGCCCAGCTGCGTGACGAGGCGCATTACACGGCCTTGTTCGCCAGCGATCATTTCCGCCCCAAGCTGGTGATCGAAGTCCGTGTGCAGGAAGCCTATCTGCACTGTGCCAAGGCGATGATGCGCTCGCGCCTGTGGAGCGAGGAAGCCAAGGTGGCACGCAACGTCATGCCCACGCTCAATCAGATCATCCATGCCCAAATGGGGCTGACCGCGCAGCCTGAATCGCAGGAAAGCATGGTGGCCCGCTATGGCGCCATGATTGCCGCCGAGCAGATCAAGAAAAATTGATAGCTGACAGCGCTTGTCATGAAAGGATTCTGGATGCAAAACGTTTTGAAACCCAACACTCATAGGCGCAAATAGCTATGGCTTTGATACTGATTTTAGGCGCATCACGCGGCCTGGGGCGAGCCCTGGCAGAGGCCTATCTGGCGCAGGGCCACCAGGTGATAGCCACCGTGCGCAAGGCTGAAGACATGGTCGAGCTGCAGGCACAGGGCGCTCGGGTGCTGCAGGTCGATCTGGCAGATCCTGCCAGCGTCAGCGGCCTGGCATGGCAGCTCGACGGGGCCAGCATCGATGTCGCGCTTTACGTGGCCGGCGTCTGGGACAGTCATGCCGCAGGCGTGCCGCCCACCCAGCAGCAGTTCGATCTGGTGATGCACAGCAATGTGCTGGGCTTTATGCAGGCCCTGCCGCAGATTGCTCCCATGGTGCAGGAGGCTGGCGGCGTGATCGGCGCCTTCTCCAGCGGCATGTCCCTGCTGGCCGATGCGGACGAGAGCGCCTGGCTGTACCGCGTCAGCAAGGCTGCGCTCAATATGGCCGTGGTCTCGGCCTGCCGCCAATGGCCGGGCCTGACGCTGCTGGCGCTGGACCCGGGCTGGGTGCAGACCGAGATGGGCGGTGCTGCGGCCCCGCTGTCGGTGGCTCAAAGCGTGCAGGGGCTGATGCAGGCCCTGGCGCAGGTCAAGCCCGAAGACCGTGGTCAGCTGCTGCGCCACGACGGCAGATACATCAAGCTTCTAGACGCCTAGCCCAGGCTGGACAACGGGCATATAGCTATAAATATCGGAGACAACATGCTGCTGAATCAGGACCAGGAAATGATCCGCGACGCTTTGCGCGATTTTGTGCGCGAGCAGATCACACCCCATGCCGCGCGCTGGGACAAGGAGCACGAGTTCCCCAAGGACGTGCACCAGGGACTGGCCGCGCTCGGTGCCTATGGCATCTGCGTGCCCGAGGAACTCGGCGGTGCGGGCCTGGACTATGTGAGCCTGGCGCTGGTGCTCGAGGAAATTGCCGCTGGCGATGGCGGCACCAGTACCGTCATCAGCGTGACCAATTGCCCGGTCAATGCCATCCTCATGAAGTACGGCAATGCCGGCCAGCAGGAGCAATGGCTGCGTCCGCTGGCGCAGGGCCAGATGCTGGGTGCCTTCTGCCTGACCGAGCCCCATGTGGGCAGCGATGCCTCGGCGCTGAGGACCACGGCCGTGCGCGATGGTGGCGACTACGTCATCAACGGAGTCAAGCAGTTCATCACCAGCGGCAAGAATGGCGATGTAGCCATCGTCATCGCCGTCACCGACAAGGCGGCGGGTAAAAAAGGCATGAGCGCCTTCATCGTGCCCACCGGCAATCCCGGCTACCAGGTGGCACGTCTGGAGGACAAGCTGGGCCAGCACAGCAGCGATACAGCGCAGATCAATTTCGAGAACTGCCGCATTCCCGCATCGAACCTGATCGGGGCCGAGGGCGAGGGCTACAGGATTGCGCTGTCCGCACTGGAGGGCGGGCGTATCGGCATTGCTGCGCAAAGCGTGGGGATGGCGCGTGCGGCCTTTGAATGCGCGCTGCAATACAGCAAGGAGCGCGAGAGCTTTGGCCAGCCCATCTTCAACCATCAGGCCGTGGGCTTCAGGCTTGCCGAATGCGCCACGCAAATTGAAGCGGCCCGGCAACTGATCTGGCATGCTGCCAGCCTGCGTGATGCGGGTCTTCCCTGCCTCAAGGAAGCCGCCATGGCCAAGCTCTTTGCCAGCGAGATGGCCGAGCGCGTATGCAGCGCCGCCATCCAGACCCTGGGCGGCTATGGCGTGGTGAGTGACTTCCCCGTGGAGCGCATCTATCGCGATGTGCGCGTGTGCCAGATCTACGAAGGCACCAGCGATGTGCAGAAGATATTGATCCAGCGGGCGCTGGCCTGATCTGTGCCTGGCGGCAAAAGCCCGCCGTTGTCAACTGCTGTGCACGAGGCTGTGGCACATCAGGGGACGGGCCGGTTGCCGATGTGATACGGCCTGCTTAGGATGTGCTCAGTTGGGGGGAGTTTCCCCAGGGGTTTCAACCATTTGCAGCAGGAGTCCACCGCATGCCTTTTGCCCAGGTCAATGGTCAGAATATCTACTACGAGGACACGGGAGGGCGTGGCCCGGCCATTGTGTTCTCGCACGGCCTGCTCATGGATCACACCATGTTCGAGCCACAGGTGCAGGCCTTGCAGGGGCTGTATCGCTGCATCAGCTGGGACGAGCGTGGTCACGGGCAGACGGCAGACCCCGAGCATTGCGAAGCGTTCAGCTACTATGACTCGGCCGACGATCTGGCGGCCTTGCTCAAATATCTGGGTGTGGAAAAAGCGGTGCTGGTGGGCATGTCGCAAGGCGGCTATCTGTCGCTGCGCTGCGCGCTGATTCATCCGGATGTCGTGGGCGCGCTGGTGCTGATAGATACCCAGGCGATGCTGGAGGATCCCGAACAGATGCCGCACCATGAGGCGCTGCTCAAGGCCTGGATGGAGCATGGGCTGTCGGATGACATGGCCACCATCGTGGAGCACACGATTCTGGGCCAGGGTTGGCCGGGTGCCGAGCAGTGGCGTGCCAAATGGAAGCAGGCCTCGCCGATCAACCTGGGACAGAGCTTTGCGACGCTGGCGCTGCGCGATGACATCAGCCCGCGCCTGGCCGAAATCAAGGTGCCTGCGCTGGTGATTCATGGCGACAAGGATGCGGCCATCGGCGTGGAGCGTGCGCGGGCCATGTTCAAGGGCTTGCCCCAGGCCCAGTGGGTGGATGTGGCCGGCGCGGGCCATGCGGCCAACCTCACGCATCCGGAACCCGTGAATGCGGCCATCAGGCAGTTTCTGGACGGCCTGCACTGAGAGCGTAGGCACGCTCTGACGCTTCGAGGCTCTCAGGCCTCCCCCAGCTCAGCCATGCTGCGCTTGCGCAGCACCACGGTGATCTGGCCGTTGGTCTCGATCGTGGCGCGCTCCACCTCATGCGCGTTGAGGCAGCCATTGGAGCGCAGGGCCGCCGCCAGGTCTTCGGCGGTGATCTGCTCCTGCGTCATCAGACTGGGTTGGACAATGCCCTGGTGAATCAGGACCTTGGGTTTGCCATTCACCAGCCTGCGAAGCCTTGCAAAGCGGTAACTCAGGCGGGAGAGCAGCGCATGGCAGGCCAGCAGCGTGCTGGCGCTGATCAGGCCGCCGATCAGCGAGTTGTCGCCCGCATTCATGGAGTTCTGTACTGCGTTGGAAAGAATCAGCAGCAACACCAGATCGAAAGGTGCGTACTGGCCGGTCTGGCGCCTGCCGGTCAGGCGCAGAAACACCAGCAGAAACAGGTAGACAGTAGTACCGCGAATCACGAACTCCCACCAGGGAGCTGCCATGGAGAACATAGGAAAGCCTTTGAGCAGCGAGCTTTGAACTGCCGCTACTGTGCAATGAGGTGACGGACTGCGCAAGCCGGCTTGCTCGTTGTTCGACTTGGCCGACAATGCAGCATTGCCAATCAAGACTGCCAAAGTTGTGAAAGAAGCCGAGAACAAGCGGGACTGTCCCTGTGGACGCAAGAATGCCAAAGGGCGGCTGCTGGCCTATGCCGATTGCTGCGGCCGCTATATCGACCACTGGGATGCCCGGCCCGCTCCCGATGCCGAGGCGCTGATGCGCTCGCGCTATACGGCCTTCGTGTCTGAGAATCAGGAATATTTGCAAGCCACCTGGCATGCCAGCCAGCGCCCGTTGCAGCTCGACTTTGATGCTGCCACCCAATGGCTGGGGCTGGATGTGAAGCAGTTTCAGCCGACCGGCGATGCCTCTGCGGAGGTCGAATTCGTCGCCCGCTATCGTCTGTCGGGTCGTGCCGTGCGCCTGCATGAGCGCAGCCGCTTTGTGCTCGAGGGTGGGCGCTGGTTCTACGTCGATGGCGACCAATTCTGAAGTCGATTCGGCGCAGTCGACCCGGCTGCAGGCCGGTCTGCGCCTGCTGCAGTCACTGGCTTCGCGTGGCTCCTCCGAAATCGCCGCATTGCTGATTCCGGCCCTGCTGCTGTGGGTCAGTACCCGCAACAGCCCAGCCGTCAGCGCTGGGCTGGCCTGGTGGTGGGGGTTGATGATCGTCATGGCGCTGGGCTTTTTGCTGTTTCGCCGCAGCCTGCATCGCCAGTGGCGGTCGGCGCGCGACTGGGAGCCATCGCGACTGCAGGCGGCATTGACAGCCTGGCAGCGACAGCTGGCGCTGGCCGCGTTGATCAACGGCCTGCTCTGGGTCAGCGTGCTGGCCTTTACCTGGAGTGGCAGCCATAGTGAGCTGCGCCTGCTGATCTATCTGGTGCTGCTGGGCGTGATGGCATCGGCCGCCACTTTTCTGGCGCCGGTGCCGCAGGTGTTCGCGGCCTTCATGGCGGGCATCTACTTGCCGATGTTGCTGTGCACGCTGCATTACTTTCCGCACAAAGGCCCTTATCTGTTGCCGCTGCTGCTGCTGTACGGCGCCATACTTGCCCGCCACGCCTGGGGGGCGCGGCGTTTTGTGCAGCAGCAGATGGCGCACGAGCTGGAGCGTCAGGCACTGGCGGAGCGCTACCGCGAAGCCAAGGAGCAGGCAGAGAATGCGCTGGCCGAAAAGAACTGGTTTATCTCCGCCGCCAGCCACGATCTGCGGCAACCCCTGCATGCCATGGGCCTGATGCTGCAAGCCGCTCATCAGCGCAATCAGGATGACGATCTGGCGCAGCTGCTGCAGGAGATGCAGGCCTGCACGCGCGATCTGGGCTCCATGTTCAACGACCTGATGGATCTGTCGCGACTGGAGGGCGACAGCTTCGCACCGCAATGGCAGGCGGTATCCATGAGTGCGGTGCTCGACGAAGCCCGGCGCCTGTTCGCGCGCGAAGCAGCGCAGCGCGGTCTGCGTCTGCGCGTGAGGCAACCAGCCCATATGCCGGCACTGTGCACGGATGCGGTACTGCTGCGGCAGATGGTTTTCAATCTGCTGCAAAACGCGCTGCGCTACACCGACCAGGGCGGGGTGCTGCTGGCGCTGCGGCACAGGCAGGGACGTTGGCTTTTGCAGGTGTGGGACAGCGGTTGTGGCATGAGCGAGCAGGAATGCGCACAGGTCTTCATGCGTCACTATCGCAGCCCTGCACGCCAGCAGCGCGATGCCAGGGATGGCGTGCCGGCGCCATTGCGCGGGCGTGGCCTGGGCCTGTCCGTGGTGGCACTGGCGGCGCAGCGGCTGGGTGTGGAATGCGGGGTTCAGTCGCGGCCGGGAACGGGGTCATGTTTCTGGCTGCGCTGGCCGCAGGATGCCGAGCAGTGGCAGGCATCGTCTGTGCTGCCGGCACCGCCGATATTGACTGGGCCGCAGTGGTTCGCCCCCTTGCAGGGGCACTGCCTGGTCGTGGAAAACGATGCGCAGCTGGCCCCGGTGCTGGTGCAGATCTTGCAGAGCTGGGGTGTGCAGGTGCAAAGAGCGCGCAGCTTGGTTGAGGCGCAGCAACTGCTGGCCGATGGATTGTGGCCAGACTTTGTGTTGTGCGACCAGCGATTGAAGGATGGCGCAAGCGGGCTTGAGTGTTTGATGCTGCTTCTGGATCAGCGTCCGCAAGCCAGCGGTGCTTTGATGAGCGGCGACGAGGAAATGCTGGAGCAGGTGCAGGATCAGGGCTATCTGGCCCTGGCGACGCCGCTGCAGCCCGACCAGCTGCATGCGGTGCTGGCCCGCTGCATGGCGATCCGCCAGCCTTAGCCCAAGTCGACCTCTATGCCTCGCATGCGCGTGATCAGCGCCACGCGGTTGCTGGCGCCCAGGCGCTGAAGCAGGGCGGTGACATGTTCCTTGACTGTGTATTCGGACAGGTTCAGTGCCTGTGCAATGGCGCGGTTGGGCTTGCCCTGCAGCAACAGGCTCAGCACCTGTGCCTGGCGGGCAGTGATGCCGAGCTCTCTGGCGCTCATATGCAGGATGCTGCCCGCAGCTGGCGCCGGAGGGGCGGTGGGGATGGGAGGCTGGGCCTCAAACCAGGTGCGGCCGCTCAGCAGGGCTAGCACTGCTGCCTGGAATTCGTGAGACGGACTGCTTTTGTGCACAAAGCCATGCACACCTGCGGCTGCGGCCTTGCTGACGATGGCCGGGTGCTTGTCGCCGCTGGTCACCAGAATGCGTGTGCCAGGAGCCAAGGCCAGAATACTGTGCACAAATTCCAGAGATGCACCGTCCTCCAGCCAGAAGTCCATAACGGTGATGACGGGCTCGCCCAGCGCAGCAATCATGGCCAGCGCCTCATTGCCGTGCGCCGCGCAGCGCACCCGCTGCACGCCGGCGCTGGTCATCAGCACATGCGCTGCACCTTCCGCGACCAGCGGGTGATCATCCACCACCAGCGCATAGGGCTGTGCGCCCAGTTGAGTGGTGCTCAGGATTTGCAGTAGATCGGGCATGAGCCTTCCTTTGGGCTTGGTAACAAAGACCCCTCCTCGGTAGGGAGCGATCTGCGCGAAAGCCTTCTGACAATGCATGTAAGGCGACGCTGATGGCTATCTCAGTGTCGGGATATGGACATTTTCAACCAACATCAAGACCGAGGAGCAAGCCCGTGCCATCTCTCAAGCAAATCACTCGTAGAACCGCAGCCCTGCTGCTGATTTCCACCCTGGCCGCCTGTGGTGGTGGTGGTGGCGGAGACGGAGGCAGCGGCACAGGCTCAGGAGGCGGCTCCGAAGGCGGCGGCAGTACGGGAGGCGGGGACAACGGCGGCGGCAATGGTGGCGGTACTGATGGTGGCACCGGCAATCAGGCCGTCACGGGGACCTACAAGATGGGCGCTCAGACCGCTACCAGCCATGCACAGATGCTGGATGCCGCCAACAGCATGGGTGCGGACGGCTATGTGCTGTTCAGTTCTCTGGCAGGATCGATCACTTCGACCGGTGCGGAGATCGGCGACTTCTATCTCACGGATACCGCGCATGCAGGGCGCAAGTTCAGCTATGTCAATCCTGCGGCGCAGCCGTCGCGCACCGCCTTTCTGGCCCAGCTGAACCAACAGGGCAGCAGCGGCTATATGTACAAGTCCGACGCCGTGTTCAGCGATGTCAGCGATATCCGCAGCGTCTATGTCAAGGACCACAGCCGCAGCGACCAGTTCAGCTACAGAACGGTGACGCCGGTGGCCACGACTGCCGAAGCCTTTGCCACGGAGCTGAACGGCCAGGGCGCCGAAGGCTATCGCTATCTGGGTCCCCAGATCATCAACAACGAGCTGTTCAGCCTGTATGCCAAGCGCAACGACAGCGTCACCTATACCTATCAGGTCGACAAGCTCCCCAGCGCATCTTCGGCCGCCGATGCGGCAGCGATGAGAACGCGCCTGGCCCAGAAGGGTGCGGACGGCTGGTTCATCCGTGGCACGCAGGGTCTGGGCAGCGACCCGCTGAACATGAACTATGTGGATGTCTTCGAGAAAAGCTCGGCGCAGAATGGCGCCATCGAGTATCTGGTCGAGGCCTCGTCAGTCAATGACGCGCTCACGACCCAGCTGAGCAATATGAATGCCAATGCGGCCAACGGCTTCTTCTATTTCAGCGGCATCATGACCGCCGACAACAAGACCAGCACCATCTACGCCAAGAACAGCGCATGGATGATTCATCCGCTGGCCGGAGTGTCCTTCCCCTGAACTCGAAAAGGGGCATGAGCGCATAATCACGCCCTCTGTTTTTTGATCCGAGGCGCCGTTGGGCGCCTTTTTTGCATCCCCTGATACGCTGGTAATGCTTCCATGACTGCTTTTGACGCTGTGCTTTTCGACTGTGATGGTGTGCTGGTGGACAGCGAATCCATCACCAATCGCGTGCTGTGCACCATGCTCAATGAATCCGGCTGGGCCATCAGCCAGGAGCAGTGCACGCGCGACTTCATCGGCAAGACGGTGCGCAGCCAGGCGGCCGTGATCGAGGCCCATACCGGCAAGCCGCTGACCGATGCCTGGATGGCCGAGTTCTACGAGCGCCGCAATGCCGCCCTGCGTGCCGAGCTGGTGGCCATCGATGGCGCGCTGGAAGCGGTCAGGCAGATTCATGCGCTGTGCAACGGGCGCATTGCCTGCGCCTCCGGTGCGGACCGTGCCAAGGTGGAGATGCAGCTCGCCAAGGTGGGCATGGAGCCTTATTTTGCAGGCCATGTCTACAGCGGCCATGAAATGCCGCGCAGCAAGCCCTTTCCGGATGTCTATCTGGCAGCGGCAAAGGCGCTGAAGGCCGATCCGGCCAAATGTCTGGTGATCGAGGACACCATGACCGGCGTTCAGGCCGGCGTGGCCGCCGGTGCCACCGTCTGGGGCTATTTCCCAGCCGATCAGGGTCATGCCACGGCAGAGCAGTTGCTCGAGGCTGGCGCCGCCTGCGTGTTCGGCGACATGGGCGATCTGCCCGCCATGTTCGATGCCGTGCGCAGGAGTGCCGCCAGCGCCTCGGCCGGCGATGTCGACGAGCACGACCTGCGCTAAAGCTCAGTCCCAGATCGACAGCGCCTCGCGCAGCTTCTTCATGGGCTGATCGTCGATCACGCTGTTGTGCAGCAGGATCACGCGCTGTACGGGCCAGCTTTCGAGCCGCTTCACCCAGTTGCGCACGGCGGCCCGGTCCCTGACCAGCAGGCGCACGGTGCGCGGCACGGTCAGGCGCTCATGCCCGCCCGTCAGGCCCAGATACATGCGTACCGGCATGCTCAGCGGTCCCTTCCAGCATTGCAGCACGTCGGTGGCGATGAGGCTGCCGCTGGCCGGATGGAACCACAGCGTCTCGTCGAGCAAGGGAAGGCCGTCCAGTGGCAGGCATTGCAGCTCGCCTGCCCAAGGGGCTTCGGAGTCCGGCGGCAAGGGCTCCAGCAGCGGCAGGTCCGGGCGCTTGCTCAGCACGCCCTGTGTGCCATAGATCCGGGCCTGTGGATAAAGCCTTGCCAGTTTGCCCACGAACAAGTGGTGCATGGCGCTGGGGGCGACGATGTGCTGCAGCGGTCCCAGGGCGTCGAGCGCCGCTTTCTGCCCGTCTGTCAGTGGCACTGCAGAGTGCGAGAACAGGCTGCCGTCGGCCAGCCGGATCACCGTCATGCGTGTGCTGACCTTGAGTCCCGCATTGCTGAAGTGATAGTTGAGTGTCCATATCCCGTCGGCGATTGGGCACCAGTTTTCTGAGGATTCCTGCATGGAGAGTTCCTTGCGTCAGACGGCACGCTGGCCGGCGGTTTTGCGAAATTCCGAAGGGGACAGCCCTGTCCAGAGGCGAAAGGCGCGGATAAAGCTTTTGTCGTTGAGAAAGCCGCAGGCCTGGGCCACGCGCTTGATGGGGCGGCTGGTGCGCAGCAGCAGCGCAATCGCACGCTCACGCCGGATATCGTCCTTGAGGGACTGCAGCGAAATACCTTCTTCCTTGAGCTGGCGGTGCAGGCTGCGCTGGGACAGATGCAGCTGGCGGGACAGCGTTTCAGCTGTCTGCTGCTCTTCCCCGCTGGCGGCCAGCAGATGGCGCACTCGCTGCACCAGAGTCTTCTCGCGTTGGTAGGGGCGCACCTGGATCGGCAAGGCGCGCTGCAGCATGCGGTTGAGGGCCGCCTCGTCGCGCGCCAGAGGCGCCTGCAGCCAGCGTGCTTCAAACTGCAGGCTGGCGACGGGGGCATCAAAAGCGATGCTGCCCGGTGCGAACAGCACCTTGTAGACGCTGGCATGTGCGGGCTCGGAAAACGGAAAGCTGGCATGCAGCAGGCTGATCGGTTCGTTGATCAGCCAGCTTGCAAAGCCGTGGATATTGCGCAGCACCGATACCATGCAGAACTCGCGCATGTCCCCCAGCGGGCGGCTTTCATGCAGGGTGAGGGTGGCAATGCCGGCTTGCTCGCTGAGCTGAAGCTGTATGTCCTGCGCAATCAGTCCGTGATGGCGGCACCAGCGCGCCAGCGCCAGGCCCAGTTGCGGAGCGCTGATGCTGGCACGCGCCAGCATGCCGTAGCTGCCCCAGGGCAGGCGGCGCTCGAACCAGCCCAAGGCTTCATCGTCCAGCTCGCGCATGGCTGCGTCGGAAAGTGCCTCCATCTGCAGGGCCGTGATGCGCTCGTCGGCATCGTCAACCAGATCTGGCGGGATTTGTGCCTTTTGCAGAGCGCCTAGCGCTGACATCTGCCTTGCTTCATAGGCGCGGACAATGGCTTGAACAAACGCCATGGGGGTAATTGCCGGGTGCGATTTGAGCACGGAACTGGCATGGTGTGGCAGTGGAGTCTTGACCAGGGAGGGGGTGAGCATTTGGCAATTATTGCAACCTTTGTGACCTCTTCTGGACAGGGCTTGCCCTTATTCTGAGGCGCAGAAAACGGTGCTGAATGGACGCTGCGCAGCCAGTTCGCAGGTGGCTGCCGGCACGCAAGGAGACACAAGACCATGCCATCGCAAGTGAACGTGCTGACCGCCAGCTATGCCAAGGGGCGCACGGATGTGCCGCTGATCGAGCAGACGATTGGCGATTTTTTTGCGGCAATGGCCGCGCGCCAGGGCTCGCGTGATGCGCTGGTCAGCCGTCATCAGGGTCTGCGCTACAGCTATGCCCAGCTGCATGTGGCCGCGCGCCAGCTGGCCAGCGCGCTGTTGTCGCAAGGGCTGGTCAAAGGCGACCGGGTGGGTATCTGGAGCCATAACAATGCCGAGTGGGTGCTGATGCAGCTGGCCACGGCTCAGGTGGGTCTGGTGCTGGTCAATATCAATCCGGCCTATCGCACCGCCGAAGTCGAATATGCGCTCAACAAGGTGGGCTGCAAGGCGCTGGTATCCATGCCGCGGTTCAAGACCAGCGACTATCTGGGCATGCTGCGCGAGCTGGCGCCCGAGCTGGCGAGCTGCGCGCCAGGCCAGCTGCAATCCCAACGCCTGCCGACCTTGCGCACCGTGGTGTGGATTGACGCGGCCTGCTCAGGCGCAGCCGGCTCAGGTGCGGCCGGCTGTGCGAGCGGCACAGGTGCAGTGGATCTGGACGCCGAACAGCCCGGCATGCTGCGCTTTTCGCAGCTGATGGCGCAGGGCACCAGTGCGGATGAGCGCATCGATGCGATTGCGGCCACGCTCAGCAACCACGATCCCATCAATATCCAGTTCACCAGCGGCACCACGGGCTTTCCCAAGGGCGCGACGCTGACGCACCGCAACATCCTCAACAACGGCTTTTTCATTGGCGAATGCATGCGCCTCACGCCCGAGGACAGGCTGTGCATCCCCGTGCCGCTGTATCACTGCTTCGGCATGGTGCTGGGCAATCTGGCCTGCTTCACCCATGGCTCGACCATCGTCTATCCCAATGACGGCTTTGACCCCCTCACGGTGCTGGAAGCGGTGCAGGCCGAGAAATGCACGGGTCTGCACGGCGTGCCCACCATGTTCATTGCCGAGCTCGATCATCCGCGCTTTGTCGAGTTCGATCTGTCCACGCTGCGCACCGGCATCATGGCCGGCTCGCCCTGTCCCATCGAGGTGATGAAGCGCGTGGTGCGCGACATGCATCTGAGCGAGATCACCATCGCCTACGGCATGACGGAAACCAGCCCCGTGAGCTGCCAGAGCGATGCCGACACGCCTCTGGAAAGACGTGTTGCCACCGTGGGCAAGGTGCAGCCGCATCTGGAGGTGAAGATTGTGGATCCGTCCACGGGCGAGGTCATGCCGCCGGGCCAGTCGGGCGAGCTGTGCACGCGCGGCTATTCCGTCATGCACGGCTACTGGGAAGACGAGGCCAGGACCCGCGAGGCCATCGACGCCGAGCAGTGGATGCATACCGGCGATCTGGCGACCATGGACGCCGAAGGCTATGTGAATATCGTGGGCCGCATCAAGGACATGGTGATCCGTGGTGGCGAGAACATCTACCCGCGTGAGATCGAGGAATTCCTCTACCGCCACCCCAAGGTGCAGGATGTGCAGGTGGTGGGCGTGCCCGATGTGCGCTATGGCGAGGAGCTGTGTGCGTGGATCATTGTCAAGCCCGGCCAGGAACTCGGCGAGGATGAGGTGCGCGACTTCTGCAAGGGGCAGATCGCGCACTACAAGGTGCCGCGCTATATCCGCTTTGTCCAGGCCTTCCCGATGACGGTGACGGGCAAGATCCAGAAGTTCAAGATTCGCGACGAGATGATCGAGTTGCTGGATCTGCGCGTCATCAAGACGGCCTGAATATGCGCTACCCCCTGAGCGGCTTCGCACCTTCCCTGCGCCGGGTGCCCCCCAAGGGGAGCGACACCCTCGGTGCGGTGCGGCCCTTCCTCGGTGTCTCTGGCCTAGTGATTGGGCGGCGTGCTGGCCGTGGGCAGACCCGCTGCGCGGCGCGCCACGATCAGACGCTTGCGCATGGCGATTTCCTGCATGTCCAGCTCGCTGACCAGACTGCGCAGCGACTCGTCGTTGATACGGTGGGCCTGTCTTTCGGCGTAGTAGAAGTCCCGCTCGGCATGAATGCACTCGATGCGGGTTTCGATCTCCATCACATAGCGCAGCTTGCGCTGGCGCACGACTTCGGGCGCCTCGCGCAGCAGCTCTATGCTTTGCGCGGCGCCGCTGCCGTCGTCGAGCAACTGGATGCGGTTGCGGTACTCCTGGGTCAGGTGACCGTTGACCTCCTGGCGCATCGCCACCCATTCGGGGTCGCGGCGCAGGATTTCCTCTTCGCTCAGCGTGAGCTTGGCCATGGCCGCCATGCAGGCCTGTTCGCGCGCCAGGCGCTCCTCGCGCACGGTGGGCGACTCTTCGTGCGGGGGCAGATGGCGCAGCACGATGGGCAGGCCCACGGCACCGATCACCAGCGTGAACAAAATGGTGCCGGTGGCGAGAAAGACCAGCATGTCGCGGCCCGGGAAGGGCTGGCCGTTGTTCAGCAGCATGGGCACGGACAGCGCACCGGCCAGCGTGACCGCGCCGCGAATGCCGGCCAGCGTGGTGGCCAGGTTCAGCAGTGGCGAGGGCCGCTCGGACATCTTGCCTTGCCGGTGGGCGCGCAGCAGCGAGCCATGCACACCCAGCACCAGCCAGATCCAGCGCATCAGCAGCAGCGCAAACGAAATCGCGGCCACATAGCCGACCAGAATCCACCAGTCATGGCCGGCCTGATGCAGCGGCACGCCGATGATGGATGGCAGCTGCAGGCCCAGCAGCAGGAAGATGGCGCCGTTGAAGGCAGCTTCCACCATGCTCCAGGTGCCTTCGGTCTGCAGGCGTTCGCTGATATAGCTGCTGCGCTCCAGGTCGGCGAAATTGGTGGCGATGCCTGCGGCCACGGCAGCCAGAATGCCGGAGACACCGATTTTTTCGCCCACGATATAGGCGGCAAAAGGCAGCAGCACCAGCAGCAACACCATCTGCGTGGCGGCGACGTCACCCAGGCGGCGTGTGATGGTGCCGCGCGCATGGCTGAAGCCCCAGCCTATCAGCGCACCCACACCCAGGCCGCCGACGGCCATCCAGGTGAATTCCTTGGCGACTTCGCCCCAGGAGAACATGCCGGTCAGCGTGGCGGCAATCGCAAATTTCAGCGCCACCAGGCCCGATGCATCATTGAGCAGCGACTCGCCCTCCAGCACATGCATGGTCTTCTCGGGCATGCCCAGATTGCGCGTGATGGCCGAAACGGCCACGGCATCGGTGGGCGAGATCACGGCGGCCAGGGCAAAGGCCACGGTCAGCGGAATCTCGGGAATCATCCAGTGGATGAGATAGCCCAGGCCCAGCACGGTGAACAGCACCAGGCCCAGGGCCAGCAGCAAAATGGGTTTGGCCAGCGCAAAGAATTCACGCTTGGGGATGCGCCAGCCGTCGGCAAACAGCAGCGGCGGAATGAACAGCAGCAGGAACAGCTCGGGGTCGAACGCGATGTGCAGACCGGCTTGCGGCCAGGCAATCAGCGCACCCAGTGCGATTTGAATCAGAGGCAGGGGGATGGCCCGTATATAGCGGGCCACAATGCCTGTCAGCGCTCCCAGCAGCAAGACAAGCAGAACAGTTTCAACAGCGTGCATGAGGCATTTTCTTCAACTGCCGTGGCAGTGCTGTGTCCGAGCAAGAAAAAAACCAAGCTCTCACATCAGTTATCAAGCGGCAAAGTACGAGCCGTACCCCATGAAACTGGCGTGTGCCAAGCACGGGACGGCCGGCAAGGGCCGCCCCGCCGCGAGGCCGTCGTCCCCCTAGGGGGAAGCGGCGCAGCCGCTCAGGGGCAATCATTTTTTAAGGGCAAGCGATGAGCATTCTGGGTACACAACTGAATCCGCGTTCGGCAAATTTCCTGGCCAACGCTGCCGCCATGCAGGCACTGGTCAATGAGCTGCACGCACGCTGCGATCAGAACGCACTGGGTGGCAATGAGGCGGCACGCGCCAAGCATGTGGCGCGCGGCAAGCTGCTGCCGCGAGAGCGCGTGCAGCGGCTGCTGGACCCCGGCACGCCGTTTCTGGAGCTGTCGCCGCTGGCCGCGCTCAATATGTACAACAACGATGCGCCGGGCGCCGGCGTGATCGTGGGCGTGGGCCGCGTCAGCGGCGTGGACTGCATGATCGTCTGCAACGACGCCACCGTGAAGGGCGGCACCTACTACCCGATGACGGTGAAAAAGCATCTGCGCGCCCAGGAAGTGGCGGCGCAGAACCGTCTGCCCTGCATCTATCTGGTCGATTCGGGCGGTGCCAATCTGCCCAATCAGGACGAGGTCTTCCCCGATCGCGAGCATTTCGGCCGCATCTTCTACAACCAGGCCAATATGAGCGCCCAGGGCATCGCCCAGATCGCCGTGGTCATGGGCTCATGCACGGCAGGCGGCGCCTATGTGCCGGCCATGAGCGACGAGTCCATCATCGTCAAGAACCAGGGCACCATCTTTCTGGGCGGCCCTCCTCTGGTCAAGGCTGCCACCGGCGAGGTGGTCAGTGCCGAGGACCTGGGCGGCGGCGATGTGCACACGCGTCTGTCGGGTGTGGCCGATCATCTGGCCGAGAACGATCTGCATGCGCTGGCGCTGGCACGCCAGGCGGTGGCGAACCTGAACAAGGCCAAGCCCGCGTCACAGGCCGATCATGCGCCAGCGGCGCCCCTCTTTGAGAGCGAAGAGCTGTATGGCGTGATTCCCGTCGATACGCGCAAGCCCTTCGATGTGCGCGAGATCATTGCCCGCATCGTGGACGGCAGCCAGTTCGACGAGTTCAAGGCCCGCTTCGGCAACACCCTGGTCTGCGGCTTTGCACGCATCGAGGGCATGCAGGTCGGCATCATCGCCAACAACGGCATCTTGTTCAGCGAGTCGGCCGTCAAGGGCGCGCACTTCATCGAGCTGTGCTGCCAGCGCAAGACTCCGTTGGTGTTCCTGCAGAACATCACGGGCTTTATGGTCGGGCGCAAATACGAGAACGAAGGCATTGCCCGCCACGGCGCCAAGCTGGTCACGGCTGTGGCCACGGCTGCGGTGCCGAAGTTCACCATCATCATCGGCGGCAGCTTTGGCGCGGGCAACTACGGCATGTGCGGCCGCGCCTATTCGCCCCGTTTCCTCTGGATGTGGCCCAACGCGCGCATCAGCGTCATGGGCGGCGAGCAGGCGGCCAGCGTGCTGGCCACCGTCAAGCGCGACGGCATCGAGGCCAAGGGCGGCAGCTGGAGTGCCGAAGAGGAGGAGCGCTTCAAGGCGCCTATCCGCCAGCAGTATGAAGATCAGGGCCATCCCTATTACGCGACGGCGCGTCTCTGGGACGACGGTGTGATCGATCCCGCCGACACGCGCCGCGTGCTGGCGCTGGGTCTGGCTGCCGCGCGCAATGCGCCGATTGAGGACACGCGCTTCGGCGTATTCCGCATGTAAGCGGGCAGAGGCTGTCAATCATGTCGCGTCGCCATTTCCTCACCTGCTTGCCGCCAGTCCTGCTGTCGGCTGCGCTGGCCATGCCCATGGCTGGCGCTGCCGAGCCAGCGGTGCAGCGCATGGATGCACGCATTCCGGTCTGGGTGCCAGCGAGCGGCGATTCGCCCGCGCACCGCGCCGAGTTGGCTGGCCATGTCTATCGTCCTCAGGGGCAGGGCCCTTGGGGGCTGATCGTGCTCAGCCACGGCACGCCCGGCGGCAAAGAGGCGCGCGAAGCCATGACCGATCGCTACGGCCCGCAGGCGAGCGCTCTGGCCGAGCTGGGCTATGTGGTGGTGACGGCTTTGCGCCGCGGCTATGGCGCATCGGACGGTCCTCTGGCCGACCGCTACGGTAGCTGCGATGCCCCCGACTACGCCCATGCGGCCCAGGAGGCTGCGCGCGATGTGGCGGCCATCATGACTTACGGGCAACAGCTGCCCTATGTCGATGGCTCGCATGTGCTGCTGCTGGGAAAGTCCGCCGGCGGCTTTGCATCGCTGGCTCTGGCGGCGCAGCAGCCTGCGGGCTTGCGCGGCGTCGTCAACTTTGCCGGCGGCCGGGGTTCACAGCCGCAGATGCGTGAGAAAGCAGCGGTTTGCGGCGAGGCGCAACTGCTCAAGACCGTGGCTGGCTTTGCCGCCACCAGCCGTGTGCCCCAGTTGTGGATCTATGCCGAGAACGATAGCTACTTTCGCCCGCCGCTGGTGCGCAAGATGGCGCAAAGCTATCTGGCCACAGGCCAGAATCTGAAGCTGGTGTTTGCGCCATCCAGTGGCGCGGAGGGACACCAGTTCTTTGACCGGGCAGCCAATATCGGGCAATGGCTGCCGCAGGTCCGTGAATTCCTGATGCAGCAGCTGCCGGGCACGGCGGCTGCGCAACTGCAAACCCCTAACTCACTGGGAGACAAGCCATGACTGCTTTGACTTTGACCGTGGATGGCGGCATCGCCCGCGTCACGCTGGCTCAGCCCGCCATTCGCAACGCCTTCAGCGATGCGGCGATTGCCGAGATCACCGCCGCCTTCCTTCAGGTCGGCGAGCGTGCCGATGTGCGTGCCGTGGTGCTGGCCGCCGAAGGACCCGCATTCTGCGCGGGCGCGGACCTGAACTGGATGCGCCGCATGGCCGATTACTCGCGCGACGAAAACCGTGTCGATGCGGGTTTGCTGGCCGAGATGCTGCGCGTCATCTACGAATGCCCCAAACCCACGATTGCGCGTGTGCAGGGCGATGTCTATGCGGGCGGCATGGGCCTGGTGGCCTGCTGCGATATGGCGGTGGCGGCCGACACGGCGGGCTTTTGCCTCAGCGAGGTCAAGATCGGCCTGATCCCCGCCACCATCAGCCCCTATGTGATCCGCGCCATGGGTGCCAGGGCCGCGCACCGCTACTTTCTCACGGGCGAGCGCTTTTCGGCGCAGGAGGCGCATCGCATCGGCTATGTGCATGAGGTGGTCGATGCCGACGGGCTGGATGCCGTTGTCGACGGCTGGCTCAAGCATTTGCTCAGCGCTGGCCCCGCCGCCGTGCGGGCCTGCAAGCAGCTGGTGCTGGACATGGCCGAGCGCGAAATCAGCGAGCAGCTGATTGCGGCGACGGTGGAGTCAATTGCCACCATCCGCGCCAGCAGCGAAGGCAAGGAAGGCGTGCAGGCCTTTCTCAACAAGCGCAAACCCAACTGGCTGCCCGGATGAGATGACCGACCTGGCGGCCGGGGCGCTTCAGCCTGCGGGCTCGCTTAGGGAATGAACACCATGGATATCTGGCAAACCATCATCGACTGGCTGCACCGAACCGGCCTGCATATCGACCCCGATACGGCCAGGGCCGTGGGCGATGCTGCCGGCCAGGTCGGAGACGTGGCTGCCAGGGCCGGGCAGGCCGTGGGACAGATGGACATGGCGTCCATGCTGGCGCTGGCGGCAGCCCTGGGCTGGGCCAGCGGCTTTCGCCTCTATGCCGTGGTGTTCGCCGTGGGCCTGCTGGGAGCCAGCGGTCTGATGCCGCTGCCCGGCGGTCTGCATGTGCTGCAGCATCCGATGGTGCTGGTCATCAGCGGCGGTCTGCTGTTCGTGGAGTTCTTTGCCGACAAGATTCCCGTGGTCGATTCGGTCTGGGACCTGTTCCAGAGCGTGTTGCGCATTCCTGCCGGCGCGGCGCTGGCGGCCTCGGTCTTTGCTGCCGACAGCACCACCATGGCCATGGCTGCGGCGCTGATGGGCGGCACGCTGGCCGCGACCAGCCAGGCGGCCAAGACCACGACGCGAGCCCTCATCAACACCTCGCCCGAACCGTTCTCCAACGTGGGAGCCAGTCTGGCGGAAGACACGGTATCGCTGGGTGCCCTCTGGCTGGCGCTGACCCATCCGCTGGTGTTTGCCGCCGTGCTGCTGGTTGTGGTGATAGCGATGTGGCTGGCGATCTGGGCGCTTTGGCGCTTTCTCAAGGCGATTATTCGACGCCTGCGCGGCAGTGGTGAGGCGCAGGATCCATTGCAAAAAACATAGCTGCTTGCGTTTGACGGATATGCGCTGAGTGGTGATTTGACCGATAACCGGAGACGATATGTTCAAGAAAATTCTGATTGCGAATAGAGGTGAAATCGCCTGCCGCGTAGCCGCCACCGCCCGTCGCATGGGTGTGAAGACCGTGGCGGTGTATTCGGATGCCGATGCCCGGGCCAAGCATGTCGCGGCCTGCGACGAGGCCGTGCATATCGGCGGCAGCGCGCCCAAGGACAGCTACCTGCGCTGGGAGCGCATTCTGGAAGCTGCCAAGGCCACGGGTGCCGAAGCCATCCACCCCGGTTATGGCTTTCTCTCCGAGAACGAGGACTTTGCCAATGCCTGCGCAGCGGCCGGCCTGGTCTTCATCGGCCCGCCCGCCAGCGCGATTCGCGCCATGGGTCTCAAGGCCGAGTCCAAGCAGCTGATGGAAAAGGCCGGCGTGCCGCTGGTGCCCGGCTATCACGGTCACGACCAGAACCCCGAGCTGCTGCAACGGGAGGCCGACCGCATTGGTTACCCCGTGCTCATCAAGGCCAGCGCGGGCGGCGGCGGCAAGGGCATGCGTCTGGTGGAAAAGAGCGAGGACTTTGCGGCCTCGCTGGAGTCCTGCAAGCGCGAGGCCATCAACAGCTTCGGCAACGACGCCGTCTTGATCGAGAAATACGTGCTGCGCCCGCGCCATATCGAGATCCAGGTGTTTGGCGACACGCAGGGCAACTGCGTCTATCTGTTCGAGCGCGACTGCTCGGTGCAGCGCCGCCACCAGAAGGTGCTCGAGGAAGCGCCGGCGCCGGGCATGACTGCCGCGCTGCGCCAGAAGATGGGCGAGGCCGCCGTGGCCGCCGCCAAGGCCGTGAACTATGTGGGCGCGGGCACGGTGGAGTTCATTGTCGAGCAGCCCGGTGGCTACGACCAGCCGGAAGCCATGAAGTTCTACTTCATGGAAATGAACACCCGGCTGCAGGTGGAGCACCCCGTGACCGAAGCCATCACGGGCGAGGATCTGGTGCGCTGGCAGCTGCTGGTGGCTTCGGGACAGCCTTTGCCCAAGGCGCAGTCGGAACTCCGTATCCAGGGGCATGCCATCGAGGCGCGCATCTGCGCCGAGAACCCCGAGAACAACTTCCTGCCCGCTACCGGCCATCTGGCCGTCTATCGCAAGCCCGAATGCAGCAGCTTCGAGATCAGCGATGTGCGCGTGGACGACGGCGTGCGCGAGGGCGATGCGATTAGCCCCTTCTACGACTCCATGATCGCCAAGCTGATCGTCCATGGCGACGACCGTGCCCAGGCGCTGGCGCGTCTGGATGCGGCGCTGGCCCGGACCCATATCGTGGGCCTGACGACCAATGTGCAGTTTCTGCGCCAGGTGGTGAAGAGCCAGGCTTTCTCCAACGCCCAGCTCGATACCGCGCTGATCGAGCGCGAGCGCGAGGCCTTGTTCGGCAAGGATTTCGTGGGCCGCGACCTGGCCGTCGCCGCCGCCATGGCCTGGCAGCTGCAGGTTGAGCAGGCAGCGCAGGGCGCAGACCCCTTCAGCCGCCGCGACGGCTGGCGCATGTCTGGCCGCTATGTGCGTGCGTTCGGCTTTGCCTACCGCGGCGAGGACTTCACGGCCGGCCTGGCATACGGCCGCGGCACGCAGGCGGCGCAGACCTATCAGCTCGGCATTGGCGAGGGCGAGAGCTGCAGCGATGCCGTGCTGCAGTGGCGCGCACTGGCCGACGGCCGGCTGGAGCTGGGCCTGGACGGCAAGCGCACGGTGGTGGTGGTCCATGCCCAGGGCGACCAGCTGTCCATCTTCACCGAGGCGGGCAGCACCCAGATCACCGTGGTCGACCAACTGGCCCATGCGGGCGACACCGGCCATGAAGGCGGCCGCCTGACGGCGCCCATGCCGGGCAAGGTGGTGTCCTTCACGGTCAAGGCCGGCGACAAGGTCAGCAAGGGCCAGCCGCTGGCGGTGATGGAGGCCATGAAGATGGAGCACACGATTGCCGCCCCCGGCGATGGCGTGGTGCTGGAGCTGCTGTATGTGCCCGGCGACCAGGTCAGCGAAGGAGCCGAGCTGCTGCGCATCGAGGTGGCCGCCTGATCCGGCCAGGGTTGAACTGTTTAACAAAATGAGCGGCTTGCGCCCGACCATCCATGAATTCAGTCACTTTCAATGATGAAATCAAGACAGGTAAAGCGCAAGAAGCTTCTTTTTTGATAGCGGTCCATTTGCCATTCGCGTCTGCAGCGGGCATGGCAAAGCGTTAGGCTTGGCATCCATGAAAGTCTTATTTTGCTGTGACGATACGCGGCCGGAACCCTGGCTCAAAGGTTTGCATGACGCGCTGCCGGGCGCGGAGATTGCCATCTGGGAGCCGGGCGCACCCCAGGCCGACTATGCGCTGGTCTGGGCGCCGCCCCAGCAGTTCCTCGACGAGCAGGCGGCTGGCCTCAAGGCCATGTTCAACATCGGCGCGGGCGTGGATGCGCTGCTGCCGCTGACTATCCCTGCGGAGTTGCCCGTCTACCGTCTCGAAGATGCGGGCATGGCCGTGCAGATGGCCGAGTATGTGGCCCAGGCCGTGATCCGATTCTTTCGCGGCCTCGATCGGTACGAGGCCGATATGGCGCAGGGCCTGTGGCAGCACCAGCGCAACCCCAGGCGTGTGGACTATCCCGTGGGCGTGATGGGCCTGGGCAAGATGGGCGAGCGCGTGGCCAGGGCGCTGACGGTGTTCGATTTCAAGGTCAATGGCTGGAGCCGCTCGCCGCGCGAGCTGCAGGGCGTTGAATGCTTCAGCGGCATGGACAGCCTGGACCGCTTTCTGTCCGAGACGCGCATTCTGGTCAACCTGCTGCCCCTGCACGACGAGACCCGCGACATCATCAACGCCCGCACGCTGGCGCTGCTGCAGCCCGGCTCCTATGTGATCAACGTGGGGCGCGGCGGCCATGTGGTCGATGCCGACCTGATTGCGCAGATCGAGTCCGGCCATGTCAGCGGCGCCATGCTGGACGTGTTCCGCGAGGAGCCGCTGCCCGAGAATCATCCGTTCTGGGAGCAGTCCAGAATCATCCTCACCCCCCATACCTCGGCCCGCACGCTGGCGGCGGACAGCATTGCCCAGATTGTGGGCAAGGTCGCCGCCATGAGCCGGGGCGAGCCCGTCACAGGTCGAGTCGACCTTGGCAAGGGCTATTGATAGCAAGGAGACAAGAATGAAATACCCCGCACGCGTCAAGATCATCGATGTGGGCCCGCGCGACGGCCTGCAGAACGAAAAGCAGCCTGTGCCTGCCGCCGTCAAGATCGAGCTGGTGCAGCGCCTGCAGGACGCAGGCCTCCAGGAGATCGAGGTCACCAGCTATGTGTCGCCCAAATGGGTGCCGCAGATGGCGGACAACGCACAAGTCATGGCTGGCATCGTGCGCAGAGCCGGGGTGCGGTATTCGGTGCTCACACCGAATCTCAAGGGCTTCGAAGCCGCGCTGGCCGGAAAGCCCGACGAGATCGTGGTGTTCGGTGCGGCCAGCGAGGCCTTCAGCCAGCGCAATATCAACTGCTCGATTGCCGAGAGCATCGAGCGCTTTGCGCCCGTGGTGCAGGCGGCTCTTGAGGCCGGCATTGCCGTGCGCGGCGCCATGAGCTGCACCGTGGGCTGCCCCTACGAGGGCGAGATCGCGCCCGAGAAGGTGGGCTATCTGGCCGGGCTGATGAAGGGCATCGGCGTGCAGCGCGTGGACGTGGCCGACACCATCGGCGTGGGCACGCCCGTCAAGGTGCAAAAGGCGCTGGAGGCCACGCTGGCACACTTCGATCTCGACCAGGTGTCCGGCCATTTCCACGATACCTACGGCCAGGCCCTGAGCAACACGCTGGCGGCGCTGGATCTGGGGGTCTGGAACTTCCAGTCCTCGGTCGCTGGCCTTGGCGGCTGTCCCTATGCCAAGGGCGCCACGGGCAATGTGGCCACCGAAGACGTGGTCTATCTGCTGCAGGGCATGGGCATAGAGACCGGCATCGACCTCGACAAGCTGATCGATGCGGGCCAGTTCATCAGCGAGCATCTGGGCCGCCCCACGCAGTCGCGCGTGGCCAAGGCCTTGCTGACCAAGCGCGCGGGTTGAGGCCCGGCCCGGCCAAGCCCGGCCCAACCGGCCCGAGCGGCCCGGACAGGCATGGGCGTTGTTACCATCGCCGCCATGCAAGCAAGATCACATTTTTCGCGGGCCCTGTGTCTGGCGGCAGCTGCCCTGCTGGGCGGCTGCGCCGGCATGGATGCCCAGGAGTGCAAGGACACGGACTGGGCCTATCTGGGCCAGCTGGATGCCATGGACGGCAAGCAGGACATCACCACCCGGGCCAAGCGCCATTTCCGTACCTGCAAGGACAACGGCGTGCAGATGGATGTGCGGGCCTATCAGCAGGGCTGGCAGCAGGGACTGCGGGGTTTTTGCACGGCTGAAAGCGGCAAGGCTTTTGCAGAGACGGGCCGCAAATACCAGTATGGCTACTGCCCGGCGCAGGTGGAGTCTGCCTTTTTGCAGGGCTATGGCCCGGTGCGCGAGCGGCTGGACATGCAGGAAGAAATGGCCCAGCTGCAGCAACGCATCGACATGAAGAAAAAAGAGCTTCGCGAAGCACGCAGCGCCAAGAACAGCTCCAGTCATATTGCTTATGTGGAGAAAGACTTGCGTGATCTGAATCTCGAGTTGCTGCAACTGCGCTTCAAGCTCGCGCAGATGCCGCCCAAGTAGGCGCAGCCGCAGATGCAGACAGCAGCAGATTTCATTGCGGCACTGGATGTGGACGAATCCGTCAAGGCCGTGCAGCTGGAGTCGATCTCGCGCGCGCTCATGCCCTGGCTGCAGCAGGCGCCAGCGGCCGAGGTCAAGCAACTGGCGCAGGCGCTGCTGGCGGGCAATACGCGCTGGCATGTGACGCTGCACGACACGTTGTCCTGGCTGGCCGACGACGACTGGCCGGCGCTGGTGGCCGCAGCCCTGCAATCGGCCCAGGCGCGCGGCAGCATGAGCGAGGCAGAGCGCACGGTGCTGGAAGCGGCCAGCTATCAACAGCCCGAACTCATCAAGCCTTTGATAGCGCCTCTTGCAGAACTGGACTGCGATGTCGAGTCATTTGAGGCTGAAGCGCAGGTGCAGAGTGCGCAAGCAGCGATGCATTTGATATTCCCTGCGCGCTATCTGGATCACGCAATTGCCTGGATTCCCCGGCACTGGCACCCCAGCTGGAATCTGCAGCACGGCCCTGAACGCTATCGCTTTGGCGGCGCGGGCGCAGGCAACTGCCAGCATTGCGGCGAGCCGCTGCAGCACCTGATCAGCTTGCCGGCCAGCAAGGTGTTTGGCCGCGATCAGCCTGCTGAGCCAACCGTGCATCTGCAGCTATGCCTGTCCTGCATGGAAAGCGGCGTGGGCGAGCTGCATTACCGCCACGATGAAACAGGCCAGGCGCATTGCCTGAACGCGGCCGCAGATGGTCAGCTGCAGGAGCCGGACTGGGAGTACGGGCCTTTGCGCGCTACCGAGGTGGCACTGGCAGAAACGCCCGCACGCTGGCAGCGCCAGGATTGGGGCCAGTCCAACGGCCGCGAGAATCTGTACCGCGTGGGGGGCGAGCCTGCGTGGATTCAATCGCCCTGGCAGCCGCTGTGCACCTGCTGCGGCCAGAGCATGCGCTTTGTGCTGCAGCTGGATTCTCAGATTCCGCAGGCTGATGGTGCAGACGCTCATTACTGGGGCAGCGGCGGCATGCTTTACGGCTTTGCCTGTACGCCTTGCGCGTGCAGCGCCTTCATCACTCAGTACACTTGATGCACGGGGCGCGGTGGGCGCTCTTTCTTCGAGAGTTTGTATGTGTGGATCAGAACTTCATGCGCTGCCGGAAGGCGTGCAGCGCGTCAGCCGCTTTTTGCAGGATGCCGGTCATCCGCATGCGCCGCAGATGCTGGATGGCGCGGCCCGCACTGCACAGGAGGCCGCCGATCAGCTCAGTATTCTGGTCGGGCAGGTGGCCAAGAGCATCATCTTCAAGCGCAGGAGCGATGGCGCGGCCGTTCTGGTCGTGACCTCGGGCGACAAGCGTGTCGATGAAACGAAAGTGACGCAACTGGTGGGCAAGGTCGGCCGCGCCGATGCCGAATTCGTCAAGTCCAGCACCGGCTTCTCGATTGGCGGCGTCAGCCCCGTGGCGCATGCCACCAAGGTCGTGACCTTGATGGATGCCGAGCTGCAGCGCTTCGAGACCGTGTGGGCCGCAGCGGGCCATCCGCACGGCGTGTTTCCCGCATCGCCCGCGCAGCTGCAGGCGCTGACGGCCGCCCCCTGGTCGGACGTGGTGGAGCAGGCATGAGTACCGAACTTCTTCAGGAACAGCAGGCCCTGCAGGCTCAGCAGGCCCAGCAGCTGACGCAACTGGCCGCCAAGGCCGAGGTGGCCCTGGTCTGGGCCGAGGCCGACCAGCCCGTGGCATCGCCCTGCATCAACGTCTGCCGCATGACGCAGGACCGCAGCCATTGCCAGGGCTGCTTCAGAACCATTGACGAGATTCGCGCCTGGTCCAAGGGCGATGCCGAGCTGCGTCTGCAGATCTGGAGCCAGCTGCTGCAGCGCGCAGGCCTCAAGGACCCGCGCCAGGCCGAGATCTGATCACCCTTTGAGGAGAGCCGACATGAAGCACATCACCTGTTATCTGGACTTTGTGTCGCCTTATGCATGGCTGGCGCTGGAGCAGATGCCCAAGGCGCTGCAAGGGCTCAGCTATCACGTGGATTACCGCCCGGTGCTGCTGGGGGCCTTGCTGCAAGGCAATGCCAACCCCGGGCCGGCCGGTATTCCTGCCAAGCGCGCCTGGACCTACCGCCATGTCACATGGCTTGGCCGGTCGCTGGGCATACCGCTGCAGATGCCGGCCCGGCATCCGTTCAAGCCGTTGCCGCTGCTGCGGCTGGCGCTGGCCCACGGACGTGAAGGCAGCATCAACCGCTTTGTGGCGCAGGCGGTGATGCAGCATGTCTGGCAGGGCGGCCATGAGGCCAATGACGCACAGCGCCTGCAGGTGCTGCGCGAGCAGCTGAAGGAGCAGCTGCGCCATGAGGAGGACGGTGCCGAGGTCAAGCAATGGCTGCGCAGCAATACGGAGCAGGCGCAGCAGGCCGGCGTATTCGGCGTGCCGGCCTGGGTCGTGGACGGCCATGTATTCTGGGGCCTGGACGGCCTGCCCATGCTGCAGGCCTATCTGCGTGGCGACGAGTGGTTTGCGCAGCAGTGGGAGGCCGCAGCCGGCGTGTCCTGGGGGCTGGAGTAGGGCTGCCGGTGTGGGGCCGCAGGTATGGGGCCTGAGCCGGGATCGAGGCGCAGGACGGTGCTTTCTGCCTGGCATCGGCCATGGCGCCTAGGCGACGCCGGGCGTGGCGGGCCTTGCATAAGCTGGTGCGGTTTGAACACCATCAAGGAGACCGCACCATGGATACCCAGCAGATGTTTTCGCTCAAGGGCCGCACGGCTCTTGTCACCGGTGGTTCGCGCGGTATCGGCCGCATGATCGCCGAAGGCTTTGTGCGCCAGGGCGCGCGCGTGTACATCTCGGCGCGCAAGGCCGAGGCCTGCGAGCAGACGGCGCGCGAGCTGTCGCAGCTGGGCCACTGCGTTTCGCTGCCCGCCGACGTGTCCACCATGGACGGCGTGAAGTCGCTGGTCGATGCCTATGCGGCGCACGAAGGCCAGCTGGGCATCCTCGTCAACAACGCGGGCGCGGCCTGGGGCGCGCCCTATGACGAATTTCCCGAAAGCGGCTGGGACAAGGTCGTGGACCTGAACATGAAGTCGCCCTTCTTCCTGACCCAGGCGCTCACGCCCATGCTGCGCAAGTCGGCCGCGGGCGCGCAGCTGGCCAAGGTCATCAACATCGCCTCCATCGACGGCGTCTCGGTCAACGCCTGGGAGACCTACTCCTACGCGGCCAGCAAGGCCGGCCTGATCCACCTGACCAAGCGCATGGCCCTGCGCCTGGCGCCTGAGCGCATCGTGGTCAGCGCCATCGCGCCGGGCCCGTTCGCCTCGGAGATGAACAAGAACGCGCGCGACCACGCGGAGGAGGCCGCAGGGCGCGTGCCCCTGGGCCGCATCGGCGAGCCCGAGGATATGGCCGGCGCGGCCATCTTCCTGGCCTCGCGCGCCGGCGACTATGTGGTGGGCTCCACCCTGGTCGTGGACGGCGGCTGCGCCTGGGCGCGCTGAGCTCGCCCGAGCGCATTCAACGCATAAAACGATAGCTGTTAGCGATTTATATATAAGAAACTCAGATACAAAAGTATTTGAGTTTCAATTTCAGTAAGCGAGAGCAGCTATTGTTTTTGAACCTTCCTTCCGACAGAAATGAATCCTTCCGGGGGCCGGTTCCCGGCCCTCAGGGATGCCACTGCGTGGCGCGCACGGGGCTGGCGGCCGGCGTGGCGGAGTTGCCGGCCAGCGCATAGGACAGCTTGTTGGCGGCGGCGATCACGGTCCGGGCCAGGGCTTCGAGCCTGGCCTCGGGCAGGCGCGATGCGGGGCCCGAGATGCAGACCGATCCCATGAGCCGCCAGTGCATGCCGAACACTGGCGCCGAGACCGTAGCCACTCCTTGCTCACGCTCGCTGATGGAGCAGTGGTAGCCCTTTTGGCGGATCTGCTCATAGACCTCGCCGGGCTCGCCCGAGAACGCCAGGATGACGCGGCCCGGCGAGCCTTTGTCCAGTGGCAGCCCCTCGCCCATGCGCGCATGGTGGCGCAAGGCCTGTGGCCCTTCCACGCGTACCAGGCAGGTGCGCACATGGCCTTCGCGCACGTAGAAGGCGGCGCTCTCGCCGCTGAGTTGGGTGAGCTCGCGCAGCGCGGGCTCCAGCACGTTCTGCACATCGAAGCCCGCCTGGTAGCGCGCGCCCAGCCAGCCCGAGGAAGGACCCAGCCGCCATTCCCCGTCCTCGCGCTGCACCATGTAGCCCGACCGGGCCAGCGTGCGCGCCAGCCGCAGCACCGTGCTCTTGTGCAGGCCGCAGCGCCGGCTGAGTTCGGCCAGCGAAAGATGCGATTCGCCCAGCGCAAAGGCCTCGAGCAGCAGCAGCGCGCGGGTGACGGCGATGACGCCGTCGCCGGACTGCTGCGCGGGTTGGGTGGGGTTGCTCATGATGCAATGCGTTTCATTGTGCGAAACAGCATTGTATGGGTTGAAACGTTTGCCTACAGTCGCTCCAGCGGTCGGGGATTCTGTCCGCACACATCAGAAAACGCTTCAAAGCGACCAACAGGAGACAACAGATGAACTTTCGCCCGCTTTCGCGCGCCCTGCCTGCCGCCGTGCTCGGCTTCGTGGCTGCCGTCACTGCCTTCGACGGCGCGCTGGCGCAGTCCGCCTATCCGGCCAAGCCGATCCGCCTGATCGTGCCGTTCCCGCCCGGCGGCGGCACGGACATGATTGCGCGCACCGTGGCCCAGAAGATGGCCGAGCAGCACAAGTGGAGCGTGGTGGTGGACAACCGCCCCGGCGCGGGCGGCAACCTGGGTGTGGACGCTGCGGCCAAGGCCGCGCCCGACGGCTACACCCTGGTCATGGGCCAGACCAGCAATCTCGCCATCAACCCCTGGCTCTACGTCAAGCTGCCCTACGACCCGATCAAGAGCCTGGCGCCCGTGGCCCTGGTGTCCTCGGCGCCCATCGTGATGGCGGCTCCCGCCAACACGCCCTACAAGACCTTTGCCGAGCTGGTGACGGCGGCCAAGGCCAGGCCCGACGGCATCACCCTGGGCTATTCGGGTAACGGCACCGTGGCCCATCTGGCGGGCGAGCAGGCCCAGAAGATCTCGGGCATGAGCCTGCGCCATGTGCCCTACAAGGGTGCAGGCCAGGCCATGACGGACCTGGTGGGCGGACAGATCGACCTGTACATGTCCGCCATTCCCACGCTGCTGGGCCAGGTGCGCAACGGCAAGCTGTGGCCCATTGTCGTGACCTCGCTGGCGCGCTCCAGCCAGCTGCCCGACACCCCCACGCTGGCCGAGCTCGGCTACAAGGACTTCGAGGCCAGCTCCTGGTATGGCGTGCTGGCGCCCGCAGGCACGCCCGAGGCCATCGTGCAGCAGCTCAACAAGGCCATCAACCAGGCTCTGAAGCAGCCCGATGTGGCCGAGAAGCTGCGCTCCGAGGGCGGCGACGTGCTGGGCGGCACGCCCCAGGCCTTTGCCCAGTTGCTGCGCACCGAGGTGCCGCGCTGGGGCCGCATCGTCAAGGACTCGGGCGCCAGCCTGGACTGAGGCCGATCACGCCACCGCGCCATCGCGCCAACCACCACCCACCACCCACCACCCACTCCCGCACACCTGCCGCGCCATGCCTGGTGCACATGCCTGGCATGTGCCCTCGCGGGCAGGACGCGGTGCGCCCGGCCACTCCTGCTCCTTCTTCACTTTCACCTCTGCAAGCGGACCGAACCGCGAACCTGACCATCATGAGCCAACTTTCAGAAATCATCCGTGACATCGAGCGCGTCAGCGCCGAGGTCGTCCAGAAGGCGTCGAGCTTTCAGGCCGCCATCCTGGCCGACGTGGCAGGCCGCCGCGGCACCATGAACGCACGTGTGGCGCCCGTGCACCAGGACATGAAGCTTGCCGGCCCGGCCTTCACCGTCGAGGTGCGCCCCGGAGACAACCTGATGATCCACGCCGCCATCGCCCTGGCCAAGCCCGGCGATATCCTGGTCATCGACGGCAAGGGAGACCAGACTGCGGCCCTGATGGGTACGCTGATGCTCAGCGCCTGCAAGAAGACAGGCCTTGGCGGCGTGATCGTCGATGGCGCGATCCGCGACAAGCTCGAGCTGCTGGAGCTGGGCTTTGCGGTGTTCAGCGCCGGCTTCAATCCTGCAGGTCCGACCAAGTTCGTGCCCGGTCGCATCAATCACCCCATCTCCTGCGGCGGTGCGACGGTGAACCCGGGCGACCTGGTGGTGGGCGACGCCGACGGCGTGGTCGTGATCGAGCGCGCCAAGGCACCGGCCATGCTGGCGCTGGCCGAGAGGAAAGTGGCCGACGAGGCCGCGCGCATCGAGGCCATCGCCCGCGGCGACACGGCCTCGAAGTGGCTGCCCGCCGCGCTGCGCGCGGCCGGCGTGCTCAAGGAGGGAGAGACGCTATGAGCACCATCATCGTCACGGGCGCAGACCTGGCACAGCAGGCACTGGATCTGCTGCAAGGCCACGACATCGTCTACGCGGGCAAGACGCCCACCGAGCAAGACCTGGTGGCCCTGTGCCGCCGGCATGATCCCGTCGCCATCATCGTGCGCTACGGCAAGGTGGGGGCCGCAGTCATGGACGCCGCACCTTCGCTCAAGGTGATTTCCAAGCACGGCAGCGGCACGGACACCATCGACAAGGCAGCGGCCGCGCAGCGCGCCATCGAGGTCGTGGCGGCGGTCGGTGCCAACGCGGCGGCCGTGGCCGAACAGGCGCTGGCCCTGCTGCTGGCCTGCGCCAAGTCGGTGGTGCAGCTGGACTCGCGCATGCACTCCGGCCATTGGGACAAGTCCACGCACAAAAGCCTGGAGCTGGCCGGGCGCACTGTGGGGCTGGTCGGCCTGGGGGCCATAGGGCTGCGCTTTGCGAAGATGGCCGATGCACTGGGCATGCGCGTGATCGGCTTCGATCCCTTTGCGGGCCAGCTGCCCGGCTACGTGCAGGCCGTAGACCTGGATACGCTGTGGCGCGAAAGCGATGCGATCTCGCTGCACTGCCCGCTGACCGAGGACAACCGCAACCTGCTCAACGCCACCACCCTGGCGTGCTGCAGGCGCGGCGTGATTGTGGTGAACACCGCACGCGGCGGTCTCATCGACGAGGCCGCGCTGCTGGCCGCCGTGCAGCAAGGCCAGGTCAGCGCCGCAGGCCTGGACAGCTTCGCCGTCGAGCCCATGGCGGCCGGCCACCCTTTCCTGCACCAGCCGGGCTTCATCCTCAGCCCGCACATCGGCGGCGTGACCTCGGATGCCTATGTGAACATGGGCGTGGGAGCGGCGCGCAACGTGCTGGCGGTGCTGGAGCGCGCCAGCGTCTGCTGAGCCGGCGCCTGTCCCGCAAGGCCGCTGAGACTGGCTGTGGGCTTTGCGGCAAGTGGGTGAGGTATCGATGCGGTGCGCTCTCTCCCGCCCTTGCGCGCGGTGGCGTCCAGTCCTGCGGTACTGGTCGTGGGGCGGGTCCGCCGGTGAAAACCGTGGCCGGCTGCATGGCGCAGGAGCGCAGGCAGCCGGGCCTCCTTGCGATCGAGATCTTTGGCGCGTTGAGGGGCGACGGCCCACTCAGGCTGCGGCCTGCTTGGCGGCGCCGCGATAGCGTTCCAGCCAGTGGGCATAGGGTGCGGGCAGGGTCCAGTCGGGGCGGGCCACGCCCAGGCTTTGCGCCAGCTGGTAGGTGTAGTGCGGATTGGCCAGATGGGCGCGGCCGATCATGACCAGATCGACCTGGCGCTCGGCCACGATGCGCTCGGCAATCTGCGGATCATCCATGCCCCAGCTCGATGCCACGGGCAGGCCGGCACTGCGGCTCACGCGCTGGGCAATGGGAGCCAGGAAGGCGGGCGTGCCCCAGGGGATCTTCACATCGGGAATCACGAAGTTGACGCTGACATTGAGCAGGTCCAGGCCGCGCTCGCGCATCTGGCGCGTGACGGCGATGGATTCCTCCAGCGTTTCCTCATCGCGGCCGTCGTACTCGATGACGCCGAAACGCGCCGTCAGTGGCAGATGCTCGGGCCAGACCTCGCGCACCTTGGCCACGGTCTCCAGCAGAAAGCGGGCGCGGTTGCTGAAGCTGCCGCCATAGGCGTCGTCGCGCTGGTTGCTGTGGGCCGAGAAAAAGCTCTGCGCCAGATAGCCGTGGGCAAAGTGCAGCTCCAGCCATTCGAAGCCGGCTGCAAGGGCGCGGCGGGCTGCCGCGACAAAGTCGCCCTGCACGCGGGCGATGTCCTCCAGTGTCATGGCGCGGGGCACGCGCGGCAGACCGCCGCCAAAGGCGATGGCCGATGGCGCAATCGGCTGCCAGCCGCGGGCATCGCCTTCGGCAATATGGTCGTCGCCTTCCCAGGGGTTGTTGGCGCTGGCCTTGCGCCCGGCATGGCCGATCTGGATGCCGGGCACGGCGCCTGCGGCCTTGATGCCGGCGGCAATGCGCGACATGCCTTCGATCTGGGCGTCGTTCCACAGGCCGGTGCAATCGGGCGAGATGCGGCCCTCGGGCGACACGCCCGTGGCTTCGACAATCACCAGCCCCGCGCCGCCGCGCGCCATGGAGGCGTAGTGAACCTGGTGCCAGTCATTGGTGAGTCCGTCCACGGCGCTGTACTGGCACATCGGCGGAATGGCGATGCGGTTGCGCAGGGTCAGGCTTTTGAGGGTGAATGGGGTAAAGAGTGCAGACATGCGGAGTATCGGTGGTGCGAATGGAATGAGTCGGCAGTCCTGCGGCAGAGCAGGATGCCAAAGGTTTGATAGCGCCTAGCGCTCTTCATTGCTGGTTTTCAGCATTAAAGGAATCTGAAAATCAATGAATGAAGGTGCTGGCAGCTATCAAAAAATCAAGGGCAGCGAAGCTCGGAAAACGGTGAATACAGGCCCTGGGCCATGAGCTGGCTGGAGACGAAGTGTTCGGTGGTGCCCGGCATGTAGTCGGCGGGCCAGTGAATGCAGTGCATGCAGGGCTTCTGTCGAAGGGAATGGGGAAATGATGGGGTCTATGGTGAAATAAATCCAATCGATATTTCTGATTTGTGAAATCATGCCGACTGATATCAAGAGTCTGGACCTGAATCTGCTCAAGGCCCTGGATGCGCTGCTGGACGAGCGCAGCGTGACGCGCGCTGCCGAGCGTCTGGCGCTGACCCAGCCGGCGGTCAGCGGCATGCTGACGCGACTGCGCGAGAGCTTCGACGACCCGCTGTTCGTGCGCACGCAGCGCGGCATCGCCCCCACGCTGCGGGCGCTGGCACTGGCCGGGCCGCTCAAGGAATTGCTGTGCAATGCCGAAGCGCTGCTGCGCCCCCAGGCCTTTGATCCGGCTACGGCACATATGACGCTGCGCATTGCCGCCACGGATTACGCGCTGCAGGCGGTGGTGCTGCCGTTTCTGGCGGTGTTGCGTCAGCGCGCGCCCGGCCTGTGTGTGGCCGTGGTGCCGGCCCAGCATCTGCCGCTGCACGAGCGGCTGGAGCGCGGCGATATCGATCTGGCGCTGGTCACGCCGGAGCGCACGGCCCCCGATCTGCATGCGCGTCGGCTGTTCGACGAACGCTATGTCTGTGTGATGCGCCAGGGCCATCCCGATGTGCGCCGGCGTGGCCTGTCGCTGGAGCGCTTCTGCGCTCTGGACCATGCGCTGGTGTCCTATGACGGAGGCAGTTTCCATGGTGTGACGGACGAGGCGCTGGAGCGCCTGGGGCGCAAGCGGCGTGTGGCGCTGTCCGTGACCAGCTTTCTGGTGCTGCCCGAAATCCTGCGCAGCAGCGATCTGATTGCCGTCGTGCCGCGGCGTCTGGTCCAGCCCGACTCGGGGCTTTTGGTGCTGGAGCCGCCGCTGGAGATTCCGGGTTTCACCAAGACGGCTGCCTGGCATGCACGCACCCATCGCTCTGCCGGACACCAATGGGCGCGCGAGCTGCTGTTCGAGCTGGCGCAGGGCGGCGGGCTGGACGTGGAATGAGCGCGGCCCGCAAAAACCGTAGCGGTCTCTGCGGGCCGAGGTGAGGGCAGATTTCTGCCCGGGCCCGGCATGGCGCCGGGCCATTCACATCATCAGTGGCCGGATGCGCCTGCGGCACCCAGACCGGTTTCCGAACGCACTTGCTGCGCAGGGAACACGGCGCGCTCCTTGGCAGCCTGCGCGCTCTTGTCGAGCACGGAGAACAGCCACACGCCGAAGAAGCCGATGGCCATGGAGAACAGCGCAGGCGAGGCATAGGGGAACCAGGCCGAGCCGGCGGGATGACCCAGAGTCGCTTCCCACACCGAGGGCGAAACGATGGTCAGGCCCACGGAGGAGAACAGGCCCATGAAGCCGCCGATCACGGCGCCCTTGGTGGTGCAGTTCTTCCACAGCACCGATAGCAGCAGCGGCGGGAAGTTGGCGGAAGCCGCCACCGCAAAGGCCAGCGAGACCATGAAGGCGATGTTCTGCTTCTCGAACACAATGCCCAGCAGCACTGCCACAAAGCCCAGGCACAGCGTGGTGATGCGCGAGACCTTGAGTTCGGAGGCGCTGTCGGCCTTGCCCTTCTTGATGACGGTGGCGTAGAGGTCGTGCGAGACGGCCGAGGCGCCGGACAGGGTCAGGCCTGCGACCACGGCGAGAATCGTGGCAAAGGCCACGGCCGAGATAAAGCCGTAGAACACATCGCCGCCCACGGTCTTGGCCACCAGCACGGCCGCCATATTGGCCGTGCCTGCGCCGCCGTGGATCACACCCTTGGCCGTGTCTGCCATTTCGGGGTTGGTGAGCACCAGGGTGATGGCGCCGAAGCCGATGATGAAGATCAGTACATAGAAGTAGCCGATCCAGGTCGTGGCCCAGAACACGCTCTTGCGTGCTTCCTTGGCGTCAGGCACGGTGAAGAAGCGCATCAGGATGTGGGGCAGGCCCAGCGTGCCGAACATCAGCGCCATGCCGAAGCTGATGGCGGAGATCGGGTCCTTGATGAAGCCGCCCGGTCCCATGATGGCCAGGCCGAGCTTCTCGGCCACAGAGGCCTCGGCACCGCCATTGGCCGCGATCTGGGTACGCACCTTCACGCCTTCGGCAAACAGTGCCTCGGGGCTGAAGCCATACTTGGCCAGCACCATGAAGCCCATGAAGGTCACGCCGGCCAGCAGCAGGCAGGCCTTGATGATCTGCACCCAGGTGGTGGCCGTCATGCCGCCGAACAGCACGTAGATCATCATCAGGCCGCCAACCATCACCACGGCGATCCAGTAGTCCAGGCCGAACAGCAGCTTGATGAGCTGACCGGCACCGACCATCTGGGCAATCAGATAGAAGGCCACCACGACCAGCGTGCCGCAGGAGGCAAAGATGCGGAACGGCGTCTGCGCAAAGCGGTAGCCGGCCACATCGGCAAAGGTGAAGCGGCCCAGATTGCGCAGGCGCTCTGCTAGCAAAAAGGTGAGCAGGGGCCAGCCGACCAGAAAGCCGATGGAGTAGATCAGGCCGTCATAGCCGCTGGCCATGACGGAGGCCGAGATGCCGAGGAAGGAGGCGGCGGACATATAGTCGCCCGCAATCGCCAGACCGTTCTGAAAGCCGGTGATGCCGCCGCCTGCGGTATAGAAGTCGGAGGCCGACTTGGTGCGGCCCGCCGCCCATTTGGTGATCCACAGGGTGGCCAGCACAAAGGCGGTGAACATGATGATGGCCGTCCAGTTGGTGGCCTGCTTGGCGGCGTTGCCGACGTCACCGCCGGCGGCCAGCACAGGAGCTGTCGCGGCCAGCGCCGCAGCGCCCGCCAGCCATTGGGAAAAGATGCGCTGCTTCATTGCTTGATGCCTTTGAGAATGTCGCGGGTGAGCTGATCAAACTCGTTGTTGGCGCGGCGCACATACAGGCCGGTAATGATCACGGAAAAAATGATGACGCCCATGCCGATGGGAATGCCCAGCGTGGTCACTCCGGCACCGATGGGCCGGGCCAGGAACTCCTTGTCGAACGCGATCAGCGCGACATAGCCGTAGTACACGACCAGCATCAGAACGGTCAGCGCCAGGCCCAGGCGGTTGCGCTTGCGGCGCAGTTGCTGGTAGGCGGGGTTGTTTTGGATTGTCTCTATCACCGGGTCTCGCACAGCGTTGTCTCCTTTGAAGTTTTCCAGCCTGCCATCCGGTGCACGGTGGCTTGCCTGCAATGCATTCTGAGAAGCCCGTCTGACCGCCTCCTTACTTACGATATCGGTGTTTGCCCCTGGTTTTTCACATCAAAAAAAAACGAATCCGGGTAAGTGCGGAGAGGGTCGGGTAATGCCCAGTCTTGAATTTTTGAGAAGCTTTTTTTTGTAAGTTAGCGGTCAGTTGTCGCTTTGATATTGGACAACCAGGTGAGTTGGCAGCGCCTGACATTCCAAAACCTAGGAGACAAACATGGCCATCAATGCGACAGCACATATGGGAGGTAAATCGGCCCCAAGGCCGATGAGCCCGGAAGAGCGCAAAGTCATCTTTGCGTCTTCACTCGGAACCGTTTTCGAGTGGTATGACTTCTATCTGTACGGATCTCTGGCGGCCATCATCGCCAAGCAGTTCTTCAGCGGTCTGGATGCAGGATCGGCCTTCATCTTCGCGTTGCTGGCCTTTGCGGCAGGCTTCATCGTGCGCCCTTTCGGCGCGCTGGTGTTCGGCCGTCTGGGCGACATGATCGGGCGCAAGTACACCTTCCTGGTGACGATTCTGATCATGGGCCTGTCCACCTTCATCGTCGGTATCCTGCCCAACTACGCCAGCATTGGTGTGGCCGCCCCCGTCATCCTGATCGCGCTGCGCATGCTGCAAGGTCTGGCCCTGGGCGGTGAGTACGGCGGCGCTGCCACCTATGTGGCAGAGCATGCGCCGCATGGCAAGCGCGGTGCTTACACCTCGTGGATTCAGACCACGGCGACGCTGGGCCTGTTCCTGTCGCTGCTGGTGATTCTGGGCGTGCGTACCTCGATGGGCGAAGAGAAGTTCGCCGACTGGGGCTGGCGCATTCCATTCCTGGTCTCCATCTTGCTGCTGGCCATCTCGGTCTGGATTCGCATGACGCTGTCCGAGTCTCCTGCCTTCCAAAAGATGAAGGCAGAAGGCAAAGTGTCCAAGGCGCCTCTGACTGAATCGTTCGGTCAGTGGAAGAACCTCAAGATCGTGATTCTGGCGCTGGTCGGCCTGACGGCAGGTCAGGCTGTGGTCTGGTATACCGGCCAGTTCTATGCGCTGTTCTTTCTGACGCAGCAGCTCAAGGTCGATGCCGTGACGGCCAATCTGATGATTGCCGCCGCACTGCTGATCGGCACGCCTTTCTTTGTGATCTTCGGCACGCTGTCCGACAAGATCGGCCGCAAGCCCATCATCATGCTGGGCTGCATTCTGGCCGTGTTGACCTACTTCCCGGTCTTCAAGGCGCTGACCGAAGCCGCCAACCCCGACCTGGCTGCGGCTCAAGCCAAGAACAAGGTGGTCGTCGTGGCCGATCCTGCGGAGTGCTCCTTCCAGTTCAACCCCACAGGTACGACCAAGTTCACCAGCTCCTGCGACGTGGCCAAGCAGGTGCTGGCTGCGGGTTCCGTGAGCTATGAAACCGAAGATGCTGCTGCAGGCACGCAGGCCATGATCCGTATCGGTGCGACCGAGATTCCCTCGTTCTCGCTCAAGGGTCTGAGCCCTGAAGACGCCAAGGCCAAGGACGGTGCGTTCAAGAAGACGGTGGCCGCCGAACTGGCCAAGGATGGCTATCCCACCAAGGCCGACCCCGCCAAGATGAACAAGGTCATGATGGTCGTGATCCTGACCTATCTGGTGCTGCTGGTGACCATGGTCTACGGTCCCATCGCGGCCATGCTGGTGGAGCTGTTCCCGACCCGCATCCGCTACACCTCGATGAGCCTGCCCTATCACATCGGCAACGGCTGGTTTGGCGGTCTGCTGCCCACCATGTCCTTCGCCATCGTGGCGCAGACCGGCAATATGTACAACGGCCTCTGGTACCCCATCATCATCGCCGGCGTGACGGCCGTGATCGGTACGCTGTTCATGCCCGAAACCAAGGATCGCGACATCTACGCCGAAGACTGATGCCAAGCGCCGATGCTGCAATTTATGCAGCATCGCATCGAAGATCTGCAAGGCTTGTGCTTTGCAGATCTTTTTTTTTGCCGCAGCACTAATGGGTTACAGCAGTGTGGCAACAAAGCATCATTGCGTTACTTTTTTGCGATGGAAATCATGCTTTCGAGAGGGGCCAACCTAGAATCACACCTAGCCGCGAGAGGGCCAACAACCTACAAGCCAATGCGGTGCAAAAAACACTATCCCAGGACATAGGAGCATTGAATGAGCAAGATGACTCGCATCGCACTGGCCGCACTGGCTGTGATGGGCGCAACCACCGCAATGGCACAAAGCAGCGTGACGCTGTACGGCCGCGTGAACACTTCGATTGAGCACCAGAAGCTGGGCGACACCTCCGCTACGGGCATGGTCAACAATGCTTCGCGCTTCGGTATCCGTGGAACGGAAGATCTGGGTGGCGGCCTGAAGGCTGGCTTCACGTTGGAGTCCGGCTTCAATTCGGATGACGGCGCAGGCACTCCCTGGACTCACGGAACTGGTTCCGGCCTGACTTTTGGTCGTCAAAGCGAGGTGAACCTTTCTGGCGGCTTCGGTATGGTCCGTCTGGGCAACTTCGTTCCCGAGTCCTACTACGCAACGGCTGACTACATCAGCATGCACAACCACGACACCGGCCCATCTTCGGATGCGCTGTACTACGATCCCGTCTGGTTCGGCGGTCTGAGCACCAAGAACAAGGTCGGCTATCGCACCCCCAACATGGGTGGCCTGACAGTGGATGCCTCCGTGTCGATGCACGAGAAGGATCCCTCGGTCGGTCCTCGCAAGAATGGCTACGATCTGGCAGCCAACTACGCCACCGGCCCCCTGCACCTGGGCGCCGGCTTCAGCAAGGTGGGCGACAACTGGCAAGCTGCCCTGCGCGGCCTGTACACATTCGGTCAAGTGACTCTGGGTGCCTACTACCAGCGTAACAAGGACGACAACCAGATCAGCGGCACCGGCGCTGGTTCGCGCAACAACTTCCGTCTGTCGGCCATGTACACCATGGGCGCTTCGGAATTCCATGCCAACGTGGGTCACGCCAACAAGTGGAGCCATATTGCTGATTCTGCGGCAACGCAATGGACGCTTGGCTACAACTACAACCTGAGCAAGCGCACCAAGGTCTATACGTACTACACACGTATCAACAACAGTAACGGCATCAGCTATCTCAATGGCGGTAGCACTATTTCCTCTCTGCGTGCAAGTGGTGGCGCAGGCAAGGACTTCAGCTCCTTTGCAGTGGGTATCCGTCACAACTTCTAATTTGTGCACCGCGCAAGCGGTGTCTCCAGCAGCTGCAGCTGATAATGCAGACCATTACTCCAAGTTCACACCCCATGTCGCAAGGCATGGGGTTTTTTCTTATGTGCAGCCTGTCTGGCAGTAAGCCACGCGCAAACTCGCTCAGGCTCAATGGTCGTGCTGACTGGCGTGGCACGAGCGGCTGCACCGGCTGCTTGTTCATAACACTCTGGAGACTGATATGTGGAAGCTGGCGATTGGTTTTGTGGTGTTTGCCGCCGTGGCGCTGTTTGTCATCATGAAGGCCGGTGACAAGGTGGATATGAGTGGAGAAAAGCATGGTGCCGAAGCGATCCATGCACCGGCGGAGTCCAAATAAAGACTGCCGCAAGCGATCAAAGGATCAAAGCCCCATCGGTCGGGGCTTTTTTATTGCACTTTTCAATGCTGCTGCGCAGCCGGAATGCACATGCGCAACCCAGGCTCTTGCCAGGACTGCCTAGAATGTTTGGCCTCCATAGAAAAGACCGCAGAACATGACGCAGGGCCTGATCCGTATCCGTGGTGCTCGCCAGCACAATCTTCGCAATCTGGACATCGATATCCGTACTGGTGAGCTGACCGTAGTCACCGGCCCCAGCGGCTCGGGAAAGTCCAGTCTGGTGTTCGACACGCTGTACGCCGAAGGTCAGCGCCGCTATGTCGAGACCTTCTCCGCCTATGCGCGCCAGTTCCTCGATCGCATGGACAAGCCGGCGGTGGACAAGGTCGAGGGTGTGCCGCCCGCGATTGCCATCGACCAGACCAACCCGGTGCGCAACTCGCGCTCCACCGTGGGCACGATGACGGAGATCAACGATCACCTCAAGCTGCTGTTTGCGCGCGCGGCCCAGCTGTTCGACAGCAGGACGGCCCTGCCGGTGCGCCACGACACGGCGGACAGCATCTATGCCGAACTGGCCCAGCGCTGCGAGGCCGCAGGCGACCCGCGCATTGCCATCACCTTCCCGGTGGAGCTGCCGGCCAATACCTCGGCCGAAGAGGTGGAGCAATGGCTGTCTGCCAGCGGCTTCACCAAGGTGCAGGCCGAGCGCGAAGTGGAGCGCGCTCACGCCGCCGCCGATGAGGTCGCCAAGGGCAAGAAAAAAGCCAAGCCAGCCCCCGAGAAGATCAAGGTGCTGGATGTGATTGCCGACCGCTTTCGCCTCGGCAAGGCCGAGCGTTCCCGCGCCATGGAGGCGATCGAGGTGGGCCTCAAGCGCGGCAGCGGCAGGCTCACGGTCTATGTGTTGCCTGAAAGCGCTGCCGAGGCGGGCGAGCCCGAGCTGTGGAAGTTCTCGCTGGGTCTGCACTGCCCCGAAAGCAATCTGACGTATCAGGAGCCGATTCCCTCGCTGTTCTCCTTCAACTCCGCGGTGGGCGCCTGCGATGCCTGCCGTGGTTTCGGTCGCGTCATCGGGGTCGACTGGGGACTGGTGGTTCCGAACGAAAAACTCACCTTGCGCACCGGTGTCATCAAGCCGATCCAGACGCCGGCCTGGAAGGAGATTCAGGACGACCTGATGCGCCATTCCGAGGCCGAGGGCATTCCGCGCGATACGGCCTGGTCCAAGCTGACCCGCGAGCAGAAGGACTGGGTGATCGAAGGCTCGCCCAACTGGAACGGCAAGTGGAGCCAGACCTGGTATGGCATTCGCCGCTTTTTCGAGTACCTCGAAAGCAAGGCCTACAAGATGCATATCCGGGTGCTGCTGTCCAAGTACCGCAGCTATACCGAATGCCCGAGCTGCGGTGGCGCCCGCCTCAAGACCGAAAGCCTGCTCTGGCGCATTGGCGGCAAGCAGGCAGCGGAT
Organism: Comamonas sp. GW821-FHT11H03; assembly: GCF_058807955.1. Taxonomy (NCBI): domain Bacteria; kingdom Pseudomonadati; phylum Pseudomonadota; class Betaproteobacteria; order Burkholderiales; family Comamonadaceae; genus Comamonas; species Comamonas sp. GW821-FHT11H03. Next base: position 49,626 of record NZ_JBXARF010000002.1, read on the forward strand.
GCCGTGCTGCCGCCCGGCGATGAAGGCGGGCGATACCAGCGCTTCATGCCGCAGGCGGTGGGCTGGAGCCGCGAGCAGCTCGACAGCCTGCCGGGCCTGTGCCTGCATGACCTGATGCGTCTGCCGATCACGCGCCTGCGCGACTTCTTTGCGCAGCTGGCGCCAGACAAGGATGCCGTTAAAAATGATGGCGAAGCCCAGGCCTTGAAGATGCTGCATGCAGAAGTCATGACGCGGCTGCAGTACCTGTGCGATGTGGGCATCGGCTACCTCACGCTGGACCGCCAGAGCCGCACGCTGAGCGGCGGCGAGGTGCAGCGCATCAATCTGACCACGGCGCTGGGGACCTCGCTGGTCAACACCTTGTTTGTGCTCGACGAGCCTTCGATCGGCCTGCACCCGCGCGATATGGAGCGCATCACCGAAGCCATGCAGCGCCTGCGCGATGCGGGCAATACGCTGGTGGTGGTGGAGCATGACCCCGCCGTGATGTTTGCCGCCGACCGCATGATCGACATGGGGCCGGGCCCCGGTGCGCGCGGCGGCCAGATCGTGTTCGACGGCACGCCCGAGGATCTGCGCAAGGCCGATACCCTGACCGGCGCCTATCTGGGCGGGCGCAAGCAGGTGGGCTTCGGGCTCAAGCGCATGGTGACCGAGAGCACGCCGCGCCTGATTCTCGAAGGCGCGCGCGAGCACAATCTGCGTGATATCAGCGTGGACTTTCCGCTGCAGCGCCTGGTCACCATCACCGGCGTTTCGGGCTCGGGCAAATCCACGCTGATCCAGGATGTGCTGGTGCCTGCGCTGATGCGTCACTTCGGCAAGCCCACCGATGCTGCGGGCGCGTTCGAGCGCCTGCTGGGCGCGGATCATCTGGCCGATGTGATGTTTGTGGACCAGTCGCCGATCGGCAAGACGGCGCGCTCCAACCCGGTCAGCTATGTGGGTGCCTGGGATGCGCTGCGCGAGCTGTTCGCCGTGGCTGCACTGTCACGCCAGCGCGGCTACACGGCTGCCAAGTTCAGCTTCAACAGCGGCGACGGCCGCTGCCCGACCTGCGGCGGCTCGGGCTTCGAGCATGTGGAGATGCAGTTCCTCTCGGACGTCTATCTGCGCTGCCCCGACTGCAACGGCACGCGCTATCGCCCCGAGATCCTGGAAGTGAAAATCGAGCGCAACGGCCAGTCGTTGAATGTGGCCGATGTGCTGGAGCTCACGGTGGCCGAGGCCGCGCTGCTGTTTGCGCAGGACCGTGACGTGATCCGCGCGCTGCAGCCCATCGTCGATGTGGGCCTGGAATATGTGAAGCTGGGCCAGCCCGTTCCCACCTTGTCGGGTGGCGAAGCGCAGCGCTTGAAACTGGCAGGCTTCCTGGCGGAGGCGGCTCGCGCGCAAAGCAAGTCCAAGCAGTCGCTGGCCAAGAAAGGCACGTTGTTCCTGTTCGACGAGCCCACGACCGGCCTGCATTTCGAGGACATTGCCAAGCTCATGCGCGCATTGCGCAAGCTGCTGGAAGCCGGCCACTCGCTGATCGTCATCGAGCACAATCTGGACGTGATTCGCGCCAGCGACTGGCTGATCGATCTGGGCCCCGAAGGTGGTGACGGCGGCGGTCTGATCGTGGCCGAGGGCACGCCCGAGGAGGTGCGCCATGTGAAGGAATCGCATACGGCCCAGGCCCTGCGCGAATACGACCTGGCCATGGGCGTGGGCGGCGAGGCGGTGCGCGAAGTCGCTCCCATGCTCTACAAGCCCCAGCGCAAGGCCCAGGCCGAAAAGGCACCGCAGGCCAAGAACGTGATCGAGATCGTCAATGCCAAGGAGCACAACCTCAAGTCCCTGAGCGTTCAAGTTCCGCGCGGCAAGTTCAATGTGGTGACCGGGGTGTCGGGTTCGGGCAAGTCCACGCTGGCTTTCGACATTCTGTTCAACGAAGGCCAGCGCCGCTATCTCGAATCGCTCAATGCCTATGCGCGCTCCATCGTGCAGCCTGCGGGCCGTCCCGAGGTCGATGCGGTCTATGGCATACCGCCCACGGTGGCCATCGAGCAGCGCCTGTCGCGCGGTGGTCGCAAGTCCACGGTGGGCACGACCACCGAGGTCTGGCACTTTCTGCGCCTGCTCTATGTGAAGCTGGGCGTGCAGCACTGCATCCACGACGATGCCATCGTGCAGCCGCAGACCGAGGAAAGCATTGCCGCGCAGCTGATGACGAACTTCCGTGGCCAGACCATCGGTCTGCTGAGCCCGCTGGTCGTCAACCGCAAGGGCGTCTATACCGAGCTGGCCGACTGGGCCAGACCCAAGGGCTACACGCATCTGCGCGTGGACGGCGAGTTTCTGCCGACCACGGGCTTCCCGCGCATAGACCGCTTCAAGGAACACACCATCGAGCTGCCCGTGGCCAGCGTGACGGTGACCGCGGCCAACGAGAAGGAGCTGCGCGGCCATCTGCGCCAGGCGCTGGAAATCGGCAAGGGCGTGCTGCATGTGCTGTCCGGCATCGAGAACCTGGCCGATGCCATGCAGGGGGGCCAGAGCACGGCCGGCATCGGCGCGCTGCAGGTGTTCTCCACCCAGCGTGCCTGCCCGGTCTGCGCCACCAGCTATGCCGAGCTGGATCCGCGTCTGTTCTCCTACAACAGCAAGCACGGCTGGTGCCCCGATTGCGTGGGCACGGGCGTGAAGCTGAACAAGGACCAGCGCAAGGTCTATGACGACACCCTGCTGGCCGAGGACAACCGGGGCCGTGAGGTGAAGTTCGAGGGACAGGAAGTGGAGGACCTGGCCGAGGTCGAATGCCCCAAGTGCCACGGCACACGTCTGAACCCTGTGGCGCGAGCCGTGAAGTTTCACGACGAGGCGATTACGGATATTGCCCAGTTGTCAGTCAGTGATGTGCGCCACTGGATACAGAGTCTGGAGCTTACGGGCCGCGAAGCCGATATTGCGCGCGATCTGATTCCCGAGATCCAGAGCCGTCTCGAATTCCTGGAAGAAGTCGGTCTGAACTATCTGACGCTGGACCGCGGCGCCCCCACCCTGAGCGGGGGCGAGGCCCAGCGCATCCGCCTGGCTGCGCAGCTGGGCAGCAATCTGCAAGGCGTCTGCTATGTGCTGGACGAGCCCACCATCGGCCTGCATGCGCGCGACAACCAGATCCTGCTCAATGCCTTGCACAAGCTCGGTGACAAGGGCAACACGCTGGTGGTGGTGGAGCACGACGAAGACACGATTCGCCGTGCCGACCACGTGATCGATATCGGCCCCAGCGCCGGCATTCGCGGCGGCCGTCTGGTGGCCGAAGGCACGGTGGCCGACATCATGGCGGCCGAGGATTCGGTCACGGGTCGCTATCTGCTGCACGCCATGCGCCACCCCTTCAAGCCGCGTCTGTGGGTGGGAGAGGGCGAGCCACCGGTGCAACCGGACGCTATCAATACAGAAGCTTCTGGCACCGGTGATATGGTGGTTTCAGATAAGAAAACATCCAAAACCAAGAAAAAGAAAGCGGTAGCTGCTACTGAAATTGCACTACAGCAAGAGAGCGACGCATTGCACTGGCTGACGGTGCTGGGCGCGAACCTGCACAATCTGCAGAATGTGGAGGCCCGGGTTCCGCTCAAGCGGCTGGTGGCCGTAACCGGCGTTTCCGGCTCGGGCAAGTCCACGCTGGCGCGCGATGTGCTGCTGAGCAATGTGGCGGCCTGGGTGCAGCAGCGCTCGACCAAGGCCGGGCGCGATGCCATGGATGCCGGCAAGTCGCCGGCGCTCGTGGGCTGCAAGGGGATCAAGGGCTTCGAGACCATCGATCGCGTGCTCGAAGTCGACCAGACGCCGATCGGCAAGACGCCGCGCTCCTGCCCCGCGACCTATATCGGCTTCTGGGACACGATTCGCAAGCTGTTTGCCGAGACCCTGGAGGCCAAGGCCCGGGGCTATGCGGCCGGTCGCTTCTCGTTCAACACCGGCGAAGGCCGCTGCCCGGCCTGCGAAGGCCAGGGCGTGCGCACCATCGAGATGAGCTTTCTGCCCGATGTGAAAGTGCCTTGCGAGGTCTGCCACGGTGCGCGCTTCAACCCCGAAACGCTGGCCGTGAGCTGGCGCGGCAAGAGCATTGGCGATGTGCTGAAGATGGAGGTCGACGAGGCCGTGGAGTTCTTCGCCTCCATGCCCTCGATTGCCCATCCGCTGCAGTTGCTCAAGGACGTGGGTCTGGGCTATCTCACCCTGGGTCAGCCGTCGCCCACGCTGTCGGGCGGCGAGGCCCAGCGCATCAAGCTGGTGACCGAGCTGACCAAGGTGCGCGATGATATCGGCCGCCGCGGGCAGAAGGCCCCGCACACGCTGTATGTGCTGGACGAACCCACCGTGGGCCTGCACATGGCCGATGTGGACAAGCTCATCCATGTGCTGCACCGCCTTGTCGACGGCGGCCACAGCGTGGTGGTCATCGAGCATGACCTCGACGTGATTGCCGAGGCGGACTGGATCATCGATCTGGGCCCCGAAGGCGGCAAGGAAGGCGGGCGCATCGTGGCCACGGGAACTCCCGAGGAGCTGGTCAGAATCGGCACCCATACCGGCAAGGCACTGGCGCCGGTGCTGGCGCGGTAAGAGGCGGCGCGCACCATGTCCTTCTCGCCCAGCAGCTTTCCTGCACCGGCGGATCTGGCAGCCTCGCGTGTCGCGTGGATGGCGCAGATCGAGCGCCCACCGCAGCCACCGGCGGTGCAGGCCTGGATGACCTGGGCGCTTGGCTGGCAGGATGCGCTGCCGTGGCTGCAGCTTCCTGCATGGCGTGAAGGCGCAGGCAACTGGCTCGCTATGCAGCGTGCCACCGATGCGGCCGGGCTGTGGTCCCAGACTGGTGAGTACCGCTTCGGTCTGGACCTCAAGGCCAGCACGCCCGGTGATCTGCGCTGGATCGATGGTGCGGTGGCGGATGGCTGGAGCCCGCACTGGCTGGTGCTGACCCACGGCCTGGATGGCGACCCGCTGATCGGTGACATGAGCCGGCCCGAAGTGCCTGTGCTGTGGAAGTGGCATGACGAGCCTCACCGCGCGGCCAGGCCATTGTTTGCCTCGCTCGAGGAGTTGATGGCGCACGTTCAGTCCAAGGCAGCCAAAGCGCCGCTGGTGCCGCTTGAAACGCGTTCTTCCATCATCTTCTACACCGTGCGCCTGCTGGAGCTGGGGCCCGATCCGGCCAGGGTCATGCTGGCGCTCAGGAAAATCTTCACGACGATGTCTGCGCAGGAGCTGCTGAAACTCAAGACCCGGCTGCCGCTGACGCTGCTGGACGATAGCGTCAGCGCCTTGCAAAAGGACCGCCTGGTGCAGCATTTCGAGGGTCTGGGCGCCCGTGTGGAAGTGAGTGAACGGAGCTTGTAGCGCACGCAAGGGCGGCCGATACGGCGCATGCAGTGCGTTCTTCCACAACACACCTCACCATCATCACGCATCACGCATCACGCATCACGCATCACGCATCACGCATCACGCATCACACGCGCCATTTCTGCAAAGGCAGGCTCATGGTGCTCATGGGGCAGTGGCACCGATTTTTGATCGAAGAAAAGCCCCCGTGATGCACGAAGGCCTGGCCGGTCCGCTGCAGCGACTGCTCTTCATGGATGCAAATATGTGCAACGCCGGAGCGGGAAGCCGGCTGTGCAACACTTAAAACGGTCACTCCGCTCAATAATGGCGGACAGAAAAGAGCGGTACCACCAGGTTCGGATGCATGGTTGCTCCGGGTAAGCCGCTGATCTATGTCTGACACTGTTGTTTTACGTGGGCCCGAGCGGCCAGACCTGCTGCGCCATGAGGTGCTGGCCGATATCTTCGAAGCGACTGCCGCCGCCCACCCCGAACAGATCGCGCTGATCGAGGGACAGGGCGAGACGCTGCGCCAGCGCAGCTATGCGGAGCTGGACGCCGATGCCAGCCGCGCCGCGCACCGGCTGATCGAGGCCGGCATCCGCCCCGGCGACATGGTGGGCCTGTGGCTGCCGCGCGGCATGGAGCTGCTGACGCTGCAGCTGGCGATCGCCAAGACCGGCGCGGCCTGGCTGCCCTTCGATGCCGAAACGCCCACCGAACGCATCGCCACCTGCCTCGACGATGCGAATGCCAAGGCGCTATTGATAGCGCAGCGGCAGACGCATCTGGTGAGCGCCCAGGCAGGTATTTCAGCGCAGGTCTTCAGCGACGCCGCACTGCTGGCGCCGCTGCCGGCGGGCACGGCGCTGCGCCGGCGAGATGGCGCGCAGCCCGGCCACCCGGCCTATGTGATCTATACCAGCGGCTCCACGGGCAAGCCCAAGGGTATCGCCATCACCCAGGGCAGCATCTGCCACTTTCTGCGCAGCGAGAATGCGCGGCTTGGCGTGCACCGGGGCGACAAGGTCTACCAGGGCTTCTCGGTGGCCTTCGACATGTCGTTTGAGGAGATCTGGATCAGCTATCTCGTGGGGGCGACGCTGTGGCTGGCGCCGCGAGAGATCGCCGGTGATCCGGAGGCGCTGCCGCGCGCGCTGATAGAGCAGCAGGTGACGGTGCTGCATGCCGTGCCCACGCTGCTGGCGCTGTTCGCGCAGGACGTGCCGAATCTGCGCCTCATCAATCTTGGCGGCGAGATGTGCCCCGAATCGCTGGTGGCGCGCTGGGCCAACCGGGGGGGCGGTGATCCGCGTCAGATGTTCAACACCTATGGGCCGACCGAGGCCACGGTGTCCGCGAGCCTGGCCGAGCTGCGGGCCGGCGAGCCCGTGACCATAGGCACGCCGCTGCCCAATTACGGCCTGGTGGTGGTGCGGGTGATCGAGGCCGACAGCTTTGCAGCTGGCACCGCGCCCGCTCTGGTGGGCTTGCCGCAGGGCGAGGTCGGCGAGCTGTGCATCACCGGCCCCGGCGTGGCGGCCGGCTATCTGGGTCGCCCCGATCTGACGGCCGAGAAATTCCTCCCCAACCCCTGGGCTCAGGGTCCGCACGATACGCGGCTGTACCGCACCGGGGATCTGGCGCGTATCGACGAGCATGGCCAGATCCACTGCCTGGGTCGGGCCGACGATCAGGTCAAGATCCGCGGTTTTCGCGTGGAGCTCGGCGAGATCGAAGCCGTGCTCGCTCAGCAGCCGGGCGTGGGCACCACGGCGGTGCTGCTGCGCCAGGACGAGGGCATAGACCAGCTGGTTGCCTTCTACGTGCCCACCGAGATTGCCCCGCCGCCCGTGCATTCCGCGCTGCGGGCCTCCCTGGCCGAGCGCCTGCCGCCCTATATGGTGCCCGCGCGCTTCGAGGCGCTGGCCGAGATGCCGCGCCTGACCTCGGGCAAGATAGACCGCAAGGCACTCAAGGTCCAGCAGCTGTCCTCGGCGATGGATGCTTCCGGCTCCGACCTGCCCGAGACTCCGGCCGAGGAGGTGTTGTTCGCGGCCCTGGCCCAGCTTTTTCCGGGGCAGTCCATACGCCGCGGGCTGGATTTCTTCAGCGACCTGGGCGGGCATTCCCTGTTCGCGGCGCGGCTGACCTCGCTGCTGCGTGCCGATGCGCGCTTTGCCCGGGCCACGGTGAGCACCATCTACCAGCAGCGCCACATAGGCCTGATCGCCGATGCGCTGCAGGCCGTCCAGCTGGCCGACGATGAGGCGGCAGCCGGCGTTGCGCAGAGGCCGTTCCGCATCCATTCCGCGTGGCGGCGCTGGCGCTGCGGCGCGGCCCAGGCAGTGGCGATTCCGCTGCTGGTGCTGATCAAGATGGCACAGTGGCTGGCGCCGTTCTTCACCTATCACTTCTTCACCGGCGACGAGAACGACTCGGTCGGGTTTGCCGTGGCCATGTCGGTGCTGGCTTTCGCGATCGCCACCCTGGCCGAATTCGCGATCGCCTGGGCCGGCAAATGGCTGGTCGCCGGGCGCCTCAAGCCGGGGCGCTACCCGCTGTGGGGGTGGACCTATTTCCGCTGGTGGTTTGCCGACCGGCTGGTGGAGGCCGTGCCCATCGCGATGATCACCGGCTCCTCGCTGCACCCGCTGTGGCTGCGTGCGCTGGGCGCGAAAGTGGGGCTTGAGACCAATATCGGCTCGATGACGGTGCGGGTCCCCGACCTGCTGGTCATAGGCGACGGCGTGAGTGTGGGCAATGCCGTGAGCATGGAGAACGCGCGCGTCGAAGGCGGTGAGCTGGTGCTGGGCCGTATCGCCATCGGCAACGAGGTCTGCATAGGCTCGTATGTGGTTGTGGAAGGCAATACCCGTCTCGAAGACTGGGCCCACCTCGAGGGGCAGTCGGCGCTGGCCGACGGCATGGTCCAGCCCGCGCGCAGCATCTGGGCCGGCTCGCCGGCGCGGGCGGTGGGCGAGTTCGACCCTGGCAGCTTGGCGCCGCGCCAGAGTGCCGGGCGGCTGCGCCAGGCCCTGGAGATGCTGGTCTTCCTGGCGGGGGGGCTGCTGGTGGCCACGCTGTTCTTCATGCCGGTGTTCCCGACCTTCATGCTGATCGACGTGCTCGACGTCGAGGCGATCTCGGTGCGGCCGTTGCTGGAGCAGGGCGTGGTCGATGCGGGTGGGGCCTTCGTGCTGCGCCTTCTCAAGTTCTTCGTTCTGGCGCTGCCCTCCAGCCTGGTGCTGGTGGCCTGCACGGTGCTGGCGGCAGCGCTGGTGCGCTATCTGTTCCTGCCGCGTACGCGGGCCGGCACCTGGTCGGTGCACAGCGGGCGCTACCTGGGCAAATGGCTGGTCAACCAGATCCAGGAGGCGAGCCTGTCCACGCTGCACGGCATCTACGCCACGGTCTACTCCTCCACCTGGTACCGGCTGCTGGGCGCCAAGGTCGGCAAGCAGACCGAGCTGTCCACGGCGCTGGGCGTGGTGCCCGATATGCTGACGCTGGGTGACGAGTGCTTTGTGGCCGATGCAGTGATGTTGGGCGACGAGCTCATCGACGGCGGCTGGATGACGGTCAAGCCCACGGTGGTGTCGCGCCGCAGCTTCATCGGCAACGGTGCCTATGTGCCCGATGGCTCGACCATTCCCGAAAACGTGCTCATCGGCGTGATGACGGCCGTGCCGCGCAATGCGGACATGCAAAGCGGCGACACCTGGCTGGGGGCGCCCGCGATCAATTTGCCGGCGCGCGAGGTCGCACAGGGCTATCCCGAGCATCTGACTTTTGCGCCCTCTGCATGGCGGCGAGTCGCGCGCGGATTGGTGGAGGCCGTTCGCATTGCCGTTCCCCATGCGCTGGTGATTGCCGTGGGCTACGCCATTGTGCTGGATGCGATGCCTCTGGCTTCCGAAGAGCGCTGGGGGGCCGTGGTGCTGGAGCTGGCCATTTCGGGGGTGCTCTTTGGAGTCGTGGCGTTCTTTGTGGTGGCGCTGTTCAAATGGCTGGCGATCAGGCGCTACGGCAAGACGGCCGTGCCCATGTGGACGCCTTTTGTCTGGCTCTCCGAAGCCGCGACCAATATGTACGAGGGCATGGCCGTGCCCAATTTCCTGCGTTACCTGCGTGGCACGCCCTGGCTGCCACTGGCCATGAACCTGATGGGCTGCAAGATTGCGCCCAGCGTCTATCTGGATACCACCGACATCACCGAGCATGACTGCGTGACGATCGGCGCCCACAGCGAGCTCAACGCGCTGTGCTGCCCGCAGACTCATCTGTTCGAGGACCGGGTGATGAAGATAGACCATGTGTCCATAGGCAGCCGCGTGACCATGGGCGCGCGCTGCACGGTGCTCTACAGTGCCAGCGTTGGCGATGATGTGCAGCTCGGGCCGCTGACCCTGGTGATGAAGGGCGAGACCCTGCCCGCGCGCACGCGCTGGGAGGGCGCGCCGGCCGCACCGGCCCGACGCCGCACCGGGGTGGCCTGATGCAGATCCGGCCCTGCCTCTTTGCCGGCGAGCAGCGAGCCGCAGCGCCACAGTTGAGGCTGGTGCAGGGCCTGGACGCCACAGACCGTGACAGGGCGCGCGGCCAGGCCCGGGCGGCGCTGCGTACCTGTCTGGCACCGGAGCTGGGCTGTACCGAGGCCGAGCTGGAGGTCAGCAACCTGCGCAACCGGGCACCGCGGCTGTTGCTGCGCGGCAAGCCGCTTGCGGCGCCGCACTGCTCCATCAGCCATGCGCCGGGACTGGCACTGCTGGCGTGGCATGGCCGGGGTGCGGTAGGTGTGGATATCCAGGCCGTGGACGCGACCGTGCCGCGCCACGAGCTGGAGGATGTCGTGCGTCTGTTTCTGAGACCGGAAACCGCTCAAAAGCTTCTGGACATTGCGCCGGATACTCTTTTTTTTGAAGCATTTGCGAGCGCCTGGACGCAGCACGAAGCCAGGCTCAAATGCGCTGGCCTGGGTCTGGCGGAATGGAGCGGCTCGCTGCAGGCGCGGCTGACGGGCATGGACTGCGCACCGCTGGAGACTGCAGCCGGGTATGCGGGCGCTGTGGCCTGGTACGGAGCTGCCGGCAGCGGCGGCCTGCGCTGAACAGGCGGCAGATCAGGATTCCGATCGCCCAAAAAAAGGCTGCCGGAGGCAGCCTTGTCGGGTGAGCGCAGTGCTTATTGGAAGCCCAGCGTATGCGGCAGCCAGGTCGACAACTCGGGGATAAAGGTCAGCAGGCACAGCACGATGAAGTGGGCCAGCAGGAACAGCGGCATCTCGCGCGTCAGATCGGTGATGGACACGCGCGTTGACACGGCAGTCACGAACAGCAGGCCGCCGACCGGCGGCGTGATCATGCCCAGCGTGAGGTTGACGATCACCACCATGGCGAAGTGCGTGGGATCGATGCCCAGGCTGAAGGCGATGGGCGCGAGAATGGGCACCAGAATCATCACGCCGGGCAGCGGCTCCATGAAGATGCCGAAGACCAGCAGCAGAATGTTCACGGCAATCAGGAACATGACGGGCGAGAGTTCCCAGCTCACGATCAGCTCGGACAGATACTGCGGAATGCCTTCCACCGTGAGCACCCAGGCAAAGGCGGCCGAGGTCGCCATCACCAGCAGCACCGAGGCCGTGAGCATGGCCGAGCGCGCCAGAATGCCGGGCAGGGCCGACCACTTGAGCGTGCGGTAGACCCATTTGCCGCAGACCAGCGCATAGAACACGGCCACGACGGAGGCTTCCGTGGGCGTGAAGATGCCGAAGCGGATGCCGACCACGATGAGCACGATGAGCATCAGCGCGGGGATGGCCTTGAAGCTGGTGCTCCACATCTCGCGCGCCGAGGGACGCGGCTCGGTGCTGCGGTAGTCGCGCTTCTTGCAGACCCACCAGTTGACGGCCGCCATGGCCAGCGCGATCAGAATGCCGGGAATGAAGCCGGCCATGAACAGGCCGCCTACGGACACGTGCTCATCCTGCAGCGCATAGATGATCATGCTGACCGATGGCGGAATGATGGGGCCGACGATGGCGGTGCTGGCCGTCAGCGCGGCCGCATAGGGGCGGCTGTAGCCGGCCTTGTCCATCATCTTGACCATCATGGAGCCGGGGCCGGCTGCATCGGCCAGGGCCGAGCCGGAGATGCCCGAGAACATGGTCAGCGACAGCACATTGGCATAGCCCAGGCCGCCGCGCAGATGGCCGACGAACTGGGCGGCAAAGCGCAGCAGCACGGCCGTGAGCGCGCCGCCCGACATCAGCTCTGCGGCCAGGATGAAGAAGGGCACGGCCATCAGCGGAAAGCTGTCGATGCCCGTGAACATTTCCTTGAAGACGATCAGCTGTGGATAACGTCCGCCAACAAAGACCGCCAGGGCTGCCGCAATGGCCAGCGCAAACGCCACCGGAAAGCCCAGCGTGAGCAGGGCGACGATGGCAACAAATAAAGTGATACCCATGGTGTTTCAGTCAATCAGTGATTCATGGTGTGGCGCATCAATTCGTGCGCGCACCAAGCCAGGGACAGCGAGCAAGGGCCTAGGCCGGCCGCGCCGCCCCGCAGCGGGGGCTGCCCCAGCGAGGGCTGCCCCAGCGAGGCTGTCGTCCCCCTTCCAGGGGGAAGGCGCATAGCGACTCAGATTTGCGGCGCAACGCATAAAACTGGCCTGACCCAAGCCAGGGACAGCGAGCAAGGACCGCCCTGCAGCGAGGCTGTCGTCCCCCTCCCGCGAAGCGAGAGAGGGGGAAGGCGCATAGCGACTCAGGGGGTGTTTCATATCGATGCTGCAGCGTCCGCATCCATTTCATCGGACTCGGCGAAGCTGCCGGCGGCGATGTAGCCGCGTGCGATGAACAGCAAATGGATCAGCATCAGCACAAAGCCCACGGGCATGGCACCGTAGATATAGGAGATCGGGATGTCCGTGGCCGCCGTGGTCTGAAAGCGCGTGGCGTACACGTACTGCGACGAGGTCACGGTCATCACGGCAAAGAAGATCGCCAAAATGAGCACGACAAAGCCGCGCATGGCCTGTGCCTTGCGGGTGCTCACGCTGCGGTGCAGATTGTCGATGGCCACATGGCCGCCAAAGCGCAGCACCAGGCCTGCGCCCAGGAAAGTGACCCAGATCATCATGTGGCGGGCCACTTCTTCGGCCCAGACGATGGAGTCGCCCGTGGTGTAGCGCAGCACCACGTTGGCAAAAACGATGCAGGCCATGGCCAGCAGCAGCAAGATCAGCAGCCAGCGATTGCCGGCCACGAGAAGGCGTTCGATACGATCAAGCATAGGAGTGGGGGTGAGCTGAGGCAGCGGTGAAACCAGGCGCAAGAGCCGGCTGCGTCACAAAGTTGAAGGCTGCGTCATCATCGGCGGGAATTGGCGCAAGTCCATTCGTGCTGACCGCAGCCGGGCAAGGTCCTGCCTTGCCCAGGTGGGAGAAAAATGCACGGGCCCGCCTGCACGGAGACCGGTCCATGCCGGCAGTGCTTACTTGACGGCGGTGATGGAGTCCAGCGTCTTCTGGCCGAACTTCTTGGCGTATTCCTTGTACGCGGGCTCCAGCGCGGTGCGGAAAGCGGTCTGGTCGACCTTTTCCACGACCTTCATGCCGTTGGCCTTGGCTTCTTCCACGCCCTTCTTCTCCACGTTGTCCACAAAGGCGCGCGAGGCCAGTGCACCCTTCTTGGCGGCTTCGGTGAAGGCGGTCTTCTGGGCGGCGTTCAGCGATCCCCAGAACGAGGGCGACACGATCAGGGCCATGGGGGCGTAGACGTGGGAGGTCAGGGTCAGGTGCTTTTGCACCTGCCACAGCTTGGCGGACACCAGCACGGAGATGGGGTTCTCCTGGCCGTCAATCGTGCCTTGCTGCAGCGCACCGATGACTTCGGGCCAGGACATGGGGGTGGGCGAGGCACCCAGGGTGCGGAAGGCCGTGATGTGCACGGGGTTCTCGGTCACACGGATCTTCAGGCCCTTGAGGTCGGGCACGCCATTGACGGCATGCTTGTTGTTGCTCAGATGGCGAAAGCCCTGCTCGCCCCAGGCCAGCGCGATCAGGCCGCGCTTTTGGAACTTGGCCAGCAGCTCCTGACCGAAAGCGCCGTCCATCACTGCTCGTGCGTGCTGGGTGTCGCGGAACAGGAAGGGGATGTCGACCACGCCCACATCGGGCACGAAGTTGCTCAGGGCGCCGGTGGAGACGATGGCGGCTTCCACGGTGCCCAGTTGCAGGCCTTCGATCAGCTCGCGCTCGCCACCTAGGGCGGAGGCGGGGAACTGCTTGAACTTGTAGGCGCCGTTGGTGCCTTTTTCCACGCCTTCGGCCCAGGCGTTGGCGGCCGCGCCGTAGTGGGAGTTGACGGCCAGCGCATAGCCGATCTTGACTTCCTTGCCCTGGGCAAATGCAGTGCCGGCGGTCAGGGCGGCTGTTGCGGCCACGGCCGTGGCGACGAAGGTGCGGCGAATCATGCGCATGGTGTTGGTCTCTCAGAAATGTTTTGAAATGAATCAAAAATTGTAGTGAGTGCCAACCGTGGGTTTTTACGCATCCGGGGGTCGTCTTGTACGGGTGGGTGCATCGTGTCCGGCGATGGGTGGGCATCAAAAAAGGCCTCTGTGCCGGCAAGCACGGAGGCCTTTAAAAATGAGAGCTTCTTGCGCTTGTTTTCAAACGATTTCAGGTTGTTTTTATATTGAAATCATTATGCAAAGAGCGGTTGCAGCTACTATTTTTGCTGAGCCAGCAACTGATCCAGCAACTGATCGACAAGCTGCACAAAGCCGTCGCCGCGCTCGGCCGTGGTCACATGGCGCGGCAGATGCCTGAGCTGGGGCACGAAGCGCGCGATATTGGCCACGCCCACGCTGTGGGGCATGTGCTCGAACATCTGCTGGTCGTTGGTCGAATCGCCGATATACACCCAGCGCGCCAGCGTGGCGTCCAGATCGATGTCGAACAGCTCGCGAGCGATCCAGCGCGCGCCTTCGAGCTTGTTGTGCTCGCCGAACCAGCCGTTGATGTGAATGGAGCTGACGGTGGCATTCATGCCGGCCGCCTTCATGATGGCCACGCATGCATCGATCTGTGCCTGGGGCATGTTCGTGAATTCGCTGTGGTCCACGGCGATATCGCATTCGCGGCCGGCCGAGTCCGTGGCGCGTTGGGCGCCGGGCACGGTGGCCTCGATCTGCCCGAGCACCTGCTGCATACGGGCAAAGTTGCGGGCGCGCTCATCGGCAGACTGCTGGTAGAGCTTGTCCAGGCCGCCCTGGGCATTGCGGCGCAGGGCCACGGCACCGTTCTCGGCCACGATGGCGTCCACGGGCCAGGCCGATGCAAACGGCACGCTCCAGCCGACGGGTCGGCCGGTGATGGGCACCACTTTCAGACCCGCATCCTTGAGGCGCGCAATCGCGGCCACCACATGCTCGGGCACCACGCCGTCGGTGGTCAGCGTGTCGTCGATATCGGTCAGCACGCCCAGCAGGTTCTGGGGAACCTTCAGTTCAGACAAGGGGCGCAGAAATTCTTGGCTCACAACAAACTCTCTCGATGTTGATCCTCGCCTGAAGCTAGCGCGGTCCAACTCAGAGACATCGAGCAAGAGCCGCCTCGCAGCGAGGATGTCGTCCCCCTCCGGCGAAGCCAGAGAGGGGGAAGGCGCGAAGCGCCTCAGGGGGTGACCACGCTCAGTTCGCCGAGCCCAGTGCCAATCCCGCATGCTCGCGCAGCGGGTGGAAGTGGATCTTGGGGAAACGCTCCTGGGCCAGGCGCACGTCATAGGGGCTGGTGCACAGATAGGCCAGGGTGTCGGCCGCATCATGCGCCAGGCGCATGGGGTAGGCGTTCTCGAACTCGCGCAGCTCGGCGGGCGAATCGGCAGTGATCCAGCGTGCACCTGTGTACTGGCAGCCTTCCAGGCGGACGTCGCAGTCGTACTCGGTCTTGAGGCGGTGCTGCACCACTTCGAACTGCAGCTGACCCACGGCGCCCAGCAGCATATTGCCGCCGACATCGGGCTTGAACACCTGGATCGCACCTTCCTCACCCAGCTGCATCAGGCCTTGCTGCAGCTGCTTGGTACGCAGCGGGTTCTTGAGCACCACGGTCATGAACATTTCGGGCGCGAAGAAGGGCAGGCCGGTGAACTGCAGATTGGGGCCGTCGGTGATGGAGTCGCCCAGTTGCACGCCGCCGTGAATCGTGAAGCCGATGATGTCGCCCGCATAGGCTTCGTCGACGGCTTCGCGGCGCTGCGACATGAAGGTCACCACGGACGTGGGACGCAGTTCCTTGCCGGTGCGCTGCACCTTCATCTTCATGCCAGGGGTGTACTTGCCGCTGGCCACGCGCACGAAGGCGATGCGGTCGCGGTGGTTGCTGTCCATATTGGCCTGCACCTTGAACACCACGCCTGCGAAGGTCTTGTCTTCGGGGTTGATGGTGACTTCTTCGCGCTGGCGGTTCACTTCGGTGAAGGCAACGCGCGGGCCGGGTGGGGGCGACATGTCGACCACGGCGTCCAGCACTTCCATCACACCGAAGTTGTTCACACCGGAGCCGAAGAACACGGGGGTCAGCTTGCCTGCCAGGAAGGCCTCATGGTCCCATTCGGCCGAGGCGCCAACAGCCAGTTCCATGGATTCCAGGGCATCGTCGAAAGCCTTGCCAAAGCGCGCGCGCAGCTTGTCGCCTTCGCTCAGCGGAATGACTTCAAAGTCCTTGGGGCCGCGGTCGCTGCCGGGCGTGAACACCGTCATGCTCTGCGTGCGCAGATTGATGATGCCGCCGAAGCTCTTGCCCTGACCCACGGGCCAGGTGATGGGGCAGCAGGGCATGCCCAGCTCGCGCTCGACTTCGTCCATGATGTCCAGCGGGTCGCGCACTTCCCGGTCGAACTTGTTGACGAAGGAGATGATGGGCGTGTTGCGCTGGCGGCAGACCTCGATCAGGCGGCGGGTCTGCGATTCCACGCCGTTGGCCGCGTCGATCACCATCAGCGCCGAGTCCACGGCCGTCAGCACGCGGTAGGTATCTTCCGAGAAGTCCTTGTGGCCGGGAGTGTCGAGCAGGTTGATCACATGATCGCGGTAGCTCATCTGCATCACCGACGAGGCCACCGAGATGCCGCGCTGCTTCTCGATTTCCATCCAGTCGGAGGTGGCGTGGCGCGAGGCCTTGCGGCCCTTGACGGCGCCGGCAATCTGGATCGCGCCCGAGAACAGCAGCAGCTTTTCGGTCAGCGTGGTCTTACCCGCGTCCGGGTGGGAGATGATGGCGAACGTACGACGGCGCCGGGTTTCTGGGGCGTATGACACAGTATTGAGAGCTGTAAATACAGCCGGAGAACGCCGGCTGTGACAACAAAAGGTGCGGCGGTCCGTTTGCCGCACCAGGCCCGCACCCATGCAGGGCAGACCTGTGAATAAGTCTTGAGGGCGCTTATTTTAACGGCAGGGCCAATTCTTGGAGAGGCTGCGGCCAATGCGGGACGGGCGATGCCAATGACGACGCCATTGGCTAATGGCTAAGACTAAGGCTTGCGGCTGTGGCTGGCGGCAGATGCGCAGCACAATAGCGGCCTAGTCTCAGGCCCTCATTTTTCCCCATGAACAGCGCCCCGCAGGAGGTGAACACCTCCTTAGCCACCCAGTCTCCAGCCTCTGCCGCCCCGGTATGGATCCAGCGCGGCACGCCCGAATACTGGCGGGTCAGCGTAGCGCTTTTCCTGGCGGGGTTTGCCACCTTCTCCCTGCTGTACTGCGTGCAGCCGCTGCTGCCGGAGCTGGCACACAGCTTTGCCATCAGTCCGGCCCAGAGCGCGCTGGCGCTGTCGGTCTCTACGGCCTGCCTGGCCGGCTCCATCGTGCTGGCAGGGGCCTTGTCCGAGGGGCTGGGGCGGCGCAAGCTGATGTTCATCTCCATGGCACTGGCGGCGCTGTGCAATCTGCTGGCTTCGTTGATGCCGCAGTGGCATGCGCTGCTGGCCGCACGCGCGCTGGAAGGCTTGCTGCTGGGCGGCGTGCCCGCCGTGGCCATGGCCTATCTGTCCGAAGAGATCGATCCGCCGGGCCTGGGCTTTGCCATGGGCCTGTATGTGGGCGGCACGGCACTGGGCGGCATGCTGGGCCGGGTCGGCATGAGCGCGATGACCGAGTTCTGGGGCTGGCGCCACGCCATGGCTGCGCTTTCGGTGCTCGATCTGCTGGCCGCCCTGGGCTTTGTCTGGCTGTTGCCCAACTCGCGCAACTTCGTCAAGAAGACCGGGCTGGGTGCCCGGTATCACCTGCAGGCCTGGGGGCGGCATCTGCGCCACCCGGGCCTGCCGCTGCTGTTCCTGATGGCCTTCGGCCTGATGGGCGTGTTTGTCAGCATCTACAACTATGCCGGCTTTCTGCTCAGTGCTTCGCCCTATGGTCTGAGCCAGCTGCAGATCAGCCATATCTTCTACGCCTATCTGCTGGGCACGGCGGCGTCGCCGATTGCCGGGGGGCTGGCCGACAGGCTGGGCCGCGGGCCGGTGCTGCTCGCAGGCACTTTGCTGATGGCCGCAGGCGTGGTGCTGACCCTGTTTCAGCCCCTGGCCGCCATCGTGGCCGGCATGGTGCTGCTGACGGCCGGCTTCTTTGTCGCGCATTCGGTGGCCAGCGGCTGGGTGGGGCGTCTGGCCACGCAGTCCAAGGGGCATGCGTCATCGCTATACCTCTGGGGCTATTACATGGGCTCCAGCGTGCTGGGGGCCGGGGCGGGCTGGTTCTGGTCGCGCTGGGGCTGGACGGGCGTCGGCTCCGTGGCCTTGGCTGTGCTGGCGCTGGTCAGCATGCTGGCGCTGCGCGTGCAGTGGCTGGCCGGGGTTGCGGCCGCGAATCGGGCCGCTTCTTGATGCCATCTTGATATCGGCAAGCCCAATCTCTACCCGTTCTTGACGGGCGAATTTCTACAGTTCCTCCATCGCAATCAAGCCGCGTGAACGGCTTGCGGGAGGAATGAAATGACCATCACCTGGATTGAAGCCCTGGCCGCCCTGACGGCGCTGGGGCTGTTTGCCTATTTGGGCTATGCGCTGCTGCGCCCCGAGAAATTCTGAAGGGGCTGCCATGCAAGTGCTGCAAGACCTGATTTTTGTGAGCCTGACGGTGGTCTGCTTTGTCGGACTGCTGGGCTTTGTGCGCGCCCTGGCGCGTCTGTGAAAGGGGTACATCATGTGGTTACCCTGGATGGAATTTGCCGCCGTGCTGACTGCGGCAACCTTGCTGACCATACCCATGGGCCAGTGGCTGGCGCGCTGCTTTACCAGCGAGCGCCATGGCTGGCTGGAGCGCCTGAGCTACCGGGCCATGGGCGTGAATCCGCAGGAGCGCATGGGCTGGAAGCGCTATGGCGCCGCTCTGTTGCTGAGCAATGCGCTGATGATGCTGCTCGGTTATCTGCTGCTGCGCCTGCAGGGCGCACTGCCGCTGAACCCGCTGGAGATTGCGGCGCAGGCGCCCGACCTGGCCTTCAACACCGCAGCCTCCTTCATCACCAATACCAACTGGCAGGCCTACGCGGGTGAGAACAGCCTGAGCAATGCGACGCAGATGGTAGTCATCACCTTCCTGATGTTTGCCGGTGCCACCACCGGTGTCGCCGCAGGCGCCGGTTTTGTGCGCGGTCTGGCGCGATCAAGCGCACAGGATGTCGGCAACTTCTGGGTCGACTTCGTGCGCGTGTTCTGGCGCGTTCTGCTGCCGCTGTCCTTCATCATGGCTCTGGTCTATGTCTGGCAGGGCATCCCGCAGACCCTGCACGCCGAAGCCGTGGCGACGACGCTCGAAGGGGGCCGGCAGCAGCTGCTGATGGGACCCGTGGCCAGCCTGGAGAGCATCAAGCATCTGGGCACGAATGGCGGTGGCTTCTTCAGCATGAATGCAGCCCATCCGTTCGAGAACCCGACGCCGCTGACCAACCTGCTGCATATCCTCTCGATGCTGCTGATCCCGGCCGGCATGACTTACGCCTTTGGCTCCATGCTGCTGCGCCGCAAGCAGGGCTGGGTGCTGTTCGCGGCCTGCATGGTGATGTTCGTCGGCTTTCTGAGCCTGGTGTTCGTGGCCGAGCAAAACGGCAGCCAGCTGCTGGCGCGCGCCGGAGCCGATCAGCAATACAGCCTGACCCAGAGCGGCGGCAATATGGAGGGCAAGGAGCTGCGCTTCGGCATTGCCGATACGGCCATGTTTGTGGCCACCACGACAGCGGCCACCACGGGCTCGGTCAACGCCATGCATGATTCTCTGACCCCGCTGGGCAGCATCACGCCGCTGGCGCAGATGATGCTCAACTGCGTCTTCGGCGGTGACGGCGTGGGACTGATCAATCTGATCCAGTACGCCATCCTCACGGTGTTTCTGGCCGGCATGATGATTGGTCGCACCCCTGAATTCCTGGGCAAGAAGATCGAGGTGCGCGAGATCAAGCTGGTCATGCTCGCGGTGCTGGTGCCGCCGGCCTGCATTCTGGGATTCACGGCCCTGGCCGTGCTATGGCCCGATGCCGCAGCCAGTCTCAACAACCGCGGCCCGCATGGCTTCTCGGAGATTCTCTACGCCTATGCCTCGGCCACGGCCAACAACGGCTCGGCCTTTGCAGGGCTGAATGCCAACACGCCCTTCTTCAACACCACCACGGGCCTGGCCATGCTGGCGGGGCGCTTTCTGACGCTTGTGCCCATGCTGGCCGTGGCCGGCAGCCTGGCGGCCAAGGCCACCGTGCCCGCAGGCCCGGGCACCTTCCCCACGGCCACGCCGCTGTTCATGGGTCTGCTGGTGTTCGTCGTGCTGGTGGTGGGAGGGTTGACCTTTTTGCCGGCGCTGGCCCTGGGGCCCGTGATCGAACACCTGCAAATGCTGGTGGCTCAGCTGTACGCCTAACGTTCAATCCAATTGATGCCAATGGTCTGCAGCCCATGCACGGCTGCAGATCAGGGAGCAAACCATGAAAACTTCGACTCAAACACTTTGCGCTTCAGTGCTGCCTAGCCACGCACAAGCGCAGCCCGAGGCGCAAGCCGCCTCCTGGTCACGTCTGCTGGGCTCCAGCGTGCGCGCCGCCCTGCTGGTAATGGTGGTCTCGGGCATTGCCTATCCCTTGCTGACCACGGGCGTGGCGCAGGCACTGTTTCCCCAGGCGGCCAATGGCAGCCTGATCGAGCGCCAGGGCCGGATCGTGGGCTCTGCACTGATCGGCCAGCAATTCACCGGGGCGCAGTACTTCCATGGCCGTCCCAGCGCCACGGTCGCTCCCGATCCGGGCCAGGAAGGGGCAAGCATTGCGGCTCCCTACAACGCCGGCCTGTCTGGTGCCAGCAACCAGGGGGTAACGCACAAGGACTTGTCCGAAGCCGTGGCGCAGCGTGTCACGCAGTACCGCGCCGACAACGGTCTGGCTGCAGACCAGGCGGTGCCGGTGGATGCGGTCACGGCGTCGGCATCGGGCCTGGATCCGCATATCTCGATGGCCAATGCGCTGCTGCAGCTGCCGCGTGTGGCGAAGGCGCGAGGGCTCTCGCCAGAGCAGGTGCAGCCATTGCTGGCGCAGAAAACAGAGCAGCGCACGCTGGGCTTGCTGGGCGAGCCGCGCGTGAATGTGCTGCAGCTCAATCTGGCGCTGGACGCCTTGCAGCCCGCCGCCAGCGCAGTGAAGGAGTAAGCCATGAGCACAAAGAAAATGACGGCAGGCCGCAGCCTGCTCGATGCCAAGCTGGTGAAGTCGGCTCTGTGGAATGCGGTGCGCAAACTTTCGCCGCGTACGCAGTGGGCCAATCCAGTGATGTTTGTGGTGTATCTGGGTGCGATCCTTAGCAGTCTGTTGTGGTGGCAGAGCCTGATGGAGCCGGGCAGCGAGAACAGCGGCTTTGTTCTGGCGATTGCGCTGTGGCTGTGGTTCACCGTGCTGTTTGCCAACTTTGCCGAAGCATTGGCCGAGGGCCGCAGCCGCGCCCAGGCCGCCAGCCTGCGCGGCATGAAGCGCGATACCGTGGCCAAGCTGCTGCAGCAACCGCATTTCGGCAGCTCATGGATTCCCATGCGCGCCAGCGAACTGCGCAAGGGCGTGGTCATCTTCGTGGAAGCCGGCGACACGATTGCGCTTGACGGCACGGTGATAGAAGGCGTTGCGTCGGTGGACGAAAGCGCGATCACCGGCGAATCCGCGCCCGTGATCCGCGAGGCCGGAGGCGACTTCTCGTCGGTGACCGGAGGCACACGCGTGCTGTCGGACTGGCTGGTGGTGGAAGTCACGGTCAACCCTGGCGAGTCGTTTCTGGATCGCATGATCTCCATGGTCGAGTCGGCCAAGCGCCAGAAGACGCCGAACGAGTTGGCGCTGACGATTTTGCTCGTGGGGCTGACGCTGGTCTTCCTGCTGGTCATCGTCACGCTGTGGCCTTTCTCGGCCTTTGCGGTGACGCAGGCCGGAACGGGCTCGGTGGTCGGTATTGCCGTGCTGATTGCGCTGCTGGTATGCCTGATCCCGACCACGATTGGCGGCCTGCTGTCGGCCATTGGTGTGGCCGGCATGAGCCGCATGATGCAGGCCAATGTCATCGCCACTTCGGGCCGGGCCGTGGAGGCTGCCGGTGATGTGGACGTGCTGCTGCTGGACAAGACCGGCACCATCACCCTGGGCAACCGCCAGGCCTGCGAGTTTTTGCCGGCGCCCGGAATGAGCGCCGCGCAGCTGGCCGAAGCCGCACAGCTGTCGTCTCTGGCAGATGAAACACCTGAAGGCCGCAGCGTGGTGGCTCTGGCCAGGGAGCGCCATGGCTTGCCCGATCGCAGCAGTGCGGATTTTCCGGGCGAGTTCATCCCCTTTACCGCGCAGACGCGTATGAGTGGGGTGGATCTGCAGAGCCCGCAAGGTCTGCGCAGCTTGCGCAAGGGTGCCGCCGATGCCGTGCGCCGGCATGTCGAGGCGGCGGGAGGCAGCTTCCCGGCTCAGGTGCAACTGTCCGTGGATAACGTCTCGCGCAAGGGCAGCACGCCTTTGGTGGTGGCCGATGGCGCCAAGGTGCTGGGCGTGATCGAGCTCAAGGACATCGTCAAGCCAGGCATGCGCGAGCGCTTTGCCGAACTGCGCCGCATGGGCATAAAGACGGTGATGGTGACGGGCGACAACCCGCTGACGGCAGCCGCCATTGCCGCCGAGGCCGGCGTCGATGATTACCTGGCCGAAGCCAGGCCCGAGGACAAGCTGCAGCTGATCCGCTCGCACCAGGCGGCCGGCCGTCTGGTGGCCATGACGGGGGACGGCACCAACGATGCGCCGGCCCTGGCCCAGGCTGATGTGGCCGTGGCCATGA
Organism: Comamonas sp. GW821-FHT11H03; assembly: GCF_058807955.1. Classification (NCBI taxonomy): domain Bacteria; kingdom Pseudomonadati; phylum Pseudomonadota; class Betaproteobacteria; order Burkholderiales; family Comamonadaceae; genus Comamonas; species Comamonas sp. GW821-FHT11H03. The sequence continues at coordinate 72,364 of NZ_JBXARF010000002.1, forward strand.
ACAGCGGCACCCAGGCTGCCAAAGAGGCCGGCAACATGGTGGATCTGGACAGCAACCCCACCAAGCTGATCGAGGTGGTGGAAACCGGCAAGCAGATGCTGATGACGCGCGGCGCGTTGACCACCTTCAGCATTGCCAACGATGTGGCCAAGTACTTCGCCATCATTCCGGCCGCCTTTGTGGGCACTTATCCGCAACTGGCATCGCTCAACGTGATGCAGCTGCACAGCGCCGATTCCGCCATCCTGAGCGCCGTGATCTTCAATGCACTGATCATCATCGCCCTGGTGCCGCTGGCCTTGCGTGGTGTGCAGTATCGCGCCGTGGGTGCGGCCCTGCTGCTGCGCCGAAACCTGCTGATCTATGGCCTGGGCGGGCTGATCGTGCCGTTTGTGGGCATCAAGCTCATCGACATGCTGCTGACCGTGCTCGGCCTCGTCTAAGTCCTATCCAGGCCTAGCTTTCTCGTCTTTGTGGCTTGTCCGCGCTCCCTGCGGGCGCGGCAAGTCTGATCTGTTTGCTTCACCATCATGCGTCTCTCTTTCCCCCAAAAAACATTCCACGCATCGCACTCCTGGGTCATCAGCTCTGCGTTGTTGATGACAGCTTTGAGCGGTGCCAATTCTTTTGCTGCCGAGGAGGCAAAAGCGCAATCTGTTTCTGAAACCACAGCGGCTGTGCCGGCCGACAGCAAGTCCTCCCTGACCGGCTCGCTGAGCCTGATCAGTGACTACCGCTTTCGCGGCATCTCGCAGACCTGGCAAGGTGCGGCAGTGCAGGGCGCAGTGGAGCTGGCCTTGCCCAAGGGCTTTTATGTGGGCACGTCGCTGTCCAATGTCTCTACCAACAGCTACGGCCGGGGCCAGGGGCTGGAGCACGATATCTATGGTGGCTGGCGCGGCGAGCTCGTGGCTGACTGGTTGCTCGATGCCGGGCTTTTGCAGTACCGCTATCCCGGCGCACGCCTGGGCGCAAGCGATGGCAGCAGCAAACGCTTTGACACCACCGAGCTCTATCTGGGGGCGACCCATGGTGGTCTGAGCCTTAAATGGTCTGTGGCACTGACGCCTTATTTCGGCCTGGGCGAGAGTACCGCCGACTCGGCGTTCGCCACTGCGCTGCGACCAGCGGGCAGCAGCCGCGGCAGCCAGTATCTGGATCTGAACTATCAGCATCCGCTGGGCGATCTCGCCACCTTGGGCCTGCATGGCGGCTATACCTGGGTGCGCAATTACAGCGATGTTTCCTATGCCGACTGGCGCATCTCGCTGTCCAGGGCCTGGGGCCCGTGGACCGCATCGCTTGCCTACGCGGGTACCTCGGCCGATGCCAGGTACTACAGCGCCGTCAACAGTCGTGGCCAATGGCGTGATCTGGCTCGCAGCGGCTGGCTGCTGGGCCTGAGTGCCGGGTTTTGACCGCACTTGAGTGATACGCTGATCGCCTGATGCCTTCATCCACACCCTCATCCGCCGCGCAGCGCCCCGACCCCGACGCGCTGGTCGCTCAACTGCAGGCAGATCGGCAGCGCGCCCATCTCGGCAAGCTACGCATCTACTTCGGCTCCAATGCCGGAGTGGGCAAGACCTATTCCATGCTGGCGGCCGCGCAGCGCGAGCGGCAGGCCGGGCGCAAGGTTCTGGTGGGGCTGGTGGAGACGCATGGCCGTGCCGAGACCGAGCAGCAACTGCATGACCTGGAACTGCTGCCACGGCGCACGCTGGCCTACCAGGGCAGGCAGCTGGACGAGTTCGACCTCGATGCAGCTCTGGAGCGCCGCCCGGAGGTGCTGCTGCTCGACGAGCTGGCACACAGCAATGTGAGCGGCTCGCGCCACCCCAAGCGCTGGCAGGATGTGCAGGAGCTGCTGGAGGCGGGCATCGAGGTGTGGACCACGCTCAACGTTCAGCACCTGGAAAGCCTCAACGATGTGGTGGGTGGCATTGTGGGCATACAGGTCCATGAGACCGTACCCGACCATATCTTTGACGATGCCGACGAGGTCATCGTGGTCGATATCCCGCCCGAGGAGCTGCTCAAGCGCCTCAAGTCGGGCAAGGTCTACCCGCTGGAGCAGGCCGAGCGGGCTTCGCGCAATTTCTTTCGCCAGGGCAATTTGCTGGCGCTGCGCGAGCTGGCCTTGCGCCGCACGGCCGATCGTGTCGATGAAGACATGCGCGACTACCGCCGCGAGCGCTCCATCGGCGATGTCTGGCCCACGCGCGAGCGTCTGCTGGTGGGTGTGGGCGGCCGCGCCGGTGATGATGCCCTGGTGCGCCAGGTGGCACGCCTGGCAAGGCGGCTGGAGGCCGACTGGGTGGTGGTCTATGTGGATGCGCCGGAGCGCCAGCATCGGCCTCGGGCGGCGCAGGAGGCCGTGCTCAAGACACTGGCGCTGGCTGCGCGTCTGGGCGCGGACACGGCCACCATTCCCGGTGCCCGTGTGGCCCAGGCTCTGGTGGACTTTGCGCGTGAGCGCAATGCCAGTCATCTGGTGCTGGCACGTGTGCATGAACCGTTGGGGCGCTGGCTGCGCTGGCGTGCCCCCAGCCTGTCCGAGCAGATTGCTGCGCTGGATCCCGGCCTGGACGTGCTGCTGCTGTCCGTCAAGCAAAGCAAGAATGACAGCCCCTTGCGATTGCCGGCGGCGCGTGAAAAGACCATTCCGTGGAAGGGCTATGCGGGCGTGACCTTGGCATGTCTGGCCGCTACGGCGGTGGCGGAGCTGCTGCTGCAGGTGTTCGACCCGGCCAATGTGGTCATGCTTTTCCTGCTGGTGGTGGTGCTGTCGGCCGTGCGCTGGGGGCGCGGTCCCGGAGCATGGGCGGCCCTGCTGTCAGTGCTGCTGTTCGACTTCTATTTTGTGCCGCCGCGCAACTCTTTCAGCGTCAACGATACGCAATACCTGTTCACCTTCAGCCTGATGCTGGGTGTGGCCCTGGTCTGCGGCCAGCTGACGGCGCGGCTGCGCCACGAGGCGCGCGTGGCCGCAGAGCGCGAAAGGCGGGCCGGCGCGCTGGCCAGGCTGGCGCGTGACCTGTCGGGTGCGCTGACGCAGGAGCAGGTCACGCAAATCGCGCTGACTACGATTTCAGGCGTTTTTGATGCCCAGACCGGGCTGCTGGTGCCCGATGCCGATGAGCGCTTGCAGCTGGCGAAGGGCAGCGAAGGTCAGATCGACATCAGCGTGGGCCGCTGGAGCATGGAGCATGGCCAGATGGCCGGCCACGGCACCGATACCCTGGCCGCCGCGCCGGCGCTTTATGTGCCGCTGATGGCACCCGTGCGCTCGCGCGGCGTGCTGGTACTGCAGTTGCGTGCGCCGCAGAAATTGCGGGTGCCCGAGGAGCGCCGCCTGCTCGATGCCTGTGCCAGCCAGATTGCCCTGGCACTGGAGCGTGTGCATTTTGTGGAGGTGGCGCAGCAGACCCAGATCGCCATGGAGGGCGAGCGCATGCGCAACACCTTGCTCTCGGCCGTCTCGCACGATCTGCGCACGCCGCTGACGGGCATCCTGGGCGCGGCCCAGGCGGCCTTGCCGCATGCGCCCCAGGGGCCGGCGCATCACATGCTGGTGCAGATCCGCAATCAGGCACAGGCGCTGCAGCAACTGGTGGACAACCTGCTGGCCATGGCGCGCCTGCAACAAGGCGGCGTGCAGCTCAAGCGCGAATGGCTGCCGGTGGACGAGCTGGTGGGCAGCGCGCTGGCGCAGATGCGCGAGCGACTGGCCGCTCATGTGCTGCAGACCTCGCTGCCGGCCGATCTGCCTTTGCTGCAGCTCGATGCCGTGCTGATGGAGCGTGTGCTGGTCAATCTGCTGGACAACGCCATCAAGTACACGCCCGAAGGCACGACGATCACCGTGACAGCGAGCGTGGCCGATGGCGACTGTGTGCTGAGCGTGCAGGACGCGGGGCCGGGCCTGCCAGTGCATCTGTCCCCCGAGCAACTGTTCGAGCCGTTCACGCGTGGGCAGGCAGAGAGTGCCGTGTTCGGCATGGGGCTCGGGCTGGCTCTGGCTCAGCGCATTGTGCAAGCCCATGGCGGCAGATTGCGGGTCGCGGCGGCAGACCCCGGGCCGGGCACCATTTTCAGCGTGCACCTGCCCGTGCCCGAGCAACCGGCCATGGACGAATGAGCCGACAATCCCGTGCATCCATTGAAACTCCGACATGACGAGCACCGCCCCCCGCATCCTGCTGATTGAAGACGACGCCAGCATCCGCCGCTTTGTGCGACTGGCATTGGAGGACGAAGGCTGGCAGGTGTTCGAGTCCGAAACCGCCAGGCGCGGCCTGATCGAGGCCGCCAGCCGCCAGCCCGACGCCGTCGTGCTGGACCTGGGGCTGCCCGATGCGGATGGCAAGACCGTGATTGCCGAGCTGCGCAGCTGGAGCCAGTTGCCGATTCTGATCCTGTCCGCGCGCGAGCGGGAAGAGGAGAAGGTGGCGGCGCTGGATGCCGGGGCCGATGACTACCTGACCAAGCCCTTTGGCGTGCCGGAGCTGCTGGCCAGGTTGCGCGTGATGCTGCGCCGCCGCCAGCAGGCATCGGGGGCAGACAAGCCCGGCAACTGTGCGCGTTTCGGCACGGTGGTGGTGGATCTGGCGGCGCACGATGTCAAGCGTGACGGAGTGGCCGTGCACCTCACACCCATTGAGTTTCGTCTGCTGGCGACGCTGATTGCCGGTCATGGCAAGGTGCTGACGCATCGCCAGCTGCTGCTGCAGGTCTGGGGGGCGGAGTATCTGGACCGCCCTCACTATCTGCGCGTGCACATGGCCAACCTGCGCCAGAAGATAGAGAGCGATCCGGCCCAGCCCCGGCATCTGGTAACCGAGTTGCAAGTCGGTTATCGCTTGGTGGGCCTGGAAGGCTGATTCCTTTATAATCGCCGTCCATCCGAGGAGCGTTGCAGCGTTCCCCCGGCCAGCCATGAGCTGGTCTGCGCGGGGCGTGAGGCTCGGATTTCATCCCGCAACGACGCTCGCCCACGCTTTCTGTGCGGTGAGCCGGTTCATTCCCCCTCTGCTGCAGAACGTGGTTTTTCATTCAAGATTTGGAGAAAACCATGAACGCTGCCGTGCGCTTCAACCCCGCTGATTCGGCCATTACCGATATTTCCCTGGCTGCCTGGGGCCGCAAGGAAATCAGGATCGCCGAAACCGAAATGCCCGGCCTGATGGCTGTGCGTGAAGAGTTCGCCGCTGCCCAGCCCCTGAAGGGCGCGCGCATCACCGGCTCGCTGCACATGACCATCCAGACGGCCGTGCTGATCGAGACGCTGACGGCTCTGGGCGCACAAGTGCGCTGGGCTTCGTGCAACATCTTCTCGACCCAGGACCATGCAGCAGCTGCCATCGCCGAAACCGGCGTGCCTGTCTACGCCATCAAGGGCGAGTCGCTGGAAGACTACTGGAACTACACCCACAGCATCTTTGAATTCGGCGCCGCCGGCACCGAAGGCGAAGGCCCCAACATGATCCTGGATGACGGCGGCGATGCCACCATGCTCATGCACCTGGGCAAGCGCGCCGAGAAGGACCTGTCCGTGCTGGCCAACCCCGGCTCGGAAGAAGAGCGCATCGTCTTCGCCGCCATCAAGGCCAAGCTGGCCGTGGACCCCACCTGGTACAGCCGCAAGTCGGCCCAGATCCTGGGCGTGACCGAAGAAACCACCACTGGCGTGCACCGCCTGAACGAAATGTCTGCCAACGGCAGCCTGCTGTTCCGCGCGATCAATGTGAATGACTCGGTGACCAAGTCCAAGTTCGACAACCTGTACGGCTGCCGCGAATCGCTGGTGGACGGCATCAAGCGCGCCACCGACGTGATGATCGCCGGCAAGGTTGCCGTGGTCGCCGGTTATGGCGACGTGGGCAAGGGCTGCGCCCAGGCGCTGTCTGCGCTGCGCGCTCAAGTGTGGGTGACCGAGATCGACCCCATCAATGCCCTGCAGGCCGCCATGGAAGGCTACAAGGTCGTGACCATGGAATATGCCGCCGACAAGTGCGACATCTTCGTGACCACCACCGGCAACAAGGACATCATCCGCCACGAGCACATGGTCGCGATGAAGGATGAGGCCATCGTCTGCAACATCGGTCACTTCGACAACGAAATCGATGTCGCTTCGATCGAGAAGTACGAGTGGGAAGAGATCAAGCCCCAGGTCGACCACATCACCTTCCCCGACGGCAAGAAGATCATCCTGCTGGCCAAGGGCCGTCTGGTGAACCTGGGTTGCGCCACCGGCCACCCCAGCTTTGTGATGTCCAACTCGTTTGCCAACCAGACCCTGGCGCAGATCGAGCTGTTCACCCGCCCCGACGCCTACGAAGTGGGCAAGGTCTATGTGCTGCCCAAGGTGCTGGACGAGAAGGTCGCACGCCTGCACCTGAAGAAGGTCGGCGCCCAGCTGACCGAGCTGAGCGACGAGCAAGCCGCTTATATCGGCGTGAGCAAGCAAGGCCCTTACAAGCCTGAAACTTATCGCTATTAATAGCACCCCCTGAGGCGCTTTGCGCCTTCCCCCTCTCTCTACGCGCTGCGCGCTAGGGGAGGGGGACGACAGCTTTGCTGCGCGGCGGCGCTTGCTCGCTGTCACTTTGCTAGGCTCTGCCAGTATTAGTGAGCGGCTGTCGTGGTTTAAATTTAATAGCTGCTTGCGCACGTCATATATAGATTTCAGGTGAATATTTATCTGAAATCAAGATGTATCAAGCGTAGGCTGCTATCTCAAAAGATTTCTTTTGCCCGCTGCATCTTTGTGCAGCGCCTGGCGCCGGTTTATTTCAAAGGAAGCGACGCTATGCGCGCAGATGTTTTTTTGGTTGAAGCAGGTCATGCTGCCACCCGTTCCCAGGCCCAGCGCCTGATCGCCTCGGGTGTGGAGTGGCGCCTGACGCCACTGGCGCCATGGAAGAAAGTGGCCAAGAACGGCGACGAGATCCCTGCCGGTGCCGAGCTGCAGCTGCTGGACGCCGCCGAGGCCAAATACATCTCACGCGGCGGACTCAAGCTCGAGGGCGCGCTGGCCGCGACCGGCCTGAGCGTCAAGGGCTTGCGCTGCCTGGATGTGGGTCAGAGCACGGGCGGCTTCACCGATTGCCTGCTGCAGGCCGGTGCGACCCAGGTCATCGGCATCGACGTGGGTCATGGCCAGCTGCACGAGCGCCTCAAAAGTGACGAGCGCGTGGTCTGCGTCGAGGGCTTCAACGCCCGCGCGCTGACGCCCGAGCTGCTGGAGAAGGCCTGCGACGAGGCGCTGTGCGAAGTCATCGAGGAAGAAGAGGACAACGACACCCAGCCCGTCGCTCCCTACGCCTGGATGCGCAACGGCGGTCAGGTCGATGAAGACTATGACGACAGCGACGATGCCAAGGAGCAGGAAGTCGAGAGCTTCAAGGCCGAGCGCGCCGCCAAGGCCAAGGCCCGGGCCGAAGGGCTGGCTCCGGTGGAGTTGCGCCGCAAGCCCGGCACCGAGCATATCGACATCAGCCCGACGTTTGATTTCGTGACCGGCGATCTGTCCTTCATCTCGCTGACCCTGGTGCTGCCTGCCGTGGTGCAGCTGCTCAAGCCCCATGGCCAGCTGCTGATGCTGGTCAAGCCCCAGTTCGAGCTGCAGCCCGGCCAGATCGGCAAGGGCGGCATTGTGCGCGACACGGCCTTGTACGCCGAGGTCGAAAAGCGCATTCGCGACTGCCTCGGCGATCTGGGGCTGAGCGTCAAGCAGTGGCTGGACTCGTCCATTGAAGGCGGCGACGGCAATCACGAATTCTTTGTCTGGGCCCAGCAGGGCGCTGAAGTCAAGGCTCCGGCCCCGGCTGTTGCAGACGAATCGGCTGCGGCCAGGCCAGCCGTCAAGGCGGCCGCCAAGCGCCCTTCGCGTGCCGACATCAAGGCCCAGCGCGCCAAGCAGGAGCTCTACGAAGACCCCGAGGTGGCCAGCTTCGGTCAGCCCGGCCCGGCCCGCAGCAAGCAGAAAAAGCGCAACGACCGTTGAGCGTTGAGTAAAAAAGCGTGGCGGGTGCCGAGCCTTCGACGCCCGCCCATGACCCAGGATTCAGAGACATAGACCGCCATGAGCTTTCCCGTCAGCTTCGAGTTTTTCCCCACCAAGACGCCCGAAGGCGCTGCCAAGCATGTGGGCGTACGCCAGGCCCTGTATGCGCGCAAGCCCGAGTTCTGCTCCGTGACCTATGGCGCGGGCGGCTCCACCCAGGCCGGCACCTTCACCATGGTGCGCGACATCCAGAACGAAGGTGTGGGCGCAGCCTCGCACTTCTCCTGCATCGGTGCCACGCATGAGAAAGTGCGCGCCGAACTGAGCGAACTCAAGGCCATGGGCGTCAAGCGCATCGTCGCCTTGCGCGGTGACCTGCCCAGCGGCTACGGCCTGGGCGGCGAGTTCCAGTACGCCAGCGATCTGGTGGCATTCGTGCGCCAGGAGTTCGGAGACTGGTTTCACATCGAAGTGGCCGCCTATCCCGAAACTCACCCCCAAGCAAAGTCCCCTCGCAGCGATCTGGACGCATTTGTTGCTAAAGTGCGCGCTGGTGCAGATTCCGCCATCACGCAATACTTCTACAATGCCGACGCATACATGCGCTTTGTCGATGAGGTGAAGGCTCTGGGGCTCGACGTGCCGGTCGTGCCAGGAATCATGCCCATTACCAGCTCTACGCAGCTGATGCGCTTCTCGGATGCATGTGGTGCCGAGATTCCGCGCTGGATTCGTCTGCGTCTGCAGGCGTTCGGAGATGACACCGCTTCCATTCGTGCGTTCGGTCTGGATGTCGTGACTCATCTATGCGAGCAGTTGCGCAGCCAGGGTGCTCCCGGGCTGCACTTCTATACGATGAACCAGAGCGTCGCCACTCTGGAGATCTGCGACCGTCTGGGCCTGTAAGCCAAAAGCTTGCCGGCCGCGAGGCGGCCGGTCTTGGGCGGCTCTCACTTGAGCTTTCAAGGAGATTGCGCCCGTGCAACCGAAATTTTGGCGCTTGCGTTGTTGTCAGTGGATAGGTCTTGCCGTCGTCACCGCGACCATGGCCGGCTGTGCTCCACTGTCGCAAAAGCCTGAGGAACAGCCTCCCGTCGTTCAGAGCCAGCCCCGAAAAAAGGGCGCGCAGCCCACGGTCTCCGCCCCCCTGCTGCCCGACGCCTATGCGCGCAGCAACTATCGCGACAAAGGCCTGGGCGTCAAGGCCAACAAGCCTGCGGATGCCGACAAGGCAGACCTGCCCGAAGACAGCACCAAGTACGAGCTGAGCCCGCCGCGTGAAAGCGACCAGGCGGGCCTGGCCTCCTGGTATGGCGAGCAGTTCCACGGCCGCAAGACGGCCAGCGGCGAGCGCTTTGACAGCATGGACTTGACGGCAGCGCACAAGACCCTGCCCTTTGGGACGCGCGTTTGCGTGCGTAGCTCCGTGACCGGCAAGAGCGTGGTGGTGCGAATCAATGACCGCGGCCCCTTCGCGCCCGGTCGCGTCATCGACCTGAGCAAGGCCGCCGCCCAGGAGCTGGGCATGCTGGGCCTGGGCATCAAGCCCGTGGAGCTGTGGCAGCTGGACGCCGATGAAGACGAGTGCCCGGCCACGCTCAATGCGTCGAGCCGAAAGCGTCACCCCAGCGTGGCGCAGGGCGCTGCCGCCGCCAAGACGCGCGCGGCATCCGCGAATCAGCCCGCGCGCAAGGTCTCCCACGCCGCCAAGCGCAAGCGCTGAACCATCATTGCCGGTTGAAGGCGGCGCGCCGCCTGCGCAACTGGTGCGCCCGGGCTGCAAGGGCGGGCAAAGGGCCGGCAAAGGTCGGCAAGGGCCGACCTGCAGCTGCTCTGTTAGCCGCCGGACTCCAGCGTGAATCCTGCATTGCTGTCCTGACCCAGCAGCTTGACCAGCTGCGGCATGGCGGGCTTGAGCTGATCCTTGAGATTGAACGGCGGGTTGATCAGAAACATGCCGCTGGCGGGCAGGCCGCCGCGCTCGGAGGTCTTGTTGCTCTTGACCGTGAGCGTTGCATGCAGCCAGCTCTTGCCGGCCTTGGTGGCCATGGTCTTGAGCCGCTTGGGCAGATCATGGGCGTCGGGGCGCGGGATGATGGGATACCAGACGGCGTAAGTGCCTGTGGGAAAGCGCTTGAGGCCGTCCGCCACCATGTCCAGCACGCGGCCGTAGTCGGTCTTCAGTTCGTAGCTCGGATCGCAGAGCAGCAAGGCGCGGCGCGATGGCGGAGGCAGGAATTTCTTCACGCCTTCAAAGCCATCCTCGTGCAGGATGACGACCTGGCGCCTGGCTTCCAGCTGGGCCATGTTGCCGATCAGCGAGCGCATGTCCGTGGGGTGCAGCTCAAAGGCCTTGAGACGGTCATGACCGCGCAGCAGTGCCTGGGTGATGAAGGGCGAGCCGGGGTAGTTGCGTATGGCATTGCCCTGGTTGAAGCGACGCACCATCTGAAGATAGTCCTGCAGCACCGGGGCCAGCTCGGCCTCCTTGGCGGCAGCCAGGCGCAGCACGCCTTCTTCGGCCTCGCCGCTCTTGCTGGCGTAGTCGCCGTCCAGGCGGTACAGGCCTGCGCCGCCGTGGGTGTCGAGCACCGTCAGCGCAGCCTCTTTTTGCGTGAGGTATTGCACGGTGGCAATCAGAACGGTGTGCTTGAGCACATCGGCGTGATTGCCTGCATGGAAGGCGTGGCGGTAACTGAACATAGAAATGGATGGTAACCAGCAGGGCAAGAGGGGAACAGCACTTTTTACCCTGTGGTCTTTAAAGGCTGTCGTCGCCTGGGTGCAGAGGGAGAAACAGGCACTGGGGGCTGTTTCACAACAGGCTGCTGCACGAAAACACGCAGATTCTGGCGTTTTTGTATAATGGCGGGCTTCGCAGCGATTTTATGGTTCCCGCGGCGAAGGCTTGGGCCAAGTTTAAATGGGTCCGAGTAACCCCGCCTAAGAGGCTTCCTTTAAAAGACCCGTCTTTTTCAAGAAGAAGCACCGACCGCGGAAAAGGGACCGCCAAACCCTCTTGAAAGAGAAAACTCATGTCTACATTCAGCGCAAAGCCCGCTGAGGTGCAACACGAGTGGTTTGTGATTGACGCCACCGATAAGGTGCTCGGACGTGTCGCCAGCGAAGTGGCACTCCGTCTGCGCGGCAAGCACAAGGCCATTTACACACCTCACGTTGACACCGGTGACTACATCGTCATCATCAACGCCTCCAAGCTCAAGGTCACTGGTACCAAGAACCTGGACAAGGTGTACTACCGTCACTCCGGTTTCCCCGGTGGCATCACTGCTACCAACTTCCGCGACCTGCAAGCCAAGTTCCCTGGCCGTGCTCTCGAGAAGGCCGTCAAGGGCATGCTGCCCAAGGGTCCTCTGGGCTACGCCATGATCAAGAAGCTGAAGGTTTACGGCGGTGCTGAGCACCCCCATACCGCACAGCAGCCTAAGGCTCTGGAAATCTAAGGAGACCTAGATGATTGGTGATTGGAATAATGGCACAGGCCGTCGCAAGTCCAGCGTCGCTCGCGTGTTTCTGAAGAAGGGCTCCGGCAAGATTACTGTGAATGGCAAAGACATTCAGCAGTACTTCGGCCGCGAAACCTCCATCATGATCGCAAAGCAACCCCTGGTTCTGACTGAGAACCTGGAGACTTTCGACATTCAAGTGAACGTCCATGGCGGCGGCGAATCCGGTCAAGCCGGTGCAACCCGTCACGGCATCACTCGTGCCCTGATCGACTATGACGCAGCTCTGAAGCCTGCACTGAGCCAAGCCGGCTTCGTGACTCGCGACGCTCGTGAAGTCGAACGTAAGAAGGTCGGTCTGCACTCCGCACGCCGCGCCAAGCAGTTCTCGAAGCGTTAATCCGCGTCCCCTGCAGGAAAGACTCTTCGGAGTCTTTTCAAGAAAAGCCGCCTCGAATGCAAGTTCCAGGCGGTTTTTTCATGGGCGGCCTGCGCCTTGTCCAGCGCTTGCGCAAAGCCCCCACTTGCTCTGGCGACAAACAGATACGGCCGGTATTCCCGAGCCCCTTGCTGTACCATTTCAGGCAATCAAGAAACTACGGAGTAATGCCATGAGCGCCGTTGCTGAAACCACGACCACCGAAATGCCTTCCCCCATCGTCTTCACCGACAGCGCTGCTGCGAAGGTGGCCGACCTGATCGCCGAAGAAGGCAATCCCGATCTGAAGCTGCGCGTTTTTGTGCAAGGTGGTGGCTGCTCCGGTTTCCAGTACGGTTTCACCTTCGACGAGATCACCAACGACGACGACACCACCATGACCAAGAACGGTGTCTCGCTGCTGATCGACTCCATGAGCTATCAGTATCTGGTGGGTGCCGAGATCGACTACAAGGAAGACCTGCAGGGCGCTCAGTTCGTGATCAAGAACCCCAATGCCTCGACCACCTGTGGTTGTGGCTCCAGCTTCTCGGTCTGAGTGAGATGATTGTCTGCGCGCCGGCCGCTCTGGTCTGGCGCTTGCATATTGCTTAAGCCGCTGCCTGTCAGCGGCTTTTTTGTTGCCGTGCCGCCTTGTTCCGGAGCTGCCCATGGGTGAGATGCCCGCTGCGCACCATAGTGCCCCCCATAAAGAAAGACTGCTGTGGCTGGTGGCCATAGGCTTTTTCATGCAGTCGCTGGACGCGACCATTCTCAACACGGCCTTGCCGGCCATGGCGACCGAGCTGGGCGAGAGCCCGATGAAGATGCAGTCCGTCATCGTGGCCTATGCGCTGACCACGGCCATGCTGATTCCGGCCACGGGCTGGGTGGCCGACCGCTTTGGCACGCGGCGCGTCTATGGCTGGGCGATAGGGCTGTTTGTGCTGGGCTCGGTGCTGTGCGCGCTCTCGCCCAGCCTGCCGTTTCTGATCGCGGCGCGCGTGGTGCAGGGCGTGGGTGGGGCCATGATGCTGCCCGTGGGGCGGCTGGCCGTGCTGCGCACCTATCCGCGTGGCGAGTTCATTCGCGCCATGAGCTTTATCGCCATTCCCGGCCAGGTCGGGCCGCTGCTGGGGCCTACCCTGGGCGGCTGGATGGTGGAGTACGCCAGCTGGCATTGGATCTTCTGGATCAATGTGCCCGTGGGCCTGATCGGGCTGTGGGCGACCTGGCGCTGGTTCCCGCGCAGCGCGCCCGTGCCCGTGCACCGCTTTGACGGCACGGGCTACGCCATGCTGGCCTTCGGCATGGTGGCCATTTCCATCGCGCTGGACGGCCTGTCCGGCATGGGGCTGGGCATGGCGCTGGTGGTGGTGCTCATGGTGTTCGGCCTGGCCAGCCTGGCCAGCTACTGGATGCATGCGCTGCGCGTGGATGAGCCGTTGTTCCCGCCGGGCCTGTTCAAGGTGCGCTCGCTGCGCGTGGGGCTGCTGGGCAATCTGTTCACCCGTTTCGGCAGCGGCGCCGCGCCGTTCCTGATCCCGCTGATGCTGCAGGTCGGCCTCAAGATGTCGCCCATGAACGCGGGTCTGATGATGCTGGCCACGGTCACCGGCAGCATGCTGGTCAAGCGCGTCGCGGTGCGCACGGTGCAGCGCTTCGGCTACAAGCGCGTGCTGCAGGTCAACTCGGTGATGCTGGCCTTGATGCTGGCCTCGTTCGGGCTGGTGGTGCCGGGAACGCCGGTCTGGCTGCTGCTGGTGCAGCTGTTCATCTTCGGCGGCTTCAACTCCATGCAGTTCTCGGCCATGAATTCGGTCACGCTCAAGGATATGGAGGGCGAGTCGGCCAGCAGCGGCAACAGCCTGCTGTCCATGGTGCAGATGCTGGCCATGAGCATGGGCGTGGCCCTGGCCGGAGCCTTGCTGACGGGCTTCAGCGATATGTGGCCGGCGCACAGCGACGAGCGCATGCAGGCCATTCGCGCGACCTTTGTGACGGTGGCTCTGATGACGCTGGCGGCAACGCTGGTGTTCAGCCAGCTCGATGCCGACGAGCCCGTGCGCCCGGCTCCGGATGGCGGCGACGCCTGAAAATTTGATAGCTGTTAGCGCTTTTCAATAAACGATTTCAGATAGTTTTGTCTTTGAAATTGTTGATTGGAGGGTGCTATTAGCTATTGATATAGGAGCGTGACTTCGCTCCCACTTCCTGGGACTTACCCGTAGGTAACCGGGTTTTGTACGGGTTCTCCCTTGATTTTGGTCATGGATATATGACGCACTACATAGCCCCTATGAGCGCGTCCATATGAGAAGCTGCCCCTGCAGGCGTAGCCTTCGATCTTGACGAATGCTGCGTTTGGAATGCATCTTGCATGCAGGCATTCAATCTCACCCAGTCCCACGATCATGAGCACCAGTCAGAACTCTCAACCGATACGCTTCTTCCACCGCGGCGAGGTGGTGGAAGTGCAAGGCCCGCACCCCACACGCTCCGTGCTGCAATGGCTGCGCGAGGATGCCCATTGCACCGGCACCAAGGAAGGCTGCAACGAAGGCGATTGCGGTGCCTGCACGGTCGTCATCGGCGAGCTGGCCGAAGCCGGCGATACCGAGGCCATCAACGGCCTGCGCCTGCAGACCGTCAATGCCTGCATTCAATTTCTGCCCAGTCTGCATGGCAAGGCCTTGTTCACGGTGGAAGACCTCAAGAGCCAGTGCGCGGGCAAGTCTGCCTGCGCCGGCAAGCCGGCGGTCCCGCAAAGCCTGCATCCGGTACAGCAGGCCATGGTGGAGTGCCATGGCTCGCAATGCGGCTTCTGCACGCCCGGCATCGTGATGACGCTGTGGTCGGCCTATGAGCATCACCAGCAGCAGGGCAGCGAGCCCACGCGCCAGCAGCTGGCCGACGAACTCTCGGGCAATCTGTGCCGCTGCACGGGCTACCGCCCGATTCTCGATGCCGGTCAGCGCATGTTCGATCTGCCTGCCGCGCGACTGGATACGGCGCCCGTGGTGGCTGCGCTGCAGGGGCTGAAGGCCGAGGCTGGCGATGCAGGGCTGAACTATGCGGCCCCCCAGGGCCTGCGCACCGACTTCTTCCACGCTCCGCGCACGCTGGCAGAGCTGGCCGGCCTGTGCGAGGCCAAGCCCAAGGCGCGCATTGTGGCCGGCTCCACCGATGTGGGGCTCTGGGTCAACAAGCAGTTTCGCGACCTGGGCGACATGATTTACGTCGGCGACGTGGCCGAGATGAAGCGCATCGAAGTGCGGCCCGACGCCGAGGGCGGCGAGCTGTATATCGGCGCCGGTGCTTCGCTGGAGTCCGCCTGGAGCGCGCTGGTGCAGCGCTGGCCCAGCCTGACCGATGTCTGGCTGCGCTTTGCCTCCACACCCATCCGCCATGCGGGGACCATGGGCGGCAATGTGGCCAACGGCTCGCCGATCGGCGACTCGCCGCCCGTGCTGATGGCGCTGGACGCCCAGATCGAGCTGCGCAAGGGCGAGCGTGTGCGCCGCATGCCGCTGACGGAGTTCTATCTGGACTATATGAAGAACCAGCTGGAGGCGGGAGAGTTCGTGCAGGCCCTGGCGGTGCCGCTGGCGGCCATGCAGCGCCAGGTGCGCGGCTACAAGATCAGCAAGCGCTTCGACTGCGATATCTCGGCCCTGTGCGCCGGCTTTGCCATCGAGCTCGATGGCGAGGTGGTGCAATCCATCCGACTGGCCTTTGGCGGCATGGCGGCCACGGTCAGAAGAGCGGCGGGCGCCGAAGCGGCCCTGCTGGGCAAGCCCTGGAGCCTTGAGAACGTGAAGGCCGCACAGGCTGCGCTGGCCCAGGATTTCAAGCCCATGAGCGATATGCGCGCCAGCGCCGATTACCGTCTCAAGGTGGCACAGAACCTGATTCAGCGTCTGTGGCTGGAAACGCGTGCCGACCAGCCGCAAAGTACCGAGGCGACCAGTGTCTGGAGCGTGATGCCCCATGTTGTTCCTGCCGCCGTGGAGCAAGGAGTCTGAAATGAACCACCCCCTTGAATTGACGAATGAACTGGTGGCGGAAGCCTTTGCCGACTACCGCAAGAACCAGGCCTATCGCATCGACGAAGTGACCGAGGCCAAGGCCCATGACCAGGGCGCGCGCGTGGGTGTCAGCCGCAAGCATGAGTCCGCACACCTGCATGTGGCCGGCGAGGCCGCCTATATCGACGACCTGCCCGAGCTGGAAGGCACGCTGCATTGCGCCCTGGGGCTCTCGCCCGTGGCTCACGGCCGTCTGACGGCGCTGGCGCTGGAGGCCGTGCGCGCCATGCCCGACGTGGTGGACGTGATCACGGCGGCCGATATTCCCGGCGTCAACGACTGCGGCTCCATCATTCATGACGACCCGATCCTGTGCGATGGCGAGATCCGCTACGTAGGCCAGCCCCTGTTCGCCGTGATTGCCCGCTCGCGCGATGCGGCGCGGCGTGCGGCTGCCCTGGCCAAGGCGGTCGCCACCATCAGTGAGCTGGCGCCCGTGCTGACGCCGCGCCAGGCCCATGAGCTGGGCCAGTACGTGATGCCGCCCATGCACCTGGAGCGCAGCACCCGCGAAGGCGGCGCGCGCGCCGCCATGGATGCCGCGCCGCACCGCCTCAAGGGCTCCTTCGATGTGGGCGGGCAGGAGCAGTTCTATCTGGAAGGGCAGATCAGCTACGCCACGCCCAAGGAGGACGGGGCCGTGCATATTCACTGCTCCACCCAGCATCCCAGCGAGATGCAGCATCTGGTGGCGCATGCCCTGGGCGTGGCTTCGCACTGCGTGCATGTGGAATGCCGGCGCATGGGCGGCGGCTTCGGCGGCAAGGAGTCGCAGTCGGCGCTGTTTGCCTGCGTGGCGGCCGTGGCGGCCACCCGGCTGCGAAAGCCGGTCAAGCTGCGCCTGGACCGCGACGACGACTTCATGATCACCGGTCGCCGTCACTGCTTCTGGTATGAGTACGACGTGGGCTATGACGATGAGGGCCGCGTGCTGGGCGCCGAGATCTCCATGGTCTCGCGCGCCGGTCACTCTGCCGATCTGTCGGCGCCGGTGATGACGCGTGCGCTGTGCCATTTCGACAATACCTACTGGCTGCCCGATGTGCTCATGCATGGCTATATGGGCAAGACCAATACCCAGAGCAATACGGCTTTCCGTGGCTTTGGTGGCCCCCAGGGCGCGATTGCCATCGAGAACATTCTGGATACGGTGGCCCGCAGCCTGGGGCGCGATCCGCTCGATGTGCGGCGCGTCAACTTCTACGGCAAGAGCGAGCGCAACATCACGCCCTACGAGCAGGTCGTGACCGATAACGTGATTCACGAGCTGGTGACCGAGCTGGAGGAGTCCAGCGACTACCGCGCGCGCCGTGCGGCCGTGAATGCCTTCAACGCCGGCAGTGCCGTGCTCAAGCGCGGCCTGGCGCTGACACCGCTGAAGTTCGGCATCTCCTTCAATGTGGCCCACTTCAATCAGGCCGGCGCACTGGTCCATATCTATACCGATGGCTCGATTCTCGTGAACCATGGCGGCACCGAAATGGGCCAGGGCCTGAACACCAAGGTGGCCCAGGTGGTGGCGCATGAGCTGGGCGTGGCCTTCGAGAATGTGCGTGTGACGGCCACCGATACCAGCAAGGTGGCCAACACCTCGGCCACGGCGGCTTCGACGGGGGCCGACCTCAACGGCAAGGCCGCGCAGGATGCCGCACGTCAGCTGCGCGAGCGTCTGGCCGAATGCGCAGCGCGCCTGCATGGCGGCGAAGCGCATGACGTGCGCTTTGCCAACAATGCGGTGCAGGTCAATGGCCAGAATGTGCCGTTTGCCGAGCTGGTGCGCGCCGCCTATCTGCAGCGTGTGCAGCTGTGGTCGGATGGCTTCTATGCGACGCCTGGCCTGCACTGGGATGGCAAGCGCATGAAGGGCCACCCCTTCTTCTACTTTGCCTATGGTGCAGCCGTCAGCGAAGTGGTCATCGATACGCTGACGGGCGAATGGAAGCTGTTGCGCGCCGATGTGCTGCATGACGTGGGCCGCTCGCTGAACCCGGCCGTCGATGTGGGCCAGGTGGAGGGCGCCTTTATCCAGGGCATGGGCTGGCTGACCACCGAAGAGCTGGTCTGGCATCCGCAAACCGGAAAGCTCACGACCCATGCGCCCAGCACCTACAAGATTCCTACTGCCAATGACTGCCCGCCGGTCTTCAATGTGCGCCTGTTCGAGGGTGACAACTATGAAGACTCCATCCACCGCAGCAAGGCCGTGGGCGAGCCGCCGCTGCTGCTGCCGTTCTCGGTGTTCTTCGCGATT
The DNA here is from genome assembly GCF_058807955.1 of Comamonas sp. GW821-FHT11H03. Classification (NCBI taxonomy): domain Bacteria; kingdom Pseudomonadati; phylum Pseudomonadota; class Betaproteobacteria; order Burkholderiales; family Comamonadaceae; genus Comamonas; species Comamonas sp. GW821-FHT11H03. The sequence continues at coordinate 90,599 of NZ_JBXARF010000002.1, forward strand.
CGCGATGCGGTGTCTGCCGCCGGCGAGCACCGGATGAACCCTCCACTGCAGGCACCTGCCACGTCAGAAGCCATCCTGCGCGCAGTGGAAGCCGTTCAAGGGCACACTGGCTAGTTTTTCCTCACAGGTGTTGTCGCCTTGCGGGGCGGCAGCCATTTGAGTCATGGCTGTTTGCCGCGGGGCAAGGCCATGTGCTGCGCCGCTCATTTGGCGGCGCAGGACCGGGCGCGTTCCTCGCGTTGCGCCTTGCATGCAAAACAACACGGAGACTATGCAATGAATTGGACAGAGCGGATATTCAAACTCAGGGAGCACAACACCAATGTGCGCACCGAACTGGTCGCAGGACTGACGACCTTTCTTTCAATGGCCTACATCATGTTCGTCAACCCCTCCATTCTGGGGGATGCGGGCATGCCCAAAGGCTCGGTCTTTGTCGCCACCTGCCTGATCGCAGCGCTGGGCTCGACCATTATGGCGCTGTATGCCAACTACCCGATCGCGCTTGCGCCGGGCATGGGGCTGAACGCCTATTTTGCCTACGTGGTGGTGCTCAAGATGGGCTATACGTGGGAGGCGGCTCTGGGGGCGGTGTTCATCTCGGGATGTCTGTTCCTGATCTGCACGATGCTGGGCCTGCGTGAGCTCATCATCAAGGGCATACCGCAGTCCATACGCGTGTCCATCACCGTCGGGCTGGGACTGTTCCTGGCGCTGATTGCGCTCAAGACCGCCGGTGTGGTTGCCGCTGACCAAAATACCTATGTGACGCTGGGCGATCTGCACAAGCCCGAGGTCATCATGGCGCTGCTGGGCTTTTTGCTGATCGTGGTGCTGGACCGTCTCAAGGTGCCGGGCGCATTGCTGATCGGCATCCTGGCCGTGACGGTGGCCTCGTTCTTCTTCGGCGGCAATACCTTCCACGGCATCTTCTCGGCACCTCCCTCCATCGAGCCCACCTTCATGAAGCTCGACATCAAGACGGCGCTGACCACGGGCTTCCTCAATGTGGTGCTGGTGTTCTTCCTGGTGGAGCTGTTTGATGCCACCGGCACGCTGATGGGCGTGGCGCGCCGCGCCGGCCTGCTGGTGCCTGAGCGCATGGGGCGTTTCAACCGCTCGCTGCTGGCCGATTCAGGCGCGATTTTCGTGGGCTCCATCCTGGGCACCTCCAGCACCACCGCCTATGTGGAGAGCGCTGCCGGTGTGCAGGCCGGCGGCCGTACCGGTCTGACGGCTCTCACGGTTGCCATGCTGTTCCTGGCCTGCCTGTTCATCGCACCGCTGGCCAGTGTGGTCCCCGGCTATGCCACTGCGCCTGCTTTGCTGTTCGTGGCCTGCCTGATGCTGCGTGACCTGACGGAAGTGCAGTGGGATGAAACCACCGAAGCCATACCGGCAGTCGTCACTGCGCTGATGATGCCTTTCACCTACTCCATCGCCAACGGTCTGGCCTTCGGCTTCATCACCTATGCGGTGCTCAAGCTGTGCACGGGCAAGGTCAAGGAGGTGCACTGGATCATGTGGGTGATTGCTGCCCTGTTCCTGTTCAAGTTCATCTACGTCGGCGGTCACTGAGCGTTCATGCGCTGATCGAACCCGGCCTGGCTCGATGGAGCCAGCCGGGCAGGACATCCAAGATGCGAAAAGCAGTCCGGCTACTGGTGGGTCGGGCTGCTTTTTTGCATTGCGAGCATCAGGCCTGCCGATGGCCTGTGCCTTGATGGGCAGAGGCCCGGGCGGGCGCCCATTTCCCTGGGCTTCTACAACATTGATTTCATGAGCATATTGCTGAATCAAAGCTTGTTGTGCGTTTGTGCGCCTGGCCTCGATGGGCGCCTGCCGTCTTAAGTGCCTGACAGCACAGCGAAATCCATGTGCGTCCGCTGGACCGGCACCGGCGCTCGGATGAGTTGGTTGTTTCCAAATTTGAAATCAATATTTTTGAATCGATCGACGGCTCCCTAGCATCTGCCCCATTGCATTCATGGGAGAAGAAAGTGGACAAGCGTCGATTTCTGCTGGCCGGGCCTTCGTGGCTGGCAATGGCGGCAGCCGGCATCACCGGTGCTGCGCATGCTGCGGTGGACGCCAAGACCAGGCTGGTCGTCGCTGACCAGAGCGAGCTGATTCGCCATCTGCTGGATGCAAGCGGCGAACGCAAGAAGACCGGCTTTCAGCTGGAGCTGCCCAATTTTGCCGGCGGTCCGGCCATTTTCGAGGCCATCCGCGCCGGAGCGCTGGACATGGCTTATGTCGGTGACACGCCCCCCATACAGGCGCGGGCCGCAGGCGTGAACCTGCCCATCATCGCGACTTTCACCCGGGCGAGAGCTGAATATCGTTTGCTCCAGCATGCCGGCGCGGGGGTGGAGCGCCTGAGTGATCTGCGTGGCAAGCGCGTGAGCTATGTGGAAGGCTCGGGGCGCCAGGTTTTTCTGATCGAGGCGCTGAATCGGGCGGGCCTGACGCTCAAGGATGTCACGCTGGTGCATCTGCGCGTGGCCGAACTCAACGATGCCTTGCGCGCCCGTGCCGTGGATGTCGCCACCATTGCCGAGCCGCATGTCACGCGGCTGTCCAGGCAGATCGGTGCGCGTGTGGTGCCTGATCCACTGGAGCGTCAGCTGCTACCGTCCACCTCCTATATCTATGCCCGTCCGGATGTGCTGGCCGATCCGCAGAAGGCCGAGGCCATCCGCGAATTCCTGGCCTCCTTCGTGCGCGCGGGGCGCTGGAGCAATACCCATCGCAAGGAATGGGAGCAGCATTACCTGCGCAACTTCCAGCGTCTCGATGCCGAGAGTGCGGCTGCCATCCAGGCTGCACAGGCTCCGCTCGAGTTCCAGACCGCTGCACAGGCTCAGCCTCACCACCAGAAGCTCATCGACATCCTGCATAGCGCAGGCAGTCTGCCCCAGCGTCTGGATGCCAGGGACTCCTTCCTGGCGAGCTATGACGGCGTGATCGTCGCCAATCGCTGAGGAGTGGCCGTGATGACACCGATTCCTCTGGAAGCGCGCTTGGCCGGCTGGCAGTCTCAGACCGGATCGCCGCTCGCCGCGCCACACCGCAAAGCCCCGGCGCTGGTGCCGGCCCGCCTGTCGCCGCGCATGCTGCTGGCCGGGCCGGTCCTGCTGCTGCTGGTGTGGGAGGCTGCGTCGCGCCTGGGCTATCTTGCGCCCGAGACGCTGACCGCGCCGTCGCAGGCCCTACGCACAGGCTACGAGCTGGCCCTCGACGGAAGCCTGCTGCCGCATCTGCTGGCTTCGGCTGGGCGTGCCTACACGGGGCTGTTTCTGGGCATTGTGGTGGGCGTGCTGCTGGCGCTGGCCGCCGGACTGAGCCGCAGCGGAGAGGCCCTGATCGATGGCCTGGTGCAAATCAAGCGAGCCGTGCCCACGCTGGCGCTGATTCCGCTGGCCATCATCTGGCTGGGCATCGGCGAGGCGATGAAGATCTTCCTCATCTTTACCGCAGTGCTGATTCCCATCTACATCAACACGCATGCAGCGCTGCGCAGCATCGACATCGGCCATGTGGAGCTGGCGCAGACGCTGGGACTGTCGCGTGCCGAATTCATCCGCAAGGTGGCGCTGCCGGGAGCCTTGCCGGGCTTTTTTGTGGGCCTGCGCATGGCGGTCTCGCTGTGCTGGACGGCGCTGGTGGTGCTGGAGCTGATCAACACGCAGACCGGCATCGGTTACTTGATGAACCGTGCGCGCGATTGGGGGCAGACCGATGTGATCGTGGTGGGCATCCTGATCTACGCGCTGCTGGGTCTGCTGTCGGACGCCGCGGTGCGGCGCCTGGAGGCACGTGTGCTCTCCTACCGCAGGTCGCTCGGATCATGAGCAATCCAGCATTGACCGGTTCCGTGCAACTGCACGGATTCAGCCGCAGCTTTCAAGGCAAGCAGGTGCTCGATGACATCCATCTCGATATTGCTCCCGGGCAGTTCGTGGCACTGCTGGGGGAGTCGGGCTCGGGCAAGACCACGCTGTTGCGAGCCCTGGCCGGCCTCGATGCCGAGGCCCTGAGTTCGGGCGCGGCGCTGGCGCATGGCAATGTCAGCGTGCTGTTCCAGGACTCGCGCCTGCTGCCGTGGCTCACGGTGCTGGACAACCTGACGCTGGGCCTGGACGCGCAGGCGGCCCGGTCCACTGCGGTGCAATTGCTGCGCGAGGTGGGTTTGGCGGACAAGGCCGCAGCCTGGCCTGCCACCTTGTCCGGTGGGCAAAAGCAAAGGGCTGCACTGGCTCGCTCCTTGTTGCGCGAGCCTCATGTGCTGCTGGCCGACGAGCCTTTCGGGGCCCTGGATGCCCTGACCCGCATGCGCATGCAGGGCCTACTGCGGCGCATGGTGGAGCGCATACGCCCGACGGTGATCCTGGTCACCCACGATGTGGATGAATCCCTGCTGCTGGCAGACCGGATTCTGGTGCTCAGGGACGGAAAGATTGCTGAAGACCATGCGCTGGATCTGGCCCATCCGCGGCGACCCGATCACCCCGCTTTCATGCAGCTGCGCGCGACCTTGCTGCGCAGTCTGGGTGTGGAAGCCGAATTTGCCTGAAAGAAGCTTGCCATGACAAGACAACTACACCTGAACCTGTTTCTGATGACACGAGGCCACCACGAAGGTGCCTGGCGTCACCCCGGCGCCAATCGCAAGGCCCTGACCGACCTGGATCTGTATGTGGATGCCGCCCGCATCGCCGAGGCGGCGAAGTTCGACGCCGTGTTTCTGGCGGACGGGCTGGTCGGGCCCGACAACGGGCAGATGGCCTCTTCAGGCCAGCTGGAGCCGCTGCTGCTGCTGGCCGCACTGGCGCAGCATACCGAGCGCATCGGGCTGATCGGCACAGCTTCAACCACCTACAGCCTGCCCTATACGCTGGCGCGGCAGTTCGCCACGCTGGACCATCTCTCCAAGGGGCGGGCGGGCTGGAATATCGTGACCTCCTGGCTGCCCAGGGCCGGCGAAAACTACGGGCTGCAAGAGAACGTGGAGCATGCAGAGCGCTACCGCATCGCCGACGAGTTCGTGGCCGCAGTGGATGCGCTATGGCGCAGCTTTCCGAGCGGGGCTGTGGTGGATGATGCCGAATCGGGCCGGTTCCTGGACATCGGCCAGGTGCGCCCCGTCAACTATGCGGGCACGCATATCCGTACGCGCGGACCGCTGAATGTGCCGGGCAGTCCCCAGGGCCGTCCGGTGCTGGTGCAGGCCGGGCAGTCCGAAACCGGCCGGGCCTTTGCCGCGCAATGGGCCGAGGCCATTTTCACGGCGCATGGCAGCAAGGAGTCGGCACAAGGCTTTTATGCCGATATCAAGGGGCAGGCGAAGTCCCTGGGGCGCAGTGCCGAGGGCATTGTGATTCTGCCGGGCATCAGCGCCGCGATTGGATCGACGGAGTACGAAGCCCGTCAGGTGTGGGAGGAGCTCGACAGCCTGACCAGCATCGACGTGGGGCTGGGGCGCCTGTCGGCCCGTTTTGGCGGCTATGACTTCAGCAGTCTGCCGCTGGACCGTCGGCTCACGCGGGACGACTTTCCGGACCCCGCGCTGGTCGAGGCTTCCAGGAGCCGTGCCATGGGCTATGTGGAGACCACGCTGCGCGACGGACTCACGCTGCGCCAGCTGCTCAGGCGACTGGCCGGCGCGCGCGGGCATCTGGCGATTGCGGGGACGCCCGAGCAGGTGGCGGACACGATTGAAGACTGGTTCCGCACGGGTGCTGCCGATGGTTTCAATGTGATGCCACCGGTGATCACGCAGCAGCTGGAGCTGTTTGCCAGTGAGGTCGTGCCCATTTTGCGCAAGCGCGGGCTGTTCCGCAGCGACTACCAGAGCAGCACGCTGCGTGGTCACTTCGGCTTGCCCGATCTGCCCGTGGTGACGCACAAGGCGCAGGCAGCCGAAGTCGCGGCCTGAGCCTGCAAGCGGGCCGGCAACTGCGCTGTCAAGCGGGGTGGATGGCGCCCAGAATGCGCGGGGCGCTGGCGCCCGTCACGCTGGCCAGATTGCCGGGCAGGCCCAGCAGGCATTGGCGTGCCAGCCAGGCAAAGGCGGCGGCTTCCACTTCCAGCGGGGGCAGGCCGCGCTCTGCCGTGGAGGCTACCGTCACGCCCGGCAGCAGGGCGGCCAGGCGTTGCATCAGATAGGTGTTCAGTGCACCGCCGCCGCAGACCAGCAGTTCGGTGCCGCCCCTGCCGAAACGCTGCACGGCATGGGCGCAGCTGGCGGCCGTGAATTCGGTCAGGGTCGCCTGCACATCGAGCGCGGCGGCCTGCGCCGCATGTTGCTGCAGATGCCGCTCCAGCCAGCCGGCATGAAACAGATCGCGCCCCGTGCTCTTGGGCGGCTGCTGGGCCAGATAGGGATCGCCCAGCATGGCGGCCAGCAGTTCGGGCAGGACCTTGCCGCTGGCGGCCCACCGGCCGCTGTCGTCATAGCTCTTGCCGGTATGGCGCAGGCACCAGGCGTCCATCAGCGCATTGCCGGTGCCGGTATCGAAGCCCAGCACCGAGCCGTCGGCATCCAGCACGCTGAGATTGGCAATGCCGCCGATATTGAGCACCAGGGCTGTTTCCCCGGGCTTGCCGAACACGCTTTGATGAAATGCCGGCACCAGCGGCGCACCCTGGCCGCCCGCCGCCACATCGCGGCTGCGCAGGTCGGCGACGACGGTGATGCCGGTCAGCTCGGCCAGCAGGGCGGGACTGTTGAGCTGCAGCGTATAGCCCGTGCCATCGAACATCTGCGGACGGTGGCGCACGGTCTGGCCATGGGCGCCTATGGCCGCGATCTGCCCGGGCTGGACGCCGGCTGCAGTCAGCAGTTGCTGCACCACCTGTACATAGTGGCGCACCAGTGCATTGGCAGCCAGGGCCGCGCGATGCAGCTCGTCCTGGCCGCCAGCGGTGTTGAGGGCCAGCAACTCGGCGCGCAATGCCGCGTCGAAGCCGCAGCTGGCATGTTGCAGCACGCGCGTTGCCTGGCTGAAGTCCACGAGAACCCCGTCGACGCCGTCCAGCGATGTGCCGGACATCAGGCCGATATAGAGGGAGCTTTGAGCGGCTTGTTCAATGGGATTGGGCATGGCAGATCAGACGGGTTGGCGTGCGGTTTACTATCTTAGCTATAGCGTTTGCGGCTTTCCTGGCTGTGGCTGCAAACGATCCTGATGCGGAAATGAAAAAGGGCTGCAATGTGCAGCCCTCAGGTTGTTTCGCGGCGATGGATCAGCGCGCGCTGGCCACGGCGAAGGCCTGCGTGCCGGCGTTGAGTTCGATGCGCATCTGCGCTGCCTGCTGCTCGAAGGCCGGGCGAGCGGCCTTGGAGATGGGCTGGGCGGCATCGGTGATCTGGGCAATGGTCAGCGGGTCGCGCTGCTCGCCCTTGTCGCGGAACTCGAAGTGCAGATGAGGGCCGGTGGCCCAGCCCGTGGAGCCCACGGCGCCGATGATGTCGCCCTGGTCCACGCGTTGACCGCGCTTGACGTCGATGCGGCTCAGGTGGGCATACACGGTGGTGTGCTGGTTGGCGTGATCGACAAAGATCACATTGCCGTAACCGTTTTGTACGCCGGCAAAGGACACGACGCCGTCGCCCACGGTGCGCACCTTGGTGCCCGTGGGTGCCGCGAAGTCGGTGCCCAGATGGGCGCGCCAGGTTTTCTGGATGGGGTGCACGCGCATGGAAAAACCGCTGCTGATGCGCGAGAACTCCACGGGGTAGTTCAGATACGCCTGGCGCAGGCTCTTGCCGTCCAGCGTGTAGTAGGCGCCTTTCTTGCCGGCTTCCTGGAACCACATGGCCTGATGCGACTTGCCATTGTTGTAGAACTCGGTGCTCAGCACGCGGCCGGCGCGCAGCGGCTCGCCATCGGCTTCCAGCGATTCATAGACGACGGCAAAGCGGTCGCCCTTGCGCAGGCCACGGCGGAAGTCCAGCTCGCCCTGGAAGATGTCGGCCATCTGCATGGAGACACTGTCGGGAATGTCGGAGGCATCCGTGGCGGCAAAGAAGGAGGAGCGGATCACGCCACCCGCGAGGCGGGGGCTGGCCGTGAGCTTGCCGGTCTCGATCTTGGACTGCAGCTTGCCGTCCACGCGTTCCACGGTCAGGCGCTGAAAGCTGCCGTCTTCGCTGGGGGCCCAGCGCACGGTCAGCTGGCTCAGCTGCTGGTCGGGCGTGGTCTCTGCGGACACCAGGCGGCCGGCGCGGCCCAGCACGTTCTGGCGCACGGCTTCATTGCTGCGCATGAAGGCTGCGGCCTGAGGGTCGGCAATGCCAAGGCGCTGCAGCAGCGACTCGGTGGTGTCGTTGCTGCGGGTGTATTCGGAGCGGTAGAGGGAGAAGGACTGCAGATCCGTCAGATCGGCCAGATCCTGGCCGGCGGCCAGGGAGGCGACGGGTTCGGTCAGTGTGCGTACGGGGAGGTCGGCGGGGTCGGGGCCCAGGCTGGCCACTGCGAAGGCACCGCTGCCACCGGTCAGCAAAACAGTCGCCAGCGCCGCCGTGGCGCGCTTGGGGTGTTTTTGCAGAGCCGATGTCAGCCGTGCAAGCAGGGCACCGCCGGCATTTTTCAAGCCAGTCATCAAAACATCAAATCCTTGGGAAAGCGTGTCGGTGGAGTTGGTATTTGTTACGACTGACACGTCTCCAGCAGCTCTACCGTGCCATAAGTCCATCCAAAGAGGTCTTTATGAGGGAGCAGTCTAGAATTGACCGTAACACCAAACCTCCAAGTATATCGGCCGCGTCCTACCTCGCCTGCCGAAAAACCCTTATGAATCAATCTGCTGTTACAAGTTTTCCCGTGACCGACAGAGTGAACCAGGCGCTGGAAGTCACTCTGCGTGGAGTCGATGAGCTGCTGCCGAGGGACGAGTGGGTCCAGAAGCTGGCCAGGTCCGAAGCCACCGGCGTGCCCCTGCGCATCAAGCTGGGTCTGGATCCGACAGCTCCCGACATTCACCTGGGCCATACCGTGGTGCTCAACAAGATGCGCCAGTTGCAGGATCTGGGCCATCAGGTGATTTTCCTGATCGGCGATTTCACCACGCTGATCGGCGACCCTTCGGGCCGCAACTCCACGCGCCCGCCGCTGACGGCCGAGCAGATCAAGCTCAACGCCGAGACCTATTACACCCAGGCCGCCAAGGTGCTGGACCCGGCCAGGACCGAGGTGCGCTACAACAGCGAGTGGTGCGACCAGCTGGGCGCGCGCGGCATGATCCAGTTGTCGGCCAAGTACACGGTGGCGCGCATGATGGAGCGCAACGACTTCCATACGCGCTTCACCGACGGCAGCTCCATCAGCCTGCACGAGTTTCTCTATCCGCTGCTGCAGGGCTATGACTCGGTGGCGCTCAAGTCCGATCTGGAGCTGGGCGGCACCGATCAGAAGTTCAACCTGATGATGGGTCGTCATCTGCAGGCTGAGTATGGTCAAGAGCAGCAGTGTGTGCTCACAATGCCGTTGCTGGTGGGCCTGGACGGCGTGCACAAGATGTCCAAGTCCAAGAACAACTACATCGGCATCACCGAGGACGCCAACACCATGTTCGCCAAGGTGCTGTCGATCTCGGACGAGCTGATGTGGGACTGGTACACCCTGCTGTCCTTCAAGAGCCTGGCCGAGATCGCTGCGCTCAAGGTCGAGATCGAGGCCGGCGGCAATCCCAAGCATGCCAAGGTGGCGCTGGCCAAGGAGATCACCGCGCGCTTTCACAGCGCCGAAGCCGCCGATGCGGCCGAGCAGGATTTCATCAACCGCTCCAAGGGCGGCATCCCCGACGACATCCCCGAGCTGAGCCTGTCGGGTGCGCCCGCCGGCATTGGCGCGCTGCTCAAGCAGGCCGGCCTGGCGGCATCGACCGGCGAAGCCAACCGCCTGATCGATGGCGGCGGTGTGCGTGTTGACGGCAACGTCATCAGCGACCGCGCTCTGAAGCTGGATGCCGGCACCTTTGTGCTGCAAGTGGGCAAGCGCAAGTTTGCGCGTGTCACGCTGAGCTGAGGGCCCTGGGGCGTCTTGCCCCATTCGCCCCATTCGCCTCTTTTGTGTTTCGCGCCACAGGGCAAGACCTTTGCCGCTGTGGCGTTGCCGAAAGAGGGGGTGGTAAAAATGAGAGCTGTTTACGCTTGATACATATGCGTTTCAAATCATTTTTTATTTGAAACCGTTACAGATCATGCGTGAGTAGCTCTCTTTTTTATTGCTCGCTGTGGCTCGCGCCTTGCATGGCGCTGCGGGTCTGCAGGGCTTCGGTCATCAGCCATTGGCAGAAGGCCTGCACTTCGGGCCGTTCGCTGCTGCGCGGGCCTTGCAGCAGCCAGTACGACAGGGGCGATGCCAGGCGATGCTCTGGCAATACCTCGACCAGGGTGCCGGCCGCCAGCGCATCGGCCACCAGCGGCAGGCGCGCGATGGCCAGGCCCTGGCCCGCCAGCGCGGCCTGCACGATCTGGTGGGCGTAGTTGAAGTACAGCCAGCGCGGCGGCTGCAGCTGGTCGCAGCCGTTGGCGGCAAACCAGCGCTGCCAGCTCAGCCACTCCAGCTGGGGCATGCGGTGCACGTCGCCGGTTTCAATCAGCGTGTAGCGGGCCGCATCGGCGGGGCTGCGCACGGCGGGGCCGCTCTTGAGCAGGGCTGGGCTTGCGACCAGCACCAGCTCTTCGCCAAACAGGGCCTTGGCCGCGGCATCGGAGACTCCGGCGCTGTAGCGTATGGCCAGGTCCACATCGGTGGTCTCCAGATCCACCACGGCGTCGCCCGTGTCGATGCGAATGTCGATATCGGGATGGGCGCGCTGGAAAGCTTCCAGGCGCGGAATCAGCCACATGGCGGCAAAGCTGGCCCAGGTGGTGATGGCCACGCTCTTGCGGCCCACAGTCTGGCGGATCTGGCGCACGGTGGCGTCGATCGACTCCAGCGCAGGTTGCACGGCATGCAGCAGCTGGGCACCGGCACCCGTCAGTTCCACGGCGCGCGAATGGCGCAGAAACAGCGGAATGCCGACCTCGTCTTCCAGCGACTGGATCTGTCGGCTGACGGCAGACTGGGTCAGTGCCAGCTCGTTCGCTGCGGCACGAAAGTTCAGGTGTCGGGCTACGGCCACAAAGGCGCGCAGATGGCCTGCGCCGACGGCGCGGGTGCGAAGCAGCGGAGTGGGGCTGGTGGTTGCATGAGGCATGGCAGGCAAAGCATAAGGCGTTTGCGGCCACTGTTGCCTGCGCTTGCAGTTGCCGAGCACGGCTATGGGTCGATAATCAGGCGGTTTTCATCCCACAAATCAATATGACTGCACCTCTGGACATCGTCGTCATGGCTGCCGGCAAAGGCACCCGCATGAAAAGCCGCCATCCCAAGGTGCTGCAAAAGCTGGCCGGTCGTGCCCTGTTGCAGCATGTGCTGGATACCGCTGCGCAGCTCAAGGCGCGCTCGGCGGTGGTGGTGACGGGCCATGGTGCTGCAGAAGTTGAAGCGGCCATCGCCGCTGCCAATGGCGCGAGTGGCGCGGATGGCACCCATGGTGCAATGGATCTGAGGTTTGTGCGCCAGGAGCCCCAGCTGGGAACCGGCCATGCCGTGCAGCAGGCCGTGCCTGCGCTCAAGGACGATGGTCTGGTCGTGGTGCTGTCGGGTGATGTGCCGCTGACCCAGGCCGACACGCTGCAAGGTCTGCTCGATGCCGCAGGCAGCGACAAGATGGCGCTGCTGACCGTGACCATGGCCGATCCCACGGGCTACGGCCGCATCGTGCGCAACGATGCCGGCACGGTACAGCGCATCGTCGAGCAAAAGGACGCCAGCGAAGCCGAACGTGCCATCACCGAGATCTACAGCGGCATCATGGCCGTGCCAGCCAGGCATCTGACGGCCTGGCTTGCCAAGCTCGACAACAACAATGCCCAGGGCGAGTACTACCTGACCGATATCGTCGCCATGGCCGTGGCCGACGGCGTGCCCGTGGTGGGCCACCGCATTGCCGATGCACTGCAGGTGGCGGGCGTCAACAGTCCGCTGCAACTGGCCGAGCTGGAGCGCGCCCACCAGCTGCGCCAGGCGCGCCAGCTGATGGAGCAGGGCGTGCGCATGGCCGATCCTGCGCGCTTCGACCTGCGTGACGATGCTCGCGGCACCAAGGCCAGCCTGAGCTGCGGCCAGGATGTGGAAATCGACGTGAACTGCATCTTTGCCGGCAAGGTGACGATTGGCGCCGGCGCCAGGATCGGGGCCAACTGCCATCTCAGCAATGTGAGCATTGCCGAGGATGCCGTGATCCACCCCTTCACGCATATCGATGGCGAGAAGGCCGGTGTGGAAGTGGGCCAGGGCGCGCTGATCGGCCCGTTTGCCCGCCTGCGCCCCGGAGCCAGACTGGGCCGCGAAGTGCATATCGGCAACTTCGTGGAAGTGAAGAACTCCACCCTGGCCGATGGCGCCAAGGCCAACCACCTGGCCTATCTGGGCGACGCCACGGTGGGCGAGCGCGTGAACTATGGTGCAGGCAGCATCACTGCCAACTATGACGGCGTGAACAAGCACCGCACCGTGATCGAGGCCGATGTGCATATCGGCAGCAACTGCGTGCTGGTGGCTCCGGTGACGATTGCCGCCGGCGGCACGGTGGGCGGTGGCTCTACCGTGACCAAGAATACGGAGGCAGGAGCGTTGACGGTAGGACGTGGCAGGCAGGTCAGCATCCGCAACTGGAAGCGCCCTGAGAAACTGCCCAAAGCCTGATGGAACAAGTGCAGCAAGCTTTGGAGCGCCTGGCGCCTCAGTCCCTGGACGAGGCGCTGGCGCTGCTGGCCAGGCGCGAGGCCGAGCTGGCCGCCTTGCGCACGGCCCAGCAGGAATGGATGCATGCCGTCTCGCATGATTTGCGGGCGCCGCTGCGCCATCTGCTGGCTTTCAATCCGCTGGTTGCCGAGTTGCTGCAGTCCCCCAGCCCTGGTGTCGAGGACCTGGAGGAAGCGCGCAGCTTTTTGCAGACCATGGACCAGTCTGCCCAGCGCATGGCGGCCATGTTCGACGGTTTGCTGCAGCTGAATCGGGCTCAGATGCATGTGCTGCGGCCGCAGCCCGTGGACTTGCAGGCCTTGCTGCCCGGTATTCGGCAGCGTTTGCAGGCTGGCTCGGAAGTCCGAAGCATCGAGTGGTGTCTGCCTGCTGCAGCGCCCATGTTGCTGGCCGATCCTCATCTGCTGGAGCAGGCTTTGACTGCGGCTCTCGCCAATGCCGTCAAGTTCACGCGCACCATGTCTCTGGCGCGCATTCAGGTCGATGTGCAGCGCGACGGGCAAGGCGGTTGCTGCATCTCGGTGACGGACAACGGAGTCGGCTTCGAGCAGGCGCGCGCGGGCAAGCTGTTTGGCGTCTTTCAGCGCATGCATCGCGAGGCCGAGTTCGAGGGCCTCGGTGTCGGTCTGGCACTGGTGCGCGATATATGTCGTCGCCATGGTGGCGAGGCGGAAATCCAGGCCCGGCCCAATGCGGGATGCCAGTTGCAGATGCACTGGCCAACCTGCCTGCCCTGAGTGCTCAGACCACGTCGCGGTCCAGGTTTTCCTGCCCGGCGCTCGATGGGCTGATTCGCGTGGATTCCGCTCGCATGGGCATGGTCGAGGGACTGTGCTGCCGCTCGGGTTGCTGCGTGGCATCCATCACCTGGTCGCGCCCGCCGCTCTTGGCGCTGTAAAGCGCACTGTCGGCCGCTTTGATCCACTCGGTCACCGAGCCAAAACTGTGATCGGCGGCCGCAACGCCGATACTCGCACTGAGGTGCAGCTGTGGATATTCGCGAATGCGTATCTGAGCAATTTTTTCGCAAATACGCATGGCGACCGAATATGCCTCCTTGGCCGTGGTGTGCTTGCAAAGCACGGTGAATTCATCGCCACCGTAGCGCCCTGCAATATCGTTGTTGCGCAGGCTGCTTCTAATCGCCAGCCCGATCATTTTCAAAACATCGTCGCCCACAATATGGCCGTACAGATCATTCACGCTTTTGAACCGGTCAATGTCAATCACCAGCAGGCAGGTCTGCTCCTTGACGGTGCGGTGCTGGTGCAGCGCGACACGGGCTTTCTTCCACCAGTAATCGCGGCTGTATACCGTGGTCAGCGGATCAATGCGCCCCAATAACTTGAGCTGCAGGTTCTGCCTGGCCAGAGCCTTGAGCATCCGGCTGTTGGACCAGCTGGCATAGGCGCTGTGCAAAATGATCAGCGGCAGCAGGCTGAGCTGCACCGCCAGTGGTGCGTCCCATTGCGGGGTGGGCGTTATGGCGATGCCCATGAACAGCATGCCGCACAGCAGCGCGATCAGGGAAGGCAGCCAGCGGCGCTTCAAACCGGTATAGAAGCGGTCGGCCACGCCGATGGCCAGAATGCAGATGCTGGGCAGCAGGCCCCAGTGCATCAGAGAAATCCAGCAGCCGACGATCAGCGCATCTATCAGAGAATTGAAATACTCCGCATGGAACTGATCCTGTTGCCGGCTCGAATGCAAAAACGCAATATGCGGCCATAGCAGCGCACTGACCGCAGTGAATGCCCACCAGGCGAGATTGGTCGGGAGATACGACAGGCTCGCTGCCACCACTGCTCCGCCCAGTGCCATATAAGAGGCGCGTAGAGGGTAGGTCCGGCGGTGAATATCTCGATGCAAGGGCATCTGGTGGAGTTGGCTTAAGTCAAGGTTGCGAGAATAATCCAATTAATACAATTTGTATCAATCATTGAGGGGCTTGCGCGGCGTCCGCACCACACATGGCGGTCCAAAAATAAAGGCGTGCAAGTCCCTAATGATTGGGGACGGGCAAGGGCAGTGCGGTACTGAATTTGGCTCGCTTGATGCTGAAGAAGGCTTTGACATTGCGCACATTGGCATCCTGCGTGAACAGCTTCTGGCTCAATGCCAGGTAGGCCGGCATATCGATGCTGGCAATGACAAGGATGAAGTCGGGGCCGGGAGAGACGCGCCAGCATTGCTGCACGCCTGGTTCGGCCACTGCTTTGTGCTCGAATTGCAGCAGTGAGCTGCTGTCTTGTCGGTCCAGCGAGACTTCCACAATGGCCTGCAGGCCATGACCGGTGAGGCGGGCGATGTGTTCGCTGCTCAGAATGGCGACTTGTTTCTCGATCAGGCCCAGCTCCTGCAGGCGCTTGACCCGGCGCAGGCAGGTAGGGGCAGACAGCTCGAGATGCCGGGCCAGGGCCTGGTTGCTCAGGCTGGCATCCAGCTGCAATTGCTGTAGCAGTTGCAAGTCGGTATCGTCCAGATTGATGGAATTTTCATTCATTTATATGAATTTTATTGAATAAATAATCAATATTCCGATTTGGTGAAATTTTCAATCATTTCGTTGTTTTTATTGATTGAAAATTTTTTATTGCAGCCGTTAGCATGCTCGCTCAAACAACCTAAGGTGTACCTCTATGTGTGGCATTGTTGCTGCGGTGTCTCATCGCAATATCGTTCCGGTTCTGGTCCAGGGTCTGCAGCGACTCGAGTATCGCGGTTATGACTCCTGTGGTGTGGCTGTACAGGCCGCAGATGCCAACGGCTTGAGCCAGGGCTTGCAGCGCGCGCGCTCTACAGCCCGCGTGGCCGAGTTGATGGAGCAGGTCAAGACCGAGCATGTGGAAGGTTTCACCGGCATTGCCCATACCCGCTGGGCCACTCATGGCGAGCCTGCGGTGCGCAATGCCCATCCGCACTTCAGCCATGGTCCCGGCATCTCGCCCGTGGCCGATGCCGATGCACCGGCACGCGTGGCATTGGTGCACAACGGCATCATCGAGAACTACGAAGCCTTGCGTGCCGAGCTGCAGGCCAAGGGCTATGTATTTGCCAGCCAGACCGACACCGAGGTCATTGCTCACTTGGTGGACAGTCTCTACAACGGCGATCTTTTCGACGCCGTGCAAGCCGCAACGGCTCGCCTGCATGGCGCCTATGCGATTGGCGTGATGCACCGGGACGAACCTCGCCGTGTGGTGGGTGCTCGTGCCGGCTCGCCGCTGATTCTGGGTGTGGGCAAGGACGGCGCGGAGCATTTCCTGGCCAGCGATGCCATGGCGCTGGCGGGTGTGACCGACCAGATCGTGTACCTGGAAGAGGGCGATCTGATCGATCTGCAGCCGGGACGCTACTGGGTCATCAGCAAGAGCGGCGAGCGCCTGACAGAGCAGCAGCGGCCGGTCAGAACCGTGATGGCGCACAGCGGCGCAGCCGAACTGGGCCCTTATCGCCACTATATGCAGAAGGAAATCTTCGAGCAGCCGCGCGCTTTGGGCGATACGCTGGAAGGGCTGAAGAACATTGCCCCCGAGCTGTTTGACGGGGTTACTTCGGAAGGCAAGACCGGCGCGGCGGCCTGGCGAGTATTCAAGGAAATTGATCGGGTCCTGATTCTGGCCTGCGGCACCAGCTATTACAGCGGCTGCACGGCCAAGTACTGGATAGAGGCGATCGCCGGCATTCCCTGCAATGTGGAGGTGGCCAGCGAGTACCGCTATCGCACCAGCGTGCCCGATCCCAAGACGCTGATCGTGACCATCAGCCAGTCGGGCGAGACCGCCGATACATTGGCGGCCCTGCGCCATGCCCAGAGCCTGGGCATGAAGCACAGCCTGACCATCTGCAATGTGGCCACCAGCGCCATGGTGCGCGAGTGCGAGCTGGCCTACATCACGCGCGCCGGCGTGGAGATCGGCGTGGCATCGACCAAGGCCTTCACGACACAGCTTGCAGGCCTGTTCCTGCTGACGCTGGCGCTGGCTCAGTCCAAGGGACGCCTGGCTGAAGAGAAGGAGCAGCAATATCTGACGGCCATGCGCCACCTTCCCGTGGCCCTGCAATCCGTGCTGGCGCTGGAGCCGCAAATCATCAGCTGGGCTGAAGACTTTGCAAAGAAGGAAAACGCACTGTTCCTGGGTCGCGGCATTCACTACCCCATTGCACTGGAAGGTGCGCTCAAGCTCAAGGAAATCAGCTACATCCACGCCGAGGCCTATCCCGCCGGCGAGCTCAAGCATGGCCCGCTGGCACTGGTGGACAGCCAGATGCCTGTGGTCACCGTGGCTCCCAACGACGAACTGCTGGAAAAGCTCAAGAGCAATATGCAGGAAGTGCGTGCGCGCGGCGGTGTTCTCTATGTGCTGGCCGATGCCAAGACCAATATCGAAAGCAGCGAAGGCATGCATGTGATTCGCATGCCCGAGAACTATGGTGCGCTGAGCCCCATCCTGCACGTGGTGCCGCTTCAGCTGCTGGCCTATCACACGGCGGTGGCACGCGGCACCGATGTGGACAAGCCGCGCAACCTGGCCAAGTCGGTCACGGTGGAATAAGCCAATGGCTTCGTGCCACGAAAAAGCGCTCCATGGGAGCGCTTTTTTGTTTGGGCATGGCAGGAGGATGGCTGGCTTCAGCGCTGGCTAGACTCCTGCCGCTTTGAAGACCCGGCGCAGTACCTGCATGGGCAGAAACTTCACGCGGCGGCGTTTGAGTTCATGTCGGTAGAGGCGCTCCCTCTCAATGAAGTTGATTTTTTCTTTCATTGGATGTGTCTGGATGGCTAACCCGACTAATCTAACAGCGTAGTGCGCATTTTCCGTAACACCCTGTCAGCGGGATTCGGCATCCACATCCCGGAGCTGACGCCTACATGGGCTGGCATGCATCCAGCCATCCTGGTTCGCCCATGAAAAACGCCCCTTTCGGGGCGTTGGTGCCAAGCGATTTTGCTTACATATTGTTGGGCAGCACGGTCACGATCTGCGGGAAGAACCACAGTATCACGAGTGCCAGCACCATCAGCAGGAAGTACGGCGCGCAGACGCGGGCCAGATAGGTGATCTGCTTGCCCGTCATGCCCTGGAGCACAAACAGGTTGAAGCCCACCGGTGGCGTGATCTGGGCGGTCTCCACCGTGATCACGAGGAAGATGCCGAACCACAGGGGGTCGATTCCTGCAGCCTGGATGATGGGCAGAACCACGCTGGAGGTCAGCACAATGGTGGAGATGCCGTCCAGAAAGCAGCCGATGAGAATGTAGAACAGACCCAGCACCACAATCAGCATGGCTGGCGACAGGTTCAGGCTGCCCACGTATTCGGCCAGTTGGCGTGGCAGGCCGATATAGCCCATGGACAAGGTCATGAAGGCTGCACCGGCGAGGATCAGCGCAATCATGCAGTACAGACGGGTGGCTCCGAACAGCGATTCCTTGAAGTTCTGCCAGGTCAAAGCTCCTTGCAGGGCCGACAGAATCAGCGCTCCCGTCACGCCGATGCCGGCCGCTTCGGTCGCGGTGGCGATGCCGCTGTAGATGCTGGCAATCACGCCCGAGATCAGCAGCACGACAGGGATCAGGTGCCGCGACTCGTAGACTTTTTGCCTGAAGCTCATGGAGCTGTCGGCCTTGGGCACCTTGTCCGGGTTCATCAAGGCCCAGACCATGATCCAGCCGCTGAACATCAGTGCCAGCATGATGCCCGGCAGCACGCCCGCCATGAAGAGCTTTGAGATCGACAGCTCGGCCGACACGCCATAGACGATCAAGATGATGGAGGGCGGGATCAGCAGACCCAGTGTGGCGGGGCCGCCCAGTGAGCCGATCACCATGCTCTCGGGATAGCCGCGTTTGCGCAGCTCGGGCACATTCATCTTGCCCACGGTGGCGCAGGTGGCGGCCGAGGAGCCGGACACCGCTGCGAAAATCGTGCAGCCGATGACATTGGTGTGCAGCAGGCGGCCCGGCAGCGCGTTGACCCAGGGTGCCAGACCGCGGAACATGCTCTCGGACAGATTGGTGCGGTAGAGAATCTCGCCCATCCAGACAAACAGCGGCAAAGCCGTCAAGGTCCAGCTGCTGGCAGAGCTCCAGATGGTCATGGCCATGGCATCGCCCGCAGCGCGCGCGGTGAAGAACTCCATGCCGAACCAGGCAACGCCTGCCAGAGTCAGTCCGACCCAGACACCGCCGCCAAGCAGGATCAGCAGCACCACGATCAGAGCAATGCTTGCGGTGATTTCATTCATGAGGGGTTCCCTCCTTCTCTACCGCCTTGCGTTTGCCCAGCAGCTCCAGCACCAGTTCGTCGCAGAACGCGATGCAGAAAACAATCGTGCCCAGAGCCATGAAAATCTGCGGAATCCACAGCGGTGTGGCGTCGATGCCCACGGAGATGTCTTCGATCTCCCAGGACTGCCAGACCAGGCGCGTGGAATAGAAAGCCAGAAAGGCCGAAAGAATGGTGGCGATGCCAAGGGCGGTCAGCTCCAGCACCTTGTAGGCCTTGCCCTTGAGCGCGCCCAGCAGCAGGGTGACGCGGATATGTTCACCTTTCTTCAAGGTGCTGGCCAGGGCCATGAAGCCGGCCCCGGCCATGGCGTAGCCTGCGTAGGCATCGGTGCCGGGGGCGCTGAAACCAAAGAGTCGGCTGGTGATGGTCAGCAGCACCATCGCCAACACGCCGATCATGGCGATGCCGGCAAGCCAGGCACTGCCGTCATAGAGGCCGTTGAGTAACTTGCGCATACTTGTCTTCCTGAGCGGATGAGGTCATCGGCCGCGCGGCCCCGAATGCCAGGGCCGGGCGGCCAGATGCAATCTGCGCCTTACTTGCCAGCCTTGTAGCCGTCGAGAATGGCCTGGCCGTCAGCACCGGCCTTGTCCGTCCATTCCTTGATCACGGTCGCGCCGATCTTGCCCAGGTCTGCCTTGAGCTGGGCGGAGGGCTGCTCGACCTGCATGCCGCCTTGCTTGAGGGCTGCTATCGAGCGCGCATCCACTTCCCTGGACTCTTTCCAACCGCGCTGCTCGGCGGCGGCAGCGGCCTTGAGCACGGCCTCCTGTGTGCTCTTGTCCAGTGCGCCAAAGGCCTTCTTGCTCACTGTCACGGCATTCTTGGGAATCCAGGCCTGCACGTTGTAGTAGTACTTCAGGCTTTCAAACAGCTTGTTGTCGGCACCGGTTGCGCTGGAGGTGATCAGGCCATCCACCACGCCGGTAGCCAGAGCCTGGGACAGCTCGGCCTCCTGCACGGTCACGGGCTGGGCGCCGATCAGCTCGCCAATGCGGGCGGTGGTCGGGGAGTAGACGCGCCACTTCATGCCCTTGAGATCGGCCGCAGAGTTGACGGGCTTTTTGGTGTAGATCCCCTGGGGAGGCCAGGCCACGGAATACAGCAGTACCTGCCCCTGCTTGTCCAGCAGCTTTTGCAGCGCGGGTTTCTGCGCCTGATAGAGCTTGTAGGCGTCGTCATAGTTGCTCACCAGGAACGGGAGTCCGTCGACACCGAAGATCTGCGACTCGTTCTGAAAGCTCACCAGAAAGAATTCGCCCATCTGTGCATTGCCGGTTTGCACGGCACGCTTGATTTCGGGCATCTTGAACAGCGATGCACCAAAGTGCGGCGTGATCTTGAGCTTGCCGCCCGTGGCGGCATCCACATCCTTCACGAACAGTTCGTTGTTTTTGGAGTGAAAGTTTCCAGGCCCGTATGCGGTGGCGAAATCCCACTTGGTTTGTGCCATGGCATGACCGGCAATGCCGATGCCGGCGAGCAAGGTTGCGGTGGCGCAGAAGATGCGACGCTTCATGAGAACTCCTCGGATAAGAGATGCGGACAAATGAACTCAGGCAAGAGTTGTGCCAAAAGTAGCATTTGTCTCAACAAACATCCATGAGGGATTTCAACGAGTTTCAAAGAAACGTAGGGTGCTTTATTGCTTTGTTTCTATTGAAAATGCCATTTTGTTGAACAAAATACCTCAAGGGGCCTTGATCCCCGCCTCTGCCAGACGTCGGGCATAGGCGGCCAGAATGATGCGTTCCGAATGCACCAGGTAGGCACTGAGCTCCTGTGCCGCCTCCGCAGGCCTGCCGGCTTCGAAGATCTGCAGAATCTTCAGATTCATGGCCACATAGGGGGCATGCAGAAAATGCGGGTCGCGCAGCAGGCCGAAGGCCAGGCGCAACTCCGCCAGCAGATGCGAGAACATCTCGTTGAGGCGTTCGCTGTCTGCCAGGGCCACGATGGCTTTGTGAAACGCCATATTGGCGGTACCCACCTCGGACCAGTCCTCGGCCTCGCTGTGCCGCTGGCCGCTTTCCACGGCCTCGCGCATCCGCGTCAGTGCAGGGTGCATGGGGTAAGCCTGTGCCAGGGCCTGGCACTCGATCATGCGTCGCACGCGATAGATGTCGATGATGGACGCCATGCTGGGCACGGCCACCGATACGCCCTTGTTGGGCTCGTGTACCAGCAGACCTTCCTTGGTCAGCATGCGAAACACCTCGCGCAAGGTGTTGCGCGAAATATCCAGCGCTTCGCTGAGTGCTGCTTCTGACAGTCGCTGGCCCGGGCTCAGCACGCCCTTGACCAGCTGGCTGCGTATTTCTTCGGCGATGCGTTCGGTCAGGTTCTGGACCTCTGCGACGACTTTCATGGCATTCCCTTTTGGCTGTCGCCAGAGTGTAGCCATCGTTCTGTTGACCCAGAGAAGTTCAAAAGAGTGGTGAGACCTAGGGTTTGCTCTATTACAAAGTCTGTTTGTTCTGCAAACAATTTCATTTGTGGAATCAATCTAAATAGATTGTTCAACAATTTGAGGAATGAAGCAGATCTGAAACAGAGCTGATCAACCTTCTTCGAAAGAGCTGGGCGGGGGCCGATAGCGTTCCCGTCTTTGGTAGAGCCCGCCGCGCAGCGGATCAGGGCGTGATTTCCGGAGGCTTCCATGCCTGTAGACGTAAACCTGTGGCCGCTGATCGGCGTGCTCATCATCATTGCCGGCTTCGCGCTGCGCTTTAACCCCATGCTGGTGGTCATCGTGACCGCCATCGGCACGGCCTTTGCGGCGGGCTTTCCGCTGGACAAGGTTCTGGCCGCCATCGGGACCGGCTTCATCAAGACCCGCAATCTGCCGCTCATCATCTTGCTGCCGCTGGCCGTGATCGGCCTGCTGGAGCGTCATGGCCTGCGTCAGCATGCGCAGAACTGGATCAGCTCCATCAAGTCGGCCACCGCCGGTCGCCTGCTGATCGTCTACCTGGCAGCGCGTCAGCTCACGGCAGCCATCGGGCTGACCAGCCTCGGCGGGCATCCCCAGATGGTGCGTCCGCTGCTGGCCCCCATGGCCGAAGGCGCGACCGAAAACCGCTACGGCAAGCTGTCGGGCAAGGTGCGCGAGAAGCTGCGTGCCATGTCGGCTGCCACGGACAACGTGGGCTTGTTCTTTGGTGAAGACATCTTCGTGGCCTTCGGTGCGATCGTGCTGATGACCACCTTCCTGAAGGAGGCGGGCATTGAGGTCGAGCCGATTCATGTCGCGTTGTGGGGCATTCCCACGGCCGTCTCGGCCTTTGTCATCCATGCCGTGCGCCTGCACCGCCTGGACAAGCAACTGGCGCGTGACATTGCTGCGGAAAAGAAAGCTGCTCAGGGAGAACAGGCATGACCATCACCATTCAATACCTGTACTACCTCGTCGGCCTGGTGCTGGCGGTGACGGCCTTGATGACGCTGCGCGACGGCAGCAACCCGCGCCGTTTCTCGGCGGGCCTGTTCTGGGCGCTGTACGCGCTGGTGTTCCTCGTCGGTGATCTGCTGCCGCCCGTATGGGTGGGGGCGGTCGCGGTCGTCATGGCCCTGATTGCCGGCTTCGGCGGCGTGATGGGCGGCAAGCATCAGCCGCGCACCGATGCGCAGTACCTGGAAAGCGCCAAGCGCCTGGGCAACAAGCTGTTCGTGCCGGCGCTGGCCATCCCGCTGATCACCATGGTGGGCACGCTGTCGGCCAAGCATCTGGTCTTTGGCGGCACTCCCCTGATCGACCCCAAGAACAGCACGCTGGTCAGTCTGGGCATCGGCTGCGTGATTGCGCTGGTGCTGGCCTGCAAGATGACACGCGAGACCCCCGTGCAGGGCCTGCGCGAGTCGCACCGCCTGATCGACGCGCTGGGCTGGGCCCTGGTGCTGCCGCAGATGCTGGGCATGCTGGGTCTGGTGTTCTCGGATGCCGGCGTGGGCAAGGCAGTGGCCTATGTGACCACCACCTACATCAACATGGATGTGCGCTTTGTGGCCGTGGCCGTGTATGTGATCGGCATGGCGCTGTTCACCGTCATCATGGGCAACGGCTTTGCGGCCTTTCCGGTGATGACCGGCGGCGTGGGCGTGCCCGTGCTGGTTGGCGTCTACCATGGTGACCCGGCCGTGATGGCGGCAGTCGGCATGCTGTCGGGCTACTGCGGCACCTTGCTCACGCCCATGGCGGCCAACTTCAACCTGGTGCCCGCAGCACTGCTGGAAATTGACAAAAATGCCGTCATCCGTGCGCAGGTTCCCACGGCCATCACGCTGCTGATCGTGAATGTGTTCCTGCTCAACTTGCTGATGTTCCGATAAGAGAGAGTTGCCATGACTGAGGCTGCCCACCGAATCCTGCTGACCGGCTTTGAGCCCTTCGATAAAGATAGCGTCAACCCCTCGTGGGAAGTGGCGCGCGCGCTGGACGGCGAGCTGATCGCGGATGGCGTGGTGCATGCTGTGCAACTGCCCTGCGTGTTCGGCGCGGCCATGGAGGCGCTGGACGAGGCGCTGGCGCGGCTGCAGCCCTCGCTCATCATCAGCCTGGGGCTGGCCGGTGGGCGATCGGAAATCACGCCCGAGCGAGTGGCCATCAATATCGACGATGCCCGCATTCCGGACAACGCGGGCCATCAGCCCGTCGATCAGAGCGTGGTGCGCGATGCGCCTGCGGCCTATTTCTCGACCCTGCCCATCAAGGCCATGGTGCGCCATCTGCGGGACGCGGGCATTCCGGCTTCGGTATCGAACACGGCGGGCACTTTTGTCTGCAACCATGTGTTCTATGCCCTGATGCACAGGCTGTCGCGCCGTGCGGGCCCCGGCGTGCGCGGGGGCTTTATTCACATACCCG
Source organism: Comamonas sp. GW821-FHT11H03 (assembly GCF_058807955.1). NCBI lineage: Bacteria > Pseudomonadati > Pseudomonadota > Betaproteobacteria > Burkholderiales > Comamonadaceae > Comamonas > Comamonas sp. GW821-FHT11H03. The sequence goes on from NZ_JBXARF010000002.1 coordinate 114,577, forward strand.
CGCTGCCGCAGCAGGCCGCGCGCCAGCCCGGCATGGCCAGCATGGCGCTGGAGACACAGATTCAGGGCATCCGCGCTGCCATTCATACGGCCATGACGGTGCAGCAGGATTTGCTGGAACACGCAGGTCAGCTGCATTGATGCTGACCGGGAGACGAATGATGAAAATGGATTTGAACAGCGATCTGGGCGAGAGCTTCGGCGCCTGGCGCATGGGCGACGATGCGGCCATGCTGGACATCGTCAGCAGCGCCAATGTGGCTTGCGGCTTTCATGCCGGCGACGCGGCCGGGATACTGGCCACGCTCAAGGCCGCCAAGGCGCGCGGCGTGGTCGTCGGCGCGCATGTGGCCTACCGCGATCTGTCGGGTTTCGGGCGTCGCAACATGGATGTGGCCAGCGGCGATCTGGTGGCCGATGTGATCTACCAGATCGGCGCTCTGCAGGGCCTTGCGCAGGCGGCCGGTACCAGCGTCCAGTACGTCAAGCCGCACGGCGCGCTCTACAACACCATTGCCCAGGACAGACGTCAGGCCATGGATGTGATCAATGCCATCAAGGCCATCGATCCCAGGCTGGTGCTGATGGCGCTGGCAGGTGCGCCCCTGATCGAGTGGGCCCGCGATGCGGGCCTGAACGTGGTGGCCGAGGCCTTTGCCGATCGCGGCTATACGCCGGGCGGTGCCCTGGTCTCGCGCCGCGAGCCCGGTGCCGTGCTGCACGATGAAAACCTGATTGCCCAGCGCATGTTGACCCTGGTGCGTGAGGGCGTGATCGAGGCCGTGGACGGCACTCTGGTGCGTGTGCAGGCCGACTCCATCTGCGTGCATGGCGACAGCCCCGGTGCCGTGGCCATTGCGCGCAACATCCGCCAGCGCTTCGAGCAGGAGGGTGTGCAGATCACCTCTTTTGTGGACACCGCGCCATGAGTGCCATGCGCTTTTTGCCCGTCAACCGCCACGCCATCCTGGTGGAGCTGGCCGACCTGCAGCAGACGCTGGTGCTGCTGGGCGCCTTGCAGGCCAGTCCCATAGAAGGCGTGCAGGAGCTGGTGCCTGCCGCGCGCACCATTCTGGTTCAGTTCGCGCCCCATATCATCGGCGCGGCGCAGCTGGTGCGGCGCATTGCTGCCTGCGATCTGAGCGGCAGCGTGCAGCGCTCGGACGTGCTGGTGCAGATTCCCGTGCGCTATGACGGCGAGGATCTGGCTGAAGTCGCCCAGATACTGGGCATCACCGCCCAAGAGGTGGTGCGCCGCCACACGGGCAGCGAATGGTCGGTGGCCTTTACCGGCTTTGCGCCGGGCTTTGCCTATCTGAGCGGCGGCGACCCCGTCTTCAATGTGCCGCGCCGGGCCACGCCACGCACCAAGGTGCCTGCGGGTGCCGTGGCGCTGGCCGGCAGCTTCAGCGCGGTGTATCCACAGGCCAGCCCCGGCGGCTGGCAGATCATCGGCGTGACCGATGCCGCGATGTGGGATCTGGCGCGTGATCTGCCGGCCTTGCTGCAGCCCGGCTATCGCGTTCAGTTTGTCGATATTGCTATGCAAAAGGAAGCTGCTAGCGCTCTACCTAATTCGATTTCAGATAGAAAAATATCTGAAATCAATAAGGAACATGCGCAAGCAGCTACGAATCTTGAGGCGAATGCCGGTGCCTTGCGTGTGCGCGCCACAGGCCTGCTCACGCTGTTCCAGGACCGGGGTCGCCATGGCCAGGCCGGCCAGGGCGTGTCGGCCTCAGGTGCCATGGATCAGGCGGCGTTCAAGACGGCCAACCGGCTGGTCGGCAATGCCAGCCATTTGCCGGTGCTGGAGACGGTAGGCGGCGGCCTGTCGCTGCAAAGCGTGGGCGAGAACGTGGTGGCCGTGACCGGCGCGGACGCTCCTCTTGGCATCACCACGGCCGACGGACGCCGCTGGTCTGCGCCGCGCTGCGCCGCAGTTGCGCTGGCCGATGGCGACACGCTAAGCCTTGGCCAACCCGTGGCCGGTGCCCGCTGCTATGTGGCGGTGCGCGGTGGCTACGAAGTGGCACCCGTGCTGGGCAGTGCTTCGACGGACACCCTGGCCCATGTCGGCCCGCCCGCCCTGCACAGCGGCCAGTTGCTGGCAGTGCTGCCGGCCCCCCATGCCGTGGTGGCCGAGCTGGCCCTGCCGGTGCAGGAGCTGCCGGCCCCGGACGGCGAGGTGGTGCTGGATGTGGAGCTGGGCCCGCGCACCGACTGGTTCACGCCCGAGGCCGTAGCCTTGCTGGCTGCCCAGCGCTGGCAGGTCACGCCACAGTCCAATCGCGTGGGCTTGCGCCTTGCCGGCGAGCAGGCGCTGACGCGCGCCGTGACCAGCGAGCTGCCCAGCGAAGGCACGCCACTGGGGGCCATCCAGGTTCCCGCCAGCGGCCAGCCCGTGCTGTTTCTGGCCGACCACCCCCTGACCGGCGGCTATCCCGTCATCGGCTGTGTGGCTCCCCATCATCTGGACCTTGCGGGGCAGATTCCCGTAGGTGCCTGGATTCGTTTTAACCCCATCCGCGCCTTTGCAGAGCTGGTGCCTGCAGCCGCAGAGTGAGGAGTGAGTTGATGAAAAAAGTTCTGATTGCCAACCGTGGCGAGATCGCTGTGCGCATCGCGCGAGCCTGCGCCGACTATGGCGTGAAATCCGTCGCCGTCTATGCCGATGCTGATATCGATGCCCTGCATGTGCGCCGTGCCGATGAAGCCTACGGCCTCGATGGCGACAAGAGCGCGGACACCTATCTGAACATCGCCAAGCTGATTGCGATCGCCAGGCGTTCGGGGGCCGACGCCGTCCATCCCGGCTACGGCTTTCTGTCCGAGAGCGAAGCCTTTGCGCAGGCCGTGCTGGATGCCGGTCTGATCTGGATCGGCCCGCGCCCCGACACCATTGCCAAGCTGGGCGACAAGGTCGAGGCGCGCAAGATTGCGCTGCAGGTCGGAGCGCCGCTGGTGGCCGGCACGCCCGATCCCGTCAAGGATGCCGACGAAGTGCTGGCCTTTGCCCAGCAGCATGGTCTGCCCATCATCATCAAGGCTGCCTTTGGTGGCGGTGGCCGTGGCATGAAGATCGCCTGGCGCATGGACGAAGTGGCCGAGCTGTATGCCTCTGCCGTGCGCGAGGCGGTGACGGCTTTCGGTCGCGGTGAATGCTTTGTGGAGCAGTTCCTCGACAAGCCGCGCCATATCGAGGCGCAGGTGATTGCCGACACGCATGGCAATGTGGTGGTGCTGGGCACGCGCGATTGCTCGCTGCAGCGCCGCAACCAGAAGCTGGTGGAAGAAGCGCCGGCCCCCTTCATCACCGAGGCCCAGCGCGAACGCATTCACAGCGCGGCGAAGGCTATCTGCGCGCAAGCCGGCTATGTCAGCGCCGGCACCGTGGAGTTTCTGCTTAGCGGCAATGGTGCCATCTCCTTCCTCGAGGTCAATACCCGCTTGCAGGTCGAGCACACTGTGACCGAGGAAACCACGGGCATCGATCTGGTGCAGGAGCAGCTGCGTGTGGCCGACGGCCTGCCGCTGTCTTTCACGCAGACACCGGCGCCGCGTGCCCATTCCATCGAGTTCCGTATCAATGCCGAAGATGTGGGGCGCGGCTTTCTGCCCACACCGGGTCTGATCACGCGCTTTGCGCCTCCTTCGGGGCCGGGTGTGCGACTCGATTCGGGCGTCGAAACCGGCTCGGTGATTCCCGGCTCCTTCGACTCCATGATGGCCAAGCTCATCGTCACGGGGGCCACGCGTGAGCAGGCCCTGGCCCGTGCGCGCCGCGCACTGGCCGAGTTCCGCATCGAGGGCGTGGCCTCGGTGCTGCCCTTTCACAAGGCCGTGCTGAATCAGGCCGACTTTGTGGGAGCGAATGGCTTCAATGTCCACACCCGCTGGATCGAAACCGAGTTTGCCGAGCCACTGGCCGCAGCCGCCCGCGCCGAACCTGTGGCCGACACCAGCCTGCTGCGCACCGCCATCGAGATCGACGGCCGCCGCGTGCAGCTGGGCCTGCCCGCCATGCTGCTGCAAGGTCTGTCTGCGCCGACGACGGGCGTGGCTCAGGCCGCCGCGCAGCAAAGCGTGGACCCTGATGCGGTCATCTCGCCCATTGCCGGCAATCTGCATGCTTGGAAGGTCGCCGATGGCGACGAGGTCAAGGAAGGCGATGTGATCGCCGTGATGGAAGCCATGAAAATGGAGATGCAGGTCTCTGCCCACAAGAGCGGTCGCGTCACGCTGGCCGTGCAGCCGGGCACTGCGCAGGCCCTGAGTGCCGTGATCGCGCATATCCGATAGGCCCCGCCAGGCCCGGCCCGGCCCGCACAAAGCGCGACCTCTGTGTCGCGCTTTGTTTTTTCTGGCCTTGCTGCACACAAGCCAAACTCCGCATGTTTGCACCCTGCCGAAAGAGGTTCTTGCCGGGCGCTTGACATTTACATGATGTCAATCTTTACAGTGGCCTTCAACGTGAATGGAGAACGCGATGAATGCACTGACCAAAAGCGGAGCCTTTGAGCTGTCTGTGGAAGGAATGACCTGCGCTTCCTGCGTGGGCCGGGTGGAGCGTGCGCTCAAGAAAGTGCCCGGCGTGCAGGAGGCCGTGGTCAATCTGGCCACGGAAAAAGCCAGCCTCACCGTGGCCGATCCGGCGCAGGCTGCAGCCATCTTGCCGCAGGCCGTAGCGGCGATTGAAAAAGCGGGCTACGCGGTGCCCGCGCAAAGCGTGGATCTGCAGGTGGGCGGCATGACCTGTGCGTCCTGCGTGGGCCGTGTGGAGCGTGCGCTCAAGAAAGTGCCCGGTGTCCAGAGTGCAGTGGTGAATCTGGCGACCGAGCGTGCCAGCGTGCAACTGCAGGGCAACGTGGATGTAAGCCGCTTGATTGCAGCGATCGAAAAGGCCGGCTATGAAGCGCAAGCCGTGCTGCACAACGCTGGCGCGACTGGCGAGGACGCCACAGCCCAGCGCCAGGCGCAGGAGCGCGAGTCGCTCAAGCGTTCGCTGATCTTTGCGACCGTGTTCGCACTGCCCGTGTTTGTGCTGGAGATGGGCGCTCACATGGTGCCCGCGTTTCATCACTGGATTGCGGGCACCATCGGCACGCAGAACAGCTGGTACATCCAGTTCGCGCTGACGGCCGTGGTGCTGTTCGGGCCGGGTCGGCGCTTTTTCGAGAAGGGCGTGCCCGCGCTGCTGCGCGCAGCGCCCGACATGAATTCGCTGGTCGCGGTGGGCACCTCGGCGGCATTTGCCTATTCGGTGGTGGCGACCTTTGTGCCGCAATGGCTGCCCGCAGGCACCGTGAATGTGTACTTCGAAGCCGCGGCCGTCATCGTCGCGCTGATCCTGCTGGGCCGCTTTCTGGAGGCGCGTGCCAAGGGCAATACCTCGGAGGCCATTCGCCGCCTGGTGCAGCTGCAGGCCAAGACTGCGCGCGTGCGCAAGGGCGGCGTGGTGCAGGAAATCGACATTGCCCAGGTGCGCGGCGGCGATGTGATCGAAGTGCGCCCTGGCGAGCGCATTCCCGTCGATGGCCTGGTCATCGAAGGCCACAGCTTTGTCGACGAATCCATGATCAGCGGCGAACCCGTGCCGGTCGAGAAGGCCGAGGGCGCCGAAGTGGTGGGAGGCACGGTCAATCAGAATGGCGCGCTGGCTTTCAGCGCAACAAAGGTGGGGGCAGACACGCTGCTGGCGCAGATCATCCGCATGGTGGAGCAGGCCCAGGGCAGCAAGCTGCCGATCCAGGCGCTGGTGGACAAGATCACCATGTGGTTTGTGCCGGCCGTCATGGCTGCGGCCCTGCTGACCTTTGTGGTCTGGCTGATCTGGGGCCCCGATCCCGCGCTGAGCTTTGCCCTGGTCAATGCGGTGGCCGTGCTCATCATTGCCTGCCCCTGTGCCATGGGGCTGGCTACGCCGACTTCCATCATGGTGAGCACCGGCCGCGCCGCGCAAATGGGAGTGCTGCTGCGCAAGGGCGAGGCGCTGCAGCAGCTCAAGGATGCCAGGGTGGTGGCGGTGGACAAGACCGGCACGCTGACCCGTGGTCGCCCCGAACTCACCGATCTGGTGCTGGCCGAAGGGTTTGAACGTGCCGTCGTTCTGGCACAGGTAGCAGCCGTGGAAGACCGTAGCGAGCACCCGATTGCGCGCGCCATTGTCGATGCTGCCAAGTCAGAGGGACTGGAGATTCCATCCATCAGCGACTTCGCATCGGTGACCGGTTTCGGCGTGCGTGCCGTGGTGCTGGGCGATCAGGTGGAGATTGGTGCCGACCGCTTCATGCGCGAACTTGGCCTGAGTGTTGACGGCTTTGCGGCCGAGGCCGAGCGCCTGGGCAGCGAAGGCAAGACGCCTCTGTATGCCGCCATCGGCGGCAAGGTGGCGGCCATGATTGCCGTGGCCGATCCGATCAAGCCCACCACCAAGCCGGCGATCGACGCCTTGCATGCGCTGGGCCTGAAGGTGGCCATGATTACCGGCGACAACCGCCACACGGCCGAGGCAATCGCCAGACAGTTGGGCATTGACGAGGTGGTGGCCGAGGTCCTGCCGGGCGGCAAGGTCGAAACCGTAAAGCGTCTCAAGGCCGAGCATGGGACTCTGGCCTATGTGGGCGACGGCATCAACGACGCGCCGGCCCTGGCCGAGGCCGATGTGGGCATCGCCATCGGCACGGGCACCGATATTGCGATCGAGGCTGCCGATGTGGTGCTGATGTCGGGCGACCTCTCGGGAGTGTCGAATGCGATTGCGCTGTCCAAGGCCACGATGAAGAACATTGGCGAGAACCTGTTCTGGGCCTTTGCCTACAACGTGGCGCTGATACCGGTGGCGGCGGGTCTGCTCTACCCGTTCAACGGCATGCTGCTGTCGCCCGTGTTTGCGGCCGGAGCCATGGCACTTTCCAGCGTATTTGTGCTCTCCAACGCGCTGCGGCTCAAGCGCTTCAAACCCGTCCTCTGAAAGCAGGGCATGGGGTGGGCGCCGGACGATGCTCTGACGCTTGCCCCGCATCCGGGACTATGGCTTGGGCAGTTGCGGCACATCCACAAAATCGTCGAGGCTCAGGCCTTTTTCCTGCAGCAGGGCTTCGAGCACGGGCTTGAGCCGGCCCAGGCTGGCTTCCACGGTTTCGCGCACGGTATCGACCACTACCTGGGTGCTGCGTTCGATCTCGATATTGACCAGATCGCCGACCTTCTTGTCGCCGAACACCGTCATGCGCAGGGTTTCGGGAATCAGCCAGACCTCGAACCAGCCCTCCTTGCGATTCACCTCGGCCACCGTCAGGCTGGCGCCGTTGACGGCGATGTAGCCCTTGGCAAACACATAGGGGCGGAAGGCCTCGGGAATGCCGAAGCGGATCTTGTGGTTGGTCTCGGTCTGCATCACCTCCAGCAGCGGCGCCGTGAAGTCCACATGGCCCGACAGCGGGTGGCCGCCGATCTCGGCACCATCCCTGGCGGCGCGCTCCACATTGAGCGTGTCGCCCGCCTTGTAGCTGCCCAGCGTGGTGATGTTCAGGCTTTGCAGCATCACATCAAAGCTGGCGCTGGTGGGCGAGAGGTTCTCGGTCACCGTCAGGCAGACGCCGTCGTGCGAGACGCTGGCACCAATGGCCAGATCCTGGCAGAAGCCTTCGGGGAACTCCATGATGAAAGTGCGCAGGCCGTCCTGGTCGCGCAGCGCGGCAATCTTTGCCACGGCCTGAATGATGCCGGTAAACACGGGGCAGACTCTCTTATCAACAGGCGGGCGCCGGGCGCCAGCCTTGGGTCAAAACGGCTATTTTGCCTGTTTGCCCGGTAACCCGGCCAGCGTCTAGGCGAAGGCCGGCCGGCCTTCCCAGAAGCCGCTGATCAGCGCCTCGGGCTTTTTCAGCGCACGCACCCAGGCGCAGTCGGGCCAGGCCTGCATCTGCACATTCATGCCGGCAAACACGCCGTAGCCCGGGCCGGCCGCAATCTCGCCCTCGGCCTGCAGGGTCTCGCCACTGCGGATGCTGCAGGCCGCGCGGATATCGCCCTGGGCCTTGATGCCCCAGCCGGCCTGAATATGGTTGCCGCACAGAATGCCGTCGTTGCCGGCAATGCCGTGACCGACATCGAGCAGGCCCTGCACCTCGATGGCGCCGCCTGCTTTCAGGCCCTTGCCGCAGTGCATATCGCCTTGCACCTGCACTTCCTGGCCGATATGGGCATTGCCCTTGAGCCTCACATGGCTGCCGCCGCGCAGCTCCCAGCCGCAGCGCAGGTCTTCGGCGCGCAGCTCGCCCTCGACTTCCACGCTCCAGGCCGCCTTGATGCTGCCGCCGGCCTGCAGCAGCTCAGCCGCGAAGATGGCGCCGCCGCATTGAATCTCTTCGCCCGCTTCGAGCTTGCCCGCCCGTATGCCGCCGCCCGCCTGCAGGCTGCGGCCCACCAGCAACTGGCCGGGCACGCGCACATCGCCATGCACGATCAGCGTGCCGGCATAGACGAAGTGGTCGGCCTCCAGGTGCTCGAGCTCCAGCACGCTGTTGGTGGAGCCGAAGTTCTCCAGCAGCCAGCGCGCGTCTTCCACGCGGCCGGCGGCCACCTGGGTGTCCATGGCGGCCTGGTAGTCGCCGCCGGCCAGGTTGTTGCGCACAAACCAGCGATAACCCATGGCACAGGGATTTTTACCGCGCAAGAAATTTTGAGTGAGTTCCATGTCCATGGCTGACCTCCGGATCGTCCTTTGAGCAAGATGCGGTGCGTCTGGCGGTACGTCGCCTCGAAGGCGTGGATGTACCTCTCCCATGCACCTGGGAAATGCTGTTTGGGAAGGCCGTGCGGAGGATGTGAGCTGTGTGCTTCAAGCCATCCGCACGGCGGCGGAAAGCATGGCCGTGACACCGCTCAGGCTCACGAATGCGGTAGGAATGCCATGGCGGCGGGTGCGCAGCGCACGCAGCACGCAGGCACGCGCGGGCAGCTCTGCGGCAAGGGCAGAGCGGCGCAGGCGGGCGGCGGTGGACAGGTGCAGGCAGGCCATGGGCAAGAAGATGTCTGGGCCCCGATTATGCCGCGCAGCCCGGGCCGGTGCAGCCCGGCTCCTGCATCTCCGTGATTTCATGGCGCTGTGCATGGCCGGGAGCCGCGCAAGGGCCGCCCCGCAGCGTCGGTGCCGTCCCCTCAGGCGAAGCCAGAGAGGGGGGAGGACGCGAAGCGGCCAGGGGGGCTTTATCTCAGCGGCTTTGCGCTGCGGCCCGGCACAGGCGTTCCACGGCCTGCGCGATCTGCGGCACCTCGGGCGCGGCAAACGACATGCGCAGCGTGTGCAGGTCGGGGTCGGCCGGATAGAAGGCCTTGCCGGGCACATAGACCACGCCCTGGGCGACGGCGGCGTCGAAGAGCTTTTGCGGATCGATGCGGTGGTCCAGCTCGGCCCAGACGAACATGCCGCCGGCGGGGCGCGAGCAGCGTATGCCGCTGTCCGCTGCCGCGTTCAGGCCCTGGACTAGGGCCTGCATGCGGCGCTGGTATTCCTGGCGCGCGCGCTGCACGGTGGCCGGGTAGCGGCCGCTGGCCAGATAGCAGGCGGCGACCGACTGCGTCAGCGGCGAGGTGCACAGGTCGGCCGTTTGCTTGGCCACCGTGCAGCGGCGCAGCAGCGGCGCGTCGGCCAGCATCCATCCCACGCGCAGCGCGGGGGCCACGGTCTTGGAGAGGCTGGACAGATAGATGACGGGGTTGGCGCCGGGCCCGGCCAGGCGCTCGCCGGCGGCGCGCACGGTGCCCGGCATGGCTTGAGGAGCACCGCCGGGATCGTCGAAGCGCAGCTCGCCATAGGGATCGTCCTCGACCACCCAGAAGCCGTGCTGCAGCGCCAGTTGCACCAGGGCTTCGCGGCGCTCGGCCGCCAGCAGCGTGCCGCGCGGGTTGGAAAAATTCGGCACGGTGTAGAGCAGCTTGGGGCGTTGGTCTGCGGGTAGTGCGGCCAGCAGATCGGCAAGGGCTTCGGTCTGCAGGCCCTGCTCGTCCATGGGAATGGGCAGGATGCGGGCCTGCGCCAGGCGCAGGGCCTGCAGCGTGGCGGGATAGGCCGGCACCTCGACCAGCACCGTGTCGCCGGGCTCCACGAGCACGCGCACCAGCAGGTCAAAGGCCTGCTGCGATCCGGTGGTCACCAGGATGTCGGCGGCCGTCGCCTGCATGCCGCGCTCGCGCGCCTGCTGCGCCAGGGCCTCGCGCAGCTCGCCCAGGCCTTCGGTGGCGCCATATTGCAGCGCGCCCGGGCCCTGGGCCATTGCCTGTGCGGCGGCCTGGGCCAGGCCCTCGGCATCGAAGAGGCTGGGCGATGGATAGCCGCCGGCCAGCGAGATCATGCCGGGGCGCGAGAGATAGGGAAACAGCTCGCGTATCGGAGACCCCGCAGGCTCGGCAAACACGGCGGCAAAGGGAGCCAGTGCGCTGTCCTGACTCATGCTGCAGCTCCCGCCAGCATCCCGAGAACCTGGGCTCTGGATTGCTGCTCGGAGGCCTCGTACAAGGCGATTTCGTCATGCACGCGTGCGCCCAGTGCGCCCTCGAAGACCTGCTGCGCGGCATGGGCCTGGTATTGCTTTTGCTCCTCGCCGCCGAGGTTGGACTGGAAGATGCCGGCCGCGCTCACGGGCAGGAAATCCTCATAGGTGATCGGCTCGGCCTGCACCAGACCCTTGTCGATCAGCGCTTCCAGGTCTGCCTCGGCAGCGCCCCGGGGCAACGGAGCCTGAGCCTGAGCCTGAGCCTGTTCGGTCAGGCGGTAGCGGTAGAAAGCCAGGCCCTGGCGGCGCAATTGCTCGTGCGTGTCTGGAAACTGCGTGAAGACCTGCTGCAGACGGTGCGCATAGTCGGGTGCGGCGCTGCCTGCACTGTCTATGCCGCGCACCAGACCCAGCAGCTCGTCGTACAGGGCGCGGCCCTTGCGTGTCAGCGCGACGCCGCGTTGCTCGATCTCGCCAAAGCGGGCGGTATGGGCGCCGGCACTGTCCGCGTTGGCGTCGGCATCGGTAAAGCGCACAGCCTCCTTGAGCGCCTTGAAGCTGGTCTGGCGCAGCAAGATAGGGCAGGCGCGCTGTGGCGGGCCTTCGACCACGTCCTTGGCATCCATGCCGCGCGTGGGCATATCGGCCTGGGCCATGTCGATGTCCAGCGTGCGTGGCGTCAGATGGTTGATGTGCGGGCCCTTGAAGCACACCACATCGGCCACCAGGCGGTGGGCTTTTTGCAGGGCGTTGTAGGTGGCGGCGTCCACGGTGGCATCGCTGTGCCAGCGGAAGGTCTCCAGGGCCTGCTGCACAAAGGCGTCTGCGTCGCTGCTGTCCAGTCCTGCGTCACGCTCGGCCTGGGCAATGAGCTCCAGCGCGCGCGGCGTGAAGATGCAACGGCGCTGGAGGATCTCGGCGGCCTTCGCGCGCAGCGCCTCATCGGCAATCAGCTCCAGGCGCAGCAGCGAGGTGAAGACGCGAAACGGGTTGGCCAGCAGCGCCTCGTCGTGCACGGGACGAAAGGCCGTGGAGTGCACGGGAACGCCGGCCACCGAGAGGTCGTAATAGCCCACGGGCTCCATGCCCATCACGGCAAACAGGCGGCGCAGCGTGGCCAGCTCCTCGGCCGTGCCCACGCGGATGGCGCCATGGCGCTCCACATCCAGGCGTTCGAGCTCGCCGCTGCTGGTCATGCGCTGGCGCAGCTCGGGGTCGGCCTGCAGCGTCACGGCGTTGACATCGGCCACCAGGTCGATCAGGGTGCCGTACTGCGGCACTTCCTTACGGTACATCTCGGACATGGCACGCGAGAAGCGCGTGCGGATCTCGTCGACGCTGACAAAGCGGGCTGCGGTGGAAGAGGCGTGGGGCGTGGCGCTCATGACAAAACAGAAGGGTCTTGGGGTCGAGGGATGGCCGCGCCGCTGGCGGGGCCGCAGGAATATGCAGCATGTTCCGCGCCGTCATGACTTTGGTCAAACGATAATCCGGCCTGCAGGTCATACCCGCACGGAATGAACCTGCACCCTAATCATTTCCATATCCTTGCCGCCATGCAGCTATCCCGTCGCTTTCTGCCACCCATGTCCCTGCTCTGCGCCTTCGAGGCCTCGGCGCGGCATCAGAGCTTTACCGCAGCGGCCGCCGAGCTGCATCTCACGCAAAGCGCCGTCAGCCGCCAGATCCGCGCGCTGGAGGAGCGCCTGGGCACGGAGCTGTTCGTGCGCGAGCGCCAGACCGTGCGCCTGAGCGCTGCGGGCCAGGTCTATGCCCAGGAGATCCGTGCCGCCCTGGCGCGCATCTCCAATGCCACGCTGGGCTTTCGCACCAATCCTCAGGGCGGCAGCCTGAATCTGGCGATCCTGCCGACCTTCGGCACGCGCTGGCTGGCGCCGCGGCTGCCGCAGTTCTTCAGCGCCCATCCGGGCATCACCATCAACCTGACCACGCGGCTGTCGCAGTTCGATTTCCAGCTCGAAGCCGTGGATGCGGCCATTCATTTCGGCCTGCCGAACTGGCCGGGCGCGGAGCTGGAGTTCCTCATGAGCGAGACGGTGGTGCCGGCCTGCAGCCCCGATGTGGCGGCCCGCCATGGCTTTGCCCGGCCCGAGGATCTGCTGCGCGCACCCTTGCTGCATCTGGCTTCGCGTCCCGACGCCTGGCAGCGCTGGTTCGGCAGCCAGGGCTGCCAGGGCGGCGATATGCAGGGCATGCTGTTCGATCAGTTCGCCACGGCGGCGCAGGCGGCGATTGCCGGCGTGGGTGTGGCGCTGCTGCCCAAGTTTCTGATCCAGCGCGAGCTGCTAAGCGGCGATCTGGTTCAGGCCCTGCCGCTGCTGCCAGAGGTGGAAAGTGCCGAGCGCTACTACCTGGCCTGGCCGACCAGCCGCTCGACCTATCCGCCGCTGCAGGCCTTCCAGGGCTGGCTCAAGCAGGTCGCGCAGGAGTTTGCTTGCTCTGCATCTCTAAAATAAAAAAGGAGCTGCCAGCGCAGCTCCTTCAAGGGATTCAGATATAAAAGTACCTGAAATGCTGACTCAACAAGCGCAACAAGCTATCAATAAAGCATGACTTCAGGCGCACTCTAGTAGCCGGTTCAGCTGTTGTAGGCTTCCAGCGGCTTGTCATTGGGCGCCTGCAGCAGTTGCTTGAGCATCTCGCTCATGGGCAGGTTCAGCGGCATTTCCTTGGGCGGAATGGGCTGCATAAACCATTTGTCGTAGATCTTCGCCACTTCGCCGGACTTCATCATGCGCACCAGGGCATCGTCCACGGCCTTCTTGAAGCCGGGATCGTCCTTGCGCATCAGCAGCGCGATGGGCTCCGATCCCAGCGCCTCGCCCACGATCTTGTAGCCTTTGGGGTCCTTGGAGTTGGCGATCACGCCGGCCAGCAGATTGTCGTCAAGTACAAAAGCGTCAGCGCGGCCGGACTCCAGCATCAGAAAACTCTCGAAATGGTCCTTGCCCAGCTGGGTCGGCAGCTTCACATTGTTGTCATGACTGTATTTGCGCAGCAGCTGCACGGCGGTGGTGCCTGCCGATGCTGCCACGGTCTTGCCGTCCAGCTGCTTGAACGAGGTCACGGGCGAGTCTGCGCGCACGGCCATGCGCACCTGGCTGACATAGGTAGTGACGGCAAACGAGACCTGCTTTTGGCGGCTGAGGTTGTTGGTCGTGGGGCCGCAGCCCAGATCCACCGTGCCGTTCTGCACCAGCGGCATGGTGTTCTGCGCGGTGATGGCCATGTATTCGATCTTGGCGCTGGGCGCGATCTGGGCCAGCACCTTTTCGCATAACTCCACGTGGTAGCCGGTGAAGCGGTGGTTGGCACCTAGGGCATAGGCCATGGGGGCCGAGCTTTCGCGCACGCCTATGACCACCTTGCCGGTCTTTTGCAGCTTCTCCAGCGTGCCGCCGGGGGCGGTCTGGGCCTGGACGCCGGAGGCGGCCATGGCGGCTAAAAGGGCGGTACATGCCAGCGTTATGTTCGCGGTCATCAGGCGCATGGGGGAAGTCTCCTCGGGAAGTGGGCGTATCGAAAACGCAATGCAGTTGTTGTTCGGTCGTCCATGGGGCTGCGCATTGCCTGCAGCCCATGAATCGGCAAGACCCGTTTCCGGGGTGGCCTGTTTGTCAAGATACTGCATCAACTATCGGGCAAATAGCAGCCGCTTCATAACGATGAAACGGAAGAAGGTCATGCTTGCGGCGTATGACCCGGCAGCGCGCGTCCGGGCGCGGCAGCCGGCGCGGCAAAGCCATAGCGGCAGGGCAGACCGGGCTTTTTGGGTAATATCTGCGCCTGTTGCACAGGCCCGCGCGCATCGCTTGCGGCGCGTCCAGCCTTGTGCCGCCAGGGCCGGCCGTGTCGCTGCCGCCTGGTCCGGCTCCGTTTTCGGTTCGCGCAGCGCAGCTCGCAAGGGCGCCACAGAATGACTCTGCATGCGTGAACCTGTTTTGAGACAGACTCCATGACTGCCAATACCCCCCCCTCATTCCTGAGCCGCATCGCCATCGCGATCGGCAGTTTCTTTGCCATTCTCGGTAACGCGCGCCTGGCCGCCGACGTGAGTCGTGTGCGCGCCGGTGAGGCTTTTGCCGCCGACGTCGCCCCCAGGGAAGTACGCGTGGAAGTGCCGGTCGAGAAGATCGTCGAGGTTCGCGTCGAAGTACCGGTCGAAAAAATCGTGGAAAAGACCGTCGAGAAGCGCGTCGAGGTTCCGGTCGAGAAGCTGATCGAAAAAACCGTCGAGGTGGAAAAGCTCGTCGCCACCGACAGCGCCGCCCTGCAACTGCTGGGCCTGATGCAGCGCGAGGCCCGTTTTGTGGACTTCATCCAGGAAGATGTCGCGCCCTATACCGATGCCGAAATCGGCGCAGCCGCGCGCGTGGTGCATGAAGGCTGCCGCAAGGTGCTGCGCGAGCATTTCACGCTCTCCCCCGTGCGCAGCGAAGCCGAAGGCTCACGCATCACTTTGCAGGCCGGTTTTGACGCTGCTGCCGTGCGACTGACGGGCAATGTGGTCGGCCAGCCACCGTTTACCGGCACGCTGTCCCACCGGGGCTGGCTGGTGACTCAGGTCAGGCTCCCCCAGCTCACCGACATTCAGGCCGCCAAGGTCATCGCCCAAGCCGAAGTGGAGCTGTAAACCATGAACATGTTTGCCTCCATCGCCGCATCGGGTGCGGCCCCCCAGGACGCTACCGTGGCGGACTCCGTGGCTGCTGTCTCTCAGCCGCAAAGCAGCGCTGCTGGCCCGGTCGATGCTCCATCTGCCGGCGCTAGCTACAGCATCGGCATCGATCTGGGCACCACCCACTGCGCGCTGTCTTATGTGAACAAGATCGCCAGCGATGGCGAGAAGGTGGTGCAGGGCGTGCTGGACATTCCCCAGCTCACGGCTCCCGGCAGTGTCGAGGCCAGGCCCCTGCTGCCGTCCTTTCTCTATCTGCCGCACGAGAGCGAGCTGACCGAAGCCGAGCGCAGCCTGCCCGGTGCGCCCGGCGACTTCATCACCGGCGAATTCGCCCGCAGCCGTGGCGCGGCCACGCCCATCCGTCTGGTCAGCAGTGCCAAGAGCTGGCTCTGCCACCCCGGCGTCGATCGCCGCGCCGGCATTCTCCCCGCCGATGCACCGGAGGAGGTCAGCCGCATTTCGCCGCTGACGGCCTCCACCCGCTATCTTGAGCATCTGCGCCGCGCCTGGGAGCAGGCCCACCCCGAGGCCCCGTTTGACCAGCAGGACATTACCGTCACCATCCCGGCATCGTTCGACCCCGCCGCGCGCGAGCTGACGGCCGAGGCCTGCAAGGCCGCGGGCTTTGCCAAGCTGACGCTGCTCGAAGAACCCCAGGCCGCGCTGTACAGCTGGATCCAGGCCAGCGGCGGCCAGTGGCGCAAGCAGGTCAAGCATGGCGACATCATCCTCGTCGTGGACGTGGGCGGCGGCACCACCGACCTCTCGCTGATCGCCGTGCTGGAGCGCGAAGGCAATCTGCAGCTGCAGCGCATTGCCGTGGGCGAGCACATCCTGCTGGGCGGCGACAACATGGATCTGGCCCTGGCCTATGGCGTGGCGCGCAAGCTGGCGGCCGAGGGCAAGCAGCTCGATGCCTGGCAAACCCGCGCGCTGGCCCATGGCTGCCGCGCCGCCAAGGAGCAATTGCTGGCTGACGCCAACTTGCAGGCCGTGCCCGTGGTCGTGCCCAGCCGGGGCAGCAAGCTCATCGGCGGCAGCATTCGCACCGAAGTGACACGCGACGAAGTGCTGGCCATGCTGGTCGAGGGCTTTTTCCCCAAGGTGGCCGTCAGCGACAAGCCCAAGAGCCGCGCGCGCGGCGCGCTCACGCAGCTGGGCCTGCCCTATGCGCAGGATGCGGCCGTCACGCGCCATCTGGCGGCCTTTCTGAGCCGCCAGGTCAATGCACTGGCCGAGATTGACGGTCTGAACGGTGAGCAGGTCGAAGGCTCGACCTTTCTGCACCCCACAGCCATTTTGTTCAACGGCGGCGTGCTCAAGGCGCCCCAGATCGAGCAGCGCATCCTGGAAGTCATCAACGGCTGGCTGGACGACGAGGCCTGCGAGCCTGCGCGACTGCTGGACGGCGCCAACCTCGATCTGGCCGTGGCGCGCGGCGCGGCCTATTACGGCCATATCGCCAACAGCGGCCGTGGCGTGCGCATTCGCGGCGGCACGGCCCAGTCCTATTACGTGGGCGTGGAGAGCAATATGCCCGCCATCCCCGGCATGGAGCCGCCCCTGTCCGCCCTGTGCCTGGCACCGTTCGGCATGGAAGAGGGCACGGAAGTCGCGCTGCCTGACGAAGAGTTCGGCCTGGTCGTAGGCGAGCCCGTGCGTCTGCGCTTCTTCGGCTCCTCCGTGCGCCGCACCGACCAGGTCGGCACCATGCTGGACTTCTGGTCGCCCGAAGAGCTGGTGGAGCTGCAGGAGATCGAGCTGAATCTGCCCGCTGCCGGCCGCGCGGCCGGTGAGGTGGTGCCCGTGACCCTGGCGGCACGCGTGACCGATATCGGCACCCTGGAGCTCAATGCCGTGCCCGTGGGCGGAAGCGAACGCTGGAAAGTGGAATTCGATGTACGCGCGGAAACCTCTGCGGAGGCTGCCGAGTAAGGCCGCTGAGTTGCTTGACGGCGAAAGCCCGCTGGCCGGTTGGCTGGCGGGCTTTTTTTGTTCTGGGCACGACTTGCGCAGAACGGGTTCAGGCAAGACGACTGCCTCTGCAGGCAGGCCCTTGTCGCGTTCTTGTTTGCGGAAGGCCCACCGGAGCTTGCGGCTGCATTTCTGCCACTGATCAAGGCATGTCGCCCCAGCAAGCCCGTGGCAGCAGCGATCTGAAGCAGGAACTTCAAGCCAGATCAGCCTCCAGCCCAATCACGGAATGCGCGATCAGCTCATTTTTTTGAGGAAGCAGGGCGCGCGCCACGCCCACCAGCAACATGGCACGCACCCGCCACTCAAGCAGAGCTCTAGAACGCGTGGCGCAGACCCACGCTCAGGCTGCTGGCATCTTGCCCATAGCCCACGCCACCCTTGAAGTTATAGCCATAGGCCACGCCGGATCCGTTGTCGATGCGCGTGTAGGCCGCATAGAGCTTGGTGCGTTTGCTCAGGTGGTGGTTGTAGCCAAGAATCCACTGGCGCGCGCTGCTGCCGGGCACATGGCTCCATCGGCTGGCCCAGCCGTAGCCAAGGGCAAGCTCCGAAGCGCCGGCCCGGTAGACCGCCGTCACGCGCGCAGCGTCTCGCGTGCCGCAACCGGCACCGCCATTGGCGCACAGCGAGCCCGAGCCGTTGTCCGAGCGCTGGTAGTAGGCACCGACCTGCAGCGCATTCCAGAGGTAGTGGCCGCGCAGGGCAAACTGCCTGTCGTCACCCAACTGGGTAAAGCCCGCACCCAGGGCCAACGGGCCGCGTTCCCAGTTGGCATAGAGGTCGTAGCCGTTCTTTTGCACGGCGCCTGTCGTCTTTTCGTGTAGCGATGCCTGAGCTTCCAATGTCAGCCCGGCCAGCACAGGGCTGCGGTAGGCGATCTTGTTGGTGTTGCGCATGACGTAGTCGTAGAGCGCATCGGCGATGGAGCCGGTGTCGTGGTTGGGCTCATCCAGTGCACCATAGTCTGCAATGCCGAAATAGGTGGCAGCACCAAAACGGCCCAGGCGCAGCTTGCCCAGACTGCCCGAGAGGTTGACTTCGCTTTGACGTTGAAAGGCCAGGGCGCCGGTGCTGCCTGTGCCGGCACCGGTGTCGGACTCAAAGCCGGATTCGAGCTGGAAGCCGGCCTTGAGGCCGCCGCCCAGGTCTTCGCTGCCCACAAAGCCAAAGCGCGAGTTGTTGTTGAAGAGACCGGTCAGGGTGCTGCCTCCAACCTTCTGATGCTCGAGTGAGGTGTTGAGGCGGCCATAGATCTGAACGCTGCTCTGTGCGAGAGCGGCGCAAGCTCCGGCGGAGGCCAAAGCGGCGAGGAGGACACGAGACACCGTTGTTGTTTTGACTGGCATGTAGCGACTAGCCTTCGATCTTTGCTATGAAACTTGCTCGAACCTGCGCGCTGGTTACAAGGCAAATCCCGTGCCAGCCACCGTGCACTGCATTGGACAGTTGTCGTCGCGGCAACGGCTCATCCCGGCAGGCGGTTCGGGCATCCGGCTCTTGTTACGATCGGCGACAGAGTTTTACGTGTCTTTGTCTCAGCCCATGCATCCATCTCGCCCCACCCACGCCGTCGGCATCGACCTGGGCACCAGTCACACGGTCGTGGCAAGCGTTGCGCTGGACGGTGCGACAAGCGATATCGCGCTGCTCGATATTCCGCAGCGCACCACGGCTGGCGAGCTTGTGGCCCAGCCACTGCTGCCTTCGGTGCGTTACCAGGCGGCAAAGGGCGAGCTGGGCGAGGCCTGGCAGCAGCCCTGGCCGCCGCAGGGCGCGGATGAAGCTGCGCCTGCCGTCATAGGCCGCTGGGCGCGAGATCTGGGGGCTGCCGTTCCGGGACGGCTGGTGGCCAGTGCCAAAAGCTGGCTCTCGCATACCGGCGTGGATCGCACGGCCGCCATCCTGCCCTGGGGGGCTGGCGAGGACGTGGCCAAGATATCGCCGCTGGCGGCCTCAAGCTCCTACCTGGCCCATGTGCGAGCAGCATGGGACCAAGCGCATCCCGAAGCGCCGCTGCACCAGCAAAGCGTGGTGCTGACGGTACCTGCTTCATTTGACGAGGGCGCGCGTGCGCTGACGCTGGAGGCCGCGCAGATGGCAGGTCTGCCGCGCGTGCAGCTGCTGGAGGAGCCCAAGGCCGCGTTTCACGACTGGCTGGTGCTGCAGGGCAATGGGCTGGCGGCGCAACTGGCGGACAGCCGCCTGGTGCTGGTGGTGGATGTGGGCGGGGGGACTACCGATCTGACGCTGATCCGCGTGGATGCAGCGCCCGACGGCGGCCTGCCCACGCTGACGCGCACGGCCGTCGGCGAGCACCTGATGCTGGGCGGCGACAACATGGATCTGGCGCTGGCCCATCAGCTTGAGACGGCGTTTGCGGCCAAGGCCGAAGCGCAGGGCCAGAGGCTGTCCCTGCAGCGCTTTGCCCAGCTGGTGCAGCGCTGCCGCACGGCCAAGGAGCAGTTGCTGGCGCAGAACGCGCCCGAGCAGATCGGCATCACCTTGCTGGGCGGCGGCAGCAAGCTGCTGGCGGCAAGCCAGAGCGTCACGCTGACCCGTGAGCAGGTGCGCCAGTCGGTGGTCGACGGCTTTTTGCCGGTCGCGCAGATCAGCGATATGCCCGCCAGGCGGCAGGGCGCGCTGCGCGGCTTTGGGCTGCCCTATCCGGCCGATGCGGCCATCAGCCGTCATCTGGCGCAATTTCTCGGCCAGCATGCAAGCGGGGGGCTGCCCGATACCGTGTTGCTCAACGGCGGCGTGTTCCACGCCCATGCCATGGTGCAGCGTCTGACGGAGCTGCTTGGCCGCTGGCGCGGCAGCCCGGTGCGTGTGCTGCACAATCCGCACCCGGACTGGGCCGTGGCGCGCGGTGCGGCAGCCTACGGGCTGGCACGCCATCAGGCAGAGCTGGCGGTGGCTCAGATTGCTGCGCCCAACCTGCCTGAAGCACAGTCTGGGCAGGCTTTGGAAACGGTCAAACCCGTGGTGCCACACATTGGCGGCGGTTCGGCTCGCAGCTACTGGTTGCTGCTGCCGGGCAAGAAGGGCGAGGCTCCGCAAGGCCTGTGCCTGCTGCCGCGTGGCACGCAAGAGGGCGTGCGCATGGTGCTCTCTGGCCGGCGTTTTTCGCTCAAGCTGGGCCAGGCCGTGCGCTTCAATTTGCTGGCCAATAGCCAGAGCCACGCGCCCGCGCAGGCCGGCCAGATTGCACCTCTGAGCGGCGATGGCTGGGTGGAGCTGCCGCCGCTGGCCACCGTTCTGCCTGTGCCCGAAGGCCGCTCTGCTGCCCAGGTCGAGGTGCAGCTGCAAGCGTGCATGAGCGAGGTCGGCACGCTGGAAGTGCGCTGCGTCGCCGTGCAGGATGCGGGCCAGTCCTGGCTGCTGCCCTTTGCCGTGCGCGGTGCTGCGGCTTCTGAATCAATCGCTGACAACGCAGATGCACAAAGCGCTGAAGGCCCGAAACAGTCTAGTTCTTTGGCCGACAGGCTGCCCGAAGCCGTGGCGCTGGTGGATCGCATCTTCGGCACGCAGGCGCAGGAGGTGGCGGCCCGGGAAGTGCGCCAGCTGCGCCAGTCGCTCGAAAGAGTCCTCGGCCCGCGCGAGGGCTGGGAGCTGGGCCTGCTGCGTGCCCTGTTCGATGCGCTGCTGGCCCGTGCCAGGCGCCGCCGCCGCACGGCCGAGCATGAGCGCGTCTGGTTCAACCTTGCCGGCTGGTGTCTGCGTCCCGGCGTGGGAGCGCAGCTCGATGGCTGGCGCATAGACCAGGTCTGGGCCTTGTATGGCCAGGGACTGGGTCATGCCAAAGAGGCCGCCAACTGGACGGAGTGGTGGGTGTTCTGGCGCCGCGTGGCGGCGGGTCTGAACGAGGCCCGGCAGATGGAGCTGCTCGAAGACGTGGCCGGCCATATGCACAAGGCCGTGCAGCAGAACGCGCGCGGTAAATCCAGCCATGGCAGCTATGACGACATGCTGCGCCTGTTCGCGGCCATGGAGGCCGTGCCCTGGCAGTACCGCCAGGAAATGGGGCAGTGGATGCTGCAGCGCCTCAGGCGCGAGGATGAAACCGTGCAGACCTGGTGGGCCATAGGCCGCCTGGCGGCACGCCAGTCGCTGGCCGCGAACGCCCATTTGGTGATGCCGCCCGAGGCGGCGCTGGAGTTCCTGAACGCCACTCTGGCCCAGGACTGGCGCAAGAACGAAACCGCGATGTTTGCCGCCGTGCAGATGGCCCGCATGACGGGCGACCGCGCGCGTGACCTGCCCGACGAGATACGTGCCCAGGTACTGGAAAAAATGCGCGACTCCGGCGCGCCCCAGCGCTGGATCAGCATGGTCGAGCAGGTGGTGCAGATGGAGGCCGAGGATCACAAGCGCAGTCTGGGCGACAGCCTGCCGCCGGGGCTGGTGCTGCTGTGAAGAGAGCATCCCGCTGCGGCCAGGCTTGGGGGCACGGCATTTGCAGGAGGCTGCCCCTATCAAAGACGATGGCCGAAGCGGGAGTGCGGCTGCAGCCGCCCGGCCAGCGATGCAACAATGGCCTGTTGCATGGAACGGCAGGCCGGCAGGGTGGGCTGGCAGCGTCCATGTCCACGACCACAGAAAGTGATTGCCATGAAGTTTGAAGAAGCTGCGCGCACCGAGATGGCGCGAGACGCTGTTTTTATCTCTGCAAACCAACGCCGCTCGCTGCTGCTGGCGGCCGTGGCTGCCGTGGTGGCGGCTCCTCTGACGCAAGCACTGGCGCAGGCCGGCAACTGGCCTGCCAAGCCGATTACCTTTGTCGTGCCCCAGGCACCGGGCGGTGCCAACGATGTGATTGCGCGTGCCGTGGCCCAGGGGCTGGAGAATTCGCTGGGCCAGCCCGTCATCGTGGAAAACCGCGCCGGTGCCAACGGCAATCTGGGCACGGGCCAGGTGGCGCGCAGCGCGGCCGATGGCTACACCTTTCTGGTCACGGCACAAAGCGCCTACACCATCAATCCGGCGCTTTATTCCAAGGTGCCGTTCGATCCCATCAAGGATTTCACTGCCGTGATGCAGCTGGCCGTCGCGCCTTATCTGCTGGTGGTGAATCCGAATTTTCCGGCCAGAAATCTGGACGAACTGGTGGCCTATGCCAAGGCGCATCCGGGCAAGGTGGAATACGCTTCTGCCGGCAACGGCACGCTCAACCATCTGCTGGGCGAGATGCTGAAAAAGCAGAAGAACGTGAGCCTGCTGCATGTGCCTTACAAGGGGGCGTCGGCCGCCGCCACCGATGTGGTGGCCGGCCAGTTGCCGGTGACCTTCGGCAGCTTTCCCGGCGTGATGCCTTTTGTCAGCAGCGGCAAGCTGCGCGTGCTGGGCGTGGCCTCCGACAGGCCCACATCGCTGGCGCCCGAGATTCCCGTGCTGGGCAAGGGCCTGGCCGTGACCAGCTGGTACGGCTTGTTTGCACCGGCCGGTACGCCGCAGCCGGTGGTGGACAGGCTTTATCAGGCCGTCAAGACCGTGCTGGACAGGCCCGAGATGGCCGAGCGCCTCAAGACTCTGGGCGCCGAGCGCGTGGAGTCCACGCCGCAAAGCTTCAAGGCCATGCTGCCGGCCGAGCTGGCGTACTGGAAGCAGGTGGTCAAGGACTCCGGCGCGCATATCGACTGAAGGGGACGACAGCTTGTTGATACATCTGGCCGCTACCGGGCCTTTTCGTCGCTCACGGATGGTGTTGACCCTGCTCATTGTGGCGGTCATCGCCATCGGGCTGGCGTCCCGCCGGGGCTATGTGCCCTTTCCCGCCGTGCTGGGCAACTATCCGGGCGATGCGCTCTGGGCCTGGGTGGTGCTGCTGTGCGTGGCCTGGCTGCGGCCGGCCGTCACGCGCGGCAGGCTCATGGCTTGGTCCCTGCTCATCGCCTTTGCCATCGAGTTCCTGCAGCTCTATCAGGCCCCCTGGATGCAGGCTGTGCGCGCCAACAAGCTGGCCTATCTGGTGCTGGGCAATGGCTTCGATCCCCTGGATCTGCTGGCCTATGTCGTGGGAATCGGTGTGGGCGTCATGGTGGACTGGCTCTGGGAGAGGCAGAAGCGTCGGCTTGCCTGAGATGGCATGAATCGTGCTGATCGTCCATGGCATCAACACGACCGCGACTTACGCAAAACGGGTTCAGGCCGGGCGACTGCCTCAAGAGGCAGGCCGTTGTTGCCTTCTTGTTTGCGTAAGTCCTAATGACGACAAGCACTACCCCATGAAAACGCCTCTGCACTATCTGGTGGCCGCAAGGCAAAGCGAGATTGCCGAGCTGGAGCAGATCAGCCGCGCCAGCAGCCTGGTGGCGAGCGTGTCCGAGCTCGTCCATGCGCTGCAAAAAGAGCGCGGTCTCTCGAATATCTTTCTGGTCAGCGGCGGAGCACAGGCGCAGCAGAGCCTGCTCGATCATGGCCGGCATGTGGACCGTGTCATGGAGCGTGTCTGCCTTGCGCTTGAAGAGCTGGGCGCGCGGGCGCCGGGCGCGCATGGCGCTCGCCTGTTCAATGCGATCGCCAATGCGCTGCAAGGCTTTGAAGCCCTGCCGCTGCTGCGCCGTCGGCGCGATGCGCTGCAGCTCAGTGCCGAGGATTGCACGCAGGCGCTGATCCGCATGATTGCGGCCTGCCTGACCGTGGTGTTCGAGGCGGCGGACAGCGCTTGCGATCCCGATATCGCGAAACTGCTGGTGGCGCTGTTTCATTTCATGCAGGGCAAGGAGCTGGCGGGGCAGGAGCGCGCCACGGGGGTCGCGGCGTTTACCGCAGGGGGCGGCAGGTCGGAGCGTCAGCGCCATTGGCTGCATCTGATCGAGTCGCAGGAGCGCTGCTTTCAGGTGTTTGCAGACTTCGCCAGCCCCTCGGGGATGGAGCGCTGGCAGCAGCAATGCGGGGCCTGTCCCGATATGACGGTGATCGAGCGGCTGCGTCGCATGGGCTGCACGGCCGGGGACGGCATGGCGCTGGACCGCAGCCTGAGCTCGCCGTGGTTCGAGGCCTGTTCCAGCCGGCTCGATGCCATGCACCAGATTGAGGCATTTCTGGCCGATGAGCTGCAGGCCCAATGTCTGCGCAAGCTGGAGCAGGCGGGGGCGGCGCTGAGCCAGCAACTGGCGCTGCTGGAGATGCAGCCGCAGCCTGGGACTCGCGCCGAAGCGGCTGCGGCCTTTCTGGGAGCCACGCAGTCAGCTGCCTCCTTGCCTGCGGAGGGGGCGTACGGGTTGCAGCTTGAGAAAAGCATTGTCTTGCTGGTGCAGGAGCAATCCATGCGCCTGCAGGACATGCAGACCGAAATCGACAAGGCACGTGCCACGCTCAAGGAACGCAAGACCATAGAACGCGCCAAGGGCGTGCTCATGAACTACCGCCAGCTCAGCGAGGGCGATGCCTACAAGCTGATCCGCCAGACGGCCATGAACCAGAACCGGCGCATGCTGGATGTGGCCGAGGCCATTCTGGCCACGGTGGACCTGCTGCCGGGCAGCACCAATTCATAGCCTTGGCAGTGCTGCGTTTGTTGCGCTGCACCAAATATGGGCCACCACCGGGGGCGCAAAGCTTGCTCCGCCTCTGATCAAGGTCTGGCATGGTTTGTGCATGACTGTTGATGTCAAGCAGACCAAAGGCGGTCGCGCTTAAAGCGTTATTACGAGTGACCTGGGACAACGGCGTCCTTTTCTCCTCACACCCGAGGAGGGAAGGGCGCCTTTTTGTTTTCCGGATCGCCTTCACCACGATTCTTGATGGAGTTTTCTCATGAGCCAGCGCCTTCCTTCGTCTACTGCTCCTGTGCCCGAGCCCGTATCTGCCGGCGGCCGGCGTGAGCTTCTGCGCGTGGCCGGTGCCGCCGCCCTCTATGGCACGCTGGGCCACCATGGCGCCTGGGCCGCAGGCTCCGACGCGCCGGAGAAGAAAGAGGTCAAGATCGGCTTCATCCCGCTGACCGATTGCGCCAGCGTGGTCATGGCCTCGGTGCTGGGCTTCGATCAGAAATACGGCGTGAAGATCGTCCCCAGCAAGGAGGCGAGCTGGGCCGGCGTGCGCGACAAGCTGGTCAACGGCGAGCTGGACTTCGCCCATGTGCTCTACGGCCTGGTCTACGGCCTGCACCTGGGCGTGGGCGGCCCCAGGAAGGACATGGCGGTGCTCATGAGCCTGAACAACAACGGCCAGGCGATCACACTGTCCAAGGCCCTGGCCGACAAGGGCGCGGTCGACGGCGCCAGCCTGGCCAAGGTGATGGCCAGGGAAAAGCGCGAATACACCTTCGCCGGCACCTTCCCCACCGGCACCCATGCCATGTGGATGCATTACTGGCTGGCGGCTGCGGGCATCAACCCGTTATCCGAGGCCAAGCTGATCACCGTGCCGCCGCCCCAGATGGTGGCCAATATGCGTGTGGGCAACATGGATGGCTTCTGCGTGGGCGAACCCTGGAACCATCGCGCCATCATGGACGGCATAGGCATCACCGCCAATACCACGCAGGACATCTGGAAGGATCACCCCGAGAAGGTGCTGGGCACCACGGGCGAGTTCGCGCAGAAGAACCCCAACACCTGCCGCGCCGTGATGATGGCGATTCTGGAGGCCGGCCGCTGGATCGACGCCAGCTTGCAGAACAAGACGAAGATGGCCGAGACCGTGGCCCAGAAGTCCTACATCAACACCAGTGTGGACGCCATCAACCAGCGCATTCTGGGCCGCTACCAGAACGGCCTGGGCAAGACCTGGGACGACCCCAACCACATGAAGTTCTTCAACGACGGGGCCGTGAACTTCCCCTATCTGTCGGACGGCATGTGGTTCCTCACCCAGCACAAGCGCTGGGGTCTGCTCAAGGCTCATCCCGACTATCTGGCCGTGGCCAGGCAGATCAACCGCATCGACCTCTACCAGCAGGCGGCAAGCCAGCTCAAGGTCAGCGTGCCCAAGGATGTACTGCGCACCAGCAAGCTGATCGACGGCGTGGTGTGGGACGGCAAGAACCCTGCCCAGTACGCCGACAGCTTCAAGATCAAGGCCGCCTGAGGCCGCCACCTTCACGGAGAACCATCATGGTCAGTGCCGTCCTTCAATCACCGCTCGAACTCGACCCCCCGCACGATCCGCAGCTGGCAGCCCAGGCGGCCAATGATGCGCTGCTCGAAGCTTCAAAAGAGATAGCCGCTGGCACAGAACTTGTAAAGGCTGAAGTGCAAAAAGATATCAAACCCAAGGCGATAGTCACGGCTGCGGTTGCGGTGGCACCCAGCCGCTTGCGCCAGTGGGCTGAGCAGCTATTTGGTCAGGCCCTGCCGCCGCTGCTGGGGCTGGCGCTGCTGGTCGGCCTGTGGTCGCTGGTCTCCAGCACCACCGGCAAGAGCATTCCGACCCCGGCCGAGACCTGGGAGCAGGCCTTGCAGGTGTTCAGCGACCCGTTCTACCGCAACGGACCCAATGACCAGGGCGTGGGCTGGAATGTACTGTCCTCGCTGCAGCGCGTGGCCCTGGGTTTCGGTCTGGCGGCACTGGTCGGCATCCCTTTGGGTTTCGTGATCGGGCGCTTCAGCTTTCTGTCGCGCATGTTCAACCCGCTGATCAGCCTGTTGCGTCCGGTGTCGCCGCTGGCCTGGCTGCCGATCGGCCTGCTGGTGTTCAAGGGCGCCAATCCGGCAGCCATCTGGACCATCTTCATCTGCTCGATCTGGCCCATGGTCATCAACACCGCCGTGGGCGTGCAGCGTGTGCCCCAGGACTATATGAATGTGGCGCGCGTGCTCAATCTGTCGGAGTGGAAGATCGCCACCACCATTCTGTTTCCGGCGGTGCTGCCCTATATGCTGACCGGCGTGCGCCTGGCCGTGGGCACGGCCTGGCTGGTGATCGTGGCCGCCGAGATGCTGACGGGCGGGGTGGGCATAGGTTTCTGGGTCTGGGACGAGTGGAACAACCTCAACGTCAAGAACATCATCATCGCCATCTTCGTGATCGGCATCGTGGGCCTGGTGCTGGAGTGGGCTCTGGTCAAGCTGGCTTCGGCCTTTACGTTTGAAGAGGTCAAGACTTAACCCACCCCTGAGCCGCGCCCTCGGGCGCGTCACCCCCTCAATGGGGCACCACCGGTGGCCCGGCAAAGCCGGCGCCACGGTGGCCTCGGAAAAAAGCAAGGAGTACCTCATGCATACATCTCTCAGCACCAAGTACATCGAGATCCACGGGGTGGAGCAGACCTTCAAGACAGCCAAGGGACTGTTTCCCGCGCTGCGCGACATCAATGTGAACATTGCCAAGGGCGAGTTCGTCAGTCTCATCGGGCACTCGGGCTGCGGCAAGTCGACGCTGCTCAATCTGATTGCCGGCCTGACCATTCCCACGGGCGGCGCATTGCTGTGTGCCAACAAGGAAATCAAGGGCCCCGGCCCCGAGCGTGCGGTGGTCTTCCAGAACCATTCGCTGCTGCCCTGGCTGAGCTGCTGGGGCAATGTGCACCTGGCCGTGGAGCGAGTCTTCGGCAAGCGCGAAAGCAAGGCACAGCTGGCGCAGCGCACCGATGCGGCGCTGGCCATGGTGGGCCTCAGCCATGCGGCGCAAAAGCGCCCCGGCGAAATCTCGGGCGGCATGAAGCAGCGCGTGGGCATTGCGCGCGCGCTGTCCATGGAGCCGCAGGTGCTGCTCATGGATGAGCCCTTCGGCGCTCTCGACGCCCTGACGCGTGCCAAGCTGCAGGACGAGTTGCTGGAGATCGTGGCTCGCACCCACAGCACCGTGGTCATGGTCACGCACGATGTGGACGAGGCCGTGCTGCTGTCCGACAAGATCGTGATGATGACCAACGGGCCGGCAGCCACGATTGGCGAGGTGCTGCATGTGGCATTGCCGCGCCCGCGCAGCCGGGTGGAACTGGCTGAAGATGCCCGTTATCAAAGCTACCGCAAGGCGGTGATCGACTTTCTCTACACGCGTCAGGGCCACGTGGAAAAAGCGGCCTGAGCCTTTTCTATTTCAAGCTGCATGGCGCCTTGGGGCGCCATGTTTGTCTTGCACAGCAATAAAGCGGCCATGCACAAAAGCAGTGCATGCCGCGGGATGGAATAGCCTTTGCAGGCTGAGAAAAGCTGGCACAGCAATTGCGTGTTGTTCAGCGTGGCCAAGGTGGGTCACCGGGGGATGGTGCAAGGCTGGACCAGAACCCACAGACAAAGACGTCTACGCGTTCATGCAAGTCATGAAGCGCGCAGACGTCTTTTTTTTGGCTTTGCAAATGCCCACGGGGACTCAGATGAAAAAATCCAAACTGGTCATGATTGGTAACGGAATGGCAGGCGTGCGTGCGCTGGAAGAGCTGCTGGCCATTGCCCCCGATCTGTACGACATCACGGTCTTCGGCGCCGAGCCGCATCCCAACTACAACCGCATTCTGCTGTCGCCCGTGCTCGCCGGCGAGCAGACGCTCGGCGATATCGTGCTCAACGACTGGTCCTGGTACCAGGACCACCATATCTTGCTGCACGCCGGCTATACCGTGACGGCGGTCGACCGGGCCCGGCGCACGGTGCATGCGGTCAATGCCCTGGGCGAGAGTGCCAGCGCCGAGTACGACCGCCTGATCATGGCGACGGGCTCCAAGCCCTTCATCCTGCCCATCCCGGGCAAGGACCTGGAGGGCGTGCTGGCCTACCGCGACATTGCCGACACCGAGGCCATGATCGAAGCGGCAAAGACACTCAAGCATGCGGTGGTGATCGGCGGTGGCCTGCTGGGACTGGAGGCGGCCAACGGCCTCATGAAGCGCGGCATGCAGGTCACCGTGGTGCATGTCGGCGACTGGCTGATGGAGCGCCAGCTCGACGATCAGGCGGGCCGCATGCTGCAGAAGTCGCTGGCCGAGCGCGGAATGCAGTTCCGCATGCAGGCGCAGACGCAGGAGCTGCTGGGCGACGAGGACGCAGGGCGCAGTGGCCGCGTGCGCGCCGTGCGTTTCAAGGACGGCAGCGAGATCCCGGCCGAGCTGGTGGTGATGGCCGTGGGCATCCGGCCCAGCACCGAACTGGCCGAGTCCATGCATCTGCATGTGAGTCGCGGCATCGTGGTCAGCGATACGCTGCAGACCGTGACCGATCCGCGCATCTATGCCGTGGGCGAATGCGCGGCACACCGAGGCATTGCCTACGGACTGGTGGCGCCCCTGTTCGAGCAGGGCAAGGTGCTGGCCAACCATCTGGCCGAGTTCGGCATCGGCCGCTACCTGGGTTCGCTGACCTCGACCAAGCTCAAGGTCACGGGCATTGATCTGTTCTCTGCAGGCGATTTCCAGGGCGGCGGCGACACCGAGGAAATTCTCATGAGCGACCCCTATGCGGGGGTCTACAAAAAGCTGGTCATCAAGGACGACAAGCTGGTCGGTGCCTGCCTCTACGGCGACACGGTGGACGGCAGCTGGTACTTCAAGCTGCTGCGCGAGGGCCGCAGCGTGGCCGATATCCGCGACAAGCTGATGTTTGGCGAATCCAATCTCGGCGACACCGGCCACCAGGGGCAGAGCAAGGCTGCGGCCATGGCCGACGGCGACGAGGTCTGCGGCTGCAACGGCGTGACCAAGGGCGCGATCTGCAAGGCCATCAAGGACAAGGGCCTGTTCACGCTCGACGATGTGCGCAAGCACACCAAGGCCAGTGCCAGCTGCGGCTCCTGCACGGGACTGGTGGAGCAGATCATCATGTTCACGGCGGGCGGCGACTACTCGGCAGCTCCCAAGACCAAGGCCATGTGCGGCTGCACCGATCACGGGCACCAGGCCGTGCGCGATGCGATCGCTGAGCACAAGCTGCTGAGCACGGATGCGGTGTTCCGCTTCATGGAGTGGCGCACGCCCAATGGCTGTGCCTCCTGCCGTCCGGCCGTCAACTACTATCTTGTAAGCACCTGGCCCAAGGAAGCCAGGGACGACCCGCAAAGCCGCTTCATCAACGAACGCAGCCACGCCAATATCCAGAAGGACGGCAGCTACAGCGTGATTCCGCGCATGTGGGGCGGCGAGACCACGGCTGCCGAGCTGCGCCGCATTGCCGATGTGGTGGACAAATACCAGATCCCCACCGTGAAGGTCACGGGCGGCCAGCGCATCGATCTGCTGGGCGTTAAGAAGGAGGATCTGCAGGCCGTCTGGAACGATATCGGCATGCCCTGCGGCCATGCCTATGCCAAGGCGCTGCGCACGGTCAAGACCTGTGTGGGCAGCGAATGGTGCCGCATGGGCACGCAGGACAGCACCCAGATGGGCAAGGACCTGGAGCGCGCCATGTGGCGCATGTACGCCCCGCACAAGGTGAAGTTCGCCGTCAGCGGCTGCCCGCGCAACTGCGCGGAGTCCGGCATCAAGGATGTGGGAATCATCGGCGTGGACTCGGGCTGGGAGATGTATGTGGGCGGCAACGGCGGCATCAAGACCGAGGTGGCGCACTTCTTCACCAAGCTCAAGACCGCCGAAGAGGTGATGGAGTACACGGGTGCCTTCATGCAGCTGTACCGCCTGGAAGGCTGGTATCTGGAGCGCACGGTGCACTACATCAATCGCGTGGGTCTGGACTATGTCAAGCGACGCATTCTCGACGATGCCGAGGGCCGCAGGGCGCTGTGGGAGCAGCTGCAGTTTGCACTGGACGGCGAGCCCGATCCCTGGTTCGAGGCCGACAAGGCGTCCGTGGATGTGCGGCAGTTCCAGGCTTTGCCCGCTGGTGTGTCAGTTATTGCCTGAAACCGAGAACCTCTTTCAATTTTTCAGCAGTTTACGAACCTGGCGCGGCATAGCCAAGGGACGGCGAGCAAGGGCCTGGGCGGCCCGGCCGCCCCGTAGTGAGGCCGTCGTCCCCCTCCCGCGAAGCGAGAGAGGGGGAAGCCGCAAAGCGGCTCAGGGGGAGCTTAGGAGATGCAAATGAGCGAATGGATTTCTATCTGCACGATGGACGACATCCCTGTGCTGGGAGCGCGCCGCGTGGCGCGTGCGCAAGGGCTGGATGTGGCCGTATTCCGCAATGCCGACAACGAGGTGTTCGCGCTGCTGGACCGCTGCCCGCACAAGGGCGGGCCGCTGTCGCAAGGCATTGTGTTCGGGCGCAGCGTGGCCTGCCCGCTGCACAACTGGACGATTGCGCTGAGCAGCGGCGAGGCGGCAGCGCCCGATGAAGGCTGCACGCCTTATTTCAGCGTACGTGTGCAGGACGGCGAAGTGCAGCTGCACGCCGATGAACTGGCCAGCCGCGCCCTGGAGCAGACCCGCCCGCATGCCGGTCCTGCGCATTGCGCCGCCAGGTCCGGCTGTGCTGCCGCCTAGCGTCTTGATGGGTATGAATTGAGTAGCAGCATGCGCCTGATAGTCGCGCGCTGCGGTGCAATTTCACTGAAAGTCTGCCATGCATGAGACCCGATCCACTTGTCCCTGCTGCGGCGTGGGCTGCGGACTCGCCTTCGGCGGTCCGCGTTGCTGTGAGCATGAACGCCGCTGCATCTGTCTGGGGACGCCATGAACGAAACCAGGTCCACTTGCCCCTATTGCGGTGTCGGCTGCGGCGTGGTCATCGAGTCCGATGGCCTGCAGATTACCGGCGTGCGTGGCGATCCCGAGCATCCTGCCAACTTGGGCCGTCTTTGCACCAAGGGCAGCACCCTGCATCTGACGGCCGCGCCCGCCTATGCGCAGCAGGCCCGTTTGCTGCAGCCCATGCGCAGGCTGGAGCGGACATCCGCACCACAGGCCGCGAGCTGGGATCAGGCCCTTGATGAACTGGCTGCGCGTATCGTCGGCATTCGCGCCGCACATGGGCCCGATGCGCTGGGGTTCTATCTCAGCGGGCAGTTGCTGACCGAGGACTACTACGTCTTCAACAAGCTGGTCAAAGGCCTGCTGGGCACCAACAATCTCGACACCAATTCGCGCCTGTGCATGAGCAGCGCCGTGGCTGGCTACAAGGCCACGCTGGGCGCCGATGCGCCACCGGCCTGCTACGAGGACATAGACCTGGCCGGCTGCATGTTCATCACGGGCAGCAATATGGCCTGGGCGCATCCGATTCTGTTCAGGCGTGTGGAAGAGGCCATGGCGCGCAACCCGCAGCTCAGGATCATCGTGGCCGACCCGCGCCGTACCGAAACCGCAGAGCTGGCCGATCTCTATCTGCCGCTGCAGCCGGGCAGCGATGTGATGCTGTTTCACGGTCTGCTGCACATCATGCTGTGGGAGGGCTGGACGGACAGCACCTTCATCGCGCAGCACACCAGTGGCTTTGCAGCGCTCAAGGAGCTGGTGCGCGAAGCCACGCCCGAGAGGGTCGCTGCCATCTGCGGCCTGCCCGTGGCGGACCTGTACCGGGCGGCGCGCTGGATGGCGCTGGGCGGTGCCCAGGAGCCGACGGGCGCGCGTCGTCCCACGCTCAGCCTGTACTGCCAGGGCTTGAACCAAAGCCGCAGCGGCACGGCCAATAATGCGGCGCTGATCAATCTGCATCTGGCGACGGGCCAGATCGGCAGGCCCGGCGCCGGGCCTCTGTCGCTGACTGGCCAGCCCAATGCCATGGGCGGGCGCGAGGTGGGCGGGCTGTCCAATCTGCTGAGCGCGCATCGTGATCTGGCCAAGCCGGAGCATCGGGCCGAAGTGGCACGGCTATGGGGAGTGGAGTCGATTCCCGCGCAGCCCGGAAAGTCCGCGCTGGAGATGTTCGAGGCCGCTGCCGACGGCCAGATCAAGGCCTTGTGGATTGCCTGCACCAATCCCGCGCAAAGCATGCCCGAACAGGCCATGGTGCGCAGGGCGCTGGAGCGCGCCGAGCTGGTGGTGGTGCAGGAGGCTTTTGCCGCGACCGAGACCACGGCCTATGCCGACTGGTTGCTGCCGGCCTCCACCTGGGGCGAGAAGCTGGGCACGGTCACCAACAGCGAGCGGCGCATCTCGCGAGTGCGCGCCGCCGTGGTCGCACCGGGTGCGGCGCGCCATGACTGGCAGATAGGCGTGCAGCTGGCGCGGCGTCTGGAGCAGCATCTGCGGCCCTCGCAGCCAAGCTTGTTTCCCTATGACACGGCGAACCCGCAAGCGGGTGCCGAAGCCATCTGGAACGAGCATCGCGAGTCCACACGCGGACGCGATCTGGATATCACGGGTCTGAGCTGGGCGGTGCTGGAGGTCAAGGGGCCCCAGCAGTGGCCCATGCCTCAAGGCGCCAGCCAGGGCCGGCAGCGTCTGTATGGCGATGCGGTGTTTGCGACCGAGGACGGGCGTGCACGCTTTGATGCGCAGCCCTGGCAGACGGTGGCCGTGCCGCGCGATGCGCGGCATCCGTTCAGTCTCAACACCGGCCGCCTGCGCGATCAATGGCACGGCATGACGCGCACCGGCCAGCTGGGGCGCCTGTTCGCGCATGCCGGCGAACCGCAGTTGCAGGTCAGTCCCCAGGATATGCAGCGGCTGCAGCTGCAGGAGGGCGACCTGGTCCACCTGTCCAACCGCTATGGCGCCATCGTGCTGCCCGTGCAGGAGGAAGGGGGGCTGCAGCCCGCACAGCTGTATCTGCCCATGCATTGGGGCAGCATGTATCTGAGCGGTCTGGGCTCCAAGGGACAGCGGCTTGCGGGCGTCAACGCCTTGACCACGCCCGAGCGCTGCCCGCGCTCCAAGCAGCCCGAGCTCAAGCATGTGGCCGTCAGGCTGCTCAAGGCCGAGCTGCCCTGGACCTGTCTGGGCATGGCCTGGCTGGATGAGCAGCAGGTGCAGTCGGTTCGCCAGGCGTTGACCGAATTGATGGCCGAATTTGACTTTGCCAGCTGCGTGCTGTTCGGGCGCGCCGTGCCGCTGGAAAAAGCGGATCAGGGCCGCACCGGCGTGCAGTTCCGCGCAGCGGCCTATGCGCAGCCCAGTGCCCAGGTGCTGGCGCGGCTGCATGGCCTGCTGCAGCTCGATGGCCCGCAGGCCATGCGCTATGCCGACGCGCGCCGCCAATGCAGCCGGGCCATGGCGATAGGCCGGCAGACCGAGGAGCCCAGGCTCGATGCCTTTTTGCTCTGCGGTGATGCCAGTGCCGGCCGCTGGCTGGGGCCGGTACTGCGCGACGAGCAATCGGTGCAAAGCTATGGGCGTCTGCTGCTGTCCTCGGGGGCCAGGCCGCCCGCCGCCATGCCGGCCCGGTCGCCACAGATCTGTGCCTGCATGAATGTGGATGAGGCCAGCATCAGCTCGACGCTGGCCACGTGCGAGGGCAGCGCCGACGAGCGACTCGCCCAGCTCAAGTCCTGCCTGGGTTGCGGCACGCGCTGCGGCTCCTGCATTCCCAGGATCAAACAACTGGTGCATGCGACGCCTGCGCCGCAGTCGGCAGCCCTGCCGGTTGCTGCCTAGATTCCGATGTCCGGCAATGCATATGAAAGGCCAGCCATGACAAACAGCCATGCCACTTCCCTGTCGCCCGTGGGCCGTTGCTATCTGGTCGGTGCCGGCCCCGGCGATCCGGAGCTGCTCACGCTCAAGGCGCTGAGACTGATCCAGTCCGCCACGCTGCTGCTGGCCGACGACCTGGTGTCGGCCGACATCGTGAAGCTCGCCAGCGCAGGCGCCCGCGTCGTTCACGTGGGCAAGCGCGGCGGGCGCGAAAGCACCTCGCAGGAATTCATCGAAAAGCTCATGATCATGGCGGCCCGCCAGGGCGAGCTGGTGGTGCGCCTCAAGGGGGGCGATCCCTTCATCTTCGGCCGGGGCGGCGAAGAGGTCGAGCATTTGCGCATGGCGGGCATAGCCGTCGAAGTGGTCAACGGCATCACCGCCGGGCTGGCCGCCGCCACCAGCCTGGGCGTTCCGCTGACCCATCGCGACCATGCCCATGGCGTGGTGTTCATCACCGGTCACGCCAAGCCAGGCAGTGCCGGTCATGACTGGCAGCTGCTGGCCGGCACGGCCCGGATGCTGGGGCTGACGCTGGTGATCTACATGGGCGTTGCCACTGCCGCCGTCATCCAGCAGCAGTTGCTGGCCGGCGGACTGCCGGCCTCTACGCCAGTAGCTCTGGTCCAGAACGCCAGCCTGCCTGCACAGCAGCAGATCCTGACCGAGCTGGGGCAGATGACGCAGGCGCTGGCATGCAGCGGACTGGGCAGTCCCTGCGTGTTCGTGGTGGGCGACGTCGTCGGTCTTGCCGCATCGTACGGCGATGGCCTGGGCGGATTGATGGAGAAGGTGGAGCAGGTGGAGCAGGTGGAGCGACGCCGGGCCGTGGGTGCATGAGGTCGATTGCTGACAGCTGTCCCCCTTTTGTCTGAGTGCCGAGCCCGCATGACTAGAATTTGTCCGGCAACCCCTGAACATTTGTCACACCCGGCCGCGCCAGTCTGCAGGGGGATAGCGGCGGCCGACACCTATGAGTCATGCGATGAGCACTGCATATCCTGATACCCAGCTTTTGATCGACGGTCAGTGGCAGGACGCTGCCAGCGGCAAGAAAATTGATGTGCGCAACCCGGCCACGGGCGAGGTGATTGGCCGCGTGGCCCATGCCGATATTGCCGACCTGGACCGCGCCCTGGCGGCGGCCGACAAGGGCTTTCAGGTCTGGCGCAAGGTGTCTGCCCATGAGCGCGGCGCCATCATGCGCCGTGCCGCGGCCTTGCTGAAGGAACGCGCCGACGAGATCGCCGCGCTGCTGACGCAGGAGCAGGGCAAGCCGCTGGCCGAGGCCAAGGTGGAAATCATTGCCGGCGCCGGCATCATCGAATGGTTTGCCGACGAGGCTTTGCGTGTCTATGGCCGTATCGTGCCTTCGCGTCGCACCGAGCAGCAGCAGCTGGTGATCAAGGAGCCCGTGGGCCCGGTCGCCGCCTTCACGCCCTGGAACTTCCCCGTCAACCAGATCGTGCGCAAGATCGGTGCGGCCCTGGCTTCGGGCTGCTCCTTCCTGGTCAAGGCGCCCGAGGAAACTCCGGCTTCCCCCGCCGCCCTGCTCAAGTGTTTCGTCGATGCCGGCATTCCTGCCGGTGTCGTGGGCCTGGTCTATGGCAACCCCGCGCAGATTTCCGAATATCTGATTGCCCACCCTGTGATCCGCAAGGTGACCTTCACGGGCTCCACGGCTGTGGGCAAGCAGCTGGCGGCGCTTGCCGGCCTGCACATGAAGCGCTCCACCATGGAGCTCGGCGGCCATGCCCCCGTGATCGTGGCCGAGGATGCCGATGTGCAACTGGCCGTGAGGGCCGCAGGCGCAGCCAAGTTCCGCAATGCGGGCCAGGTCTGCATCTCGCCCACACGCTTTCTGGTGCACAACAGCGTGCGCGAGGAGTTCACGCGTGCGATGGTCGCCCATGCCCAGGCATTGAAGGTCGGCAACGGCCTGGAGCAGGGCACGCAGATGGGCCCGCTGGCCAATCCGCGCCGCGTGACGGCGTTGACCCAGCTGATCCAGAACGCCGAGCAAAGCGGTGCCAAGCTGATGACGGGCGGCGAATCCTTTGGGTCTGCCGGTAACTTCTTTGCCCCCACGGTGCTGGCCGACGTGCCCTTGACGGCCGATATCTTCAACCAGGAGCCCTTCGGCCCCGTGGCGGCGATTCGCGGCTTCGACAAGATCGAAGAGGCCATTCAGGAGGCCAATCGCCTCTCCTATGGCCTGGCGGCCTATGCCTTCACGCGCTCGCTCAAGACGACGCACCAGCTGTCTCAGGATGTGGAAGCCGGCATGCTCTGGATCAACCAGCCGGCCCTGCCATCGGCCGAGCTGCCCTTTGGCGGCATCAAGGATTCGGGCTACGGCTCCGAAGGCGGCCCTGAGGCGCTGGAGGCCTATCTGGTGGCCAAGGCCGTGGCAATCAGCTGCGTTTGAAGCTGCAAGGCATTTGATGCAAGGCCACCCTCGGGTGGCCTTTTTCATGGAATGTGTATGCCGTGCGGGTTATGGAGACTGTTTGCCGATCGTTATTCCAAAAATGAATAGCGGTGGATAGAATCGACGGTTTTTTACATTCGACAACAAATTCCAGCCCGCGCCATGTCATTGCACTCCACGGTTTCCTCGCTCCATCCACCGAATTTTGTTCTCCGCCGCAGCTGGCTCTGGGCTGCCCTGGCCGTCATGCCCATGGGTACGGTCTGGGCCCAGGTGGCCACTGCGGGCGCAGCCGAAGCCGCGAGCCAGACCTTCACGCTGGGTACGGTGGAAGTCAGCGTGCGGCGCGAGGCCGAGGAGCTCGGGGCCGGCGACATGCAGCGTGTATCCAGTGCCGAAATGGAGCGCAGCAACGCCGGCACCGTGGCCGATGCCGTGCGCAATCTCCCCGGCGTGAGCCTCTCGCGCAACATCCGCAACGAGGAAATGATCAATCTGCGCGGCTTCGATTCGCGCCAGGTGCCCATCTTTGTAGACGGCGTGCCTTTGTATGTGCCCTATGACGGCTATGTGGATCTGGGCCGTTTCACCACCTTCGACCTGGCCGAGATCAACGTGGCCAAGGCCGGCGCCTCGCTGCTGTACGGTCCCAATACGCTGGGCGGCGCCGTCAATCTGGTCACGCGCAAACCGGTCAAGCCCTTCGAGGGCGACGTGCGCCTCGGAGTGGGCAGCGGTGGCGAGCGCAGGGCGAGCTTCAACCTGGGGGGCAACCAGGGCAACTGGTACTACCAGCTGGGCGCCTCCTACCTGGAGGCTGACAGCTTTCCTCTGCCCCGGGGCTTCAGGGATTACAAAAAGCAGCCCACCGATACCGGCAGCAAGCGCGAGAACGCGGACCGCACCGACAAACGCCTGTCCTTCAAGCTCGGACTCACGCCCAATGCCACGGACGAATATGCCATCGGCTATGTGCGCCAGGAAGGCGAGAAGGGCAACCCGGTCTACACCGGC
The DNA here is from genome assembly GCF_058807955.1 of Comamonas sp. GW821-FHT11H03. Classification (NCBI taxonomy): domain Bacteria; kingdom Pseudomonadati; phylum Pseudomonadota; class Betaproteobacteria; order Burkholderiales; family Comamonadaceae; genus Comamonas; species Comamonas sp. GW821-FHT11H03. The sequence goes on from NZ_JBXARF010000002.1 coordinate 152,603, forward strand.
CAGTCCACGCAGAAGAACGCCGTGCGTTACTGGCGCTGGCCCTATTGGAACAAGGACAGCCTGTATTTCCTGAGCACCACCCGTCTGAACGGCAGCAATGTGCTCAAGACCCGCCTCTACCACGACACCTACAAAAACGGTCTCGACATGTACAAGGACGCCAGCTACACGGCCCACGACCCGACCAGCAGCTACAAGGATGTGAGCAAGGGTGCCAGCGTGGAGTGGGTCAACTACGCCTTCTCCGGTCATGAGCTGCATGCGGCCTTCCACTACAAGCAGGACGAGCACACCGACGCGAAGGACCCGCAGAAGCACTACCGCGATGTGACCACCTCGCTGGTGCTCGAGGATCACATCGCCCTGGCCGAGCGCTGGCGCCTGACGCTGGGCCTGAGCCACGACCAGCGCGATGCCAGGCAGGTCTACCAGTGGCCCACGGGCTCCACCAGCGCCACCAACGGCCTGGCACGCCTGAGCTATGCGCTCACGGCCCAGGGCGACGAGGTCTATCTGATTGCCTCGCACAAGAGCCGCTTTGCGACCATCAAGGACCGCTATTCGGCACGCATGGGAACGGCCCTGGCCAACCCCGACCTCAAGCCCGAGGTGGCCAGCCATCTGGAGCTGGGCCTGAGCGGCAAGCCCTGGCAGGGCGGCAAGGGACAGGCGGCCGTGTTCTACAGCCGGGTGCGCGACCAGATCCAGACCATGGTTGTGGACTCCACGGCCTGCGGCGGCAAGACCTGCAACCAGGCGCAGAACGTGGGACGCACGCGCAATGTCGGTTTTGAGGTGTCGCTGGCGCAGCAGCTGTCGGCCCAATGGGCTGTGCATGCGGGCTACACCTATCTGAGCCGCACCAATCTCAGCGATCGCAGCATCACGCTGACGGACACGCCGCGCCAGCGCCTGACGGCAGCGCTGCAATGGAGTCCGCAGGCCCAGTGGCAGCTGCGTGCCGAGCTGGAGGCAGAACAGGGCCGCAAGGTGCCGCTGTCGGCCAGCGGACAGGCACAGGTCTATCAGATGGCCGGCTACGGCGTGGCCAATCTGCGTGCGCGCTATCTGCCGCGCCCGGACACCACGCTGGACTTCGGCGTGGCCAATCTGGGCGACAAGTGGTATCAGCTGGCCGACGGTCTGCCCATGCCGGGGCGCAGCTGGTACGTGAATCTGGGCTACCGGTTCTGATGGCCATGGAACACCTGCTTCAGACATCGCTGACCTCGCTGACAAGACGTGACTGGCTGCGGAGTCTGGCGGCCCTGGGCATGGCCGGCGGCCCGGCCCTGGCGGCGGGAGCGCAACCCGCTTCGGACGCCGGCATACAGGTGGCGGCCGTGGGCGGGCTTGTGCTGTGCGGCGTGTGGCCGCGCGTGGCCGAGCAGGCCAGCCACGCCCTGACCATGCCGGTCACCACCGTGGCGGCCGCACCCAAGGAGGGCGTGGTGCCCGCCTTCGCGCGCGGCCAGGCGCAGATGCTGCTGATCCACGCCAGCGACGAAGCCATGGCACTGGAGGCCAGCGGCATGGCAGGCTCTGCGCGCGTCTGGGGCTGGAACGAGCATGTCATTGCCGGTCCCGCTCATGACCCCGCCGGCGTGCGTTCGGCCGCTGACGGCACGCAGGCGCTGCAGCGCATTGCCCAGACCGGCGCCCCCTTTATCGCGCTGCGCGATCCCGGCAGCTATACCGTGGTGCAGCGCCTGTGGCGGCGCGGGGGCATACGCCCCGATGCGCGCTGGCTGCGCGCCGACACCGGCCCGCGACCACAGGCCGTGCTGGAGCTGGCAGCGCGCGAGCAGGCCTATGCCGTGGTCGGCCATATTCCCCTGGCCTTCGGCAAGATGGGCGCCCCCGGCATAGAGCTGCTGCTGCACGGCGATCCGCTGATGCGCAGACCCTATGTGCTGCTCACACCGGGCCCGCGCCATCCGGCCACAGCGCAGCAGCGCCAGGCGGCAGGCCTTTTGGCCGAGTACCTGCTGTCTGCGCCTGGCCAGCGTGCGCTGGAAGCGGCCAGCGGTGCGAACGGTCCTTGGGTGTTTGCGCGCGACAGCGTGCCCGCCGGCATGAGCGCCGGTGTCGATGGACAGACTTGAGCGAAGGAGCAGCATGAGCACCGCTATGACGCCGCCGCTGGCGGCATTGATTTACCCCGATGAGCGGCACGATATCGAGGACTTGCTGGAAGGCGTGGCGCGGCGGCTGCAGCAGTCGGGCCGCAGCGTGGGCGGGCTGGTGCATCGGCAAAGCTGCTATGCCAACGGCAACAAATGCATGCGTCTCGTGGATCTGCGCAGCGGCCAGCAGTTCGAGATGACCGAGGATCTGGGCGCGGCTTCGCGGGCCTGCAGTCTCAATCCTCAGGCCCTGGCCCGGGCCAGCGAGGTGCTGCGCCAGGCGCTGGCCGATGGTGTGGAGCTGGCCGTCGTCAACTGCTTCGGCCAGCTCGAAGCCGCCGGCGGCGGTTTTGTCCAGGAGATCGCCGCCTTTGTCGAGGCCGGCATTCCCGTGATCACGGCCGTGGCGGCCCGCCACGAGGCCGGCTGGCAGAGCTTTACCGGCGGCGCCTTCGTGCGCCTGCCGGTCGATGAACAGGCACTGCTGCACTGGTGCCGCCAGCAGCTGCAGCGCGAAGACCAGGGAGACCGGTCATGCTGACGCGGCGCCAATGGCTGCAGGCCGGTGCTGCGACGTTGGCCTCGGGCCTGCATCAGAGCGGGGTCTGGGCTCAGGATGGCGGCTCGGTCATTGCAGCGCGCTTTGGCTCGCTGCCGGCACGGCCTGGCCGCGTGTTCGCTTCGGGGCCGCCGGCAGGCGTGCTGCTGGCCGCGCTGGCGCCGCAGCAACTGCTGGGCTGGCCCATGCAGCTCAGCGACGCGGCGCGCGCCCATCTGGGTGCGCCACTGCAGGCTTTGCCCTATCTCGGGCGCCTGTCGGGCCGGGGCAGCACGCTGCCGCTCGAAAAGCTGCTGGCGCTGCAACCCGATCTGGTGCTGGACTCCGGGACCTCCGACGCCACCCATGTCTCTGCCGCCGAGCGTCTGGCGCGCCAGACGGGCCTGGCCTGCGTGCTGGTGCAAGGCAGCCTGCCCGAACATGCGCGCCAGCTGCGCGAGGTCGGCGCCCTGCTGGGTGCGGCCGAGCGCGGCCGGGCCCTGGCCCGCCATGCGGACGAGGTCGCCGCTTTGGTGCGCGCCGTGACTGCCGGACTCGGTGAGCAGGCCCGGCCGCGTGTCTATCTGGGGCGCGGCGCCAACGGTCTGGAAACCGGGCTGGCCGGCTCCATCAATGTCGAGGTGATCGAGTATGCGGGCGGTCGCAATGTGGCGGCCCAGGCCGGCAGGGGCGGACTCACGCGCGTCTCCATGGAGCAGATCCTGGCCTGGGACCCCGAAGTCATACTGACCCAGGAGGCGGGCTTTGCCGAGCGCGTGCGCCAGGACCCCTTGTGGCGCGGCGTCAGCGCCGTGCGCAGCGGCCGTGTGCACTGCGCGCCCGTGCTGCCCTTTGGCTGGCTGGACGGCCCGCCCAGCGTGAACCGGCTGATCGGCGTGCGCTGGCTGCTTGAGAAGCTGCATCCGGGCCGCTTCCCCCAGCAAGGTGTCAAAACCCTGGAGCAGGCGGTGAGCGAGTTCCATGCGCTGTTCTATGGTGTGCAGCTGTCGTCGGCCCAGCTGCATGGGCTGCTGCAGCTGGCGCGCTGAATGCATGAGGCTGGCATGAAGTCATTCGATATCGGGGAAGGTGCCCAAAGGTCGAAAGAAGCGGCAAGTCCGCAAAGCGCGGCATCGAGCAATGCCGCCGGGCATGGTCGCCAGCGCGGCCCTCTGCGTGCGGGCATGGGTTGGTGGCTGGCCCTGCTCTTGCTGGCTCTGGTGCTGCTGTGGGCGCTGGGCTCGGGCCAGTTTGCGCTGGCGCCGGCACAACTGGCCGAAGCGCTATGGGCGCGGGCCACGGGGGCGGATTCGCCGCTGGCGCCAGCGGCCGAAACCGTGCTCTGGAACATCAGGCTGCCTCGCATCGCAGCCGGCATGGCGGTCGGTGCGATGCTGGGTGCGGCCGGTGCGGCCTACCAGGGCATGTTTCGCAACCCGCTGGTCTCGCCCGATATTCTGGGCGTGTCGGCCGGCGCGGGTCTGGGCGCCGTGGTCGCCATCTATCTGGGGCTGTCGATGTTCGCCGTGCAATGGCTGGCCTTTGGCGGCGGGCTGGTCGCCGTGGCTGTCGTGGTGGCCGTCAGCGCCTGCGTGCGCAGACATGATCCGGTGCTGGTTCTGGTGCTGGCCGGTATTGCGCTGGGCGCCTTGCTGGGGGCCGGCATTGCCCTGATCAAGACCCTGGCCGACCCGAACACCCAGCTGCCGTCCATCACCTTCTGGCTCATGGGCGGCCTGTCGGCCGTGACGCTGCAGGAAGTGGCCGCCACGGCTCCTGTGATGCTGGCGGCCCTGCTGCCTTTGCTGCTGCTGCGCTGGCGCATCAACCTGCTGGCTCTGCCCGATGAGGAAGCGCGGGCTCTGGGCGTGCCGGTCGCGCGGCTGCGCCTGGTGCTGGTGGTTTGCGCCACGCTGGGCACGGCGGCGGCCGTGTCGCTGGCCGGCATCATCGGCTGGGTCGGGCTGGTGGTGCCGCATGTGGCGCGCCTGCTGGTCGGCCCCGATTTCGTGCGCCTGCTGCCGGCCTCGGCCCTGCTGGGCGCGGGCTTTGTGGTGGTGGCCGATACGTTGGCCCGCACCATGGCGCGCATCGAGCTGCCGCTGGGCATTTTGACGGCCCTGGTTGGCGCACCATTCTTTCTGTATCTGCTGGCCCGCACGGGTCGCCGTGAAGGACAGGCCTGATGGCGGTGCTGGACTTGCTCGGGCTGCGCACCGGCCACGGTCGCCGTGTGGTCAGCGAATCGGTGGACCTGTCCATTTCCACCGGCGAGGTGCTTTGTCTGCTGGGCCCCAACGGCTGCGGCAAGACCACGCTGTTTCGAACGGTTCTGGGCCTGCTGCCGCCGCTGGCGGGGCGGGTGCTGGTGCAGGGCCAGCCGGTGCAGCACTGGCCGCGCGCGGAGTTCGCGCGCCGCGTCGGCTATGTGCCCCAGGCCCAGGCCGGAGTGTTTGCCTTCGAGGCGCTGGACATGGTGCTCATGGGCCGCGCTGCGCGCCTGCCCCTGCTGGCCAGGCCCTGCGGCGCGGACCGCGCCATGGCACTGGCCTGCATGGAGCGGCTGCACATCGCACATCTGGCCGCACGCCGCTACACGGAGCTCAGCGGCGGCGAGCGGCAACTGGTGCTGATTGCGCGCGCGCTGGCGCAGGAGCCGGCGCTGCTGGTCATGGACGAGCCCACGGCCAGCCTGGACTTCGGCAACCAGATTCGCGTGCTGGAGCAGATCGAGGCGCTGAGCGCCCAGGGCATGGCCATGCTGCTGTCCACCCACCAGCCCGAGCACGGCTTGCGTGTGGCCAGCCGGATCGCTCTGCTGGGCCATGGGCGGCTGCTGGGCGTGGGCGAGCCGCGCGCCGTGGCCGCGCCCGCAGCGCTGGCTGAGCTCTATGGTGTCAGCGAGGCGGCGATTGCCGCCCATCTATCGGGCGGCCGCTGAAGTGATCAGCGCAACGAGGCGCTGGAGGCAAAGAAGGCCGGATGCTCGTAGATGTCCTGGGCAGCGAGTCGCAGTTGCAGCGCCTGCTCTGGCTGGCGCTGCTGTATGCGCCGGGCCAGGCCTTGCAGCAGCGGCACGGCCCTGGCGGGAGCGCTGGGCAGTTGTTGCAGTCTCTGCAGCGCGCTGTGCACAACGCGCAAGGTGCTTTCGGACAGGAGTACATCCGCTTGCAACTGGTGCAGGATCAGCACGGCCTTGCCCACCCGCAGCGCGGCCAGGCCGCAGTCGGCCGCGTCCTGCACGGCGGGGGCGCTGACTTTTTCGCAGGCACGCACCAGGCGCAGCAGGCGGTGGTAGAGGCGGGCGCGCCACACGCGCACGTCTCGGGCGTGCGCCGGGGCCGAGGCCATGTCCTGCAGCTCATGGACCATCATGGCGCGCAGGCCGTCCAGCCTGCCTTGCGCGGTGACGGGCAGGATGAAGCGATAGGCCGCCCAGCCGGCCAGCGGGCCGGTAACGATGGCAAAAGCCATGGACAGCGAGTGGCCCACATCGAGCTGATAGGGGAAATGCGGCGACAGTGCCAGCAGGATCACCATATTGCAGTCGAAGCCGTACAGCGTGGTGCGGCGGTGGCTGAGCAGCAGGGCGCCAAGGAAGATAAAGGGCAGCATCATCAGCACCATCTGCAACTGGCTGTTGGCAAACGGCCAGGCAAACCACTGGCAGGCCAGCGCCACGCCCGCGCCCATGGCCTGACCCAGAATCACAAAGCGCATGGTGAAGGCCGGGTTCTCGAAAGAGGAGAACACGGTGATCATCACCGACAGGCCCAGCAACATATAGGCGCCGCCATGCCAGCCGGTGACCACCCAGATCAGGCCGACCAGAAAAATGGAGCTGAATGCCCGCAGCATGGCCCGGCGCGCGCCCACCCAGTCGCTGTGTAGGACCACGGGCAACTGACGTGCGCGATGGTGGGCTGGCAGAGTCAGGTCGCTGGCAGCCACAAAGTGGGCCTGCAGGGCCAGGCCGATATTGCCCAGAATCTCTTCGGCATGGCCCCAGCCTGCGGCGGCGTTGCGGGCCGTGGCAATGGCGTCGATGGCGGCCAGCGGTGCGGGCTGGGTTTCCAGCAGCTTGGCAGCTTGCCTCAGTGCAGCCGTCATGGCTTGGGCGTGGTCGGGCGAGAACTCGGCCGTGAGGGTCTTGCCCGCGCTGTCGCGCAGCCAGAGCAGGGCCGAGATCTGGGTATTGATCAGGCGGCGCAGCGCCCGCACGGCGCGGCGCGAACGCTGCGAGCCTGCGGCATGGGGGTCCAACCCTTCCTCGATGGCAGCCATCACGGCAAGGCGCTCGGCCAGGTCCCTGGGGCTGAGGGCGCTATGCCCGCTGGCCGTGGCCTGGGCGGCGTCGGCGATGTCGCGCAGCAGACGGGCGCAGAGCCGGCGCACCCGGCCGTCACCGGGGATTTCGGCGCCCACGGGCGTGAACAGCCAGCCTACGACCAGGGCGGCGGCCACACCGGTCAGGGCGGTAAACAGGCGATCCCAGCCCAGCGCGTAGACATGGGCAGGGTTGCCGTTGTCCAGCAAAGCCACCATGGAGGCCGAATAGCCGGCCAGCATGGTGCCGTAGGAGGCAAAGCTGCGCTGCAGATTGCCCATGCCCGCGCAAATGCCGATCCACACCGCCAGTCCCGTGACCAGCCAGAGCAGATCGCCATTGGCCACCAGCACCAGCACTACGCCGGCAGCCGTTCCGACCAGCGTGCCCGTGGTGCGGAAAAAGCTTTTCTCCAGCAGTTGGCCGCGCAGCGGCTGGGAGGCGGCCCAGACCGTCATGCCTGCCCATTGCGGGTGCTCCAGCCCCAGGGCCCAGGCGGCGAACACGGCAATGCAGGCGGCAAAAGCCGTGCGCAGATGCTGGCGCAGGCGGGCGCTGTCAAAGCCCCATCGCGTGGCACTCTCCAGCAGGCGGTCGTAGGCTGCCACGCTCATGCGCGCTCCTCGGTGCCGCAATGGGCTTGGGCTGAGTGCTGCTCGTGCATCTGCTCGATGCGGGCGCGAATCTTGTTGACGCCGCCCAGCATGGCTTCGACCTCGGAGTCCTCAAGGTCCTGCAGCAGACTGAGCTCGGCTTCGAGCATGGTGGCGCGGATGCTGTCCACGGCGCTATTGCCTTCGGCAGTGAGAAAGATGCGCTTGCTGCGGCGGTCGGCCGCATCGGCACGGCGCTCCACCCAGCCCTTGCCCTCAAGAATGTCCAGCAGGCGAACCAGGCTGGAGCCGTCCAGCCCCACGCGCTCGGCCAGTTCCTTTTGCGTCACGCCGTCACCCCAGGCGCGCAGGTGCAACAGCGGCGTCCAGGTGGCGTCGGTCAGGCCGCTGGCGGCCAGCTGTTCTTCGACAAAGCGCCGCCATTGGCGGGTCAGGGTGACCATGAGAAAGCCCAGGCGGTCGCGGGAGGGAGCATCGGCAAAAGACATGGCCGAATTTTGATGCTTTTGCAATTAATTTGCAATTCAAACTAATTGAGTCTGCATTGATATATAGGGTATTTCCCTGTTTCTCTGCGGCATAAAAAAAGAGAGCTACAAGCGCTCTCTTTCAAAGGGTTTCAGACCTTTAGATGTTGTATTTCTAATCCAGTCAAGCGCAAGTCGCTATCAAAACAGTGTCGGAATCCAGAGATTCAGTACCAGTCCGGCGACCAGCAGCCAGGCGAACAAAGCCAGGGCCAGAATCAGCGGCCGGGTGCCGGCAGCGCGCACGGCGCGGATATGGGTGGTCAGACCCAGAGCGGCCATGGCCAGGGCCAGCAGCGCGTTGTCGAGTTGAATGCCGACGCTGACCACTTCCTTGGGCAGCACGCCCAGGGAGTTGACGCCGGCCATGGCCACGAAGCCCACGGCAAACCAGGGAATGGTGATCCGGTTGGCGGGCTGGCCGTTGTTCACACCCAGGGCCCGCTCGCTGCGTGTCAGCCACATGGACAGCACCAGCAGGAAGGGGGCCAGCATCATCACGCGCACCATCTTGGCGATCACGGCCGTGTCTGCGGCCTGGCTGCCGATGGCTTCGCCGGCGGCCACGACCTGGGCCACCTCATGCACGGTGGAGCCGACGAAAACGCCGTACTGCTGCATGCTGGTGTCTATCCAGCCGTACTCGGCATTCCAGTGAAACAGCGCGGGGTAGAGAAAGGTGCCGATGGTGCCGAACACCACCACGGTGGCCACGGCAACGGCCACGTCTTCTGCGCGGCCCTTGACCACGGGTTCGGTGGCCAGCACGGCGGCAGCGCCGCAGATGGAGGCGCCGGCCCCCACCAGCATGGTGGTTCGCTTGTCCATGCCCAGCAGCTTCTGGCCTATCCACTGCGCCAGCAAAAAGGTGCTGGACAGCACCAGCGCATCGATCACCACGCCGGCCATGCCGACCTGGCCGATGTCCTGGAAGGTCAGGCGCAGACCGTAGAGCACGATGCCGGTGCGCAGCAGGCGGGCCTTGGTGAAGGCGATGCCGCTGGCACACTGGCTGGCGATGGCGGGATAGACGGTGTTGCCGATCAGCAGACCGATGATGATGGCCAGCGTCAGCGCGCTCAGGCCGTTGTTCTTGATGACCGGAAACTGCGCGGCCCAGGTGGCCACGGCAGCGATGGCGCCCGCCAGCAGCAGGCCGGGGATCATCCCGCCGGTCTTGTGCATCCAGCCTTGCGAGGGTGCGGAGTTTTTCAGTGTTGTAGTGTTCATCGTGACCTTTCGCAGCAGGCAAGACAACAGGTCTGATTGCCGGCATGGAGGTCACTTTAGATTTCTTGGTTATATTTGTATAACTAATAGTTTTTGTAAGATCAACCTGTAAAACAGGTAGATTGGGCTATCTGGCTCCTGCAATCCGACTCAATCATGGGCGGGATGAGCCGGCGCTAGCCTGCTGTCATCGATACGAATATACGAATCATCGTCATGCTGCATCTCACCTTGCGTCAGTTCGAGATCTTCTGCGCCGTGGCCCAAAGCGGAACCACGGTGGCGGCCGCAGAGGCCGTAGCGCTTTCCCAGTCGGCCACCAGTGCCGCGCTGCAGCAGCTGGAGCAAGGCCTGGGCGTGCAGCTGTTCGAGCGCGTGGGCAAGCGCCTGGTGCTCAACGATGCAGGCCGCGCGCTGCTGCCCCAGGCCCTGGGCGTGCTGGAGCAGGCAAGAGGCATAGAGCAGACGTTTTCCGCGCGTGCGGCCAATATGCCGGTGCGCCTGCGCGTGGCGGCCAGCACCACCATCGGCACCTATGCGCTGCCCGAAGTGCTGGCGCGGCTGGCGCGCTCGCATCCGCTGGTGCGCGTGGACCTGCAGATCGCCAATACCCAGGAGGTGGGCGAAGCCGTGCTGGCCATGGAGGTCGACATGGGCCTGATCGAGGGCAGCAGCCACTGGCAGGGGCTGGAGGTCGAGCCCTGGCTGCGCGACGAACTGGTCATCGTGGCATCGCCGCAGGACCCGCTGGCCGAGCAGGCGCGCAACAAGCCGCTGGGCGTGGCAGCGCTGCGCAAGGCGGCATGGCTGCTGCGCGAGGCGGGCTCGGGCACGCGCGAGATGGTCGAGCATGCGCTGCTGCCGCATCTGCACCAGCTGCCTGCAACGGCCACGCTGGGCAGCTCCGAGGCGATTGCGCGCTGTGTCGAGCAGGGGCTGGGCATCAGCTGTCTGTCGCGCGTGCTGGTGCAGTCACAGCTGCAGGCGGGGGCGCTGGAGATTCTGCCCACCACCTTGCCGCGCATGTGGCGCAACTTCTCTTTGGTGCAGCGCGCCGGAAAGCGCCGCTCGCCAGCCTTGCAGGCCTTTGTCGATGCTTGCAAGGCCGGCGAGCCGCTGCCGCTTGCAGCGTCCGCAGCCCAAGCGCCCGACATGCTGTAGCGCTTGAATGACAGTCGCAGGCAGCTATGGTTTTCTTGACAATGATTTTGCTTGCGGCGGCGGTTTTTGCCCCTATATTGGATAGACAAGTCGGGCGCGGGTTGCACAGCGCCTGCTTCCACAAGCAGGGAGGAACACCATGAAAACTATCGATGAAATGCTGCACCTGGACCTGCTCACTCATGAACAGCATCTGCAGATCAGCCACTGGATCGACGATGCGCAGTCCCCCGAGGCCATTTTGCAGATGCCTGCCGGACTGTGGCAGGCCGTGGAGCGCGCCAGCCAGGCCATGGGCGTGAACGAGGATTTGCTGCGTCCGCCGGCGCTGGACGCAGGCGGCCTGACTTTCAGTCAGTAAGTCGCTGCACCTGGCCTTGAGCTAAGACTGTCTCAAACGCAGGCTGCACAAGCGCAGCCTGCTCTGATTTTCATTTCAGCGGGATCGCTGTTGCCTGCGGCACGGCCACGGCGGTGACGCTGTTCTGGGGCGAGCCCTCGATCACCCGGTCCGAGTAGGTCATATAGATCAGGGCATTGCGCTTGGCATCCACCATGCGCACCACACGCAGGCGCTTGAACAGCAGCGAGGTGCGCTCGGTGAACACTTCTTCCTGCTGCCTGAGCGGCGCGGGGAACTGGATATTGCCCGTGGCCTGGCAGGCGATCGACGCCTCCGAGCGATCCTCGGCCAGGCCCAGGCCGCCCTTGATGCCGCCGGTCTTGGCGCGCGAGACATAGCAGGTCACGCCCGGCACCTTGGGGTCGTCATAGGCATCGACCACGATCTTGTGATCCGGGCCAATCCACTTGAAGACGGTGTCCACGGCGCCGATCTGCTCGGCATGGCTCATGCCGACAAAGGCCATGGTTCCTACGGTGGCGGCCGCAACGGCCAGAGCGGCAGAGAGCAATTTCATGGTGGTGCGCATACGTTGAGTTAAGGGTTAACCCTTGTTTTTTGACAGGGCATTGAGTCCTGGGCAAGGGATTGGCAGCCGGCCTTAGGACAATACCCGCTGCTGCAGAACTTTCTGTATTGCATCACGGTTTGCCCCGGCCTGCTGGCGGGCACCGGCTGCTGAGACGCCGCCACAGGCATGACACAGCGCATGCCGGACTTCCGAACTCCCTCTTTGATCTGCGACGGCCCCTTGGGCGGTGGCTCCATGCAAGTGCCGCATCCGCCGGATGTGGCCGTTATCTATGTCAGTGAACGTTTCCGCGCCCGGTCTGAGCGCTTCCTCCCTGCTGTTGATGGCACTGGCCTGTGGCCTGTGCGCGGGCGGCAATTATTTCAATCAGCCACTGCTGCACTCGATTGCCTCTCATTTCTCGGTCAGCGAGTCGGCGGCCGCGACCAGCGTGACGCTGGCCCAGGTGGCCTATGCAGCAGGCCTTTTGCTGCTCGCTCCGCTGGGCGACAAGCTGCAGCGCCGCGGCCTGGCCGTGAGCCTGATGCTGCTGGCGGCCCTGGGGCAGGCGATGTGCGGCCTGGCGGGCCAGTTCGACCTGTTCCTGCTGGGCACGCTGATGGCCGGTCTGTTCTCGGTTGCGGCCCAGGTGCTGGTGCCCATGGCGGCGGCACTGGCCCAGCCGGGGCAAAGCGGGCGGGCGGTGGGCTGGGTGATGAGCGGTCTGCTGCTGGGCATCTTGCTGGCCCGCAGCGTGGCCGGCATGGTCTCGGAGGCCTGGGGCTGGCAGGCCGTCTACCAGGGCGCTGCGCTGGTGATGGCCGTGGTGGCGCTGTGGCTGTGGAAGGCGCTGCCGGCATCGCGCAACCCCAGTCCTGTCAGTTATCCACAGGTGCTCAGAAGCATGTGGCATCTGCTGCGCAGCCAGCCGGGTCTGCGCCAGCGTACCCTGGTCAGCGCGCTGGCGTTCGCCTCGGTCAGCGTGCTGTTCTCGACCATGGCGCTGCAGTTGTCCAGCGGCCCCCTGGGCCTGGATGACGGGCAGATCGGCCTGATCGGTCTGGCCGGCGCGGCAGGAGCCCTGGTGGCCACACAGGCGGGGAGGCTGGTGGACAAGGGCCTGGGCCGCGTGAGCTGCGCCATCGGGGCGCTGGCCCTGCTGCTGTCCTGGCCCCTGCTGTGGGTAGGCGGAGCGCATCTGGGCTGGTTTGTGCTGGGCATGGTGGTGATCGATCTGGGCCTGCAATGCCTGAACATCACCAACCAGGCCACGGTGGCCCAGTTGCTGCCCGCAGCGCGCGGCCGCATGAATGCTGTCTATATGACGGGCTATTTCACGGGCGCGGCGGCGGGCTCGGCCCTGGGGACTCTCGCCTGGGGCATTGACGGCTGGCAAGGTGCCTGCGTGCTGGGCCTGGCCCTGGCGCTGCTGGCCTGCCTGGGCACTTTCAGGATGCGCAAGACCCATGGCAGGCTTGCCAGTCTGGTCTAGAGCCAGCGGCTTTAGAGATCCCAGCGCAGGGAGGCGCTAAAGGTTCTCTGCGGATAGGGGTGGAAGTTCCAATACTTGGCATTGTTGGCGTTGTCTATGCCAAAGGCCGCCGACAGCTGTCTGTCGATCTGATAGCGTGCCCGCAGATCGACGCTGAAATACTGGCTGGCTCCCATATAGGTGTCGGCATGCACGTCGCTGTTGTCCAGATTCGAGTACTGGCGCCCGCTGTAGCGCGCTGCCACGGTCAAGGCCCAACGCTCGTCGGGCTTGTAGGTGGCCCAGGCCGTGGCGCGCCAGCGCGGCACCCGGGGCTGCCATTTGCCGACGCTGGCCGGGTTGGCCGCATTGGCCGTGATGCGCGAATTGGCCCAGGTCAGGCTGCCGCCCAGGTCCAGGCCACGTATCCACACCGACTGCGCCGAGTAAGCCAGCTCCAGCCCCGAGGTCCTGACCTGATCCACGTTCTGCACCGCAGAGACGGTGGTGCCGGCAATCAGCTGGCTGTAGAGCGCATCGCGCGTGCGTTCATGGAACCAGGTGGCGCGTAGCAGGCCATTGCCCAGATCCTGCTCGGCCGTCAGCTCGCCCGTCCAGGACTTTTCGGGTTTCAGATTCGGGTCGTTGATGAAGGACAGCGCCCCGCCCGAGGTCGCGCCATACAGCTCGCCCACGGTGGGAAAGCGCACGGCCCGGCCCAGCGATGCCTTGAGCGTGGTGCTGCGGGCCAGCTGATAAGCCAGCGCCGCCTTGGGCGAGAAATGCGATTCGCTGCGCTGGGCGTAGTCCAGCTGACTGCTGGCTGTGGCGGTGTGGCCCTGGCTGGCCGTCCAGTCTTCCCAGCGCAGGCCCAGCACGGCCTTCCAGTCCCTGGCCAGCTGCCAGCTGTCCTGTGCCCAGGCGTAGCGGGTCTCCGCCCTGCCGCCGACCTGGCTGACGACCGATTGCGCGTTGGCCGGGCCGGACTGCCAGTCGCCGAGCACGTTGTATTTGCTGATGTTCAGCCTGTAGGCGTCGCGGCCCAGGCCGAAGTCCACGATATGTGCACCTTTCATTCCCTGCGGCCGCCATGTGCCCTTGGCGGCCAGTGTGTTCCAGCCCGTGCCGTCCTGGTCCTGTAGCGTGCCCTTGCCGCCCAGATTGGCGGCAGGCTGGGCCACGGTGGGAACTCGCTGCTGATCCTTGCCGTAGTCGTACAGGCTGGCGCTGAGCTCCCAGTCAAACTCGCCCTGCGTATGGCTTTTGAGCGACACCCCGTGCATGGTGTGGGTCTGCTGGTCCTGGCTCAGGCCGAAGGCGGTGTCGGCCAGCTTGTAGGTCTTGCCGTCGATATTGATGTTGCCGCTGTAGACCGGCTGGGCATTGGGTCCGCGCAGATAGGTCTCGGAGCTGCCCTGGGCGCTGTTCTGCCACCAGCCCAGCGTGTAGCTGGCGCGCAGCGTGGGCGTGATGTCATAGGCCAGCTTGATCTTGGCGTGATCCTGCCGGGTGCGGTACTGCGTGCCCGCGCCCAGGATGTACCAGGGCTGGTTGGTGGTGTTGAGCCCGGCAATCGCCCCGGTCACGGGCGTGCCGGCACCGCCCGCAACGCCGGCGGACTGCAGCACGGTGGGGAAGGTCATGGGCTGGCCCTGGCTGTCGCTGCGACTGAGGTTGATCCAGTACGACCAGCCTGCGCTTCTGCTGCCGATGGAGGCGCTGGTATTCCAGCTGCGGTATTGGCCGCTGCTGCCCAGCACGTCGGCGCTCTGGTGGGCATAGCCAGCGGCCACATGGGCTTCGAGCTTGTCGGGCATGCGCGTCACATAGTCCACCACGGCACCGGCGGAGTTGCCGGGGTAGGCGGCCGAGAACGGACCGTACATGACATCGACGCGTTCGATCTCCTCGGGCGTCACCAGGCCCCAGCGCGGCGCATAGTTGCTGCCGTTGGCAATGCCATTGCCCAGATAGTTGGACAGCAGAATGCCGTCGGCATAGACGGCCGAGCGCGCGCTATTGCCCGTGCCCGAAGCCCGCGTGGAGAGGATGGCGTGGTTGTAGTCGCCGATATAGCGCTTGCGCACCAGCAGGCTGGGCAGATATTTGAGCGCATCCTCGCTGTCGGTGGCATTGATGCGGGTCTCGATCTCCTCGCGCGTGATGCCTTCGATGGTGGTCGGAATCTGCGTGGGCAGCGAGCTGGGCTGGCCGCCGTTGACGGTGACCACGCCCAGGGTCTTGGAGCGCTCGGGCAGGTCAGCGGAATCGGTTGAGGTCTGGGCCAGGCACGGCCATGCAATACCACTGACCACCAGTGGCAGAAAAATCTGTTTCATGAATGCTTACCTTGGGACGTGGTTGTCCCTATGAATCTGATAGCGGCCAGCGCAGATCAGAACTGCGCTAGAGCCCGAAATGGTTCAGAGGTAAGCGGGAGGCGGCCCGCGCGCGGGCAGGGGCGCGGCGGTCAGCGAGGCGATGCGCGCCCGCTGCACGGGCAGCAGCGCATGCCACAGCGGTGACTCGGTAGGGGGCGGCAGTTGCAGCGCGGGCGGAGGCAGTGCTGCATGGGGCAGGCACATGGGGCAATCGAGGTGACCCGCACCCAGAACGCTGCTGCCGTCTTCGCCCTTGACGATCAGCTTGACCGCGCCGGTGCTGGTGCAGATCAGCTCAAACCCCTGAGACTGGATCAGCGGCGCGGCAGCCGCGACCCCCATGGACAGTGCCAGCCATGCCAGCACGCACCGGCCCAGCAGGCAGGTGGCTATGCGGCGAAGCGGTTGCAAGGTCATGGGTCGGTCGGTGCGGATATGCGTTCGCATCATACGGCGTCTGCCGGCTCAGACCATGCGTGAAAACCGCCGCGCAGCCCCTGTGGCCGGTGCAAAGTGCTGTGACTTCAAAGACAAAACCCGGCGCAAGGCCGGGTTTGAAAAACTGAAAACTGGCGCACTCCAGGCCAGTGACAGCAAGCAAGGGCCTGGGCGGCCCCGCCGCCGCGCAGCGAGGGCTGCCCCAGCAAGGGCTGCCCCAGCAAGGGTTGCCCCAGCGAGGCTGTCGTCCCCCTCGTGAGGGGGAAGGCGCGTCAGCGCCTCAGGGGGGCTGTTATGGGGTTACTGCCCTGCAACGTGTTTGCGCAGGTGCTCCAGAGCTTCTTCCACCTGGTCCACCAGCACCAGGCACAGGTCGCCGGGCTGCAGGCGCTCCAGTGCGTGGTCGATGGCGAGGAACTCGCCATGGATCTCGGTGCTGTAGCTGGTGCGCGGCGCGCCTTCCAGGCCCTTTTTCAGCAGGGCCAGCACTTCGCCATCCACGCGGCCACGTTGGCAGGCGTCCTGATAGAGCACCACATCGTCGAACACCTTGCCCAGAATCTGGGTCTGTTCGGTGATGTCCTGGTCGCGGCGGTCGCCGGCGCCCGAGATCACCACGCTGCGGCGCTTGGCGGGCATGGCTTCCACGGCCTGGGATAGCGCGCGAATGGCGTCGGGGTTGTGGCCGTAGTCGGCAATGATGGTGGCGCCCTTGTAATCCATCACATTGAAGCGGGCAGGGGCATTGTCGCTGTCGTTGAGGAAGCCGGCCAGACCGCGGCGGATGGTCTGCCAGGGCAGGCCTGCGGCCCAAGCGGCGCCGATGGAGGCCATGACGTTTTCCACCTGGAAGGTGATGGTGCCGTTGCGGGTCAGCGGAATGTCGCGCAGCGCGATGCTCTCGCGCCAGGAGCCTTCCGCGGCCACGATGGCGTCGCCATCGACATAGACCACGCGGCTGCCCTGGGCACGGTGTGTGGCCATGACGGGGTGGTGGCGGTCAGCGGCAAAGAAGATGACCTTGCCGGGGCAGACATGGGCCATGGCCGCAACCAGCGGGTCGGCGGCGTTGAGCACGGCATAGCCCGTGGGGGCCACGTTCTGCACGATGACGCGCTTGAGAACGCCGACATCTTCCTTGGTGGTGATGAAGTTCAGACCCAGGTGGTCGCCTTCGCCCACATTGGTGACCACGGCGACCTGGCAGCGGTCAAAGCCCAGGCCTTCACGCAAGATGCCGCCGCGTGCGCATTCCAGCACGGCCGCATCGGTCTCGGGGTGGGCCAGGGCGTTGCGCGCACTCTTGGGGCCGGAGCAGTCGCCGCTGTCGATCTGGCGACCGTTGACATACACGCCATCGGTGTTGGTCATGGCGGTGCGCCAGCCATGCGAGGTGAACAGATGGGCGATCACGCGCGTGGTCGTGGTCTTGCCATTGGTGCCGGTGACGGCGACCAGGGGGATGCGGCCGTCGTCGCCGGGCGCGAACAGCTCGTCCACCATGGGAACGCCCACATTGCGGGGACGGCCGAAGGAGGGCGCCAGGTGCATGCGCAGGCCGGGAGCGGCGTTGACTTCGACAATGCCGCCGCTTTGCTCTTCCAGGGGCTTGAGCATGGTTTCGCAGACCACGTCCACACCGCAGATATGCAGGCCGATGGTCTGTGCGGCCTCGATGGCGCGGGCGGCGATTTCGGGATGCACATCATCGGTCACGTCGGTGGCGCTGCCGCCGGTGGACAGATTGGCGTTGTTGCGCAGCACCACGCGCTGACCCTGGGCGGGCACGCTGTCAGGCGTCAGGCCTTCGCTGGCAATGCGGGCGATGGCGATATCGTCCAGGCGCACCTTGGTCAATGCCGTGCCGTGGCCGGAGCCTCGGCGGGGGTCCTGGTTGACGATGTTCACCAGCTCGCGGATGGTGTGCTGGCCGTCGCCCAGTACCTGGGGCGGCTCGCGGCGGGCGGCTGCCACCAACTGGCCGCCGACGACCAGCATGCGGAAGTCATGGCCGGGCAAAAAGCGCTCGACGAGGATCTCGTCGCCAAACTCGCTGGCGGTCTTGAAGGCGGCTTCCAGACCTTCGCGGGTGGTGATGTTCACCACCACGCCCTTGCCCTGGTTGCCGTCCTGGGGTTTGACCACCACGGGCAGTCCCACTTCCTGGGCCACGGCCCAGGCGTCTTCCACGTCGGTGACGGGGCGGCCCATGGGCACGGGCACGCCGGCTGCATGCAGCAGGCGCTTGGTCAGATCCTTGTCCTGCGCAATGGATTCGGCCACGGCGCTGGTGGAGTCCAGCTCGGCGGCCTG
Source organism: Comamonas sp. GW821-FHT11H03 (assembly GCF_058807955.1). NCBI lineage: Bacteria > Pseudomonadati > Pseudomonadota > Betaproteobacteria > Burkholderiales > Comamonadaceae > Comamonas > Comamonas sp. GW821-FHT11H03. Next base: position 170,643 of record NZ_JBXARF010000002.1, read on the forward strand.
AAAACGGCGGGCGCGCGAGCCCCAGCCCAGCTGTACCAGCGAGCCGGTGGTCAGGCGACGGAAGGGAATGCCGCGCGCTACGGCGGCATCGACGATGGCGCCGGTCGAGGGGCCGATACGGTCGTCCTCGTCGAGCTCGCGCAGCTCGGCAATCGTTGCGTCGGCATCGAAGGGGGTGTCGTTCAATGCGGCCTGAATCAGGGCTTCGGCGCGCTCCATGGCCAGCTTGCCCACGGACTCCTCGGTGTACTCGACCACCACCTGGAAGGTGCCGTGATCCACGGTCTCATGGGTGCGGCTGAAGGTGACGGGGCAGCCCGCCTGGGCCTGCAGCGACAGGGCGGCAACTTCCAGCACATGGGCCAGCGACAGGCGCTGGTCTGCGCCATGCGGCTGCAGCGTACCGATGGTGGGGAAACGCGCACGCAGCTTTTCTTCAAAGCCGGGCATGGCCGTGTACAACAGCTCGCTGTCTTCGCAGTGCACGATGGCTTCGATGGCGGTGCTGCGGGTCCAGAGGTTGGGGCCGCGCAAGGCTCGGGTGCGAGTGATCTGCATAGTGTTTCTTTCAGCTGGATTTCAAGCTATTTCTTGGTTTGACGCTTATCTGATAAGCGTCAGCAGCTATATCTGTTGAAGCGTTTATGAGGCAATCAGGCCTGGTATTCAAAGGTCTTGATGCCGGCGCCGATCAGCTCGGGCGTGATGTCCAGGGCCCAGGCGGTGGCAATCGCAGCCAGCAGCGCGCTGGTGTCGGGGCGCTTGCCGCCGGCCAGGGACAGTGCTTGCAGCGTGCCTAGCACGCGTTCCTGGGTGCCGGTGGCCAGCACCACGCTGCTGCCCTTGATGAAGACGGCGCGGCCGCCTTCATGCCGGGCTTCGGTGTTGGCGCGGTGGGTCGCGACAAATTCATTGTCGGCGCCGGTGGCGTAGAGAATGACTTCGCCATCGCAGAGCTCGGCCAGATCGGCCACTTCGGGCAGGTCGGCGTTGAGCACGCCCGCACCTTCGTCCAGCACCACGTCGATCTGGGTGCGCATCACGCGGCGCATCTGGCCGGGCTCCAGCACATCGTGATCGGCCAGTTGCTCGTAGCCGTCCATGTCGGTGACCACACCGACCAGGCAACGGTCATAGGCCAGACCTTCTTCCAGAATGGAGCGGGCCGTGGTCTGGATGACGGCGGCTTCGGCCAGACGGTTGGTCAGCAGGCGATGGGCGCCTGCCCAGTTGGCGGTATTGGTCTTTTGTGTCTGGCGATTGGCGAGGAACATGCCTTCGCCGCTGGCCACGCCGGTCAGCTTGCCCGACAGCTGCAGCAGCCAGCCGACCAGGCGCGAGATGAAGGCGTTGTTGCGTGTGCCCACAATGCCGACCACGGGGATGCGACCGGCGCCGGCACCGTCTTCGCGGGGGAAGAGATGGTCGGCAATGGCCATGCCCACGGGGCGCGGCGCGCCGCTGGTGGGCTTGAGGTGCATCAGCAGGCCGGGGCCGGCGTTGACTTCCAGGATCGCTCCCTGGCCCTGCATGGGCTTGGAGACATCCTTGAGGATCATGTCCATGCCGGCAATGTCCAGGCCGACGATCTTGGCGGCCAGCACGGCGTAGTAAGCCACGTCGGGGTGCACGTCGTCCAGGCAGTCGATGGCCATATTGCCGTTGCGCTGCAGCAGCACGCTCTGGCCCTGGGGAATCACGCTGTCGGGCGTCACATGCTGGCGGTTGAGCTCCAGCTTGACGGCACCGGCTTCCAGATTGATCCAGTCCAGCGGGTATTCCTGCTCGGGGCCGCGGCGCGGGTCCTGGTTCAACACTTCCACCAGCTCGCGCAGCGTGGCATTGCCGTTGCCGTAGACGGAAACCGTCTCGCCCTTGGTCGCTGCCACCACCTTGCCACCCACGACCAGCAGGCGGTGCTCCACGCCGTCGATGAATTTCTCGACGATCACGTCCGAGCCTTCGGGCTGCGCCAGTGCAAACGCGGCCTTGATGTCCGCTTCCTTGGACAGCTCCAGGGTCACGCCACGGGCATGGTTGCCGTCCGAGGGCTTGACGGTCACGGGAAAGCCGATGTCCTGCGCCACTTCCCAGGCCTCTTCGGGCGATGCCACGACCTGGCCTTCGGGCACGGGCACACCGCAGGCGGCCAGCAGGCGCTTGGTGAAATCCTTGTCCTGGGCAATGCCTTCGGCGATGGCGCTGGTCTGGTCGGACTCTGCCGTCCAGATGCGGCGCTGCGCCGCGCCATAACCGAGCTGCACCAGATTGCCGTCATTCAGGCGGATATGGGGGATGCGGCGCTCGCTGGCGGCATCGACGATGCAGCCGGTCGAGGGGCCCAGGTAGCGGTCGTTGATGGCCGTCTTGATGGCATGCACGGCGGGCTTGATGTCGAATGGCTCGTCATTGATGGCCGCCATCAGCAGCTTGTGCCCGTATTCCAGCGCCACGCGGGCCACGGCCTCTTCGGGGCAGCGGAACACCATGCGGTACACGCCGCGCCTGGAAATTTCGCGGGTCTGACCGAACTCGGCGGGCATGCCGGCCAGGTTCAGCAACTCGATGATGACATGCTCCAACACATGACCCATCCAGGTGCCGCCTTCCAGGCGCTGGATGAAGCCACCGCGCTCGCCGACGCCGCAGGTGTGCTCGATCAGGTCGGGCAGCCAACTGGTCAGGCGCTCGTTGAGGCCGGGAATCTTGTTGGACGGATAGTCTTCCAGCTCTCCCAGATCCAGCCAGACCTCCAGTACCGGGCGGTAGGTCCAGACACTGGGGCCACGCAGGAAAGTTGTGCGCAAGAGTTGGATGTCGTTGAATTTCGCCATGTTGATCAGCGGATAGGAATGAGGAGAGCAGGTTTTCTTAAACTCCTGCCCCTGATAGGTTGGCATTGTGCGCCCAGAATCTGCATTGTGAAGCTTGTCAGCCTAAATGCAGGTTCGCGCGTTAACCAGGGTGTATCGGACGTCAGGCGCAGCCATATTTACCATGCCGATGCGGTTGCCCGCATGACTCTTGGAGCCGCCATCGGCGGAGAAAAATAACTCAACATGCAACATCACCATACTGTGGACGCCTCGGCAGTCTTTGCCGGCCCCCTGGGGGGCGAGCTGCGAGTCAGACTCGCTGAACATGAAAACGTATTAGCCGTCGTCCCGGTTGACCTGAGTGCGGATTTGCAGTTCGGCAGCGGCCTGCTGGCCCTGACGCAGGAGCGTCTGCTGGCCTGCGATCCCAAGACCCGGCAGTGGCGTGAATGGGCCCTGGCGGTAGATCAAAGCCTGCGCCTGCAGGATCATGGCGGTGTGGGCAATCTGGAGCTGCATGACCCTCGCGAGCGGTTGGCGCACTGGCTCATCACCCTGAAGCACCAGACTGCCATGCTGCAGCTGATGCAGCAGTTCGACCGCCAGCGCGAGCGCATCGCCCGTCAGGAGGCCTACAGCGCGGTCAACGAAGAGAATGTGGCGCATTGCCCGGTCTGCCACTCGGTGCTGCCGCCCGATACCGAAGAATGCCCGGCCTGCGCACGCCAGCAGGCGCCCCAGACCTCGACCTGGGTGCTGCTGCGCCTGTGGCGTTTTGCCAAACCCTATCAGGGCCAGCTGCTGCTGGGCTTCTTGCTGACCCTGGCCACCACGGCGGCCCAGCTGGTGGCACCTTATCTGACCATCCCGCTGATGGACAAGATACTGATTCCGTTCCAGAACGGTGAAAAAATCGACCAGGATCTCGTTTTCTTCTATCTGGGCATGCTGCTGCTGTCGGCGCTGCTGGCCTGGGCATTGGGCTGGGGGCGTACTTTCGTGCTGGCCAAGGTGTCCGAGCGCATCGGCTCCAATCTGCGCACCACCACTTACAACCACTTGCTGAATCTGTCGGTGGATTACTACGGCAGCAAGCGCACGGGGGATCTGATGGCGCGTATCGGTGCTGAAACCGATCGCATCAATCTGTTTCTGTCGCTCAACGCACTAGATTTTGCAACCGATGTGCTGATGATCGTGATGACATCGGCCATCCTGTTCTCCATCAACCCCTGGCTGGCGCTGGTCACACTGGTGCCGCTGCCCTTCATCGCCTGGATGATCCATACCGTGCGCGACCGTCTGCGCACGGGCTTCGAGAAGATAGACCGCGTCTGGTCCGAGGTGACCAATGTGCTGGCCGACACCATTCCCGGCATCCGCGTGGTCAAGGCCTTCGCCCAGGAAAAGCGTGAAGCCGACCGCTTTGCCGACGCCAACCTGATCAATCTGCAGGCCAACGACAAGGTCAACAAGACCTGGTCGCTGTTCACTCCCACGGTGACGCTGCTGACCGAGGTCGGCATTCTGGTGGTCTGGGGCTTCGGCATCTATCTGGTGGCCGGCGGCTCCATCACTGTCGGTGTGCTGACGGCCTTCATCGCCTATATTGGCCGCTTCTATACCCGCCTGGATTCGATGAGCCGCATTGTCTCGGTCACGCAGAAGGCGGCGGCCGGTGCCAAGCGCATCTTCGACATCCTCGACCATGTCAGCAATGTGCCCGAGCCCAGCAACCCCGTGAAGCTGCCCGGCAAGGCCAAGGGCGCCATCACCATGGAGGATGTGGGCTTTCGCTACGGCAGCCGCGCCGTCATCAAGCATCTGAACCTGCAGATCAAGCCCGGCGAGATGATCGGACTGGTCGGCCACAGCGGCTCGGGCAAGAGCACCCTGGTCAATCTGATCTGCCGGTTCTACGACGTCTCCGAGGGCTCCATCCAGCTCGACGGCGTGGACGTGCGCCGCATGTCCGTGTCCGACTACCGCAGCAATATCGGCCTGGTGCTGCAGGAGCCCTTTTTGTTCTTCGGCACGATCGCCGAGAACATCGCCTACGGCAAGCCCGACGCCACGCGCGAGGAAATCGTGGCCGCAGCACGTGCCGCCCATGCCCACGAGTTCATCCTGCGCCTGCCTCATGGCTATGACTCCCTGGTCGGCGAGCGCGGCCAGGGCCTTTCGGGCGGCGAGCGCCAGCGCATCTCTATCGCGCGTGCGCTGCTGATCGATCCGCGCATCCTGATCCTCGACGAAGCCACTTCGGCGGTGGATACCGAGACCGAAAAGGAAATCCAGAAGGCACTGGACAATCTGGTCCAGGGGCGCACCACGATCGCCATTGCCCACCGTCTGTCCACCTTGCGCAAGGCCGACCGTCTGGTGGTCATGGATCGTGGCGAGATCGTCGAAGTGGGCCCGCACGACGAGCTGATGGACCTCAAGGGCCATTACTTCCGTCTGTACGACGCGCAGGCGCGCCGTGCCGAAGAGGATGCGCAAGCGGCCGGCCTGAAGCTGCAGACCAAGGAACCCCAATGATCGAAGCTCCCCAATCCAATCTGAACGGCATGCAACTGGTGCGCAATGCCCATGGCCGTCTGGTGCTGACCCTGGGCAACGGCCTGGTCTACGAAGCGGTGGTTCCCGTGCGCGCATTCCCCATCGCGGCTCCCACCGAAGGGCTGTCGCTGATTGCGGCCGATGGCAAGGAAGCGCTGTGGGTGGCCCGCATGGCCGACCTGCAGCCCGAGCATCGCCAGCTGATCGAGCAGGACCTGGCTGTGCGCGAGTTTGTGCCGACCATCGAGCGCATCCTCAATGTCTCCAGTTTTTCCACCCCCAGCACCTGGGACCTGCAGACGGATCGCGGCCCGACGCAGATGGTGCTCAAGGCCGAGGAAGACATCCGCAAGCTGGCCGGTCGCACCCGGCTGCAGATCACGGGCCAGGATGGCGTGCAGTACCGGATTCCCGACAGCAGCAAGCTGGACAGGCATTCGCGCAAGCTGCTGGAGCGCTTTCTGTAAGCCGCGCAGGGCAACGTTTTCGAGGGTCTCGCACGAATGCGAGGCCCTTTTTTGTATCAAATTGCGCAACGGCGCTTGATATATATAGGCTAATAGCTATCAAAATAGGATTGAAAATAATCCTACAGTTTTCTCAAGCGTGGCCGATAACAGGGCGAGATAGCTGATTTTTCGCCTGCACCTTTTTACTGCCGAGGGCCAAGCCATGCAAATTCCACCTCTAGACCGGACACAGACGCCCTGGCGTACCCAGGGTGCGGATTTGTACTCCACAGGCGCCTCTGGCGCCGCGCCGGTGCGTCCCGTGAATGCGGTGAATGCCTCTGAGTCGGTTGACAAGATCGGCGAGGGCCGCACGGTACGCGAACCCGAGAAGCCATCGGCTCCCGATACCGAGAACCGCGACTGGACGCTGGCCGAGGAGATCAAGCAAAAAGAAGAGGTGGAGGAGCCGCCCAAGGAGCCCATCTCCAAGCAGCTGATCGAGTTCATCCAGTCCATGTGGCGCGCCAGCGCCCAGGCGGTGGAGCAGGCGCAGGAAACCAGCAAGTCGGAAGATCTGCTGCAGAGCAAGCAGCACGCGCGCAATGAGCCGCTGACTTATTCCGAGCCACGGGTCAAGCGCAGCGGCAACGCCAAGTAAGGCGTTCGCTTCGATTTTGATAGCTGATTGCGCTTGATATTCAAGCGATTCAGCTATTTTTATGCCTTATTTTCTTTCAGGGTCAGCGCTGTTAGCTTCTGATTTGTGAGCGTCATCCTTGGCCGGCGCAGTCGCCACGGCTTCGGCGGCCTTGGCCTTTTCACGCTCTGCACGGTATTTGACGGCAAAGGCGCGCACTTCCTCATAGGTGACGAAGCCGTCCTTGTTGGTGTCGGTTTCGTCAAAGGCGGCGGCCAGCTTCGGGATGATGGCCACTTCCTTGCGGCTGAGCTTGCCATCCTGATTGAAGTCCAGCATCTTGAACTGCTGCTGGGCCTTGATCTCGCCCTTGGACAGCTGGGTTCCCTGCCTCTCCCCCATCTTGTCGCCCGAGGGTTCCTCGGCGCGCACCGTGGGCAGCAGCAGCACGGCGCTGGTCAGCAGCACGCCCATGGCGGTCTTCATGACCGAGCTGCTGCGCGCGACGATGGGGTGGTTCTTGGCTTTTGACATAGCAGTACAGATGAGGGCCATGACGGCATTCTCAACCTTCTGCCCGCCGCACTTTCAAAGTTTTGCATTCGCTTGCCGGACTTTGCCAAGCTTTACGTAGGCAGCGCCGCCTTGTCATGGGCAATGCCGCTGCGCACATGGCCAGAGGGAACATGTCCGGCCGCATTGCGTACATGGCCGGTCTGGTCGTCGAAGAAGAAGTCGGGCTCGAACTCGCGCAGAAACCCGCCCTTGGCCAGTCCGCCAAGGAACATGGCCTCATCGACATCGATCTTCCAGTCCATCAGCGTATTGAGCGCGCGCTCATGGGCCGGGGCGCTGCGCGCCGTGACCAGGGCCGTGCGCACGCGCATGTCCGCCACATCGGCCTGCTGCAGCCGGTGCAGGGCGGCCAGCAGGGGCTTGAACGGGCCTTCGGGCAGCGGCTGGGCGGCCTTTTCCAGCTCATGCTGCTGGAAAGCCTCCAGGCCCTGGGTCTGGAAGATGCGCTCGGCCTCGTCGGAAAACAGCACGGCATCGCCGTCGAAAGCGATGCGCACTTCGCGCGGATGGCTGCTGCTGGCGCGCATGGAGTCGGTGAACACATGGGCTGCCGGGTAGCCCAGCTGCAGTGCCTGGGTCACGTCCTCGGCATTCGCCGACAGAAAAAGCTGGGCCCCCAGCGGGCGCAGATAGCCGAATGGGTCGCGCCCCTGGGTGAATACGCCGCGCTGTATGGAGTGCAGGCCATGGGCCTTGGCCGAGCGGAAGACGCGCATGCCGCTGACGGGGTCGTTGCGCGAGAGCAGCACCACCTCCACATGCTGCTGTCCTTCGGTGTTGAAGGCCAGCAGCTTCTTGACCAGCGAGAAGGCCACACCGGGCGCGGCAGGCACGTCCAGCCGCTCGCGCTGCAGGCGCAGATAGCTCGCCGGGTCGCTGTCCTCGAAGAGGCGGTTTTCCTCCTCGAAATCGAAAAGGGCTCGCGAGGAGATGGCGACGACGAGCTTGTCGTTCAGGGTCATGGCCATGGCGGTACGGCTTTAAGCGGATGTGCAGACAAGCTCTGATGATACGCAGCCCGCCACGCCCTCACCAGTTGGCTTCGCGCTCGGGCGTGGCACTGATGTGGTGTATGGACAGGTCTGCGCCGTCGAACTCCTGCTCCTGGCTCAGGCGCAGCCCCACGGTTTTCTTGAGCAGGCCGTAGACCAGCAGGCCGCCCAGCGCGGCCCAGGCCACGCCCATCAGCGTGCCTATGAGCTGGGCCAGAGGGTGCACGCCGCCAAGCCCGCCCAGCGCCTGCGTGCCGAAGATGCCGGCCGCAATGCCGCCCCAGGCGCCGCACAGACCGTGCAGCGGCCACACGCCCAGCACATCGTCGATCTTCCATTTGTTCTGCGTCAGCGTGAACATGAATACAAAGATGGCACCGGCGGCAGCCCCCACGACCAGCGCCCCCAGAGGGTGCATCAGATCCGAGCCCGCGCAGACGGCGACCAGGCCGGCCAGCGGGCCGTTGTGCACAAACCCCGGGTCGTTTTTGCCCACAGCCAGGGCGGCCAGCGTGCCGCCCACCATGGCCATCAGCGAGTTCACGGCGACCAGGCCGGAGATCTTGTCCAGATTCTGGGCACTCATCACATTGAAGCCGAACCAGCCCACGATCAAAATCCAGGCGCCCAGCGCCAGGAAGGGAATGCTGGAGGGCGGTGTGGCGGCAATCGCTCCGCCCTGGCGGTAGCGGTTGCGGCGCGGGCCCAGCAGCAGCACGGCGCCCAGGGCGATCCAGCCGCCGACGGCGTGGACCACCACGCTGCCGGCAAAGTCGTGGAATTCGGAGCCGGTCAGCGCCTTGATCCAGGCCTGCACGCCGAAATGCTGGTTCCAGACAATGCCCTCGAAGAAGGGGTAGATCAGGCCCACGATCACGGCCGTGGCGATCAGCTGGGGCCAGAACTTGGCGCGTTCGGCAATGCCGCCCGAGATGATGGCGGGAATGGCGGCGGCGAAGGTCAGCAGAAAGAAGAACTTGACCAGGCCATAGCCGTTGAGTGCCGCCAGCTGCTCGGCGCCCACGAAAAAGTGCGTGCCGTAGGCCACGCCATAGCCGAGCGCGAAATAGACCACGGTGGAGACCGAGAAGTCGACCAGGATCTTGACCAGGGCATTGACCTGGTTCTTGCGGCGCACGGTGCCCAGCTCCAGAAAGGCGAAACCGGCGTGCATGGCCAGGACCATGACGGCGCCCATCAAAATGAACAGGGCATCTGCGCCCTGTTTTAGTGCTTGCATGAAAACGCTCCAGCTGAAATTTGCTATTTATTGGTGCGAAATTGCGGGAAAAACCCGCAATGCACTAAAAGAAAGCAAGAATTGCGCCAAGCTGGAGTGGGCGCTTCCGCAACGCTACGGGCGCGGCCGGCCTATTTGACGAACTGGTTGAGCTGGATGATGGGCATGAGCACGGCCAGCACGATGAGCATGACCACCAGCCCCATGACGACGATGAGCAGGGGCTCCAAAATCGTGGCCAGGTGCATGGCACGACGCTGGACTTCGGTGGACAGCTGGGTGGCGGCACGCTGCAGCATCAGCGGCAGCTGGCCCGTCTGCTCGCCCAGTCGGGCGAACATGGCGAGCAGGCCCGGAAAGCGCTTCTTCTGTGCCAGGGCCGAGGCCAGTGGCGCGCCTTCGCGCACCAGCACCAGCGCATCCATGGCATCGGCGCGCAGGGCGCGGTTGTTCAGCGTCTCGGCGGCGGCCTGCAAGGCCTTGAGAATGGGCACGCCCGCGCCGGCCAGCATGGCCAGGGTACCGGCAAAGCGCGCCGCGTTATAGCTGCGCGAGAGCCGGCCTATGAGTGGCAGATGCAGCCACTGGGCATCGAAGCGCTCGCGAAACGCCTCGTTCTTGAGCGCCAGCCGAAAACCCGCGGCAGCCAGCAGCAGCACGGCCAGCATGAACCAGCCATAGCTGCGCACAAAGCTGCTGATGCCGAGCATGACCACGGTGAGAAACGGCAGCGCACGCTTGGTGCCGGCAAATACGCCGGCGACCTGCGGCACGACATAGCTGACCAGAAAGGTCACGATGACGATGGCCACCAGCGTCACGATGGCCGGATACAGCGAGGCGCCGATGAGCTTGGACTGCAGTGCCTGACGCGCCTCCAGGTCGTCGGCCAGGTTCTCCAGCACCGGGCCCAGGCTGCCGCTGGATTCGCCGGCACCGATCACGGCGCAGAAGATGTCGGAAAACTCGCGTGGATGCTGCTCGAGCGCCCTGGCAAAGCTGGAGCCGGCATTGACTTCTGCCCTCAGCGCGGCGACCAGTTGATGCTGGCGTTCGTCCTCGGCTTCCTCGGCCAGCGCGGCCAGCGCGCGCTCTATGGGCAGGCCGGAGCTGACCAGCCCCGAGAGCTGGCGGGTCCAGACTGCCAGACTCGTGGAGTTGAAGGCCGGGCGCGTGAGCCATCCGGATGCGCCTGTCCGGCCCCGGCCCTGGCCTGCGGCGACGGGTTCGACCTGCAGCGGCACCAGGGCCTGACTGCGCAGCTGGCTGCGCGCGGCACGGGCGTTGTCGGCTTCCAGGGTGCCCTTGCGGGTCTGGCCCTGGGCATCCAGGGCTTCAAAGGTAAAGGCGGGCATGCGCGAATCGATCTGACGGGTGACGGGTTAGAACATGTTTACGTTCTTGGGATGGTAGCGACTAATGATGTCAGCACATCGGCATTGGAGAGCACGCCGCAGACTTGAGGCAGGTCATGACGGTCGCGGGCGAGGTCGGCACAATGGTCTGCCAATTCAAGAACGGGAGGTTTCGATGCTCAAGGACAAGGTTGCATTGGTGACGGGGGCTGCGTCCGGCATAGGCCGCTGTGTCGCTCTGACATGGGCCCGGGAAGGCGCGCGGGTGGTGCTGGCGGACCTCAACGAGGAGCAGGGCCAGGAGACCGCAGCCCTGGTGCGCGAGCTGGGTGCCGAGGCACTGTATCTGCGCGCCGACGCCGGCAGCGCGGCGGATCATGAAGCGCTGGTGGCCTTGACCATGCGCCACTTCGGCCGTCTGGATGTGGCCTGCAACAACGCCGGCATCGGCGGTGTCAGTGCGCCCACGGCCGACTATCCACTGGATGCCTGGGAGCAGGTGCTGCGCGTCAATCTCTCTGGCGTGTTCTATGCCTGCAAATACCAGATCGCCGCCATGCTGCAGGGCGGCGGCGGCTCCATCATCAATATGGCGTCCATCCTCGGTGCCGTGGGCTTTGCCAACTCTGCGGCCTACACGGCCGCCAAGCATGGCGTGCTGGGCCTGACCAAGGCGGCAGCGCTCGAATATTCGGCCAGAGGCGTGCGGGTCAATGCCGTGGGGCCGGGCTTTATCCACACTCCCATGATCAGCGGTCTGGAGCAGGACCCGAGCACGCATGCGGCGCTGGTGGCGGCCCACCCCATGGGACGCCTGGGCCAGCCCGAGGAGATCGCCGAGCTGGTGGCCTGGCTGGCCAGTGACCGCGCGTCGTTTGTGACGGGCGCTTATTACCCGGTCGACGGCGGTTACTTGGCGCGCTGAGTGGTTGGCAGCGGCTTGCTCCAGGTGTTGATGGCCCTGCGCCTGACTGGCAGGCGCTACGGGCCAAAACCTTAAACGACTGGTGCCATGGCGGCGGCTTGCATATCGCCGTCGATCTCGTCGGCGCGCACCGAGGCTGCGCGCTGCAGCAGCGGCGTGGCATAGGCCTCGAATTCGGGCCGCCTGGGCAAGCTGCCGTCCATCATGCTCCAGCCGATATAGCTGGCCAGATACAGATCGGCGGCCGTGAAGTGGTCGCCGCAGACATAGCGTTTGCCGGCCACCGCATGCAGCAATGTGTTCAGCACATCGTCAAAGCGGCCAAAGCCCGCGCTCATGGCCTGCTGATGAGTTTGCGATTGCAGCCAGCCTTCGTTGCGGGCGGTTGTGACGGCCTCCACCGGCCCAGCGACAAAGAACAGCCAGCGAAAGTAGCTGGCGCGCTCCGGGCTGCCCATCGCCGGGGCCAGTCGTTTCTCGGGGAAAAGATCGGCCAGATAGGCGAGGATGGCTCCGGTCTCGGTGACCACGGCATCGCCATGCTGCAGCGCCGGGACCTTGCCCATGGGGTTGATGGACAGGTACTCGGGCGACTTCATCTCGGGTCCGAATTCCAGCTCAACGGTTTCATAGTCGGCACCGCATTCCTCCAGCATCCAGCGCACCATGCGGGCGCGTGATCTGGGGTTGCTGAAAAAGCGCAGCTTGGGCTGGTGAGGTGTGGACATTGCGGTTCTCCTTGGCGGGCTGTTGTGACATGGCAAAAACGCCATGCAGCCAATGTAGGAGCGGGGGCTGACAGTTTCTGTCAGCAGCACCGTTCAATCCAGCGTGTAGCCGGTTTCGTCCAGCCAGCGCTGTATCAGCGCCTGGCGCCTTTGTGGATAGCGTTCGCCCAGATCCTCCAGGGCATCCACACGGTCAGCGCGAAAGTGACGAAAGGCCTGGCGCAGCTCGCACCAGGCCGATACCACGCGGGAGCGCTCGAAGTAGGCCATGGCAAACGGCCAGACCCGGCGCTGGCTTGGCACGCCATGCTGGTCCCGGTAGTGCAGCACGACCTTGTGTTCGGCGCGGATGGCGCGGCGCAGCGCGGCCTGCCAGGGCTCGGCCGGCGGGTCTGTCTGCATATTGGGAACCAGCAGACCGCTGGTGTCGACGGCGATGCGCAGCTCCAGCGGCAGTGCCGAGCGTATGCGGTCCATGGCGGCGGTGGCGGCCTGGGCCAATTGCGGATCGGCCTGCAGGCTGGCCCAGCGCGCGCCCAGCAACAGCGCCTCCAGTTCGTCGGCGTTGAACATCAGGGGCGGCAGCAAAAAGCCGGGCCGCATCTCGAAGCCTATGCCGGGGTCGCCCAGAATGTCGGCGCCCTGAGTGCGCAAGGTGGCGATGTCGCGGTACAGCGTGCGCAGGCTGACGCCCAGCGCCTGGGCCAGCTCGGGCCCGGTCTGCGGCAGACGGGCGCGGCGCAGCATATCCAGCAATTGCAGCAGACGGGCGGAGCGGCTCATGGGTGAAATCCGAGAGGTGAACGACGCAGGAGTTTGGCATGCTCCCATACCGGGACGCCGGGACGCCGGTCTGCCGCTATCCCTGAGCTTCCTCCTGCCGCACAGCGAGAGAGGAGGGCGCTGCCAGGGAAGCGATCAGGCGCAGTTCATTGCGCCAGCCGTGATCTCCAGGCTGCGCAGGCGCAGCTCGGCGTCATAGACATCGCTGACGATCATGAATTCATCGGCCTGGGTCTCATCGGCCAGCTTTTGCAGGCCCTGGCGCACGGTATCGGGGCCGCCGATGACGCCCACGGCCAGAAAATCGGCAATCGCCGCCTGGGCGCGCCCATCGAGCTGCTCCCAGAAGTCCGCTATGGGCGGCATGAGCCGGGTGCGGTTGCCGGTCAGGATGCCGAGCACGCGCTGATAGGTGCTGCTGGCCAGAAAGCGGGCCTCTTCATCGCTGGGGGCTGCAATCACGGGCACGCCGACAATCGCGTAAGGCTTGGCCAGTGTGGCGCTGGGCTTGAACATCTGGCGGTACAGGGCCAGGGCCTGGTGCAGCATGCGCGGCGCAAAGTGCGAGGCAAAGGCATAGGGCAGGCCCATGTGTGCAGCCAGCTGGGCCGAGAACAGACTGGAGCCCAGCAGCCAGATCGGGACATGCGTGCCCGCGCCCGGCATGGCGATGATGCGGGCTCCATCCTGGTGATCGCCCAGCAGACGCTGCAGCTCCTGTACGTCGCGCGGGAAGTCCTCCTCGGTCTCCACGCGGTCGCGGCGCAGGGCGCGCATGGTCGCTGCGTCGGTGCCCGGCGCGCGGCCCAGGCCCAGGTCGATGCGGCCCGGGTAGAGCTCGGCCAGCGTGCCGAAGGCCTCGGCCACCACCAGCGGTGCATGGTTGGGCAGCATGATGCCGCCCGAGCCCACACGAATCTTCTGCGTGGCACCTGCGATGTGGCCGATCAGCACGGCCGTTGCCGAACTCGCAATGCCCGGCATATTGTGGTGCTCGGCCAGCCAGTAGCGGGTGAAGCCCAGCTTCTCGGCCTGCTGCGCGGTGCGCACGGCAATCTGCAGTGCATTGGCCACCGTTGCGCCTTCGCGCACGGCGACCAGGTCCAGCATGGACAGCTTGACGTTGTTCAGGGATTTCATGGCGATTGATCCATATGGTTTTGATGGCTTTCAGCGCTTTTTTGAATCAGCGCTTGCGGCCGAGCTCACGTCCAAGAATAATGCCGACCAGCACGCCCCAGGCCAGCAACACGGCGGCCATGGCGTAATAGGTGCTGCCGGCCTGCATGGCGAATACCGAGCCCAGCAAGGCCACCAGCGCCGCCATGCGGATCACGCGGCGTAGCTGATCCACGGGGAAACGGCCTTTGAGGTTGAACAGCACGGCAAGGCTGACAATGGCCAGGGCGATCAGCAGCAGAAACAGATCGCCGCCATAGGGCTGGACGGAAGTGCGAAGGTTTTCAAGCATGCCGATGATTCTGGCAAAGGCTCAATGACCGGTGCTGACCGAGGCCATGCGTGAAGAGCCCGCCAGGCGGCGGGCCGATTGCGTGCGGTTGCTGCTCGCGGCCCTGCCTTGCTGCGTCACTGCGCTGGCGCAAGTGAGTCGCGGGGGGCGCTCAGTCCCGCGTGACGCGCATGACTTCGGCTTGCGTGGTGACGCCTTCGCGCACCAGGCGTTCGCCATCCTCGCGCATGAGCTGCATGCCGGCGGCCATGGCGGTCTCGCGAATCTCTGCCTCGCTGGCGCCGCGATGGATCTGGGCGCGAATGGCATCGTCCACCGCCAGCAGCTCGAAGATGCCGGTGCGGCCCCGGTAGCCGCTGGGCTCGCTTGGGTCGACCTTGCGCACCAGGCGCTGTGCCAGCACTCCCAGCAGCGAGGAGGACAGCAAAAAGGGCTCAACCCCCATGTCGATCAGACGGGTGACGGCGCTGGGTGCGTCGTTGGTGTGCAGCGTGGCCAGCACCAGGTGGCCGGTGAGCGAAGCCTGGATGGCGATCTGCGCGGTTTCGAAGTCGCGGATTTCGCCGATCATGATCACGTCCGGGTCCTGGCGCAGCAAAGCGCGCAAGGCCTTGGCAAAGGTCAGCTCGATCTTGGCGTTGACCTGGGTCTGGCCCACGCCGGCCAGCTCATATTCGATGGGATCTTCCACCGTCATGATGTTGCTGTGGCTGGAGTCCATGCGCTGCAGCGCGGCATACAGCGTGGTGGTCTTGCCCGAGCCCGTGGGGCCGGTGACCAGCACGATGCCGTGCGGCTGCGCCGTCAGATGGGTGAAGCGTCTGAGCGTCTCGCCGCCCATGCCCACGGCTTCCAGGCTGAGCTTGCTCTCGCTCTTGTCCAGCAGACGCAGCACGGCGCGCTCGCCGTGGGCGCTGGGCAGGGTGGAGACGCGCACGTCAATGGCTCGCGTACCCAGGCGCAGGCTGATGCGGCCGTCCTGCGGCAGGCGTTTCTCAGCAATGTCCAGGTCGGCCATGATCTTCAGGCGGCTGATCAGGGCAGCATGCAGGGCGCGGTTGGGTTGCACCACCTCACGCAGATCGCCGTCCACGCGAAAGCGCACGCTGGAATGGCGCTCGTAGGGCTCGATGTGGATGTCCGAGGCACCGTCGCGCGCCGCCTGCGTGAGCAGGGCGTTGAGCATGCGGATGATGGGGGCGTCGTCGGCGGTTTCCAGCAAGTCCTCCACGGCAGGCAGCTCCTGCATCATGCGCGTCAGATCGGCATCGGACTCGACCTCGCTGACCACCATGGCCGCGCTGGAGTCGCTTTGCGCATAGGCCGCGCTGATGCGGTGGGCCAGCGCGCCGCTGTCCAGCAACTGCCAGCGTTGCACTGCATGCTTGCGCTGCACTTCGGAGATGGCCGACCAGTCGGGCTGCGGACCATGCCAGAGCACGGGCTCCTGGCCGTCATCCTCGATCAGCAGCTGGCTGCTGCGGGCAAAGCCATAGGGCAGTGGATAGCGCATGCGTGGCCTTCGCTTACAGGGTGCCCGCAGGCAGGGTGGCGGGCGTTGCAGGCGTCACGGTCACGGGCTGGCCGTTCACCGTGGGCTGGCCGGGGCGCGTGAAGTCCACGATCTCGGGCTTGGCTCCAGGCACGATGACCACATTGGGCGCGCTTGCCTGCGCAGCACCGCTGGATGCGGGCAGCAAGGGCGCTGCATTGACGTTGCGCATCAGCAGATTGGGGTCAGGCTGCACGGTTTGCTGCATGCCGCGAATGGACTCATAGCGGTCCTGCGAAAGCTGACTGGTGGAGTTGGCGTCGCGCAGCACGGTGGGGCGCAGAAACACCATCAGATTGGTTTTCTTGCGCTCGCGGCTGGTGTTGCGGAACAGGTTGCCCAGCAGGGGAATGTCGCCCAGCAGCGGCACGCGCTCCTGGCTCTGGCTGTATTCGTCGGCAATCAGGCCGCCCAGCACCACGATGGCGCCATCCTCGACCAGCACATTCGACTCGATGGAGCGCTTGGTGGTGGTGGCGCCGGACTGGGCATTGGCCGTTCCCTGCTTGACTGCCGAGTTCTCCTGGTAGACGGCCATCTTGATGGTGCCGTTCTCGTTGATCTGCGGGCGAATCTTGAGCAGCGTACCCACGTCCTTGCGCTCATAGGTGGTGAAGGGATTGACCGAGCCCGAGGTGCCCGCAGTGTTGGTGTAGGAGCCCGTGGGGAAGGGGACGTTCTCGCCCACCATGATGCTGGCCTCCTCGTTGTCCAGCGTCATCAGATTGGGTGTGGAGAGGATGTTGGTGTCGCCGTCGCCCTGCATCAGGTTGACCAGGGCACCCAGGCTGGTGTTGCCGTTGACGCTCTGGGTGAAGCCCAGGTTCATGCCCTTCATGCCGCCGATGGCCGAGGCCTGGCTGTCGGTCAGGGGCGTGCCGTTGACCAGACTGCCCACTGCACCCGACAGGCCGAAGATGTTGGAGATGCCGCTGATGGAGGTGCCGTTGCCAAGCACGCCCAGCACGCGGCCGTTGTTGCGGATCACCGAGCTCCACTGCACGCCCAACTGGGCCGCCTTGTCGGCGGAGACTTCGACAATCAGCGCTTCTATCAGCACCTGGGCGCGGCGGCCGTCGAGCTTGTCGATGACGGTGCGCAACTGACGGTACAGCGGGCCGGGGGCGGTGATGATCAGCGAGTTGGTCGTGGGGTCGGCCTGGATCATGCCGCCCGTGGAGGGTTGCTGTGCGGTGCCGAAGCGCGAGCTGGGGCCGCTGTTGCCGCCGCCCAGGCCGACGGTTGCGCTGCCGTCCGTGCCGCGCGAGATCATGGGCTGGGAGCTTGCTGCATTGATGGTCGAGCCGGCCGCCGCCGTCATGCCAGGCTGGCCGCCCAGGGCGGTGCTGGCGCTGGTCTGGGCGTTGATGGCGGCACGCAGCGTGGCGGCCAGGGACACCGCGTCGGCGTTCTTGAGATACACCACATTGATATTGCCGTCGTCGCCATTGCCCGTCATGGCCGGCTGGTCCAGACGCGCGATCAGCGAGCGGATCAGCGACAGCTTGGCGGGGTTGGCGGCGCGGATCAGCACCGAGTTGCTGCGCGGCTCGGCCAGTATGGAGGTGCGGAAGCTGGTGTCGGCCTGGCCTGTGGCGGCACCCGCTCCCGCCTGGATCGCGCCGCCGGCGGTGGCCGAGCCACCTTCCATCAGGCGATTGACCAGGGCTACCATATCGGCGGCCACGGCATGGCGCAGCGAGATGACTTCCACATCGGTGGCGTTGGAGACATCGGTGCTGGCGATGATGCGCGAGATGCGCTGCAGATTGTCGGCGTAGTCGGTGATGATCAGCGAGTTGTTGCCGGGGTTGACGTTGATGGTGTTGTTGGGGCTGATCAGCGGCCGCAGCACGGGCACCAGATTGTTGGCGTTCTCGTAGTTGAGCTTGAAGATCTGCGTGACGATCTGTCCACCGCCCTGGCTGGCGCGTCCGCCCTGTCCCACGGAGACTTCGCTGGACTGCAGCTTGGCATCGGCTTCTGGAATCACCTTGAACAGGCCTGCCGACTCCGTCACAGTGAAGCCCTGCATGCGCAGCGCCGCCAGATATTGCTGGTAGGCCGTGGCCGGTGAGACGGCCTTGTCGGTCAGCAGCGTGATCTGGCCCTTGACGCGCGGATCCACCACCACGTTGCGGTTGGTGATGGCGGCCATGGCGCGCGACACCGCCTCGATATCGGCATTGGTGAAGTTCAGCGTGACCGGCTCGCCGGGTCGCAAACTAGGAGTGGCATTCGCTTGTCCACTCTGGGTTTGAGCATGAATGGGCGCTGAAATGCAGACGGCAAGCGAGGCAACAGCTATCGAATGCAGTGTGTTTTGCCAGGCGGTGCGTGAATGCTGAGTCATGGGTCAACCAAAGGTGATGATGGAGCGCGCACCCTGGCGGCGCCCCAAGATATTGAGCAAGTTCGATAGAGCGGCTTCGCGCTCGGGGCTGGCAGAGGCTTCGCCCCTGAAGTGCAGGCGCGAGCCCACCCATTGGCCCTGGCCGCTGAGCTGCAGGTCGCCGCCCAGCGTGGTCAGATTCAGCTGGGGATTGTCTCCGCCCTGTATGTCGAGGCGGTAGCTGCCCAGGGGCTTGAGCGACGACAGTCTTGACGATACGGCCAATGCTTCCAGCCGCGTCAGGCCCTGGCTGGTGGCCCGGCCGGCGCGATATTGCAGTGTCAGAGCGACCGTGGACAGGCGCAACTGGCCCTGCAGGGCCACGGTGTTCCAGGGCGTGCCAAGGCCGGCCAGCATGTCGGCGGGCAGTTGCAGCACGCTGTCCTTGAAGCGTACCGTCATGGCGTTCCAGCCCGGCTGCAACTGCGCCAGCATCGGGGTGCTGGTGCAGCAATCGCTTTGCAGGCTGATGCTGGCACCGCTCAGGCTGGGGCGCAGTGTCCAGTTCAGACGCGTGGGCAAGCTGCTCTGGTCCTGGCTGTCCTTGCCGCCCGTAAGCACCAGTCGGGCCGAGCCACGCCAGAGCGTGCCGCGCGGCTCCTGCAGCAGTACCTGGTTGGCGCTGACCGATTGCACGCCGGCAGCCAGCCAGGCCGCAGGGGCCTGGATCAGCACCGCCAGCACAGCGCCCAGCAAGGCACCGCCCACGGCCCAGCGGCGCGGCGAACGCGGATCGCCCGCCTCGCGCGGTCTGCGCAGGGCTGGGATGGCGGGGCGTGACCGGGACAGGTTCATGGCCTGGACTCAGTTCGGTGCGCCCGCGTTGCCGGGCAGCTCGAGCAGCAGATTGCCGCTCCAGCGGGTGATGGCCGCGCCATCGGCGGCTTCGCCGAGGATGCGGTTGAGCTTCATCTCGGCCACCGAAGCGTGGCTGTTGTCGCGCACCTGAGCCAGCCAGCGGGCCAGTGCCGGTGCGGCGGTCTGGGTCAGGCTGATCTGGGCGCGGTTGCCCAGCCACTGCAGCTGGGCGCTGCTGCCGAGTTCGGTCTTGAGCGACTGCTCCAGCTGTGTGCGTGCATCGGCGCTATTGCCCTGCGGCTGCTGACGCAGCAACTCGGCCTGGGCCTGCATCTGCAGCATGTTCTGCAGCTCAAGCTCCGCGGCCGCATGGCGCGCGGGGGCCGTGCGCAGGCTGTGCAGGGCCGGCGCCAGCGCCAGCCACCAGAGCAGGGCCAGCAGCACGACACTGGCGGCGAGCAGCAATAGATTCTGTTCGCGCGGGGCCAGGGCGCTCCAGCGCTGGCCCAGCGGAGCCAGTGCGGTTTTCAAGGTGTTTTTCTGCTTCATGGCCTAGCCTTTGCACTCAGCACCAGTTCTGTTCCTTCGCGTTGCAGCACATAGCCGTTGGCCTGCAGACTTTGCTGCGCGTCGCCCAGTGCTTCGGGGCTCAGGTCCAGGCCCGAGATGCGCAGCTGCTTGTCCTGGTATTGCAGGCTCCTGGCATCTTGCACGCCCTGAATGCCGGCGCTGGCGGCCAGCAGGGCCTCTAGGTCGCTGGCGGACAGGGCGCCGGAGTTGCTGCGCAGCAGGTCCAGTTCGCGTTGCATCTGTACCGGAGCATCGATGATGACGGGCACGTGTGGGAAGGTGCTCTGAAGTACCTGCTTGGCCTGCTGCTGGCGCAGTTCGATGGCACGGTTTTCCCTGAAGGCCCAGGCGTTGAGTCCGGCCAGCTGGGCAACGATGGCAATGCCTGCCGCCCAGCGCGCAGCACGCCATTGCGGGGCCTTGGCAAAACCATGCCAGGCATCGAGCAGGCGGCGCTTGGCGCGGGTGCTGCCGCCCAGATCCAGATCGAACTGGGCCAGGTCGCCTGCGTAGCCATGGCTTTGCAGCAGTCGCTGGGCAGCCGTGAAGATGGTGACCGGGCGCTGCAGCGCTTCCGCGCTGCGTGCCAGATGGGGTTCGGCCAGTACCGGCAGATCCTCGGGCAGGCGAGCCAGCAGTGGCGGCAGCAGGCTGGCATCCGCATTTAGGGGCAGGACGACGAGGCATGCCTGTGCATCCAGTCCGGTGGCGCTCAGCTGGGGTTGGGTGCTGTCGCCCGACAAAAGCAGCTGGGCCGCGCTGTTGGGCCATTGCTCGGGCAGCAGGCGGCTGGCGGCATGACCATGCTGCTCCAGTGCCTGCAGATGGGATTGCAGCCAGCTCTTGTCGCAGGCCGCTACCCAGCAGGTCTGGCCTGCTGCCGAGCCTGCGTCCAGCGCCAGATGCATGCTGGCCGGCTCATCGAGCAGCTTTTCTTCCAGCAAACCATCGAGCACGGCGCGAAGACGCTGCTGGCGCCGGCTTTGCACATTCAGTCCCAAAGGCAGGGTGACGGCATGCCAGGACAGCTGAGCGGCAGGGATGACGGCCGAGACCTGGGTCGTGCGGCTGGTGGCCGGCAGCAGCGACACCGCAGCCTGGCCGCTGCGCTGAATGCTTTGGCCATCGTCGCTGAGGACGTAGAAGTATTCCGTGGCGGAGTTGGCGGGCTTCGCCGACAGCTGTATTAGCAATGTGCTCATGAGGGAAGATGCAGCATTCTATGGGGGCAATGTGACATCAGGGTGTCAGGGTCTGGCAACTGCGGGCATACCCCAGTCGGCATGCTCCTGCCACAGGGTAGTCACGTTCATGTTCCTGCGCTGAATCAATGAGCGCTGGCTCAAGACGTTGTCCCCGAGACGCAGGCGACCGCGGGCTTCGAAATAGCTGGTGGTCACGGAGTGCGTGGCACTGTTGAAGACGCCGCTCAGACCTATGGCCGCAGCCGCTGCATTCAGGGACTTGAAAGGCGAGACATCGCGCAACTGCACCAGCTGGTTGGCGCGAGCCCAGTCCAGATCATCGGTGCTGGCCCAGATGACCTCGGCGCTGGCCGTGTTGAGATTGACCGTGGTGCGCTCGGGCAGCAGCGAGACATAGGGTTCGATGCGCGCGATGAGACGAGGATCGACGCCCAGCCAGCCCAGTTGCCCGACGGTGCGGGGCATCAGCGCCGCAGTCTGGCTCTTGCCGCGCATGGCTTGCTGCAAGGCCGTGGCGATCTGCATGACGGAGCTGCCGGGCAGGCCCAGGCGCTCGAACAGACGCTGAAAAGGCCTGAGGTCTTCCTCCTTCACGCTCGAATCGGCCCCGCTGAGCAGATTGCGCAGATTCAGGCGCGACTGCAGATCCACGATCTCGCCCGAGAGAAAAGCGTCCTGCATGTCGGCAAGGCCGTCATCGACCTGGCTGACATTGTTCTTGGCGGCCAGGAATGTGGACAGGCGAGCCTCCTTCAGCGGCACCGCCCAGGGCTCGCCCAGATGGTCGACGGGGTTGCTGCGGTTGGCGCGCGAGTCCTCCTGCAGCACCACGCGCGACCAGTCCAGCGCGCCCAGCAGCAACCAGTTGGCCTGAACTCTATTGCGTTCGGCGGTCTCGATTTCCACATCGCGCCATTGCTGCCAGAGAGCGGCCGAGGCCAGGCTGGCAACCAGCACCACCGTCAGCATGGCCGCCAGCAGCGCCGCACCGCGCTGGCGCGCGCGTCTGAAACTGGCGCGCCCCAAGCCCGAAACCCCGAGCAAGGGCCGCCCCGCAGCGATGGGGTTGTTCCCCTGGGGGGAAGGCGCTAAGCGACGCAGGGGGGATTTCATGATCTAGAGTTCGAGCGCAGCGGGTTGACCCAGTCCACCGTCATCACGCCGTTGAGCGCGCGGCCTGGGGGCAGTGTCAGCTCGATGCGGATGCCGTCGGGCACATTGGGCAGCACGGGATTGCCATCGCTGCCGACGCTGCTGCCGTCATCGTTGCCCTGATCGCTGGACTGCGGGTTGGTCCAGGCGTTGCTGCGGTAGTAGTAGACACGCCAGAGGTCCAGAGGTATCAGCACGGTTTCGCGGCGCATCTGATCGCTGGAGGGATTGCGGCCCCATTGGGCCGCCTGGTTCCAGGCATCGTTCCATTCGCTGACCGTGCGTGCGGGCAGCGATTGCCAGCGCACCCATTGAGACCGGCCGTCCACATTGCGACGGCTCCAGGCCACGATGAGCGCCCCGTTGTCGACGGCGGCACTGGTCTTGCGCGTCAGGCGCAGCACCTGGCCGTCCCAGTCGAGCACCTGGCGGCCCTGCAGCGGCATCAGTGCGTTGAGGTCGGCATTCCACTGGGCCAGCACGGTCTGCATGACGGCGTGCTGCTCGCCCTGCTCGCGCGTCACCTCCTGCGCGCGCAGCATGCCGTCGATGCCGCGCCAGCTCATGATGGACAGCAAGGCCATGGCGGCCAGGGCCACCAGCAGCTCGATCAGCGTGAAGCCATTGTTTCTGTTGCGCATGCTGCTCATGACTCAGTAGCGGCCGACGATGGTGGAGACGCGCAGCACCGCAGCCGCTTCGGAAAACACCTGGGCATCCACGCGTCTGAAGCTGGGGTTGGGCGTAGGGCGCACGCTGAGCTGTACCTGCATCTGTCTGCCGGCCTGCTGGCACTGGATGGTGGTGTCGCCGACGGCAGGCATCTGATTGAACAGGCGCAGTCGCACCAGCTCGTTTTGCGCGCAGAGCTGGGCCAGAATGACGTCGGACTGGCGCTGGGCATTGCGCGTCAGGGCGCTGCTGGCCTGAAGGCCGGCCAGCAGGGTGACGCCGACGATACCTACCGCGACCAGCACCTCGATCAGCGTGAAGCCGCGCTGCAGCAGGGCGGGCTTCATGGCGTCACCTGCTGGCTTTGAATGCTGAACGGACGCAGCCCGTCGGTGGCCAGCCGCAGCGGTGCCGAGTTGCTGCCGGGCAGCGACAGCGTAATGCTCTGCCTTGGAATCAGTGGCTCCGGCCCCAGCACCACGGGCGTATTGGGCTGCACCAGCACTGGAGTCTGCAGCCATTGCGTGGGCATTTTGACGTTGGGTGGCAGGCCTTCGAAGCGAAAGCCTTGCGGCATGGGACGCCAGATCACCAGGGTGCCGTTGGTGCGGGCCTGGGCGCGTGCCGATTCCAGCAGCGTGGCCAGGCGCTGGGCTTCGCGCTCGAGCTGCTGCTCGCCGCTGTCGCGGATAGCCAGGCTCACGCCGGCCGTTGCCAGCGCCATGATGGAAATCACCACCAGCAACTCCAGCAAGGTAAAGCCAGCATGTGTGAGGCGACGCATGAGAGGTACCTGACTATGCAGTTATGCGTTGATGGCGCAACTGGCTAAGTGGTGGGCGGGTTTTGCCGCCGGGCCGCCCCAAGGCAAAAGTCGGCGAATGCCGGTCGGATCCCCCTCGGGGGGCAGCGACCACACGCAGTGAGGGAGCGTGGGGGCCTTAACGCTCATTGCCAGGAACCAATATCCGCATCCTTGCCTTCGCCGCCGGCCTTGCCGTCAGCGCCAAAGGACATGATGTCGATGGGGCCCTTCACGCCTGGGTTCAGGTATTGATAAGGATTGCCCCAGGGGTCATTGGGCAGCTTTTCCAGGTAGGGCTTCCAGTTCTGTGGAGCGGGGCCGGTGGTTGGTTTGGCTACCAGCGCCTGCAGGCCCTGTTCGGCCGTTGGATAGCGCTGGTTGTCGAGGCGGTAGAGCTTGAGCGCCTGGTTGATATTGGCGATATCGGTCTTGGCTGCGGTCACGCGCGCATCGTCGGCGCGGTCCAGCACATTGGGCACGATAAGCGCTGCCAGCACGCCAATGATGACCAGCACCACCATCAATTCGATCAGGGTAAAGCCGCGTGATGCGGCGTGGCGAATAGCAGACATCGGATGACGGCAGTTGGTGCTCATTGGAAACTGTAGGAAAAATGCAGTATTGCACCATCATAATCGTCGAATGCGACTGCAATCTTTCAATACCGGTCAGGGCCTTTCCATGACGGTCAAACTCACTACCCTGCTGCTGTGGGCGATGGCCGCTGCGGTGGTGGTGTTCTGGACACTGCGCTTCGTCGGCAGCGCCAGCGAGCAGTTGCCCTCGGTCGTACCTGCGCAGCCGGTACAGGCCAATGCCCAGGCCATGGCCAAGGCTTTGGGGGCGGTCGCAGCGCCTGTCGCCGCCGTGGCCGCGCCAGTGGCCAGTCGCTATGCGCTGCTGGGGGTGCTGGCAGGGCGCGAAACAGGTGGCGGCGCCGCCGTGATTGCCGTGGAAGGCAAGGGCAGCAAGGCCGTGCGTGTGGGCGAGGCCGTGGAGGAGGGCGTGATTTTGCAATCTCTGGCGGCACGCGAAGCGCGACTGGGCCCTGCCAACGGGCCTGCCAGCACGGTGCTGCAATTGCCCAGGCCGCCCATCGCGGCATTCAACTGAGTTCGAGCCGCAGCCACTGCCCGTAGGCGGGCGCCGGCAAGGTCCACTCATGGCTTTGCGGCAGCCGGTGGCCATGCTGCAGCAGCCACTGCGCGCAGCGCGCCACGCCTGCGTGGCAGATCCACACCATATGCTCGCTGTTGCTGCTGAGCGCGTCCTGCAGCGCCTCGTGGACGCGCTGCAGCATCTGTGCCAGGGATTCGCCGTCGCCGGGCGCATGCAGCGCCAGATCGTGCGCCCAGGCACCGATGGCAGCTTCGCCGATGTCATTCCAGCGCAGGCCTTCCCAATGGCCGAAATCCATCTCCAGCAAACGGCCGTCGGGGATGGAGACGAAATCCGGCTCCAGCGTCTGAAGGTAAAGTGCCAGCTGTCTGCAGCGTTGCAGCGGCGAATGCCGGATCTGCAACTGGCCATGCAGGGGCTGCAAAGATTGCCGCAAGTCCTGTGCGGCTTGCCGGGTGGCTTCTGCATCGGCGGCGATATCGAGGCGGCCGTAACAGCGCTCGGTATCGATCAAGGGGCGTGCGTGGCGCACCAGCCATAGTGTTTTCATGCCTCAGAACTTGTTTGCGATCTCTACGCAGCCGCGTTGGAGCGCAATCGGGATGAGTTCGAAGCGATGACTCGCTGCTTGCACCGGGGTGCAAGCAAGAGACAGCGCGCAGAAATCGCCCGATTTCGCTCCAACCCTTCGGGACAGGGGCTTTGCGGGCGGTCTGCGGCGTTGCGAATCCTCGCAATAGCACGGCTATTGCTGCGGTATCGCGCCTAGCATCCTATCCCGCAAAGCCTCTGTCGCGGCGCGAGGAGATCGTAAATACGTTCTAAAGCAACTGGCGCAGATAGATGCAGCTGGTCAGCAGCAGCGCCAGTTCATTGAGCTGCTGGCAGGCGCCCAGGCAGTCGCCCGTCATGCCGCCCAGACGCTGCAGCAGCCAGCGCCGCAGCAGCCAGGTGGTGACCAGCATGGCCGACAGCAGGCTGGGCACAAAGCTCCAGACGCCGAGCCAGCCCAGCAGGCCCAGTGCCGGCAGGCACCAGAGGCCGCCGGTCAGCAGGCCTTGCCAGCCCAGTTGCCGGCCCGCGATATGCAGGGTCTTGCTACTCGCGGCCAGACCGATATGAGGCAGGCTGCGCATCAGCACCAGCGGCGCAAAGCGTGACAGCACATGAATGCAGCACACGAGGATGAGCACCGGAGTCGGCCCCCACAACGGCTGCATGACGGACAGCAGTAGGGCGATCAGCACGACCTTGGTGAGCAGGGCCAAGAGCAGCGCCATCACGCCATAGGCGCCGATGCGCGAGTCCTTCATGATCTCCAGCGCACGCTCGGCTGGCACCAGGCCGCCCAGCCCGTCGGCGACATCGGCCAGGCCGTCCTCATGAAAACCGCCGGTCAGCCACAGGGTGCCGGCGGTGCTGATGAGCGCGGCCGCCAGCGGCGACCAGGGGCTTGCCGGCAGCAGCCAGAGCAGTGCTGCCAGCAGCAGTGCTGCCCATAGACCCACCAGCCATCCCACGCCCGGCAGATGCGCGGCGCTGGCACGCTGCATCTCCGGGCTCCAGCCCACCCAGGCCGCCAGACGCCCGGCCACGGGGATGCGGCTGAAGAACTGGACGGCCAGCAGATAGTGGCGCAGGGCTTGCATGGTGTTGTGAATAAAAAAGGAGCTGGTTGCGCTTTGTGCTCCTTGATTTCAGGGTATTTTCTATCTGAAATCAATACAGGAAGAGCGGTTGCAGCTCCTGTTTTTATTACTTCAAGAACAGTTGGTAGGCAGGATTACCGGTTTCCTCCACCCAGGGATAGCCGAGGTTCTTGAGGAAGCTGTCGAACTTCTTGTGGTCCTTGGCCGGCACCTGCATGCCCACCAGAATGCGGCCGTAGTCGGCGCCCTGGTTGCGGTAGTGAAACAGCGAGATATTCCAGGTCGGCGCCATCAGGCTCAGGAACTTGAACAGCGCGCCGGGACGCTCGGGGAAGACAAAGCGCAGCAGGCGCTCTTCCTGGGCCAGCGGCGAGTGGCCGCCCACCATATGGCGCAGATGCTCCTTGGCCATCTCGTCAAAGGTCAGATCCAGCGCCTCGAAGCCGTTCTTCTGGAAGTTCTTGCAGATCTTCTCGCTCTCGCCCTTGGTCGGCGTGGTCAGGCCCACAAACACATGGGCCTTGCTGTCGTGGCTGATGCGGTAGTTGAACTCGGTCACGCTGCGCGGGCCGCCGGGCAGCTTGCCCACCACCTCGCAAAAATGCTTGAAGCTGCCGCGTTCCTCGGGGATGGTGACGGCGAACAGGGCTTCGCGCTCCTCGCCGACCTCGGCGCGCTCGGCCACAAAGCGCAGGCGGTCGAAGTTCATATTGGCGCCGCTCAGTATGGCGGCATAGGTCTCGCCCTTGGTCTTGTGCCTGGCCACGTACTGCTTGATGGCCGCAACGCCCAGGGCGCCCGATGGCTCGACGATGGAGCGGGTGTCGGTAAAGATGTCCTTGATGGCGGCGCAGACGGCATCGGTGTCCACGGTCACATAGTCGTCCACCAGGCCCTGGGTGACACGGAAGGTTTCCGCCCCCACCAGCTTCACGGCCGTGCCGTCGGCGAACAGACCCACATCGGCCAGCTCCACACGCTCGCCCGCCTGCACGGACTGCATCATGGCGTTCGAGTCCTTGGTATGCACGCCGATCACCTTCACCTCAGGGCGCACGGCCTTGATGTAGTTGGCAATGCCGGCAATCAGGCCGCCGCCGCCGATGGGCACGAAGATGGCATCCAGACGCTGGCTGCCCAGTTTTTGCAGCTGGCGCAGCAGCTCCATGGCGATGGTGCCCTGGCCGGCAATCACATCGGGGTCGTCAAAGGGGTGGACAAAGGTCAGGCCCTCGGACTTTTGCAGCTTGACGGCGTGCTTGTAGGCGTCCGAGTAACTCTCTCCGGCCAGTACCGCCTCGCCGCCCAGCGCGATCACGGCATCGATCTTCACCTGGGGCGTAGTGGTGGGCATCACGATCACGGCGCGGCAGCCCAGCTTCTTGGCGCTCATGGCCGTGCCCTGGGCGTGGTTGCCCGCGCTGGCGCAGATCACGCCCTTTTGAAGCTGCTCGGCCGTCAGATTGGCCATCTTGTTATAGGCGCCGCGCAATTTGAAGCTGAACACGGGCTGCTGATCCTCGCGCTTCAGAAGCACTTTGTTGTGCAGGCGACGGCTGAGGTTCTTGGCAATGTCCAGATCCGACTCCACGGCCACGTCATAGACGCGTGCATTGAGGATGCGAGTCAGATAATCGGCAGGGGTCAGGGCTTGAGTCATGGTGCAAATCGAAAGCAGAGCACCAGAGCCAGGGCAATCAGCCTGCCGGGTGCATGGAAGCCGACCATGATAGGCGCTTGCTTGCTGCGCTGCAGTACTCGCTCAAGAGGTGCATGCTGCTGCTCTGAGAAGCACGATGAGCAGGCACGAAAAAAAGCCCCTAGCTCAAGAGCTAGGGGCTGAATCCACCATTAGAGGAGGTGGAGGAGACAAATGGTGCGATACAGATCGGTGTTAACCAGTAATCTGCAGTCTGCCTGCGGGTTTGACCTCACAGGTAACGCTTGAGTTGTATTGTATGAGGCTTGTGTTTTCTGTACATCAAAAGATTCGGGTTTTTGTGTATTTGATGCAAAATTGCAACAGTTTCGAGAGGAAAGACAATGGAATGCACGGTTAGTTGGACAGGCGCGGCCACCGGCACGCGCTCGGGCATGGGTTTTGTGGCAGAGACCGGCAGCGGCCATGTGGTCAATATGGATGGCGCGCCGGACGAGAAGAACCCGGCCAACGGCGGTCGCAACCAGGCGCCGCGCCCCATGGAGATGCTGCTGGCTGGTGCCGGCGGCTGCACGGCCTACGACGTGGTGCTCATCCTCAAGCGTGGTCGCCACGATGTGAGGGGCTGCAGTGTGCAACTGAGCTCCGAGCGCGCTGATGCCGACCCCAAGGTGTTCACCAAGATCCACATGCAGTTCACGGTCAGTGGCAAGAATCTGCCCACCGGTGCCGTCGAGCGGGCCATCGCCATGAGCCACGACAAATACTGCTCGGCCACCATCATGCTGGGCAAAACGGCCGAAATCACTACCGGCTTTGACATCGTTGAAGCCTGAGCTTGAGCTGGACGTGCGATCGAAAAGCGGGCCTCAGCGGCCCGTTTTTGTTGAACAGGCGCTAATCAGATGCGATGCGCTGTAATGGTCATGACCTTGGCCGCCACGCGCATCAGCCCCTGGGCAATCGGGGGCAGTTGCATCGCACCTTCGTCGATCGCTGCAGCGGCATGACGTTCCTCGTCATCCTTCATGCGCTCGACCACGGCACGCGAAGCCTCGTCCTCCTCGGGCAGGCGGCCCAGATGGCTTCCCAGGTGGGCGGAGACCTGGTTTTCGGTCTCGACCACAAAACCCAGACTGGTGGCATCGCTGATCTTGGCGGCAATCGTGCCAATCGCAAAAGCGCCCGCAAACCACAGCGGGTTCAGCAGCGAAGGCCTGCCACCCAAGGCATGCAGGCGTTCGCGGGTCCAGGCCAGGTGGTCCATTTCCTCGCGAGCGGCATGCAGCAGATGCTCGCGCAGTTCCATGTCCTTGGTGACCATGGCCTGGGCGTTGTACAGCGCCTGGGCGCAGACCTCTCCCACATGATTGACGCGCATCAAGGCTGCGGAGAGCCTGCGTTGCTCATCGCTCAAATCGGCTTCGGCAATTCCTGTAGCGGGCGAACGCTCTGCGGCCACCGGGTCGGCAAACAGAGTGCGAAGAGCTGCATCGGCAGCGGTCAGAAACTTGTCCATGGCTAAAAAGAACTCAGTGCGGCGCCTGTGTGGCGTCAATGCACATAAGGTACACCAGAGTGGCTCATCCGCAACTTGCGCTGGGGCAATGCTAGGCCGAAACCCTTAAGGGTGTGCCCGTTAGTGCGGCTTGGTGTTTGTTGCGGTGGTGCAACGAAAACGCGCCGAATCGAGCAGTTTTGGGTGAATTCCTTTGCGCTGGGCTCGGTGGTCTGGTGCAATAGACCCAACTTCCCCACCAGGAGGTTGGCGCGGGAAACCGGTGGAGCTCGAGGCTCAAGTCTCTCTCCCATAGAACCGGCGCCCTTCTAAACCTTGGAGTAACTCGTAATGAAAAAATCTCTGATCGCCCTGGCAGTGCTGGCCGCTTCCGGCGCCGCAATGGCTCAATCTTCCGTGACAATGTTCGGCGTGGTTGACACCGGCGTGTCCTACATCAAGGGCAGCGGCGGCAATTCCAACTACGGTCTGTCCACTGGCAACATGTCTTCTTCTCGTCTGGGCTTCCGCGGCGTGGAAGACCTGGGTGGTGGCCTGAAGGCTGGCTTCTGGCTGGAAGGTGGCTTCAATGCTGACGCTGGCGACGGCAAGGCTGCTGGCGCTTCCGGTTCGGGCTTTGAATTTGCTCGCCGTTCCACCGTGAGCCTGATGGGCAACTTCGGTGAAGTGCGTCTGGGTCGTGACGAAACCGCTGCTTACAACAAGCTGTCGGCTTACTCCAACTTCAGCGTGATCGGCATGGGCGGTTTCCGCGGCTGGAACTCCACCACCGGCAATGGCATCCGTCAAAACAACATGATTGCCTACTTCACGCCTAACTTCAACGGCTTCACAGCTGGCGTGGACTATGCTTTCGGTGAAGTTGCTGGTAGCAGCAAGACCGGTCGTTATTTCGGCGGCTTTGCTGCTTACAACAACGGTCCCCTGAGCGTGACTGTGGGCGCTGACCGCAAGAACAACGCCAACGAAGCCGTTGCCGGTTTCGCTAACGCAGCCAAGCTGGATACATACGGCCTGGGCGCTTCCTATGACTTCGGCGTGGCCAAGGTGAACGGCCTGGTGCTGCAAGCCAAGGAAAAGGACGCTGGCGTTAACACCAAGCAAACCAGCTACGCTCTGGGCGTGTCCGCTCCCGTGGGTGGCGTGGGTGTTGTGAAGGCTCAGTACGCTCTGTACAACGCCAAGAACGACACTGCTGCTAACACTGGCAAGGCTCACCAACTGAGCCTGGGCTATGAGCACAACCTGTCCAAGCGCACTGCTGTGTACGGTTACTACTCCTACCTGAAGAACAAGTCTGATCGTCAGATGACTCTGAACACTTCCAATGTGGGTTCCTACAATGTCGGCGCTGGCAAGGCTAGCAACGGCGTGCAAGTTGGTATCCGCCACGCTTTCTAATCAATTGCTGGTGTAAGCCAGTAACTGCTTAAAAGCCAAAAGGCCTGTCGAAAGACAGGCCTTTTTTGTTTCTGGGGTTAAACCTGAAAGGGTGTTTGCTGAGAGGTTTGTCCCCAAAGGGAAAGGCCTGTGTTGTGCTTGTGCCAATGCGCGCGCGGTTGAGGAAAGCATTTCTAGAATGAATTTTCCACCAACTGTTTGCGAATTGAATTAAGAGAGAGGCAACACAATGGCAGCTTCATTTGTGAAAAAAACATTGGCCTTGGCTGTGCTGGGAACCTTGGGAACTCTGGCATATGCACAAAGCAGCGTTCAGCTATATGGCATTGTGGATGCAGCAATTCGCCATACGAATAATGAGGGAGCGAATAAAAGCGGTCTGACCAAAATGATCGGCGGCGGCATGTCCGAGAGCCGCTGGGGTATCAATATCAAGGAAGATCTGGGTGGCGGCTTGTCGGCGATTGCCAATCTGGAAAATCGTTTCTGGACGGATTCGGGTACGCCCAGCACCGCTCAGCCTTACTTTGCGCAGTCCTGGGTAGGCTTGCGCAGCACCAGTTTCGGTCAGGTGACCATGGGGCGCCAATACAACGTGCTGTTTGATCTGGTGACCTCCACCTATGCATCGTTCCCATATTCGCCTTATATGGATGCCTACAAGCCTGAAATCGGCATGTCTCTGGGGGCGCGTGCAAACAATATGCTCAAGTACGTTGCCGAGTTCGGGCCGGTTCGTGCAGGGCTGCAGTATTCTTTTGACGAAGGAAATACCTTTGCCAAGAAAGGCGGCAGTATTGATATGACGCCAGGTGGTTTGGCGTTGAAAACCGCAGGCGGCTATCTGCGCTATTCTGCCAACGGCATTTCTGTGGGGGGCGCTTTCCAGCGCTCGACCTTGCCGGCCGGCACCGATGTGGATGCCTGGACACTGGGTGGTTCCTATCGCACCGGGCCTCTTTATCTGATGGCAGGCTACGGCCAGAACAAGGTCAAGGATAGTCTGGGGGCTGCGGGCGCGGGTGCGATTTTTGATGCTGGCTTGCTCAACGCATATTGGACAGGTTCGTCCAATGGTGGCTTTATCGCGGGCAATGCCCCTGGCAACTTTGCCAACAAGCGTGAGATGTTCAAGGTGGGCTTTGGCTATCAGGTCACGCCGCAGCTCAATGCAGGCCTGCATTACTACCATGCCAAGCAATCGGGATCGGCGACTGGCGCCTTCAACGGCAAGGCTGACTTTATCGTTGCCGTGGCCGACTATGCCTTCTCCAAGCGTACCGATGCCTATTTCGCGGTGGACCACACCAAGACCAAGGGCGGTGCGGGCGTGATGCTTGATGCCAATGGCGCGAAAAAGCGTACCGGCATCACCATCGGTCTGCGTCATCGCTTCTGAGGCC
This sequence comes from Comamonas sp. GW821-FHT11H03, assembly GCF_058807955.1. Lineage (NCBI taxonomy): Bacteria > Pseudomonadati > Pseudomonadota > Betaproteobacteria > Burkholderiales > Comamonadaceae > Comamonas > Comamonas sp. GW821-FHT11H03. Next base: position 203,077 of record NZ_JBXARF010000002.1, read on the forward strand.
AATCCCTGGGTAAAAAAGCCAGCCGATATTGGCTGGCTTTTTTGTTCTCGGAGCCGAGCAGCTCGTGAAGCGCGACGCAAAAGGAAAAGGCCGCAGATGCGGCCTTTTCCTTTTGTGCATAACCGGATGGTGAAGACCACCCGGTAGCAGCAGAGCAATTACATGCCCATGCCGCCCATGCCGCCCATGCCACCCATGTCGGGCATGGCAGGACCTGCGTCAGCCTTGGGGGCTTCGGCGATCATGCACTCGGTGGTCAGCAGCAGGGAAGCCACGGAAGCGGCGTTCTGCAGAGCAGTGCGAGTCACCTTGGTGGGGTCCAGAATGCCCATTTCCAGCATGTCGCCGTAGGTGTCGTTGGCAGCATTGAAGCCGTAGTTGCCGGAGCCGTTCAGCACGGCGTTCACGACCACCGAGGGCTCGCCACCGGCGTTGGCCACGATTTCGCGCAGAGGGGCTTCGATAGCCTTGAGCACCAGCTTGATGCCGGCGTCTTGTTCGGCATTGCCGGTAGCCAGGGCGCCAACGGCTTGCTTGGCGCGCAGCAGGGCCACGCCACCGCCGGCCACGATGCCTTCTTCCACAGCAGCGCGGGTAGCGTGCAGGGCGTCTTCCACGCGGGCCTTCTTTTCCTTCATTTCGACTTCGGTGGCCGCGCCAACCTTGATCACGGCAACACCGCCGGCCAGCTTGGCCACGCGCTCTTGCAGCTTTTCACGGTCATAGTCGCTGGTCGCTTCTTCGATCTGGGCGCGGATTTGCTTGACGCGGGCTTCGATTTCAGCAGCTTGGCCAGCACCGTCGATGATGGTGGTGTTTTCCTTGCCGATTTCGACGCGTTGGGCTTGGCCCAGGTCTTCCAGGGTCACCTTTTCCAGCGACAGGCCCACTTCTTCAGCGATGACCTTGCCACCAGTCAGGATGGCGATGTCTTCCAGCATGGCCTTGCGGCGGTCGCCGAAGCCAGGTGCCTTCACGGCCACAACCTTCAGGATGCCGCGGATGGTGTTGACCACCAGAGTCGCCAGGGCTTCGCCTTCGACGTCTTCGGCAATGATCAGCAGAGGACGGCCGGCCTTGGCCACAGCTTCCAGTGTGGGCAGCAGGTCACGGATGTTGCTGATCTTCTTGTCGAACAGCAGCACGAAGGGGTTGTCCAGAACAGCGGCTTGCTTTTCGGGGTTGTTGATGAAGTAGGGCGACAGGTAACCGCGGTCGAACTGCATGCCTTCGACAACGTCGAGTTCGTTGTCCAGCGACTTGCCTTCTTCAACGGTGATCACGCCTTCCTTGCCGACCTTGTCCATCGCGTCGGCAATGATCTTGCCCACGGATTCGTCGGAGTTGGCGGAGATCGAGCCGACTTGAGCGATTTCCTTGGAGGTGGTGGTGGCCTTGGATTGCTTCTTCAGCTCTTCCACCAGGGCGGCGACAGCCTTGTCGATGCCGCGCTTCAGATCCATGGGGTTCAGGCCGGAAGCCACGTACTTGGAGCCTTCGCGCACGATGGCCTGGGCCAGCACGGTAGCGGTGGTCGTGCCGTCACCAGCGATGTCGTTGGTCTTGGAGGCCACTTCCTTCACGAGCTGGGCGCCCATGTTCTGCAGCTTGTCCTTGAGTTCGATTTCCTTGGCTACGGACACGCCGTCCTTGGTCACGGTGGGGGCGCCGAAGGAGCGCTCCAGCACCACGTTGCGACCCTTGGGGCCCAGGGTAACCTTGACTGCGTTAGCCAGAATGTTCACGCCTTCAACCATGCGTGCACGTGCTTCACCGCCGAAAACTACGTCTTTTGCTGCCATTTTTGGCTCCTAAAGAATGGGGTTCAAATGTTCTGCCAGCGTTTATCAATCAATCGCTGGCAGCTATGAATAGGGGTTGTGTTCGGGAAGGATTACTTCTCGACGACTGCGAACAGGTCGTCTTCCTTCATGACCAGCAGCTCGTCGCCGTGGATCTTCACGGTTTGGCCAGAGTACTTGCCGAACAGGACGCGGTCGCCGACCTTCACGTTCAGAGCGATCAGTTCGCCCTTGTCATTGCGCTTGCCGGGACCCACAGCCAGCACTTCGCCTTGGTCAGGCTTCTCGGTGGCAGCATCAGGGAGCACGATGCCCGAGGCTGTCTTGGTTTCGTTTTCGAGGCGCTTGACGATCACGCGATCGTGCAGGGGACGCAGGTTCATACCAACTCCTAAATACATCAACAAAGTTGAAACAAGACTTGCCAGCCATCCTGGCTGACATTCGGATATCTAGGGTCAAGCTGTTAGCACTCAACCCCATCGAGTGCTAATAATAAGGCAATTTCCCGAGCTTTCAAGACCTCTCCCCCGCCGAACAGAGGGCAAATCTGTCAGGAAACAGGGTTTGTTCTTAGTCATGTGTAACGTGTTTTTACAAATAGGCCTGGCTTTTGCTCTGGCAGAACATGCCTCTAGAAACCATGACTGCCCCGGCGCAGCGCGCCCAGGATCTGCTGCAGACAGACGTCTTCATTCCTCATATGCGCCAGGTCGGGCGCTGCGAGAGTTCGCTCAGGGAGCTGAATCTGATGTGGCGGCTCATAGAGTCCTCCGCCAAGATGAATTGCCCGCAGGAAGCGCAGGCCTTGCTGCCCATGATGGCCGCCACGCGTGGCGGCTTCGAGCGGCTGGAGCAGGACCTGGTGCAGTCCATGGTGATGCAGGCTGTGACGGGGGTGACGGCGGGGCTGGCCAGTCAGGCACAGCATCTGATCGATACCCTGGTGCGCAATCTCTACGAGCGCACGGCCGACGTGGGGTTTCTGGCGACCGATGCCATGCTGTGCGGTTTCATGGCCGGGCTGGATGGTGATGAGGCGGCCATCACCCAGCGTCTGCGTGCCTACCGCAGCAAGTACACGGTCTACGCGGACATTTTGCTGCTGGATGCCGAAGGCCTGGTGCGAGCGAGTGCACGCGAGAGGAGTCGGGTCACAGATCAGCCATGCCGGGATGCGTTGATCTCCCGTGTCCTGCAAAGCCAGGGCTTTGTGCAGAGCTTTGGTGCTACCGACCTGCTGCCGGGCCATGACAGCGGCCTGATCTATGCACATCGCATGCTGCACCCCATCAACCGGCAGGCCATGGGCGTGCTGTGCCTGTGCTTCGACTTCGACGGCGAGATGCAAGGCATCTGGAGTGGACGCGACCAGGCTGACGGCAGTGGCGTTCCAGAGGCGCAGACCAGCATCGCCCTGCTGCTGGATGAGCAGGGCCAGGTGCTGGCCAGCAGCGATCTGCACTGGATTGGTGTGGGTGCGAATGTGCGCCCTCACCATGATGGTGCGAGCGCGCTGCATGTGCATGGAGGACGCACCTATCTGGTGCAGTCTGCGGTGTCGGCAGGCTATCAAGGCTATATGGGGCCCCGGGGCTGGCGGGCGCAGATCATGACTCCGCTGGAGCTGGCCTTCGGCCTTCAGTCGCAAGCGGGCCTGGATGGACTGGATGCGGCCGTGGCCCAGGGCCTGCTGGCGCATGCGCATCGCTTCTGCCCGCCTTTGCACGCCATTCACAGCGCGGCGGACACCATACGCCGTGTGGTCTGGAACGGGCGGGTGATGACGGCAGGCAAGCAGATGGACAACACGCGGCTGCAGGCCGTGCTGGAGCAGATTGGCGAGACAGGGGCGCGGACCAACGAGGTTTTCTCTCAATCCATTGATGCGCTCTATGGCACGGTGCTCAATACCGCACTGCGGGACAACAGCCTGTTGACGAGTCTGTTGGTGGATCTGCTAGATCGCAATCTCTATGAGCGTGCCAACGACTGCCGCTGGTGGGCGCTGACGCCGCAGCTGTCCGAACTGCTGGAGGCCCTGGCCTTGGGGGAGAGGGCCGGGGATCAGGTGAGCGAGGTGTGCGAGCTGCTCACCGCCATTCACGACCTGTATACGGTCTACCAGCAAATCATGGTCTATGACGCCCGCGGCAAAGTCGTGGCCGTCAGCCGCAGAGGGCAGGCACAGAGCCAGGAACTGCTGGGCAGCCATATAGAGGCGGACAGCCTGCACCAGGTCCTGGCGCTGGCAGAGACCCAGGCCTATCACGTGTCCCCATGGCGCCCCTGTGTGCAGCACGAGGATGAAGGACCGACCTATGTCTATCACGCGGCCATACGCAACGCCGATGGCATGGTGCTGGGCGGAATCGGCCTGGTGTTTCATGCGCAGCGTGAATTCAAAGCCATGCTGGAGGGCGTGACCGGCGTGACCGGCGTGCAGGCAGGAGGCGCAGGCAGCAGGCAGGTGTCCTACCTGAGCCGCTCGGGCATGGTCATGTCTTCTTCGGATGTGCAGTTGCAGCCGGGGGTGCAGCTGGAACTGCCGCCCGTCATGCTGGCCCTGGCACCCGGGCAGAGCATGGCCCGTGCCATGGTGTATCAGGGCCAGTATTGCGTGGTGGCGATCACGGCGGGCAGCGGCTATCGGGAGTTCAAGCGCAGCGATGGCTATCGTGAAGAGGTGCTGGCCTTGTCCGTGCAGGCGTTTGGCGCCGTGCACGACGATGCGCTGGCAGCAGTCTCGCGCCGCAATACCAGGGTGCAAAGCCTGGCGGCGGCCAGCCAGGGCAGTGCCGCCGGCATGGAGATGGCGACCTTTTTTGTGGAGCGCAGCGTGCTTGCCGTCGATGCGGCCTGCGTGCTCGAGGCCCAGAGTGCCTCGGCCATCGCTCCCGTTTCGGCCGGACGCTTGCCGCACTGTGTGGGTACGCTGGCCAGGCGCAGCCAGGGGGCTGTGGCCGGCTATGTATGGGTCTTCGATCTGGGGGCGCTGCTCTTTGGCAAGCCCGTGACCAGGACGGCGCAAAGCCAGGTAATTGTGCTGGAGCACCAGGGGCTCAAGCTGGGCGTGCTGGTCAGCGATCTCGAAGGCGTGGTGCGCTTCGAGAACGGGCAGTTGCGACTGGCTCCTGCAATGGCGGGTGCGGCGGATCAGCTGGTGGACCGCTTGATCCGGGCCAATGAAGGCGATCTGCTGATCCAGTGCCTGAACGTGGCTGCCCTGGTGCGCATGCTCAAGGCGCCACTGCCGGCGGAGCAGGGCGCTGTCGGCTGAGCGGCCGGCCGCTTACTGAACCGGGAACGGGTTTTTTTCGTCGCGCGGCGCGTTGAAGTCCACGCTGGGCGTGGTCTTGATCTCGTACTGGCTGCGGTCCTTGCTCTCTATCCACTTCGGGGGCTTGCCGCGGCCGGTCCAGGTCGCGCCGCTTTCGGGGTCGTAGTACCTGGCTTCGACCTTCTTCTTCTCCTCAGGCCTCCAGGGAAAGACTTGCTGCGAGGTGAAGCCGAAGGTGGCGATCAGTTGCTTGACGGTGGCCAGGGCTTCCTTGGCTTCGGTGCTGCGCGCTTCTTCGATGCGCTTGTCCAGCGCATTTTTCTGAGCGATGAGTTCTTGATAGCTTGGCATTCTGGATTCCAGAGAGAGTGTGAAAGGTCAGCACTGATTGCCGCCTTTATTATTGTTTTGCAGAACCGTTCATTTTGGCGCAAGCGCGAACGCGCCGTATTGTTGATGTTGCGTACACTCAATCTGCAAAGGGACGCACATCACTTCGAAGGGCTGCATGCATCACTCTGGATGATCCGGCCTGCGGCTCAAGCCTGTTTGTCACCTGTGGCCATGGCCTGCAGGGCCGAGCCCGTCATGCGATAGCGGATCCACTCGGTCTGCGGCACGGCTCCCAGGCTGTCATAGAACTTGATGGAGGGGGTGTTCCAGTCCAGGCAGCTCCATTCAAAGCGGCCGCAGTCCTTTTCCATTGCAATCCGGGCCAGATGCTGGAGCATGGCCTTGCCGGCGCCGTGGCCGCGTGCGTCGGGAGTGATGTACAGGTCTTCCAGGTACAGGCCGTGCTGGCCCTGCCAGGTGGAATAGTTGAAGAAATACACGGCAAAGCCCACGGCCTTGCCCTCGATCTCGCAGATCAGGCCGAAGACAGCAGGGTTGGCGCAGAACAGCGTGCGGCGCACATGGTCGGGCGTGGCCTTGACCTCATTCTCGGCCTTTTCATAGATGGCGAGTTCACGCACAAAGTGCAGGATCAGGTCGATGTCTTGTTCGGTGGCAGGGCGGATATGGAGCTGGCTCATGGAGTTGCAGGAAAAAGTAGCTTAAGCGCTTGATGGTAAAGCGCTTGCAGCTATGGTTTTGATATATCAAGCGACCTGAAGCTCGGGCTCGCTCTGAGCCAGAGTCACGGGCAGGAACTGGCACAGGATCTGGAAATGGTCCTCGAAGAACTCTGCCTCCATACGGGGCAGATCGGCAATCGGCACCCAGCGGGCCAGGGCGGCGTCGTCCGCGCCCTGTACCGGAGGCAGGCTGGGCTGCACGCCCAGATCCAGATAGTGCACATGGGTAATGGTACGCCCGCGCAGGCTGCGGTCCGGGTGATCGAAGACCTGCACGGCCTGCAGGGCCGCTAGCAGATCGGCCTCACTGATGGAGGAGCAGGTCTCTTCACGCAACTCGCGCATGCAGGATTGCCAGAGGCTGTCACGCTGCTCGAGAAAGCCGCCGGGCAGCGCCCAAAGACCCTGGCCCGGCGCATGGCCGCGCTGAATCAGCAGCACCTGGTCCTGGCCCTTGGCGCGGCAGCGCAGCAGCGCATCCACGGTGACGAACACCGGCGCATAGGGCGCCTTGGCCCAGGCCCGCTTGTAGTCCTGCAGCATATGCCACTCTTTTTGCAGGCGCAGATACAGCGGGGTCTGGGTCCAGCGGCGCAAAAACTCCAGCGTGCTCTCGGGCATCTGGGAGGAGAGCTTGGCCAGGGCGGCATCCATGGCTTCGGGCGAGGCGCCACCTTCGCCAAAGAAGATTTCGCGCAGCGGAGTGGCGTCGAACTGACCCAGGCGCGGCAGACTGATCAGTTCCCAGCCCGGAAAGCGGGCCAGATAGCTGCTGCTGGAGTCCTTGAAATGCCCGACCAGGGCCACGCTCGCGCCTTCGGGTACATGGGCATGCACGGCTTCGCGCACGGCATGCACCCACAGCGGCTCGTTGTAATAGTCGCGCACGGGAACGCAGCGCACGCGCCCGGCATCCTCTTTCGATAGCGCATTGCGCAACATCTGTGCGCGCTCCTGCCAGCTGAACGGGTTTTTGGGATTGGGAGCCTGCCAGGCGCTGCCCAGTACCACCACGACTTGGCGAGCCCGCTCCAGTGCGGCATGCAGCAAGGCCATGTGGCCGTTGTGCAGTGGCTGAAAGCGGCCGATCAGCACGGCGGTATGCAGGGGCACGGAGGTGGGCAGAGTCTCTGGTGAGGCGGCAATGACACGCTTGCTGGAGGTGTTGGGACTGGCTTGAGGCATGAGAGCGAAACCCGTACAGAAATCGGCGCCCGCAAGGGCAAATATTGGTGAAAACTGGGCTAAGCGCTTACCAGGTAAGTGCATGAAGCTCACTTTTTTGAATGGCTAACCCGTCCTGGCACCACGAAGTCGGTGCGGCGAAGGCCCTGGCGGCACCAGCGCGGCAGCCAGGCTTTGCCACTATGTCCCAAGCGGGTGTTGGGCATTGCTACTCGTAGTGTGCCGCAATCGGCATCTGCCGGCCCGTGCCAAAGGCCCGTGGGCGTACTCTGAGCATGGGCGGAGCCTGGCGGCGCTTGTATTCGCTGCCGAACACCAGCTTTTGCACGCGGGCAATGGTCTCGGGCCCGCCTGCTTCGGTGCGAAGCCTGGCCACAAAGGCTGCGGCCTGCGCATATTCCTTGCTGGACAGATGCTGGCCCTCGATATGCCATTTGAGAATCTCGTCGAGCACGGCATAGGGCGGCAGGCTGTCCTCGTCCTTCTGGCCGGGAGCCAGTTCGGCCGAGGGCGGCTTGTCGATGATGGCCTGCGGAATCAGCTCGCGCCCCGCATGGCGGTTGATATGGCGCGAGAGCTCGAAGACTTCGGTCTTGTACAGATCGCCAAGCAGGCCCAGACCGCCGTTGGTGTCGCCATAGAGGGTGCAGTAGCCCACCGAGACTTCGGACTTGTTGCCCGTGGTCAGCAGCAGATGGCCGAAGGCATTGGAAAACTCCATCAGCGTGGTGCCGCGTGCGCGGGCTTGCAGGTTTTCCAGCGCCAGGCCCTTGAGCGGCTCGCCAAAGCTGGCCTCGAACTGGCGTGCATAGGTGGTGACCAGCTCCTTGATCGGATGCTCGTACAGTCTGATGCCCAGATTGCGGCACAGCAGCACCGAGTCGTCGACCGAGCCTGCCGAGGAATAGCTGGACGGCATGGTGATGCCGACCACGTTGTCCGCCCCCAGGGCATCGACGGCCAGGGCCAGCGTCAAGGCCGAATCAATGCCGCCCGAGCTGCCCACCACTACCTGCTTGAAACCGCAGCGGCGTGCATAGTCGCGCAGGCCCAGCACGATCTGCTGGCGGTAGAACTCCATGGTGGGCAGGCCCTGGGCCGCCACAGCAGGCAAGGCCGTGCCGTCGCAGGCCTGAAACCGGCCCTGCGCATTCAGCTCCAGTGTGCAGACATCTTCCTCGAAGCGCCTGGCTTCAAACACCAGCCCCGCTTCGGGCTCCACGGCAAACGAGGCGCCGTCGAACACGATCTGGTCCTGGCCGCCGATCTGGTTGATGTAGAGGATGGCCAGCTTGTGACGTGCCGCTGCCTGGGTGAAGACCTCGTGGCGCTGCTCGCGCTTGCCCAGGTGGCTGGGGCTGGCGTTGATGCTGATGACCAGGTCTGGGGCCGCATCGCCCATGCGTACAAAGGGGTTGGTCGCGTAGTCGGCGCCCTGGTCGTTCCAGCCGTCCTCGCAGACCAGAAAGCCCACCTGGCAGTTGCCCACGCGCAGCACCTTGGCCGTGTCGGCCCCGGGCTCGAAGTGGCGGCGCTCGTCAAAGATGTTGTAGGTGGGCAGCAGTTGCTTGTCGTACTGCAGGCGAATCTGTCCGTTCTTGAGCACCAGCAGGCTGTTGTGCAGTGGTTTGCCGGGTCCATTGTGCCGGGTGGGCGCGCCCACGACCCAGTGCAGATCGGGGAGCTGGCGCGTGGCCTGCAGCAGCTCCTGCAGACCTGCATCCAGTCTTTGCAGAAAGCTGGGCTCGTCCAGCAGGTCGCCGGGATAGTAGCCGCTCAGCGACAGTTCGGAAAACACCACCAGGTCGGCCTGCTCGGCTGCCGCCTTGGTTGCGGCCTCTCTCATGCGGCGGATATTGCCGCTGATGTCGCCCACCATGTAGTTGAGTTGGGCGAGGGTGACTTTCAGCATGGTTGCCTCCGAAGATTCAGGCTGCCTTGGCAGCAGGCTCAGGGATGTTGAAGACCTGGCGCAGATAGGCCAGATAGGTCTCGTCGTTGCATAGCGTCTTGCCGGGCGAGTCCGAAATCTTGGCCACGGGCTGGCCGTTGGCATGGGTCAGCTTCATCACGATATTGATCGTGGTCAGTCCCATGTCATTGGTCAATCGCGTGCCTATGCCGAAGCCGCACTGGATGCGATCGGCAAAGCGGTGGTAGAGCGCCAGGGCCGTGTCCAGATCCAGCCCGTCCGAGAACACCAGACGCTTGCTCTGCGGGGCAATGCGCAGCTTGTCATAGTGGGCAATGGCCTTCTCGCCCCATTCGAACGGATCGCCGGAGTCATGACGCAGGCCGTCGAACAGCTTGGCAAAGTACATGTCGAAGTCGGCCAGAAAGGCGTCCATGCCCACGGTATCGGTCAGGGCGATACCCAGGTCGCCGCGGTATTCCTGCACCCAGTCCTCGAGGGCGGCTACCTGGAAGTCGCGCAGACGCACGCCCAGTGCTTGATAGGTCTGCAGATACTCATGGGCCATGGTGCCTATGGGCACCAGATTCAGATCGCGCGCCAGCAGCACATTGGACGTGCCCTTGAACCACAGCGCGGTTTCCTGGGCAAAAGCCTGCACCACCTCGCGTTGCCAGGCTCCCGAGAAGCGGCGGCGCACGCCGAAGTCAAACAGCTCGAAGGGGTTGCGCAGCCTGGCCTCGACTGCCAGATGCTTGAGCTGGGCAAGCTTGACCTGCAGGCGTTTGCGGCCTTCGACAAGTGCGGACTCGGCGTCGAAGCGGCGGAAGTACAGCTCGTTGACGATGGCCAGCACATAGATCTCGAAGCCCATGACATGGACTTGCGGGCCCTTGGCCACGATATGGAGCTGGTCGCCTTCGGCCCAGGCGCGGATGAAGGCGCGCTGGAACTGGAAAATGCGCAGAAAGTCGATGAAGTCGCTCTTCATGAAGCGTAGACCAGCCAGATAGTCCAGCTCGCCCTTGTCGAAGCGCAGAGTGCACAGGGCGTCCAGCTCGCGCTCCACCTCGGGCAGCAACTCGGCCAGGGGGAAGGCCGTGGGCGTGCGGCAGACAAACTCGTACGCGGCCTCGGTCTGGGGGTGGCGGTGCAGCATGGCCTGCCACATGGTGAACTTGTAGAGGTCGGTGTCCAGCAGGCTGGTGATGATGGGCTTCATGCCGTTCTTCTTTTCTAGGACTTACGCAAACAAGAATGCAACAACGGCCTGCCTTCTGCGGCAGTCGCCCGGCCCGAACCCGTTTTGCGTAAGTCGTGTTTTCAAAATATGAGCTGCTAGCGCTTGATCCAGAAGTGCTAGAGGCTGATTTGTCTCATAAGCCAAAGCTGGCGCTGGTTTCGCAGCGTACACCGGTTGCACGCATGCGTTGCAGGAAGTCGTGGTGCGCGGCCTCGAATCCGGCGACCGGGCTCATGCAGTCAGTCAGCAGCACGATGCGCGAGAAATCATCGCTTTCCCAGTGCTCCACGATGTGCTCGGTGGTGGCGCGCACGCAGTGGCTGCTGGCCTCGCCCGCAATCACCAGGGTGCTACTCTGGCGCAACTGGGCCAGCAGGGCGGTGTTCAGGCCGGTTTCGGGGTCCTGCGGATCGGGCACTTCGGCACAAATGGCGCTGTAATGCTCGGTCCAGGGGTTCATGCCCTTGAAGACATGGCGGGTGGCACGGTGCTGCAACTCCTGCCACTGGCGGCAGGCCGCGAGCACGCTGGCATGCATGCCATGGCCCCAGCTACCGATCTCGCAGTGCAGCGGCCAGACCATGAGGCTGTAGCTGCCCTGGGCCTCCAGCTGATTCAGGTATTGCAGCGTGCGTTCACGTTCGGCAGCGTTGCGCGGTGCATAGTCGCCGGTACGGACCTGCGCTGCCGTGATCGGGGTGAATGGCAGGACGGCACGGCCATCGCGCTGCTGCCAGAAGGCGGGATGAGCAATGTCGTAAGCCTGGTGCGAGTCCAGAGTGATGGTGATCTGGTCCAGCTTGCCTCCCTGGGCTGCCATCCAGCTGCTCAGGCGCTGCATATCGGCATGAGCGCCCGTTACCGGAAGGCTGGGTGCTATCGCCTGACGAGTGCCAGGCGAGCGGGGGCACCAGTCGGCGGGCAGATCGCAGAAGTCGTTTTGCGGGTCAATGATGAGCAGCTGGGTTTGTGGATGACTCATGGTGTTCAGCTTTCATGCGAGATGCAATGTTGGCAGTCTAAGTTACTTAAAATATATTTGCAACTAAGTATTTTGGATTGATGTGAAATAATTAGGAGAGAAAAACGAAGTTGGTAAAAAAATGAATCAAAGTGATGAGCGCAGGGAACCGGTGCAGGTGAGTGTGGATGTGGTGCTGCTGACCCTGGTGGAGCAGCAGTTGCATGCCGTGCTGCTGCGTCGTCAGGCTGCGCCTTTTGCCGGGGTATGGGCTTTGCCCGGCGGCTTTATTCATACCGAGGAGGATGCGGACGCCAAGGCCAGTGCGGCGCGCGTGCTCAGAACCAAGGTGGGCATAGAAGGTGCGTATCTTGAGCAACTGGCCACGTTCAGCGGCCCGGCGCGCGATCCGCGCGGCTGGTCGGTGGCGATCGCCTATTGCGCTTTGCTGCCCGTGCAGAACCTGCCGCCGAATCGCTCCGACATCAGCGTGGTGCCGCTCTCGGCCTTGCCGCAGCTGCCGTTCGACCACCGTGCCATCCTGGACGCCGCCTTGGAGCGCGTGCGCAGCAAAAGCCTGTATTCCTCCTTGCCCGTGCACCTGTGCGGCGAAACCTTCACGCTGCCGCAGCTGCAGCAGGTCTATGAAAACATTCTGGGTGAGCCGCTGAACAAGGTCAGCTTCAGGCGCAAGATGGACGAGATGGACTGGCTGGAGGCCGTGCCAGGGGCCATGCTGGGTGGCGGGGCGCATCGGCCCGCCCAGCTTTACCGCGCCAAGCCCGGCTTCAGCCAGACGCTGGCGCTGACTGCCCGGGGGCTTTGAGAACGCGTAAACACGCTCCGAGGCCGCTGTGCATGAAAAATGCCTGCACAAGGCAGGCATTTGGGCGGGTTTGCAGCTGAGGGCGGCTAGCTCACAGCCCCTATGCCCAGCAGCGCCAGAACGACAAAGATCACTGCAACGGCAATAAAAATAAAGAACAGGATCTTGGCTATGCCGGCTGCGCCTGCAGCTACGCCGGTGAAGCCGAAAACACCGGCTACCAGGGAAATGATGGCAAAAATAATGGCCCACTTGAGCATCGGAACTCCTTTGTCTGAAGCGATGTTTCAAGCCTAAGCCGCCGGGTACAGGCTTGTGGTGCTCATTTTGGGGAAATCCTTGTCGGCTTGATCCGACAACAAAAAAGCCACCGCGATGGTTCGCGATGGCTTCTTGAGGAGGCTTGAGGGCCCAAGCCCTCAGATACTCAGACCCGCTTTTGCGGGTGTCCGAATCACTTCAGGCCGGCAGCGGCGCGCAGCAAAGCCGCCTTGTCGGTGCGTTCCCAGGTGAACTCGGGCTCTTCGCGGCCAAAGTGACCGTAAGCCGCAGTCTTGCTGTAGATGGGGCGCAGCAGATCCAGCATCTGGATGATGCCCTTGGGGCGCAGGTCGAAATGCGCGGCCACCAGCTTGGCGATTTCCGCATCGGGAATCACGCCGGTTCCTTCGGTGTACACGGTGATGTTCATGGGGCGGGCCACGCCGATGGCGTAGGCAACCTGCACCTGGCACTGGCGCGCCAGACCAGCGGCCACCACGTTCTTGGCTACATAGCGCGCGGCGTAGGCGGCCGAGCGGTCCACCTTGGTTGGATCCTTGCCGGAGAACGCACCGCCACCATGGGGGCAGGCACCGCCGTAGGTGTCCACAATGATCTTGCGGCCGGTCAGGCCGCAGTCGCCCTGAGGGCCGCCCACGACGAAGCGGCCCGTGGGGTTGATCAGGTACTTGGTGTCCAGCAGCCACTCGGAGGGCAGCACGGGCTTGATGATCTCTTCGATGATGGCTTCGGTGAACGATGCCTTCATCTTGGTTGCCGTTTCCGACTGATCGGGGCTGTGCTGGGTGGACAGCACCACGGTGTCGATGCTGTGGGGCTTGCCGTCCACATAGCGCAGGGTCACCTGGCTCTTGGCGTCTGGGCGCAGGAAAGGCAGACGGCCATCCTTGCGCAACTGGGCCTGGCGTTCCATCAGACGGTGGGCGTAATAGATGGGCGCGGGCATCAGCTCGGGCGTTTCGTCGCAGGCGTAGCCGAACATCAGGCCCTGGTCGCCAGCGCCGGTGTTCAGTTCGTCATCGCTGGCCTTGTTCACGCCCTGGGCGATGTCCTGGCTTTGCTTGTCGTAGGCGACGAGCACCGCACAACCCTTGTAGTCGATGCCGTATTCGGTGTTGTCGTAGCCGATGCGCTTGATGGTGTCGCGTGCGACCTGGATGTAGTCCACATTCGCACCGGTGGTGATTTCACCAGCCAATACCACCAGACCGGTGTTGGTCAGTGTCTCGGCAGCCACGCGGCTGTGCGGGTCTTGGGTGAAAATAGCGTCCAGAATCGCGTCAGAGATCTGGTCGGCAACCTTGTCGGGGTGGCCTTCAGAAACCGATTCCGAGGTAAATAGAAAATCGCTGTTCGCCATTGATATAACTCCTTGTAGCTTGGGCAATTGCGTTGCCCGAGCTTCGAAGTCTGGCGAACGCTTTAGCAGTTTTGTTTTTACGTCGCCCTGCAAGTTGCTCTTTAACTCAGCGACCCCGCTATTCTAATGCCTTCCCTGTTTCGACTGTTTGCTGCACTGCCTTTATGGCTATTGCATGGCCTTGGCGCTGCCATGGGTTGGGTGACCTGGGCGCTATCTCCCACCTATCGGCGCCGATTTGCAGCCAATGCCGCGCAGGCCGGCTATGGGTTTGCCCAGGTCAGGGCTGCGGTGGGGCATGCGGGGCGCATGGTGTTCGAGATGCCGCGCATCTGGCTGGGCCAGTTGCCGGACTGCGACATTGTCAATGGCGAATGCGCCGAACAGGCATATGCCAAGGGCAAGGGTATCGTCTTTCTTACGCCCCACCTGGGTTGCTTCGAGATGTCGGTGCAGGCCGCAGCGCGGCGCTGGTCGGATCGGCATGGCGCAATCACCGTGCTCTACCGCCCCGCACGCCAGGGCTGGCTGGCCGAAATTCTGGAAACCGCGCGCAATCGTCCTGGCGTTCACGCCGTTCCGACCACCCTGGCGGGCGTGCGTCAGATGATCAAGGCGCTGCGCCAGGGCGCGGCCGTGGGGCTGCTGCCCGATCAGGTGCCGCCCAATGGTCTGGGCATCTGGTCGCCTTTTTTCGGGCGCGATGCGTATACGATGACATTGGCGGCACGCCTAGTGCTGCAGACCGGGGCCACGGTGATCGTGGCCCGGTGCGAGCGCAAGTCCTGGGGGCGGGGCTACACGCTGTATCTAGAGGAATTGCCTGTGCCCGAATCTCAATCGCTGGACGCCACCGTGGCGCTTATCAATCGCGCCATGGAAACCACCATTCGCCAGTCTCCGCAGCAATATCTGTGGGGCTATGGCCGCTACAAGCAGCCACGTGAAGACAAGCAACTCTCGGGGGAGAAGGCATGAGCGCCAGCAAGATCGCCATTGCCGGCATGCATGTGCTGGCCAAGCTGCCGCTGCCCGTGCTGCGTGGCCTGGGCAAGCTTGTGGGGCGTGTGCTGTTTGTGGTGGCGGGCCAACGCCGGCGCATCGCGCTGCGCAACTTCGAGCTGTGCTTTCCCGATGTGCCTGAGGTGCAGCGCAAAGCTTGGGCGAAAGAGTCCTTTGAAGTCTTTTGCCAGACTTTTCTCGACAGAAGCTGGCTGTGGTTCGGCTCCGAGGAGCTGGTGCGCAGCCGTGTCAAATTGGTCGGGGCCACGCATGAGCTGGAGGGCGATACGCCCACCATCGTCTTCGCGCCGCACTTCTACAGCATGGATGCCGGTGGCCTGGCCCTGCCGCTCAATACCGAGCGCGAGTTCACCTCCATCTTTGCCACCAATCCCGATCCGGACCTGGATGCCTGGTTCATGAATGGCCGTCAGCGCTTCGGCAATGTGAAGATGCTCAACCGCGCCGATGGCGTCAAACCCATCATCCAGTGCCTGCGCAAGGGCGGGCTGCTGTATCTGCTGCCCGATATGGACTATGGCAAGAACGATTCGGTGTTCGTGCCCTTTTTTGCGGTGGAAAACACGGCCACGATTCCCTCGCTTTCGCGCTTTGCGCGCCTGGGCAAGGCCAAGGTGGTGGCGCTCTACAACCGCATGACGCCTGAAGGCTATGTGGCCGAGCTGACGCCGGCCTGGGAGAGCTTCCCGACTGACGACCATGTGGCCGACACCGCCCGCATGAACCGTGAGCTGCAGGCCGCCATCATGACCATGGTTCCGCAGTATTACTGGGTGCACAAACGCTTCAAGACCCGCCCGGATGGCGAGCCATCGCTGTATTCCAAAGAGTAAACATCAAAGCGGCTTGAAAGCCCGGGTGGAAAGAAGCCGGCTGCTTCCTTTTTCAGGAGCGACCTGGCATCAGCAGAACTCGGCCAGGGCGCGCTGCACGGCCTCGGGCCTCTCATGGACCACCCAGTGGCTGCAGCCCTGGAGATGCTCTATCTCCAGCTGCGGCACCCATTGCTCCAGCCCATGCAGCAGAGCAGGCTGTAGCGCCAGGTCGCTGTCCCCCCAGAGAATGCGCACCGGCACAGGGATATGCAGCATTTCATCGGGAAGGCTGAGTTCGCGAATGTCCTGCAGTTCATCGGCGCTGCCGCCCGGACGGGGCGGCACCAGCGGGCTGGCTGCATAGAACATGCAGGCGCCGTGCACGCCCAGGTCCCAATGCTCGCGGTATTGCTGCTTGCGCTCGGGCGTCAGCCATGCGGGCATGCTGCCGTCGGGGTTCTGAAAAAATCCGAGCATGCGCTGCCAGCCGTTTTCGGCCAGCAGCTCGTGCGCATCGGGTCGGCGCAGAAAGTGCATGTATTGGCTGGCGGACTGCTGCACAGGGTTGGACTGAAGTTCGCGCAAGAAGCTGCCGGGATGCGGGGAGTTGAGTATGAGCAGCCGCTCAAGCTGCTGGGGATAGCGGTTGGCCAGGCCCCAGGCCACGGCGCCCCCCCAGTCATGGGCAATCACGCAGGCAGCGCGCTTGGCAGGGTTTTCCAGCGCAATCAGGGCGGCAAGATCCTCCACCAGGTATTTGGCACGGTAGTCGCTGATGGCCGTGGGCTGGCTGGAGCGGCCATAGCCGCGCAGATTGGGCGCCACGCAGCGGTAGCGGCTGCCAAACTGCTCAAGCATCCCATCCCAGATGAAGGCCCCTTCGGGAAAGCCGTGCAGAAACAGCAACAGGGGCTGACCCGGCTTGCCGGTGGTGCGGCATTCCAGTTCAACCCCTGTGGACAGGGTATGCATGCAAGTCGTGACCATGAAGCTCTCCTTTTTGTAGCTTCTGGCGCTTGCAAGATAAGCGCCTATGGCTGATTTTGCGCAGGAGTCTCGTCCGCAGGCGTCGCTTGGGTGACGGGAGCGGCCTGGGGCAATCCCGCCTGGGGCAATCCCTCGGGGTGGCACCAGTGCCACAGCAGTTGGGCCACATCGTCCACCCCCTGCTTTTTGAGGGCGGAGAACAGGCGCACCTCACCTCCGCCGGCATTGAGCTTGGTGATGGACAGAATCTTGGCTTGCTCGGCGCGGGTCAGCTTGTCGGCCTTGGTCAGCACGATGAGAAACTTCAGGCCTTGCTCCACGCGTGGGCGGATGGCATCCAGCAGGGCTTCGTCGAGTTCGGTCAGGCCCAGACGCGGGTCGCACAGCAGCACCACGGCGGACAGGCTTTCGCGGCTCATCAGATAGTTGAGCATGACGCGCTGCCAGCGCTCCTTGTCGGTGCGGGAGACGGCAGCGTAGCCATAGCCGGGCAAGTCGGCCAGCACGGCATCGGTCACGCCCTGCTTGCCCAGTGCAAACAGGTTGATGTGCTGGGTACGGCCTGGCTTCTTGGAAGCGAAAGCCAGCTGCTTTTGCTGGGTCAGCGTGTTGATGGCGGTGGACTTGCCGGCGTTGGAGCGACCGACGAAGGCAATCTCGGGAACGTCGACCTTGGGCAACTGGTTGAGCTGGGCCGCAGTCGTGAAAAAACGTGCGGTGTGCATCCAGCCCATCGCAAGCTTGCTGTCGATCAAAGAAAGTGTTTTTCCGGCAGTGGTATCCGGGGAAGCATGGGTCATGACGGTAACTATTTCAGGGAGGCCCATTGTAGAATTTGACGGATTCGAGCTCTCAACAATAGACCCTGCCCCTTGATATGAAGTTGCTTGCCTCTTTGCTGACTGCTGCCATTTTCGCAGCACCTGCCTTCCCCGCATTTTCTGCGGGAGAAACACCTGTCAAGGCGGATGCTGCCAAAGGGCAAGCCAGTTATGGGGCGGTCTGCGCCGCCTGTCATGCCGCAGACGGCAATTCCACCATTCCCCTGCAGCCCAAGCTGGCAGGCCAGCACCCCGAGTATCTGGTCAAGCAGCTGCGCGAGTTCAAGGATGGCAAGCGCAACGACCCGGTGATGAAGGGCTTTGCCTCCACGCTCAGCGATGGCGACATGCAGAACATTGCAGCCTGGCTGCATACCCAGGCACCCAAGAACGGCTTCTCCAAGGACAAGGACTCCATCGCCCTGGGTGAACGCATCTACCGCGGCGGCATTCAGGAGCGCCAGATTGCCGCCTGCGCGGGCTGCCACAGCCCCAACGGCTCCGGCATTCCGGCCCAGTACCCGCGTCTGTCGGGTCAGCATGCGGATTACACCGTGAAGTCGTTGACGGATTTTCGCGACGGCAAGCGCAGCAATAGCATTCCCATGGCCCAGGTTGCTGCCAAGCTTAATGATCGCGAAATCAAGGCCGTGGCAGACTATATAGCTGGCTTGCGTTAAAAATCCTTTTCACCAGATGCGCGGGTGACTTCGGGAACTTTCAGGCATCTGGCACCCCCCAAGTCAGGCGGGCCCATCGGCTAGTTCAGCAGATGGCCCGCCTTTTTGCGTTCGGCTCTATCTCATCCTCATGTCAGACCTTCCACTTCGCGATCGTGACTCCTCTCGCTCACAGGCAGTGCGCGCGACTTTGGAGTTGCTGGCCTCCATGCGCTTTGCGATTTCACTGCTCACGGTGATCTGCATCGCATCGGTCATCGGCACGGTGCTCAAGCAACATGAACCGCTGGTCAACTATGTCAACCAGTTCGGCCCTTTCTGGGCGCAGCTGTTTCTGGCGCTCAAGCTCAATGCGGTCTACAGCGCCTGGTGGTTTTTGCTGATTCTGGCGTTTCTGGTCATCAGCACCTCGCTGTGCGTGAGCCGCCATGCCCCCAAATATCTGGCCGACATCCGCAACTACAAGGAAAACCTGCGCGAACAAAGCCTCAAGGCTTTCCACCATCGCGCCGAGGCCGATGTGGCGGGCAGCACCGAAGAGGCGGCCCAGCGCATCGGCCGACAACTGGCATCTGGCGGCTGGAAGGTCAAGATGCAGCAGCGCGACACGGCGGCCGGTCCCGGCACCGGCTGGATGCTGGCGGCCAAGGCCGGCGCGGTCAACAAGCTGGGCTATATCGCCGCGCACTGTGCGATTGTGCTGATCTGCATTGGCGGGCTGTTTGACGGCGACCTCATCGTGCGGGCGCAGATGCTGCTGGGCGGAAAAACACCTTACACCGGCGGCGGCATGATCTCGGACGTGGCACCCGAGCACCGTCTGTCCATCAAGAATCCGACCTTCCGCGGCAACCTCATGGTCTCCGAAGGTACGCAGTCCGGCACTGCCATCCTGAATCAATCGGACGGTATCCTGCTGCAAGATCTGCCATTTTCGGTGGAACTCAAGAAATTCATCGTGGAGTATTACTCCACCGGCATGCCCAAGCTGTTTGCCAGCGATATCGTGATTCATGACCGCGCCACGGGCGAGAAGCTGGAAAAGCGCGTGGAAGTGAACCATCCGGCCAGCTACAAGGGCATCGAGATCTATCAGAGCAGCTTCGATGACGGCGGCTCCAGCGTCAAGCTGCATGCCGTGCCCATGGATGGCGTCTCCCAGCCCTTCGACGTGGAGGGCGTGATCGGCAACTCCACCGAGTTCGTGCGCAAGCTGGCCGATGGCCAACAGGACAAGGTGACGCTGGAGTACACGGCACTGCGCACCATCAATGTGGAGAACTTCGGCGGCCAGGACAAGGGCGGCGTCGGCACCGATGTGCGCAAGGTCGATCTGAGGCAGGCCATCGACGCGCGCCTGGGCGCAGGCCACAAGACGATGGACAAAAAGGATTTGCGCAATATCGGCCCCAGCGTGGGCTACAAGTTGCGCGATGCCTCGGGTCAGGCGCGCGAGTTCCAGAACTACATGCTGCCCGTGGATACGGGCGACGGCCAGCCCGTATTCCTGCTCGGCGTGCGTGAGAACCAGGCCGATCAGATGCGTTATCTGCGCGTGCCTGCCGACCCTGAAGGCACGATGAACACCTTCATGCAGCTGCGTCAGGCCATGCAGAGCAAGGCCCTGGCCGAAAAGGCAGCGCGTGCCTATGTGCAGCGGGCGGTCGATGCCTCCAGGCCCGAGCTGGCCGAGCCGTTGACGCAGTCCGCGCTCAAGGCGCTGGAGCTGTTTGCCGGTCAGGACAGCAAGCTCAAGGGCCCTGACGGTCGCCAGCTCGGTGGTCTGCAGGCGATATCGGACTTCATGGACAGCAATGTGCCCGAGGCCGAGCGCGAGCGCGCCGGCGAGGTGCTGGTGCGGATTCTGAACGGCGTGCTGTTCGAGCTGGCCCAGCAGGTGCGCCAGCAGGCGGGACTCAAGCCTTTCGAGAACGATGAAAAGACCCAGGCCTTCATGACGCAATCGGTGTTCTCGCTCAGCGATGCGCAGTTCTACCCGGCGCCCGTGGTCTTCATGCTGCAAGACTTCAAGCAGGTGCAGGCCAGCGTGTTCCAGGTGGCGCGCGCTCCCGGTAAAAACATTGTTTACCTGGGGTGTCTCTTCCTGATCATCGGCGTTTTTGCCATGCTGTACGTGCGTGACCGCCGCATCTGGATCTGGCTGACCCCTGCGAATGGTGCCAGCCATGCGAACATGGCCTTGTCCACCAACCGCAAGACCATGGATGGCGACCGCGAGTTCGTCATGCTGGCCGACAAGCTGATCGGGGCCAAGCCCTTACAAAAGAAGACTCCCGGAGGTTCTGTATGAACACCGCAACCACGACAT
Source organism: Comamonas sp. GW821-FHT11H03 (assembly GCF_058807955.1). Taxonomy (NCBI): domain Bacteria; kingdom Pseudomonadati; phylum Pseudomonadota; class Betaproteobacteria; order Burkholderiales; family Comamonadaceae; genus Comamonas; species Comamonas sp. GW821-FHT11H03. Next base: position 223,659 of record NZ_JBXARF010000002.1, read on the forward strand.
TGACTCTGAACGAAGGCTATTTCGCCCGCCGCAACTGGTTTGACTGGTTGTTCGCGGTCGTGGTGGCCGTGGGCCTGGGCTATGCGCTGCAGCGCTACGCCGCCTATATGGATGTGTATGAGAAGGGCATTTTGCTGGCGACCATCCCGGCCATGATCTGGATGGGCTGGTTCTGGCGCCCGCTGGCAGTGTTGATGCTGACCGTGGCCGGCTTCTCGCTGATGGCCATCGGCCTGTACCAGGGAGGGGATGGCGGGGAGCTGGCGCGATCGGAGAGCGTCTTCGGCCTGAAGTACTTCCTCTCCAGCCAGTCCGCCATCCTGTGGATGAGCATGGTGTTCTTCATCAGCACGGCTTTCTACTGGATCGGCGTGTTTGCCAAGGGCGAGCGCTCGGTCATGTCGCTGCTGGGCTCGCGCCTGGCGTGGCTGGCCGTGGCCATGGCGCTGATCGGCACCATGGTGCGCTGGTACGAGAGCTATCTGCTGGGCCCGGACATCGGCCATATCCCTGTCAGCAATCTCTACGAAGTGTTCGTCATGTTCTGCTGGATGACGTCTATCTTCTATCTGTACTACGAGCAGCACTACGACACGCGTGCCCTGGGCGGCTTTGTGATGCTGGTGGTCAGCGCGGCGGTGGGCTTTTTGCTCTGGTACACGCTGGTGCGCCAGGCCCATGAGATTCAGCCCCTGGTGCCAGCCCTCAAGAGCTGGTGGATGAAGCTGCATGTGCCCGCCAACTTCATCGGCTACGGCACGTTTGCGCTGTCGGCCATGGTGGCGTTTGCCTACCTGATCAAGCAGCAGGCCACCGAGACCAAATGGTACAAGCTTGCGCCGCTGTGGCTGCTGGGCGTGGTGCTGTGCTTCGAGCCCATCGTCTTTCGCAAGGGCGCGACCGAGAACGGCGGCAGCTACTGGATGGTGTACTTCGGCATCTCGGCGCTGATCGTGGCCGGCATCCTGCTCTCGCGCAAGCGCATTGCCGCACGTCTGCCTTCGTTCGAGATTCTGGACGACGTGATGTACAAGGCCATCGCCGTGGGCTTTGCCTTCTTCACCATCGCCACCGTGCTCGGCGCTCTGTGGGCGGCAGAGGCCTGGGGTGGTTACTGGAGCTGGGACCCCAAGGAAACCTGGGCGCTGATCGTCTGGCTCAACTACGCCGCCTGGCTGCATATGCGCCTGATGAAGGGTCTGCGCGGCACGGTGTCCGCCTGGTGGGCGCTGGCGGGTCTGGCCGTCACGACCTTTGCTTTCCTGGGCGTGAACATGTTTCTGTCGGGGCTGCACAGCTACGGCGAGCTGTAGGCTTCGCACCAGGCACTCCAGAAAATAGGAGCTGCTTGCGCTGATTGAATAAGGATTTCAGGTTGAAAACAATCTGAAACCGTTGATCATCAAGCGTAAGCAGCTCCTTTTTTATTGAGGAGTTCGGAGGAACTTTGCTGACCCAGAGGGCTTCCAAATCGCACTACTCTTGATCGTCGTTTGGGAGCATTCCTATGCTGATACGTCACCGCAACCAAGGCTTTGAACATCCACTGAGCAGCGAGATCACGCCTCAGACCCAATACCTGCAGCGCCGGGATTTTCTGCAGACCCTGGCCATGGGGGCGGCTGGCGCCACCTTGGCCGGCTGGGCCGGCCGTGACGCGCTGGCTGCTGCCGATCGCGTGCATCTGCCCGCCCTGAAGGGCGTGGTCAGCAAGGTGGCCGGTGCCATGACCGTGGAGGCGACCACCAGCTACCAGGACGTGACCAGCTACAACAACTACTACGAGTTCGGTCTGGACAAGGACGAGCCCGCACGCAATGCGCACACGCTCAAGACCCGGCCCTGGACGGTACGCATAGAAGGTCTGGTGCAGAAGCCGCAGACCCTGGACATCGACAGCCTGCTCAAGCTCGCGCCCATGGAGGAGCGCATCTACCGCCTGCGCTGCGTGGAGGGTTGGTCCATGGTCATCCCCTGGGTTGGCTATTCGCTGTCCGAGCTGCTCAGGAAGGTGCAGCCGCTCTCAGGCGCCAAGTATGTGGAATTCGTCACCCTGGCCGACAAGGCCCAGATGCCCGGACTCAGAAGTGGCGTGCTGGACTGGCCCTATACCGAAGGCTTGCGGCTGGATGAGGCCATGCACCCGCTGACGCTGCTGGCCTTCGGCATGTATGGCGAGGTTCTGCCCAACCAGAATGGTGCGCCGCTGCGCCTGGTCGTGCCCTGGAAATATGGTTTCAAGAGTGCCAAGTCGTTGGTGGCGATCCGCCTGACCGACAAGGAGCCGGGCACGGCCTGGAACAAGGCGGCACGCAACGAGTACGGCTTTTATTCCAATGTGAATCCCGAGGTCGATCATCCACGCTGGAGCCAGGCCACCGAGCGGCGCATCGGTGAGGGCGGGCTGTTCGCCAAGCGCCGCAAGACTCTGCTGTTCAACGGCTATGGCGATCAGGTGGCGTCGCTGTATGCGGGCATGGACCTGAAGAAGTTCTACTGATGCAGGCCTGGTTGCTCAAGCCCTGGGCCAAGCCGCTGGTCTTCACGCTGTGCCTGCTGCCTTGCGCATGGCTGTTCTATGCGGCGTTTACCGACGGGCTGGGGGCCAATCCGGCCGAAGCCCTGCTGCGCAGCACGGGCGACTGGACCCTGCGCTTTCTCTGCATCGTGCTGGCGGTGACGCCGCTGCGTCAGTTCAGCGGCTGGAACCTGCTGGTGCGTTACCGGCGCATGCTGGGTCTGTACGTGTTCTTCTACGCCTGTCTGCACCTGCTTTGCTATGCCTGGTTCGACATGGGACTGGACTGGGGCGATATCCTGGCCGATATCCCCAAGCGTCCGTTCATTTTGGTGGGTTTCAGCACCTGGCTGCTGCTGCTGGTGCTGGCTGCCACCTCGCCAAAGTTCATGCTCAGGGCTCTGGGCGGCAAGCGCTGGCAATGGCTGCACCGCGCCGTCTATGTGGCGGTGCCGCTGGCCTTGCTGCATTTTTTCTGGATGCGTGCCGGCAAGAACAATTTTGCCGAGGTGGCTGTTTATGCAGCCATTCTCGGCAGCTTGCTTGGCTGGCGAGTGCTGCGCGCACTCAGAGGCAATCAACCGGCTACAGCGCGCAGGGGCGGACGTACCTGACGCGAGACCGGGTCGATCTCTGCTGAGGGCAGCTGGTAGGCGCGCTGGTCGAACAGGTCGATTCCGCACTGCAGGCCTTCGAGCCAGTTGAACAGGTCGCCAATCGCCTGTTTGCCCATGATGGGCGCGCCATGCTGGGGCACGATCATGTCTATGGACAACTGTCGTGCCATCTGCACCCATAGCCTCAGAATCTTGTTGGAGACCATGTAGCGGCGGTGAAAGCCTTCCATGCGCGAGATATGGGGAGCGAGGTCGGTGACGGGCTTCTGCGCTTCTGCTCCGGTGGTCAGGGACACGCCCAGGTCGCCGGTGAACAGGATCTTGCTGATGGGGTCGTAGAAGTGAAAGTTCCCCTCGGCATGGAGAAAATGCGCCGGCAGCAGCACCAGCTCGCTGTGGCCCAGAGGCAGGCGTGCACCCGAGTCAGGTACGCCGATGACGCGGTTTTCCGTTTTGCCCACCTTGGTGAAGTGCGGTGCAAAACGCTCCCAGATGCGCGATATGACCAGTTGTGCGCGGGTGCTGCTCATCCAGCGATCCAGCGAGGCAATGATGTCCGGGTCGGCATGCGAGGCAATCAGATAGGCGAGCTTTTGCGGCGGGAAATGCCGTGACATGCCCATGAACAGCTCGTTGAAAGCCAGGTTGCCACCGGGATCGATGATGGCGCCCGTGCCGTTGTCCACAATCAGGAACTGGTTGGCCTGAATGGCCTGACCGTCCTCCTCGATGAGGTCGGTGAACATCAGACAGACGTGGTTTTTGTCGCGATAGAGCTCAATGGACATGGCAGTTTGTCAAAGGACAAGATGCCGTCACTCTAGAGAGTAAGCCCGGGCGCCATGTTGATGTGTATCAAGCCTCAGGGCTTGGCATCGGTCCGGGGCATCTCGTCAGCCTCTGTCGGCGTGGCTTTCGTTGCGGGTGTTGCTGCGCTGGAAGGCTTGGTGGAAATGCCCAGTGTTTCGGGCAGCGTGGCGCGACCCTGCGCCGCAGGATCCGTAGGCAGATAGAGCGGGCCTTTTTGTCCGCAGGCGGAAAGTGCTGCCAGGGACGCCGCACAAGCCGCAAGGGCAATGCTCCTGACTAAAATTTGGTTGGCTTTCAACATGGGCAAATTGTAATGACTGACCTTGAATATCTGGATCGCGCCGACCAACTTCTGCTGGCTGTGGAGCAATGCTGTGATCGCATCAATGACGAAACCGATGCCGACCTTGATGCCCAGCGCGTGGGCGGCATGGTGACTTTGGTGTTTGCCAATCGCAGCCAGATTGTCATCAACCAGCAAAAACCCCTGCATGAAATCTGGCTGGCGGCCAAGGCTGGCGGCTTTCACTATCGTTTTGACGAAGACAAGAAAGTCTGGCTGGACACCAAGGGTGCTGGCGAGTTCTTTGCCAATCTGACGCAATATGCGAGCGAGCAGTCGGGCATGGCTCTGGAGTTCAAGGCCCTGGCCTGAATATTCAGGGTGCTGGAATAAAAAAGCCTGCCTCGATGAGAGGCAGGCTTTTTGTTGTTGGAGGCCTTAGTTTCTGAACAGGTCCAGAATGCGGCTGCGCTCCTCTGCGGCCGGCGGTTGGGTGGCACCCGGGCCTGCGTTGCCAGGATCGGAGACGCCTTCCATGCCGAGGCTGGAGACGCCGCCGTTGCGTGCGTTTTCTTCGTAATACCAGTCGCCGCCCATATTGACCACGCCAGGCGGGGTTTGCACTTCGGCCACTGGCACGCCCTTGAGCGCGTGCTGCATGAAACTGATCCAGATGGGCAGGCTCAGGCCGCCACCGGTTTCGCGCGAGCCCAGATTGCGCGGGGTGTCGTAGCCAATCCAGGAGACTGCGGCAATGCTGGGCTGGTAACCGGCAAACCAGGCGTCCACCGAGTCATTGGTGGTGCCAGTCTTGCCATACAGGTCGGGGCGCTTGAGTGTGGCCTGGGCACGTGCAGCCGTGCCCACGCGTGCCACATCATTGAGCAAGGTGCCGGTGAGGAAGGCATTGCGCTCGGGGATGGCCTGGGGCAGCTCCTTCACCGCGGGTGGCGTGAACTCGGAGAGGATGCGACCCTTGTGGTCTGTCACGCGGGCAATCAGCCAGGGATTGATGCGGTGGCCGCCGTTGGCAAACACCGAATAGGCGCCCGCCATCTGCAGCGGCGTGACGGAGCCGGCGCCCAGGGCCATTGTCAGGTAGGCGGGCTGTTTGGCGGCGTCAAAGCCAAAGCGCGTCGCCCATTCCTGTCCGGTCTTCGGACCGATGGCCTGAAGCAATCGGATGGAGATCATGTTCTTGGACTTGTTCAAGCCCGTGCGCATGGTCATGGGGCCGTCGTAGCGGCCGTCGTAGTTCTTGGGCTCCCAGGGCTGGCCACCGGTGGTTGCTGCACTGAAGAAGATCGGTGCGTCGTTGATCATGGTGGAGGGCGAGAAGCCGTGCTCCAGCGCCGCCGAGTAGATGAAGGGCTTGAAGCTGGAGCCCGGCTGGCGCCAGGCCTGGGTCACGTGGTTGAACTTGTTCTTTTCGAAGTCGAAGCCTCCGATCAGCGCGCGGATGGCGCCGGTTTGCGTGGACATGGCCACAAAAGCGCCTTCGACTTCGGGCAGCTGGGTGATTTCCCAGGCACCCTTGGCGTTCTTGATGGCGCGGATCACGGCACCGGGGCGGATCTTGATATTGGGCGGTGCCTTGGGGCTGAGGCCGGATTCGGCGGGCTTGAGGTTGTCGCCCGTGATCTCGAAATGGGTACCGTCCGCACGGGCCGCGACGATCTTGCGAGGCGATGCTTCCAGCACCACGGCCGCAACCACATCGCCGTTGTCGGGATGGTTGGCCAGCGCATCGTCAATGGCGTCTTCCAGCTCCTGTGCGTTGCTGGGCAAAGTGATGAACTTCTCGGGGCCGCGGTACTTCTGGCGACGTTCGTAGTTCATGATGCCTTCGCGCAAAGCCTTGTAGGCAGCCTCTTGTTCACCGGCATTGAGGGTGGTGTAGACGTTCAGGCCGCGGGTATAGGCGTCGCTGCCGTATTGGGCAAAGATCAGCTGACGGGCCATTTCAGCCACGTACTCTGCATGTACGCGGGTCGAATTGGCAGCAGTACGCAGCTTGAGCGGCTCTTCGCGGGCCTGCTTGGCCTGCTCGGCGGTGATGAAGCCGTTTTCCTCCATGCGCTCGATGATGTAGAGCTGACGGATGCGAGCGCGCTTGGGGTTGCTGATCGGGTTGTAGGCCGATGGGGCCTTGGGCAGGCCGGCCAGCATGGCGGCTTCTGCCACCGTGATGTCCTTGAGCGGATGGCCGAAATAGGCTTCACAGGCTGCTGCAAAGCCATAGGCGCGGTTGCCAAGGAAAATCTGGTTCATGTAGATCTCGAGGATCTGCTCCTTGGTGAGCAAGTGCTCAAGCTTGAAGGTCAGCAGTATTTCGTAGATCTTGCGGGTATAGGTCTTCTCGGAAGAGAGATAGACATTGCGCGCGACCTGCATGGTGATGGTGGAGGCGCCCTGGCTCTTGACCTTGCCCAGGTTGGCCAGCGCAGCACGCAGCATGCCCTTGTAGTCCACGCCGCCATGCTCGAAGAAGCGGGTGTCTTCGATGGCCAGCACCGCATCCGTCATGACCTTGGGGATCTCGTTGATGGGCGTCAGGGTACGACGTTCCTCCCCAAATTCGCCCAGCAGAGCGCCTTCGCTGGAGTAGACCCGCAGCGGTAGCTTGGGGCGGTAGTCTGCAAGTTCGGAGACGTCTGGAAGATTGGGGTAAGCCATGGCCAGCGCCACGGCCACGGCCAGCAAAACGGCCAGGGCAGCAGCGACGGCAAGTCCGATCAGCCAGAAAATGGAACGCGGCAGCCAGTGCATGCGTTTTTTGGGAGTTTGAGACCCAGGCGCAGGTGCCTGGTGAGCAGAATGTTCTGATGGCGGCATTTCGCAGTATTGGCAAGGGGTAGGGCATTATAGAAATGCCGCCCGGAAAAGCATCGTGGCGGCAGGGGAGGGGCCGCGCTTTGATGGAATCCTAAATCACAGGGTAAGCACCAGTATGCGCAGGGACTGAAGTTCTTGCAGTTTGACGTTACACAAGTTTGTCTTTTTTTGACCACGAAATACGGTGCAAAGCGCTGCAGCAAAGCATGTTCTGCTATAGCTTGCTGCTAGGATCCCGGGGTATTGCTGGCTTTTGTTTCCATTCTTACAAACCTGGGGGGGCATGTTGATTGCTCTGAGTTCTTTATTCAGCCGTCAGCCTGCGCCTTTGCTTGGCATTGATGTCAGCTCCTCCAGCGTGAAGCTGGTCGAGCTGGCCAAAAGCAAATCCGGCGAGTGGCAACTGGAGCGTTGTGCGATTGAGCCTCTTGAAAAAGGCTGGATCACCGACGGCAATATCGAGAAATTTGATGAGGTGGCGGAGGCTGTGCGCCGCCTGGTCAAGAAAAGCGGAACGCGTACAAAGCAGGTGGCCATGGCGCTGCCGGCAGCTGCTGTGATTACCAAGAAGATCACCTTGCCAGCCGGCTTGACCGAGCTGGAAATGGAAGTTCAGGTCGAGTCCGAAGCCAATCAATACATTCCGTTCTCGCTCGATGAGGTGAGCCTGGATTTCTGTGTCATAGGCCCGTCGCTGGCATCGCCTGGCGATGTGGATGTGCTGATCGCGGCGTCACGCAAGGAAAAAGTGCAGGACCGCCAGGGCCTGGCCGAGGCTGCCGGTCTCAAGCCCATCGTGATCGATATCGAGCCCTACGCCGCCCGAACGGCAGCAACGCGTCTGGTGTCGCGTTTGCCCAATGCCGGGCGTGACGCTGTCGTGGCGCTATTCGAGGTGGGAGCAATGACTACCAGCATGCAGGTGCTTCGCAATGACGAGGTGCTGTATGAGCGTGATCAGGCCTTTGGCGGTGCACAGCTCACCCAGTTGATTGCGCGCCAGTACGGTTTTTCTCCGGAAGAGGCAGAAGCCAAGAAGCGCAACGGCGAATTGCCAGACGACTATGCGGCTGGTGTGCTCAAGCCCTTCGTGCAAAGCCTGACCCAGGAAGTGGCGCGGGCGTTGCAGTTCTTCTTCACGAGTACTCCCTATAACCGCGTCGATCATGTTTTGCTGGCCGGTGGATCGTCGTCCTTGCCGGGGCTGGTGGATGCCGTCAGCCAGCAGACTGGATGTGCCTGCAGTCTTGCCAATCCTTTCGAAGGCATGGAAATTGGCAGCGGCGTGCGTCTGAAGAGGATGGCGCGTGAAGCGCCGTCCTATCTGACCTCTTGCGGCTTGGCCATGCGGAGGTTTCAAGAGTGATACTGATTAACCTTTTACCGCACCGCGAAGCAGCCAAAAAGCGCCGTAAAGAAGCGTTTCAGGTCAATATGGTGCTGGGCGCACTGGGTGGACTGCTGATCGCAGCACTGATTTACTGGTACTTCCAGATGATGATCGAGGGCCAGCAGAACAAGAACAATTTGCTGCGCTCCGAAATCACGGTCCTGGAAACACAGATCAAGGCAATCGAGGGGCTTGAGGCTGAAATCGCCGCTCTGCGTGCACGACAGAAGGCGGTGGAGGATCTCCAGTCCGACCGCAATCTGCCGGTGTACATGCTCAATGAGCTGGTCAAACAACTGCCGGACGGTGTCTACATCAGCAGCATCAAGCAAGAAGGCCTGTCTGTGACCATGCAGGGAACTGCGCAGTCGAATGAGCGTATTTCCGAGATGCTGCGCAATCTTACGGATGGCTCGCCCTGGTTCTCCAAGCCGGAGCTGATGGAAATTGTGGCCAAGACGGTTGATGTGACTGCCAAGGATAAGCGCCGTGCAGCTGCATTCACATTGCGCTTCAATCTGGCCAGGGCCAGCGATGCGGAGAAAAATCTGCTTGCTGTGACCTCCCCTGTGAAGGCGCAGTAATGGCAAAAAAGAAGAAATCTCTGGACATCGACTTCGTTGCACTGCAAGAGAGAGTTCAGCGTCAATTCCGGAATCTGGATCCCAATGATCCTTCGGTCTGGCCTGCCTTGCCCAAGGCACTGCTGTATGTTGCGATTGCAGTCGCGGTCGCTGCCTTGCTGTGGTTCGTCATCCTGAAGGATTACGAGGCAGAGCTGGACGCCGAGCGTGCGACCGAGGTGACTCTGCGCGAAGACTACTCCAGGAAAATGATCAAGGCGGTGAGTCTGGATGGCTTGAAGAAGCAGCGCGAGCAGGTGCAGCAGTATGTGATGCAGCTGGAAAAGCAACTGCCCAGCAAAGCGGAGATGGCTGCTCTGCTTTCCGATATCAACCAGGCAGGCTTGGGACGTAGTCTGCAGTTTGAAGTATTCCGCCCTGGCGCCATGGTGGCCAAGGAGTACTACGCCGAGCTGCCAATCACCCTGAAGGTGACTGGGCGCTATCACGACATCGGTGCTTTTGCCTCGGATATCGCTTTCCTGTCCCGTATTGTGACCTTGAACAATCTGTCCATCACTCCGGGCGGCAAGGACACGGATGTGCTGTCCATGGATGCCACGGCACGGACATTCCGATATCTGGATGCGGACGAAGTCAAGGCGCAGCGCGACGCGGCCAAGGGGAAGAAATGAGCAGAGCATTCTTGAGCCCTGTCTGGTTGGTCCTGATGAGCAGTGCTTTGCTGGCGGGCTGCGCCTCCTCCGAGGAGGAGCAACTGCGTGAGTGGATGGCCCAGGAGCGGGCCAATGCCAGGCCTCGTGTGACTCCTCTGGAAGAGCCCAAGCCTTTCAAACCCCAGGCCTATACAGGCGCTGATGGCATGGAACCCTTCAATCCGCTCAAGCTGATCCAGGTGCTGCGCAAGGAGTCTGCGCAATCCAACATCAGCACGGCGTTGCTCACGCCAGAGCTGAGTCGCCGCAAGGAGCCGCTGGAGGCCGAGCCGCTGGACACCATGACCATGGTGGGCAGTCTCGACAAAAAGAACGTGCCCACGGCCTTGGTCAAAGTTGGCGGTCTGCTCTATCAGGTACGTGTTGGCAACTATCTGGGGCAGAACTACGGAAAGATCACCAAGATTACGGAAAACTCCATCCAGCTAAGAGAAATTATCCAGGATGGCGGTGGTGACTGGATTGAAAGAACAAGCACTTTGGAGTTGCAGGAGGTTGGCAAATGATGGGTATTAATCGCAGCACTATGGCGAAGGCCCGTTGGGGTCTGACCCTGAGCGGCCTTTTGCTTTCTTCGGCAGCTTGGGCGCAAGCACGCATTGAGGCTGTTACAGGCACTTTGCAGTCAGGCTCCGAGGTCGTCCGTGTTGAGATGTCCGAACCGCTGGCTGCAGACCCGACCGGATTCGTGGTTCAGTCTCCTGCGCGTATCGCTCTGGATTTTCCGGGTGTGAGCAATGGTTCAGGCAAGTCCTTGCTTGAATTCAATCAGGGCAATCTGCGATCAGCAAATCTGGTGGAAGCATCGGGTCGCTCGCGTCTGGTGTTGAACCTGAGGACGGCTACGACCTACCGCTTGCAGCGCCAGGGCAAATCTTTGCTGATCTTGCTTGATCCCGCAGGTGCGGCGACAGCCGCTGCAGCTGCGGCTCCTGTCATGGCTCCGGTGTTCGAGAACAAGACGGCAGCCTCTGATGCAGCTCCGATTCGCGGTATCGACTTTCGCCGTGGTAGCGATGGCTCCGGCCGGGTTGTCGTCAGCCTTGGCAGCAGCCAGGTTGGGGTGGATCTGCGGCAGGAGGGCAAGGGTCTGACGGTGGACTTCCTGCGTACAGCCCTGCCTGAAAATTTGCGCAAGAAGCTCGATGTGGGAGATTTCGGTACGCCTGTGCAAACGATCTCGACCACTCAGCAAGGTGATCGTGTTCGGATGCGCATTGACCCCGTGGGGGACTGGGAGCACAGCGCATACCAGAGCGACAATCAGTTCGTGGTGGAAGTGCGCCAGAAAAAGGTCGACACCAGCAAGTTGACGCAAGGCCCGGGCTACAGCGGCGAAAAGCTGTCGCTCAATTTCCAGAATATTGAAGTGCGTTCTTTGCTGCAGGTCATCGCGGACTTCACCAACTTCAATATCGTCACCTCGGATACGGTGACCGGTGCCTTGACTCTGCGTCTGAAGGATGTCCCTTGGGACCAGGCTCTTCAGATCATCATGGATGCCAAGGGGTTGGGTATGCGCAAGTCCGGCTCCGTGCTCTGGATCGCTCCCAAGGACGAGATTGACGCACGTACCAAGCGTGACTACGAAGCGGCCATGGAGATCCAGAAGCTGGAGCCTCTGCGCACGCAAGGCTTCCAGCTCAACTATGCGAAGGCGGCGGACATTCTGCAGCAGATCACGACTTCGACAGGCGGCGGTGGTGCCGGCGGCACAGGTTCCAGCACGCGCTTTCTGTCGTCGCGTGGCTCCGCCATTTCCGAGCCACGCACCAATCAGTTGTTTGTGACGGATACGCCGACCAAGCTGGAAGAAATGAAGGCTTTGCTGGCAACGCTGGATGTGCCGGTACGCCAGGTCATGATCGAGGCCCGCATTGTGGAGGCACGCGATACCTTTGGCCGTTCGTTGGGTGTGAAGTTTGGCGGAGGGGCTGCAGGCAGCAATGCCGCCATGACATCGTCCCAGTTTCTGCCGGGCGGAAACTCTGGATCGACCAAGTTCCCCAGTGGCAATTTTGTCAATTTGCCGGCCAGTGTTGCTGGCGTTAACACGGTGGGACAGGTCGCATTTTCGGTCTTCAATAGCTCGATGTCGCGTTTTCTGTCCCTGGAGCTGTCCGCTCTGGAAGCTGAGGGTGATGGCAAGATCATCTCCAACCCCCGTCTGGTGACCGCAGACCAGAACAAGGCCTTGATCGAGCAAGGCACGGAATATCCTTATTCCGTCACGGCGCCGAACGGCGCCACGACGATTGCGTTCAAGAAGGCAGTGCTGAAGCTGGAAGTGACTCCGCAGATCACGCCTGAAGGCGACATCATTCTGGATCTGGATGTGAACAAGGACAGCCGCGGCGAGACCACGACTCAGGGCGTCGCCATTGATACCAAGCATGTCAAGACCCAGGTGCTGGTCGAAAATGGTGGCACCGTGGTGATTGGCGGTATCTTTGAGCTGGAGGAGACCAACCAGCTCAACAAGGTACCGCTGTTCGGAGATCTGCCTGTGTTGGGGCATTTGTTCCGTAGCAATACCAAGGCTTCGAGCAAGCGTGAAATGCTGGTTTTCATCACTCCCAGGATGCTGAGCCAGGCGCGCAGCACCAGCAAATAACTGTTATCAGTTTTTACATAGGGCCCGCACGAGTTGATGCGGGCCTTTTCATTTGTAATATCTGCGGGCTGCGAGAATCATGGGCTGGCCAGATTGGCGGATGACGGTAACGCGATGACTGTTCTAAAGAAATTTCATATTGCCCTTGTGGGCTTGCCAGGCTCCGGCAAATCCACCATCGGACGCTATTTGGCCAAGCGTTGGTCTATGCCTTTTGTGGATGTGGATGTGGCCATTGAAGAGCATATCGGCTGCACGATCCGCGATTTTTTTGCCAAGGAAGGCGAGTCCAGATTCAGGGATGTAGAGCAGGTGGTGCTGGCAGCGCTGCTGGCGCGACCTGAGAAAACGGTGGTTGCCACAGGTGGCGGTGCCGTGCTGAAGGCTGAAAACCGGCAAGAGCTGACCGAGCATGCACAGGTGGTCTATCTGAGTGCATCACCGCATGAAATTGCCAAGCGCCTGCAGCGGGATACGCAGCGCCCCTTGCTGCAGGTGGACAATCCATTGCAGCGCTTGCTGGATTTGCATGCCATCAGAGATCCGCTCTACAAGGAAGTGGCGGATTTTGTGGTGGCGGGCAGCGGCCTGTCTGCTGCGCAGGTGGCTCAGCGAGTGGCCATGCAGATTGAACTCGGTCAGCATTCCTGATTGCGCTGAAAAGCTTGCTGGTCAATACACTGCGTGTGGTTCCTGCTATGTATTTTGAGAGAGGTTGAACGTGGAAACGGTGCATATTGATCTGGGAGAGCGCAGCTATCCCATCGTGATTGCAGAAGGCTTGCTGGCCCAGAGCTCCACTTGGCAGGCATTGCCCAAGGCGGCGGCGGCTCTGGTCGTGACGAATGATGTCGTGGCTCCGCTTTATCTGTCTGCGCTCAAGCAGGCCCTGAGCGGCCAATATGCCCAGGTTCATGAGGTGGTGCTGCCCGATGGTGAAGCGCATAAAGACTGGCAGACCCTGAACCTGATCTTTGACGCCCTGCTGCAGCATGGATGTGATCGCAAGACAGTGCTGTTTGCGCTGGGCGGCGGTGTGGTGGGCGATATGACGGGCTTTGCTGCCGCCAGCTATATGCGTGGCGTGCCTTTTGTGCAGGTGCCGACCACGCTGCTGTCCCAGGTCGATTCCTCGGTGGGGGGCAAGACGGCCATCAACCACCCGCTGGGCAAGAACATGATTGGGGCCTTCTACCAGCCGCAACTGGTGCTCTGCGATCTGGCTACGCTGGATACCCTGCCCGAGCGCGAGTTGAGCGCAGGTCTGGGGGAAATCATCAAATACGGCCCCATTGCCGATATGCAGTTCTTCGACTGGCTTGAACAGAACATGGATGGTCTGCTGCGCCGCGATCGCGACTTGCTCGCCCATGCCGTCAAGCGAAGTGTGCAGATCAAGGCCTGGGTCGTGGGGCAAGACGAGAAGGAAGCGGGTCTTCGCGCGATTCTCAATTTTGGTCATACCTTTGGTCATGCGATCGAGGCCGGCATGGGCTACGGCAACTGGCTGCACGGTGAGGGTGTGGCGGCAGGGATGGTGATGGCAGCTGAGCTGTCCCAACGTCTTGGCCTGGTGGAGGCGAGCTTTGTCTCGCGCCTGCGCAAGCTGATTGAGCGAGCGGGCTTGCCGGTGCGCGCAGCGGTCATCGATGCCCATGACAATGCCGCTCGCTATCTGGAGCTGATGCGGGTCGACAAGAAATCCGAAGCCGGTGAAATCCGCTTTGTGCTGATCGATGGTCCTGGCAAGGCGGTGATGAGGTCGGCGCCCGACGCGCTGGTGCGTGAAGTGATAGGCAGTTGCTGCGCTTGATGGATGGCGCTATGTGAGCAGACCCTGGGGGCGGCAAGCCCATAGCTGTTAGAGTCATTGCATTGAGTTGTTGAGGCGATTTGCATGACCGCTCTGGCTTCCTACGCCTGCCATCCCCAGCAAAGTCGCGGGCGTCGCTTTGCTGAGCCCCCGGCTCCCACGCGCAGCGACTTTCAGCGCGATCGGGATCGCATTGTTCACTCCTCGGCCTTCAGGAGGTTGGTTTACAAGACCCAGGTTTTTGTGAACCATGAGGGCGATCTGTTCCGAACCCGGCTCACGCATTCTCTGGAAGTGGCGCAACTGGGGCGCTCCATCGCGCGTTCTTTGCGGCTGGATGAAGACCTGGTTGAAGCCATCTGTCTGGCGCATGATCTGGGGCACACACCTTTTGGACACGCGGGGCAAGACGCGCTCAATGAGTGCATGAAGCCCCATGGCGGCTTTGAGCACAACCTCCAAAGTCTGCGTGTCGTGGATAGGTTGGAGGAGCGTTATCCTGCCTTTGACGGTCTGAACCTGACTTTTGAAACGCGCGAAGGAATTCTCAAGCATTGCTCGCTCAGCAATGCGCAATGGCTGAATGCACGGGAGCCCGGCGGCGTGGCTCAGCGTTTTCTGGATGGCACTCAGCCTTCTCTGGAGGCTCAGCTATGCAATCTGGCGGATGCGATTGCCTATAACGCCCATGATGTGGACGACGGCGTTCGATCGGGTTTGATCACCATGGCCCAGTTGCGTGAAGCCGTGCCTTTGTTTGCCCGCTATTACGCCTCGACATTGGCGGATTGGCCCGATCTGGCTTTGCCGGATGCTCAGCGCAAGCTGCTCTATGAGAGCATTCGCCGCATGCTCAGTGACCAGGTCTATGACGTCATCCATCACTCACAGGCCGGTATTGAGCAGGCGGCTGTGAACTCGGTGCAGGAGGTTCGTCAGCATGGCCGGACGCTGATCGGTTTCAGCGAAGAGATGAAAGCGCAGTCCCTGGTGCTCAAGCAGTTCTTATTCAGGCAGCTCTATCGGCACCCTCAAGTCATGCAGACCATGAACAGTGCCCAGCAAGTTGTGAAAGAGCTGTTTGCCGCCTATATGGTGGAGCCTGAGCGCATGAAGCCGCGCTTTGTTCAGCGTGCCCATATCGCCACTACCCTGCATGAACGTGCGCGAGTGGTGGCAGACTTTATTGCGGGCATGACGGATCGTTATGCGGCGCGCGAGCATGAGCGCATTACCGGGCTTAGGCTGCTGGGCGAGGCCTGAGGGATGCTTGCCAACGGTCTTGCTGCCAGTGGCGAGCATGGCACAGGCCGGATCGCTAAAATAGCGGCGCTGTGTATCTAGAGCCGGAATATTTCCCGCCCAGTGCGCATTCTTTGGGGGCGATGGCCCCCGTTTGCATTTTGGAGGGCCTTGTCATGACCGAAACTTCAACCATCGCCGATCAGGCTTTCCCGCCAGAGCTTGTGATTGCGGATACCGTGCGCTGGCTGGAAAAGGCAGTCATCGGCCTCAATCTTTGCCCCTTCGCCAAAGGCGTGCATGCCAAAGCCCAGATCCACTATGTCGTCAGCGATGCGAGCGATGCACAGGGCGTGGCGGATGCCCTGCATCGCGAGCTTGAGGCCCTGGCCGAGGCCAGCGCGGAAAAACGCGACACCACGCTGCTGATCCTGCCCCATGCCTTGCAGGACTTCCTGGACTTCAATGACTTTCTTGAAGTGGCCGATGCCATGGTCGAGGAGCTGGATCTGGGCGGCATCTTGCAGGTCGCCTCGTTTCATCCTCAATTTCAGTTTGAGGGCACGGATGTGGATGACGTCACCAACTGCACCAATCGTGCTCCCTATCCCATATTGCATTTGCTGCGGGAAGACAGCATCGACAAGGCAGTGGAGGTGTTTCCTGAAGCCGAAACGATATACGAGCGCAATATGGAAACGCTGGAAAAGATCGGCATCGAGGGCTGGCTGGATCTGGATGTCGGGGCTCGCTGCCCCGTGACCGGCCATGGTGAGGCAAAGGCAGAGAAGTGATGGGTAAGACCGACAAAAAGCAGAGCCTGCAAAAGCCCGCCAAAGCAGGGGCACTTGATATCGCCGAGCAACTGGGGCTCAAGCCCGGCCAGAGCCTTGAGCTGCTCAAGGCTTTGCATATTCTGACGCGCGAGGGCAAGCTCAATCAGGATTCGCGCCGCAAGCTCAAGCAGGTCTATCACCTCTATCAGTTCATCGAGCCTTTGCTGACAGAACTGTCTAAGGATGGGCATGCCGTGACACTGGCTGACCATGGGGCGGGCAAGTCCTATCTGGGGTTCATTCTTTACGACCTGTATTTCAAGGCCTTGGCTCAGGGCCGGATTTTCGGTATCGAGACGCGTGCGCCGCTGGTCGAGGCGTCTCAGAAGTTGGCGACTGAACTTGGCTTCGATCGCATGGAGTTTCTCAATATGTCGGTGGCCGAGTCGACGCGAGCAGACTTCATGCCCGCGCAGTTCGATGTGGTCACGGCCTTGCACGCCTGCGATACGGCGACTGATGATGCGATAGCCTTCGGGCTGGAAAAGCAGGCCAAGGCCATGGTGCTCGTGCCTTGCTGTCAGGCAGAGGTGGCAGCATGCCTGCGCCAGACCAAGGCCATGAGTCTGGCGCGCACTCCGCTGGCCGAGTTGTGGCGTCACCCGATCCACACTCGCGAGATGGGCAGTCAGATTACCAATGTGCTGCGCTGTCTGTATCTGGAGGCTTGCGGCTACCAGGTCACGGTCACCGAGCTGGTGGGCTGGGAGCACAGCATGAAAAACGAATTGATCGTGGCCCGTTACACGGGGCAGAAAAAGCGCAGTGCGGCGCAACGCCTGCTTCAGCTGCTCGCCGAGTTTGGGCTGGAAGGTCTGGCCGGCGTGCGCTATCCCCATTTGCCGCAAACCAGCGCGGTTTGAGCAGGCTTGAAGCATGAGCCCTAGCGGGCTCGCTGTTCGTGATGCTCAGTGACCTTGCATCAGGCGCTTCATCAGCTCCTGCGTCGATGCGTCCACTCCTGCCCAGTCATTGTGGCTCTGGCGGGTATGCAGCTGCTTTGCCAGCTTCTTGCCCAGCTCCACACCCCACTGGTCGAAGCTGTTGATATCCCAGATGGCGCCGGAGACAAAGATGCGATGTTCATACAGCGCGATCAAGGCGCCCAGAGAGGCGGGGTCCAGTCTTTCAAGCATCAGGAAGCTGCTGGGGCGATTGCCGTCGCAGTCTTTTTCCAGACCTTCGCCGCTGCGCCCCACCATCAGCGCCTGGGCCTGGGCAATCGCGTTGACCACCAGGCTTTGATGGTGCTCTCCCAGGTATTTGCCCCCGTCGCGCAGGGCGATGAACTCGACCGGTATGACATCGCGCCCCTGATGCAGCATCTGGAAAAAAGCATGTTGCCCATTGGTGCCGGGCTCGCCCCAGATCACCGGTGCAGTGGGAGCTGTGAGTCGAACGCCATTCTTGTTGATGCTTTTGCCATTGCTCTCCATCTCCAGCTGCTGCAGATAGGCCGTCAGGCGGCGCAGACCATGGCTGTAAGGCGCAATGCAGCGGCTGGAAAACTGGCAGAAATTGCGATACCAGACATCCAGCAGACCCAGGCGCACCGGAAGATTGCTTTGCAGGGGGGCTGTGAAAAAGTGGGCATCCATCGCATGCGCGCCGCCCAGTAGCGCCCTGAATTGCTCCGAACCTATGGCGATGGCAATGGGCAGTCCGATGGCGGACCACAGTGAAAAGCGTCCGCCCACCCAGTCCCAGAAACCCAGTGTGCGCTGTATGCCGAACTCTGCCGCCGCCTGTGTGTTGGAGGTGAGAGCCACGAAGTGTCGGTCGATAGAGCAGGAGGCCTGTGGATCTGCGCTGCCTCCATGATCGAGAAACCACTGCCTGGCCGAGCGTGCATTCAGCATGGTCTCTGCCGTGGTGAAGGATTTGGAGGCAATCAGGAACAGCGTGCTTTCCGGCTTGACCCGCCGCAGCACATGTCCCAGTTCATGGCCGTCTACATTGGAGACAAAGTGAAAGTTCTTGTCCTGGTCTATCCAGTCCTCAAGGGCATTGACCACGACTTCCGGACCCAGGTGCGAGCCGCCGATGCCGATATTGACGATATCAGTGATCTGCTGGCTGCCCCTGATCTGATCGGCCAGGGCGAGCATTCGATCCAGCGTGTCGTGCACTTCACGCAGTGCCGAACGCATGTCCTGGGGCCAGGAGCGAAGCACAGGGGACTGGGCGAGCTGCCCGCCGTCTGCGGGAGTGCGCAGCAGCCAGTGCATCGCGCTGCGCTGCTCGCTGGTATTGATGGCTGCGCCGGCCAGCATGGCATCGCGTTTGCAAGCGAGCTGGCTCTCGGCTGCAAGCTGCCCCAGCAAGGCCTCGGTCTCGCAAGTCCAGAGGTTCTTCGACAGGTCGGCGAAGACATATGGTGCCTGCATGCTCAGGGCATCAAGACGTTGTGGGTCCTGTGCAAAAGCCTGGCGCAAATCCAGATGCTGGATCTGCGACCGGTAATGGGTTTGCAAAGCCTGCCAGGCAGGCAGCTCGTGACAAAGAGGCATCAAAGGAAATTCCCGTCAATCTGCAGCCGCTTGCTGCATCAATGCTTCCAGCTTCAGGGTGTCTGCGGTGAAAGCGCGAATGCCCTCGGCCAGCTTTTCCGTGGCCATGGCATCTTCGTTCAGCGCAAAGCGAAACGAGGCCTGGTCGTACAAAACGCGCTCCTGCGGCTGGGCCCTGGCCTTGTCCGGGTCCAGGGCGCGGGCCAAAGGCATGGCGTCGTCCTGCTGTGCACGGAGCTGGGCCAGCAGCTCAGGTGCAATGGTAAGCAGATCACAGCCCGCCAGAGCCAGAATCTGGCCGGTATTACGAAAGCTTGCACCCATGACTTCGGTGGAAACATCGAAGTGCTTGTAGTAGTCGTAAATTTTCTGCACCGAGCGCACTCCGGGGTCATTGGCACCAGCCATGGCGGCCTCATCCCATTGCGCGCCGGCTTGCTTTTTGTACCAGTCGTAGATGCGGCCCACAAAGGGCGAGATCAGCTGGACCTTGGCCTGGCCGCAGGCAACGGCCTGACAGAAGGAGAACAGCAGCGTCAGGTTGGTGTAAATGCCGCGCTGCTCAAGAATGCGGGCCGCTTCAATCCCTTCCCAGGTGGCGGCGATCTTGATGAGCACGCGCTCGGTGTGGATGCCTGCGGCCTGATACAGCTCGATCAGTCGCTCGGCGCGCGTGACCGTGGCCACGGTGTCGAAAGACAGGCGGGCATCGACCTCGGTGGAGACACGGCCGGGGATGGTGTTCAGAATCTCGCAGCCGAAGCGCACCAGCGTCCGGTCCATGATTTCGTCCAGCCCTCTGTCTTTGAACTGCGCCACGGTAGCGCGCATCAGCGGCGCATATTCGGTCTTTTGAACCGCCTTGAGAATCAGGGATGGATTGGTGGTGGCATCTTGCGGTTGAAACTGCGCCAATTGATGAAAATCACCGGTGTCCGCGACCACGGTTGTGAATTGCTTGAGCGCCTCCAACTGATTCATGTCCATCCTTTGCTGTGTTTCAAACTAACCAGCAAGTGTAGAGCGTGAATCCCAGATTGAGAACGAGCCTGCCGACACTCTGTTTGATGGTGCATCAAGGCAAACCCTGCTGAATATGTTCGCTCTCCTATTTATTTGCGGAAATATTCAAGTTTTGCAGCCATTTTGCAAGGTGTGAGGCGCTTCGGTCTTATGCTCGCCTTTTTCTGCACGCATTTATTGCTTCCACCTCATCCGCGCCAATATGCTTGATCGGATTACCGCCTCCCTTCCGTCCCTGGCGCCTGCAGAGCAGCGTGTTGCACGCCTGGTGCTGGCCGACCCGCGGGCCTTCGCGCATCTGCCGGTGCGAGAGCTGGCAGTGCGGGCGCATGTCAGCAAGCCGACGGTGGTGCGCTTTTGTCGCAGCATGGGCTATGACGGCCTGGCGGACTTCAAGCTCAAGCTCGCGGGCAGCGTCAGCGAAGGCGTGCCCTTCATCCATCGCAGTGTGGACAGCGATGACAAGACCAGCGATGTCATGGTCAAGGTGGTGGACAACGCGGTTGCCGCTTTTCTACAGTACCGCAATGCGGCCAGCACGGCGGCCATAGAGCAGGCTGCGCAGGCGATTGCGGCGACCTGGCAGACGGGCAAACGCATCGAGTTTTACGGCGCCGGAAACTCGGGCATCGTGGCGCTGGATGCCCAGCACAAGTTTTTCCGCCTCGGTGTGACCAGTCTGGCCACCAGCGATGGCCATATGCAGGTCATGAGCGCCACCTTGCTGGGTCCGGGCGATTGCGTGGTCATCATCTCGAACTCCGGCCGAACGCGGGATCTGATGGATGCGGCGGATATCGCCCGCAAGAACGGGGCCACCACGATTGCCATCACGGCCAGCGGCTCGCCTCTTGCCTCGGCGTGCCAGGTGCATCTGGCTGCCGATCACCCTGAAGGCTACGACCGCTACAGTCCCATGGTCTCGCGGCTGCTGCACCTGCTCATCATTGACGTGCTGGCGACCTGCGTGGCTCTGCGCATCGGGCCAGCACTGCAGCCGGCGCTGGAGCAGATGAAGAACAATCTGCGCGCCAAGCGCTACACCTGAAGACCTGCAAAGACGCAGTCCGGGACGGACAGCAGTGAAGGTCCGAATGCTCTTTTAATAGGAGCTTCTATCGCTCTATTGATAAACATTTCAGATGCAAAACATATTGAATTTGTTTGTGAGTAGGCGATGACAGCTATCAAAAAAAAGCCCATGCGGCCAGGAGCTGCATGGGCTTTGTTATGGGCGGGCGCTTGCCCGCAGCTTCCGTGCTTACTCCTGCACGATGGAGGAGGGGTGGTTGGCTAGGGGCTTGACCTTGATCTGCATATATGGGAACAGCGGCAGGCCGCTGAGCAGGCTGTGCAGCTCGTCATTGCTCTGGACATCGAAGATGCTGACGTTGGCGTATTCGCCCACCACGCGCCAGATATGGCGCCACTTGCCTTCGCGCTGCAGCTTTTGCGAGTATTCCTTCTCGTCCTGCTTGATCTGCGCAACCAGGGCGGGGTCCAGCGAGTGGGGGATCTGGACAATCATTTCGACCATGAACAGCATGGGTTCTCCTAGGTGAGGATGTGAACGGAAAAACGGAAAAAGGACGTCGGCGCCCGGTTACAGGTGCGGCCAGATCAGCATGGTGCTCGCGTAGATCACGCCGACCAGCATCATGGAGACCACGGTATAGCCCATGATGTCCTTGAGCTTGAGCTTGGACAGCGCCAGGGCCGGCAGGATCCAGAAAGGCTGCACCAGGTCGTTCCAGCCATTGCCCAGCATCACCGACATGGCGGTCTGGGCCTGCGAGGCCCCCAGGGTCTTGGCCGCGTCGATCATGAACGGGCCCTGCAGCACCCAGTGGCCGCCGCCCGAGGGTGCGAAGAAGTTGATCACGAAGGAGCTGATCAGCCCCCACAGCGGCAGCGTGTGCTCGTTGGCGATGCTCACGAAGATGTGGGCGATGGACTCCACCAGGCCCGAGCCATGCATGATGGCCATGATGCCTGCGTAGAAGGGGAACTGCAGGATGATGCCGCCGATGGTCTTGACGCCCTCATTGACCTTTTCCACATAGAGCATGGGTGTCTTGAGCAGCAGCACGCCCAGGAACAGGATGAAGAAGTTGATCATGTTCAGGTCGAGGTTGCCGCCCTTGACGAAGTGCAGTACCACATAGGCCATGCCGCACAGGCCGATCAGCAGATTGAGCACGCGGCTGTTGTTCAGGCGGTAGGCCAGGGTCTTCTGGTCGCCCAGCAGGTCGTGGCCTGCGCCGCCCTTGCCTTCGTCAGCGGCCATGGCGGGGTCCAGCTCCACGATCTTCTCGCCGGCCTTGGGGTGCATGGCGGCGTTGAGCAGCGGCAGGGCGATGAGCACGGCCAGACTGGTCAGCAGCATGGGGGCCGAGAAGATGGTCTGCGTCAGCGGGATCAGGCCCATGCTGCTCTCGAAGGTGTGACCCTTGGTCGAGATCAGCACCGGAATCGTGGCCGAGAAGCCCAGGCTGTACATGGTGAAGCCGGTATAGGCCGAGGCGATGATCAGCGGATAGTGAACGCCCTTGACCTTGAGCGCCAGCTTGCGCGCCATGATGCCGCCGATCACCAGGCCGAAGCCCCAGTTCAGGTAGCTGCCCACGCAGCCCACGATGGTGGCCACGATGATGGCCTGGCGCGGCGTGTGCACGTGGCTGGCGATTCGGTCCAGGAAGCGGTTGACCAGGGGCGCGGCCGCCAGCACATAGCCCATGACCAGGATCACGGCCATCTGGGTGGTGAAGGCCAGCAGGCTCCAGAAGCCCTTGCCCCAGTCCTCGACGACCAGGTTGACGGGCCGGCTTTCCACGGCAAAGGCCAGGACCATGGTCAACAGGGTCAGCAGGATGGCGAAGACAAAGGGGTCGGGCAGATACTTGCGCATCAGCTCGGTGAAGAAGGCGGTGATTTTCGACATGGGTGCCGGTCTCCGGGGTTGGAATGGTTTGTGGGGAGAGGAAGGCGCCTGCGCCGTGGGGCGCAAGGCTGGAGCGTGGTTCTGCTCAAGCGGCCGGCAGGGCTCGCGTCAGAGACGCCGAGCCAGGGCCGTCCCGCAGCGTGGGCGTCGTCCCCCTCCCGCGCAGCGAGAGAAGGGGGAGGCCGAACTGCGGCTCAGCGGGTGTTCATACGGACGCCACGCCGACGGTCATGCCGCCGCAGACATAGAGCACCTGTCCGGTCACGAAGCCGCTGCGCTCGTCGAGCATGTAGGACACGGCATGGGCCACGTCTTCGGGTGTGCCCACGCGCTTGACGGGCACGGACTGGATGATCTTTTGCGTGCGCGGTGCATCGGGCGGGTTGGCCTTGTCGAACAGCTCGGTGCGGATGGGACCGGGGCCGATGGCGTTGGCCGTGATGCCCCATTGGCCCAGCTCCAGCGCCCAGACCCGTGTCATGCCGATCAGGCCGGCCTTGGTGGCTGCGTAGGCGGTGCGCAGGTCCTTGCCCAGCGCGGCGCGCGAGGACATGTTGACGATGCGCCCGAACCCCGCCTCCTTCATGCCGGGCAGCAGGGCCTGCATGCACTGGAAGGCGCAGCGCAGGTTCAGCGAGACGGCCAGGTCGAACTCGGCCAGGGTCTGGGACGCGGCGTCATTGGGCACGACCACGCCCACGTTGTTGATCAGGCGCGTGATGGGCCCGCCCTCCAGGGCCAGGCGCAGGGCGCGGGCCGTGTCCTCGGCATTGCTGAGGTCGGCCTGGATGCCGCCCGCAACGTGATCAACCACACGGTCGATGATGATGGGCTCGTAGCCGTCGGCACGGCAGCGCTCGGCGGCGGCCGCACCGATGCCGGCACCGCCACCGGTGATCAGCACGCGGGGACGGACAGGAAGGGAAGCGTTCTGGGAAGACATGGCAATACTTTCGGGCGGAATGCGGGGAAAGGAGGGGCGGCCGGACTGGAGCTAGGCCGCCGCAGGCAGGTGGCTGGTGCCGGCGACATAGGCTTTGCGCCAGCGGGTGATGGACACGCGCTCGAACAGGCCGGCCTGGAAGAAGGGGTCGGATTCTATGAAGGACTGGGCTGCTTCGCGCGTGTCCAGTTCCACCACGTACAGGCCGCCGCCGAGGTCGCTGCCGTCGTCGGCCAGCTTGGCGCCGCAGGCCAGCAGCAGGTGTTTGTGGGTGTCCAGAAAGTCCAGGTGTGCGGGGCGATGGGCCTGACGCACGGCCTGGTGGCCGGGCTTGTCGAAGGTTTCGATGATGAAGGGCATGAAGGCTCCGGTGTTGGGCTCAGACCGTGGCGACCGGTGTGACCGGCGAGGCGATGGCACCCGGCAGGTTCAATGGCGGCGCTGTGAGCAGGAAGCGATGGCGGCCGTGCTCGCGCAGCCAGTGCGCCAGCGGCGTCAGATGCCACAGCTCACCCAGGTGCACGCCCAGCTTGAACAGGCAGTGCTCGTGCAGGGGCAGGGCCGCGCAGCAGGCGGCGCCCGGGCGCGCGGGGAAGGCCTCGACCGCGTAGTTGTCGGTGGCGATGACGGCGATCTGGCTGTCGGTGATCCACTGCAGCAGGCGTGCATCGCGCCCGTCGAGCACGGCGCAGGCGTGTTCCAGCACCTCGGGGTCGGGGTTTTTGTGCATGTCCAGCACGCGCTGGGCAAAGCCTGTGTGCAGGCACAGCATGTCGCCGGGTTCGATCTGCACGCCGTCGGCGGCGATGACCTGCATCAACTGCTCGTAGCCGACCAGGGTGCGGGCGTCGCCGAAATGGGCGCGCAGGTCCACCATCACTCCGCGGCCTTGCACGCCGTTGCGGGCCATGCCTTCAATGCCCAGGGCCTTGGCGCAACTGGTGCTGGCGTTGTCGTCAAGGCGCGCGGGAATGCCGGTGCCGCTCAGCTCGGCGGGGCCCACGATGTCGACGCCGGCGGCAAAGCCGTTGTAGTACAGCGGCTCGGGCAGGCCGTCGCCATTGGCATCGAACAGGGCGCCCACGTGGGCCAGGCCGTCCCACTGCGTGGAGTACTGCAGCGAGAGGATGACCATGTCGTCCGAGAGCACATCGGTGCGGCCCGGCTCCAGCTCCTGCAGCAGGCAGTTGAAGTTGACGCGGCCCTTGCGCTGCAGCGGGCGCAGCACGGGCGGCTTGCGGTTGGGGTTGAGGGCGCTGCCGCCCGGGTAGTCCAGCGGCAGGCTCAGCGCAAAGCGCTGGCCGGTCTGCACTTCGGCTGCACCTTGGCGGACTTTTTCGGGGGTCAGCAGGTTCAGGCGGCCGAGCTGGTCGTCTTCACCGAAGTCGCCCCAGGTCGAACCTTGGGGGCGCTGCTTCCAGCGGCGGGAGCGTGTGGACATGGCAATCTCCGTATCACAGGCTGTGGCGGCCGCTGCCGGATGCGGGCAGCCGGTCGTCGCGGCGTCGGTCAGTGCTGGCGCGCAAAGCCGGCCAGGGCTTGCTCGAAGGCCTCGGGTGCCTCCAGGTTGGACAGGTGCGAGGCCTGCAGCTCGGCCAGCTGCGAGCCGGCGATGGCGGCCTGCATGGCCTGGGCATCGGCCACCGTGGTCACGGGGTCCTGTGCGCCGGCCACCAGCAGAGTGGGGGTGGCGATGCCGGCAATCGCAGTGCGCAGATCTTCGCGGGCCAGGGCTTCGCAGCAACTGGCATAGCCCTCGGGCGCGATACCTGCGATCCAGCCCTGGGCGCGTTGCACCACGGCGGGCTGGGCAGCCGCGAAGCCCGGCGTGAACCAGCGGCCGGGCGATGATTCGGCCAGGGCCAGCATGCCGGCCGCGCCGTTGGCGCGCACCTGGGCGGCACGTTCCAGCCAGGCCGACTCCACGCCGATCTTGGCGGCGCTGTTGGCCACAGTGAGGCTGCGCAGGCGCTGGCCGGCATTGACGCCCAGCCACAGGCCGGTCAGGCCGCCCATGGAGATGCCGCAGAAATGCGCCTGCTGCACCTGCAGCGCGTCGAGAATGGCCAGCACGTCACGGCCCAGCTGGTCGAAGCTGTAAGGGCCGCTGCTGCAGACACTGGCACCATGGCCGCGCGTGTCGTAGCGCAGCACACGAAATTCGCTGCGCAGGGCAGCTGCCTGCGCGTCCCACATCTCCAGCGTAGTGCCCAGGGAGTTGGAGAGCATGAGCACGGGAGCGTCGGCAGGGCCTTGCAGATCAATGCGGAAATCGCCGGTGGCGGTGGAGAGGAGAGAGGTGGTCATACAGACTTGCAGACGATGCGTGAAATAGAGCGCGCAGCAGCGCATGAAACTGGCGTGGACCAAGCCAGGGACAGCGAGCAAGGGCCTATGCCGGCCGCGCCGTCCCGCAGCGGGGGCTGCCCCAGCGAGGCTGTCGTCCCCCTCCCGAAGGAGAGGGCGCCGTGCCACGGGGGAAGCCGCGCAGCGGCTCAGGGGGAGTGTTGGATCTCAGACGCTGGCGCCGGAGTCCTTGACGACCTTGCCCCACTTCTTGGTTTCGGCGTCGATGAACTTGGCAAAGCCTTCCTGGGTGTCGATCACGACTTCTCCGCCCTGGTCGTTGATCTTCTTGATCACGGCGGGATCCTTGAGCACCTTGGCGATGGCGGCATGCAGCTTTTGCTGGATATCGGCCGGTGTCTTGGCCGGAACGAAGAGACCGAACCAGGAGGTGGCCTCATAGCCGGGCACGCCGGCTTCGGCCACGGTGGGCACATCGGGCAGTTCGGGCGAGCGCTTGGCCGTGGTCACGGCGATGGGGCGCAGCTTGCCCGAGCGCACATGCTGGATGGCCGAGGGCATGTTGTCGAACATGATGGCGATCTGGTTGCCCAGCAGGTCGGTGATGGCCGGCGCGCTGCCCTTGTAGGGCACATGCACCATGTCCAGATGGGTCATGGACTTGAACAGCTCGCCCGACAGATGGATGGAGCTGCCCGAGCCCGAGGAGCCGAAATTGAGCTTGCCGGGATTGGCCTTGGCGTAGGCCATCATTTCCTTGACCGTCTTGAACGGCTGGCTGGGGTGGGCCACCAGCAGATTGGGCACATTGGCGACGCGAGTCAGCGGAGCGAAGTCCTTGACCGGGTCGAAGGGCATCTTCTTGTACAGGGCTTCGTTGATGGCGTGCGTGCCCACCGTCCCCATGAACAGGGTGTAGCCGTCGCCAGCTGCACGGGCTGCGGCCTGGCCGCCGATATTGCCGCCCGCGCCGGGGCGGTTGTCGATGATGATGCTCTGGCCCAGTTCGGTGTTCAGGGCCTGACCCACCACGCGCGCCAGGATATCGGTCGTGCCGCCGGCCGAGAAGGGCACGATCATGGTGATGGGCTTGCTGGGATAGGGCGTCTGGGCCATGGCGGGAGCAGCGCCCAGAGCGAACAGGGCGGTTGCTGCCAGGGTCTGCAGACTGCGGCGGCGAGACAGGGAAAGGGAATTCGACATTGAGGTCTCCGGGAAAAGGCAAGACACCGCCGGCCAGTGGCCGGGGCGCGGGCTGCCGCGGTGGCACACCTGCGAGAGAAGGTGCACGTCAGCGGTCGTTGTTTTTGAGCAAGAGGCAAGGGGGCGGCAGCAGGCCGGACTGATCCGGCCCTGCCGCAGTCGGGATCAGACGCGTTCGAGCACCACGGCAATGCCCTGGCCCACGCCGATGCACATGGTGCACAGTGCGTAGCGGCCGCCCAGGGTATGGAGCTGATTCACGGCCGTGGTGGCCAGGCGGGCGCCTGATGCGCCCAGGGGGTGACCCAGGGCGATGGCGCCGCCCCACTGGTTGACGCGGCGGTCATCGTCGGCAATGCCCAGGTCGCGCAGCACGGCCAGGCCTTGTGCGGCAAAGGCTTCGTTGAGCTCGATGACATCCATCTGCTCAAGAGTCAGGCCTGTCTGGGCCAGCACCTTGCGCACGGCGGGAGCGGGACCGAAGCCCATGATGCGCGGCGCGACGCCGGCCACGGCCATGCCGACCACACGGGCGCGCGGCACCAGTCCGTACTGGCGGGCGGCTTCCTCGTTGGCCAGCAGCAGGGCGCAGGCGCCGTCGTTGACGCCGCTGGCGTTGCCGGCCGTGACCGTGCCATCGGGGCGTACCACGCCCTTGAGCTTGGCCAGTGCCTCGATGGTGGTGGCGCGGGGGTGCTCGTCCTGGCTCACGACGATGGGGTCACCCTTCTTCTGGGCGATGGAGACGGGAACGATCTCGCGTGCCAGATGGCCGGCAGCAATCGCTGCTGCTGCCTTTTCCTGGCTGGCCAGGGCCATGCGGTCCTGGGCTTCGCGCTCGATCCTGAAGTCGTCGGCCACGTTTTCGGCGGTCTCGGGCATGGAGTCCACGCCATACTGGGCTTTCATCAGCTTGTTGACGAAGCGCCAGCCGATGGTGGTGTCGTAGACGGCATTGCTGCGGCTGAAGGCGGACTCGGCCTTGGGCATGACGAAGGGCGCGCGGCTCATGCTCTCCACGCCGCCGGCAATCATCAGGCGTGCTTCACCGGACTTGATGGCGCGCGCGGCCGTGCCCACAGCATCCAGGCCCGAGCCGCACAGGCGGTTGATGGTGGCGCCGGACACGTCTATGGGCAGGCCGGCCAGCAGTGCCGACATGCGGGCCACATTGCGGTTGTCCTCGCCTGCCTGGTTGGCGCAGCCATAGAGCACATCGGCCACGGCGGTCCAGTCCACGTCGGGGTTGCGCTGCATCAGCGCCTTGATGGGCAGGGCGCCCAGATCATCGGTGCGCACGCTGGACAGCGCGCCGCCGTAGCGACCGAAGGGGGTGCGGATGGCGTCGCAGATAAAGGCTTGGTTCTGGTTGCTCATGGCATGTCTCCGTTATGAAAATTGAACTTCTGGTGCAGACCGGATCGGCCCTGAAGGCCGTCAGCGTGTCGTTCAGGCCGCGATGGGCAGGCCCACGATGCGTTCGAGCTCGGCGTGCTCCAGGCCTTCGACCTTGTCGATCAGGCGCAGCCCCTCGGCAGTGCATGCCAGGGTGCACAGATCGGTGTAGATGCGCTTGACGCAGCCCAGCCCGGTCAGCGGGTAGCTGCACTGGGCCACGACCTTGCTTTCGCCCTTTTTGGTGAGCAAATCCATCATCACCCAGGTCTGCTTGGCGCCAATGGCCAGGTCCATGGCTCCGCCCACGGCGGGAATGGCGCCGGGCTCGCCCGTGCTCCAGTTGGCCAGGTCGCCCGTGGCCGAAACCTGGAAGGCTCCGAGCACGCAGATGTCCAGATGGCCGCCGCGCATCATGGCGAAGCTGTCGGCGTGGTGGAAATAGCTGCCACCGGGCAGCAGGGTCACGGGCTGCTTGCCGGCATTGGTCAGGTCGTAGTCTTCAGAGCCGGCAGCCGGTGCCGGGCCCATGCCCAGAATGCCGTTCTCGCTTTGCAGCACGATTTCGCGTCCTGCGGGGATGTGGTTGGCCACCAGGGTGGGCTGGCCTATGCCCAGATTCACATAGGCACCGTCATGAATGTCCTGGGCCACGCGCAGGGCCAGTTCGTCCTTGCTTCGTTTTTGATAGCTCACGCTTGTATCTCCTTGCTGGACATTGGCTGGCTCAGGCCGCCTTCTTGAAGCCGCCGGCCTGGGTGGCCACGCGCTCGATCTTCACCACCTGGCTCACATAGATGCCCGGGGTGACCACGGATTCGGGGTCAAGCTGGCCGAGTTCCACGATGTCATGCACGGTGGCCACGGTGAACTTGGCGGCCGAAGCCATCACGGGGCCGAAGTTGCGCGCCGACATGCGGTAGGTCAGATTGCCCCATCGGTCGCCTTTTTCCGCCTTGATCAAGGCCACATCGCCATGGATCGGGTACTCCAGCACGTAGTGCTTGCCGTTGATCTCGCGCGTTTCCTTGCCTTTGGCGAGTTCGGTGCCGTAGGCCGTGGGGCAGAAGAAAGCGCCTATGCCTGCAGCGGCGGCGCGCATGCGCTCGGCCAGATTGCCCTGGGCCACCAGCTCTAGCTCGATCTTGCCGCTGCGGTACAGCTCGTCGAAGACCCAGCTGTCCACCTGGCGCGGGAAGCTGCAGATGATCTTGCGCACCTGGCCGGTCTTGAGCAGGGCGGCCAGGCCGGTGTCGCCATTGCCGGCATTGTTGTTGACCACGGTGAGCTCGCGTGCACCCTGGGCGATCAGGCCGTCGATCAGCTCGCCGGGGATGCCCGAGGTGCCGAAGCCGCCGATGAGCACGGTGGAGCCGTCTTGAATGCCGGACAGGGCCTGAGCGACCGAGTCGGCGATCTTGTTGATCATGGGGGTCTCCAATTTTCTATACAAAGACTTGCGCCATTGGCGCTAAAATGTTCGCATATAGAACATTTGTTCGCTAAAAGAATTGTAGGAAAGGATGAAGAAAATGGAGACTGTAAAAACCACATCAGGGAAAACCCCGGTTGAGGGCGAGGTGCCCTCTCTCAAGCCCGGCGACAGCTATGTGCAGTCCTTTGCCCGGGGGCTGGAAGTCATACGCTCGTTCAGTGCCAGGGCGCCGGAGCAGACGCTCAGCGAGGTGGCTGCCGCCACGGGTCTGACGCGTGCCGGTGCCAGGCGCATCCTGCTGACGCTGCAGACGTTGGGCTATGTGCGCAGTGACGGCAAGTACTACGCACTCACCCCGCGCATCCTGGAGTTGGGTTTTGCCTATCTGAGCTCCACGCCGCTGTGGAATCTCGCCGAGCCTGTCATGGAGCGTCTCTCGGACGAGGTTCATGAATCTTGCTCGGCTGCCGTGCTCGAAGGACAGGATGTGGTCTATGTGCTGCGCGTGCACACGCACAAGATCATGAGCACCAATCTGGGGGTGGGCTCGCGTTTGCCGGCTTGCTGGACATCGCTAGGCAGGGTGCTGCTTGCGGCGCTGACACCTATGCAACTGGAGCAGGTCCTGAACGAGCGGCAGCGCAAGCAATTCACTCTTCATACTCTTCAGGACGACACAGCTTTGCGCAAGGAAATCGCTCAAGTACGACAGCAAGGTTGGTGCTTGCTGAACCAGGAACTTGAAGAAGGTCTGATTTCCATCGCTGCCCCCATCCTCAATGCACGGGGAGAGACGATTGCGGCACTGAACATCAGTGGTCAAGCAAATCGCACTACCCCCGACATCATGCGCGAACAAATGCTGCCTCGCTTGCTGAGTGCAGCAGGTGAAGTGTCGCGCTTGGTGGCACTGCAGCCGCGGCGTTGACGGCCTGTCGGCTCGATCAGAAGCAGGCTAAAGACAGTGCGCCAATAGCGTCATCTTGGAATATCTGCTTCTTTTTATTCTAAAAATAATATTAATCAATTTCTCAATTAGGATATTTCTGAAATTCAATGGGTTTTCTCAAGAATATGGTGAATACCCGTAGGTGATAATACTCAAATTAACGACTGGACCTATGAAATGTGTTCATCTGGATCTATGTCATACCCAATTGCCTATCTAGTATGGAGACGGTTTTCCATGGATTAGCGAGGCAAAAGAATGAGGATTCTCTTTCAGGCTGGTTTGGCGACTTTGATTTTGGCCAAGGGTATGGCGGGGTCAGTGGTCTTGGCCCAAGAAACGCCAAATAAAGGGGGCACTCTGGTCATGGCATTTCCCCAGACTCCCCGACACCTCAACAGCGCCGTGCAGTCAGGCGTGGCAACGCAGATACCGGCCACTCAGTTGTTCGCCAGCCCGCTGCGTTTTGACGATAACTGGAAGCCTCAGCCCTATCTGGCCGAATCCTGGGAAATGGCGCCTGACGGCAAGAGTCTGACCCTGCATTTGAGAAAGGATGCAGTTTTCCATGATGGAAAGCCGATTACTTCCGAAGATGTGGCATTTTCCTTGATAGCCATCAAGCAAGACCATCCTTTTGAAAGCATGATGGCGCCAGTCGAAAAGGTGGAGACGCCTGATAAATATACGGCCATCATTCGGATGAGTAAATCTCATCCGGCCATTATTCTGGCCATGTCACCGGCATTGGCACCTATTTTGCCAAAGCATATTTATGGTGATGGTAAGGATTTGAAAACTCACCCGCGCAACAGCAAGGATGTGGTGGGGTCCGGTCCGTTCAAGTTGGTTAATTTCGAGCCCGGACGTCGAGTGGTTCTGGAGAGATTCGACAAGTATTTCCTCAAGGGCAAGCCCTACCTCGACAAGATCGTGATCGATGTGTCGCCTGACATCACGGCCACCACACTGGCCTTCCAGCGCGGCTCGATCCAGATGATGCCCTTCTTCAACCGCACTGTGGACCTGCGACGCATGCAGTCGAACAAGCAGATTGCGATGACCTCCAAGGGCTACGAGGGTGTGGGGGCCATGGACTGGCTGGCCTTCAATCTCAAGAAGAAGGAGTTCTCTGATGTGCGCGTGCGCAAGGCCATCGCCTATGCGATCGACATGGGTTTCGTCAACAAGGCGCTGAACGCAGGGCTGTCCACCTCGGCCGACGGGCCTGTCGCGCCCTCCAGCCCCTTGGCCAGCAAGGAGCTTGAGATCTATTCCGTGGACCTGAAGAAGGCTGCCGAACTGCTGGATGAGGCAGGCTACAAGATCGAGGGTGGCAAGCCTCGCATGAAGCTCGTCATGGACTTCGTGCCCGGTGGGGGCAATGCCAAGACACTGGCGGAATACATCGCCGCGCAGCTGCGCAAGCTGAACATCGTCACGGAGGTTCGTACATCGGCCGATTTCCCGAGCTGGGCCAAGCGCATGGCGGAGCGGGACTACGACATGAGCATCGACACGGTCTTCAACTGGGGTGATCCTGTCATCGGCGTGCACCGCACATACCTGAGCTCCAACATCAAGCCGGCCGTATGGACCAATACGCAGAACTACAGCAACAGCAAGGTGGATGCGTTGCTGGAGCAGGCTGGGCAGGAGATGGATCTGACCAGGCGCAAAGCCCTGTACGCCGAGTTCCAGAAGATCGTGACGGACGAGGTGCCCATCCGCTTTCTCGACATGGTGCCCTACTACACGCTTACCCAGGGCAACGTCGGCAATGTGCCGACGACGATCTGGGGTCCAGTGAGCCCGCTGGACGAAGTTTTCCTGAAGTAGTGCGGTCGGTCATGAAAAGCCTGATCTTCAAGCTCCTGAGCGGACTTGTGCTGGTGCTGGCGGTCGTTGTACTCAACTTCGTCTTGATTCACGCGGCACCAGGTGATCCCGTGGAAACCATCGCCGGCGAGAGCGGTGGCATGAGTGAGGAGCTCAGAACGCAGTTGCGCACACAGTACGGTTTGGACCAACCCCTGCCGGTGCAGTTGGGCCGCTACCTGGGCAAAGTGGTGCAAGGCGACCTGGGCTACTCCTACTACTTCAACATGCCAGTGTCCTCGCTGATCCTGGAGCGGCTGGAACCCACGCTGCTGCTGGTGGTGGTCTCGGTGCTGCTGGCTTTCTCCGTCGGCACTTGGCTGGGGGTGCGGGCCTCGCGAAATCCGAATGGCTGGCTGTCGCAGTTCACCACGGTGTTCTCGATCGCCGGATTTTCGGCGCCGGTATTCTGGACCGGGATGATGCTCATCATCTTGTTCGCGTCGGTGTGGCCCGTGCTGCCGGTGGGAGACATGACCGATTCCGCCTCCACGGCTACCGGCTGGGCCGTGCTGCCGGATGTGCTGCTGCACACCATCCTGCCCGCGACGACGCTGGCTTTCGTCTACATGGCTCAGTACAGCCGGCTTTCACGCGCTTCGATGGTCGATGTGCTTGGCTCGGACTATGTGCGCACTGCGCGCGCCAAGGGCGTGTCGGAGCGCAACATTCTCTACAGGCACGCGCTGCGCAATGCAGTGCTGCCCGTCATTACGGTGCTGGGCTTGCAGTTCGGTAATGTGCTGGCTGGCGCCGTGCTGGTGGAGACGGTCTTCAACTGGCCCGGTCTGGGGCGCCTGGCATTCGACTCGGTGCTGCGGCGTGACTACCCAACTGTCCTCGGTATCTTGTTGTTCTCATCCATCCTGGTGGTGGTGATGAACGTGCTCACTGACCTGGTCTACCGCATGGTGGATCCTCGCATCAAGACATCATGAGTGCTGCAACCCCCTCTACCGTCAAGGCCCGTGTGCCGTCCGCACCGCCTGCGATCCAGACCGAGAACCCCTGGCAGGAAGCCGCGCGCATGTTCATGCGCAACAAGTCTGCCGTTGTCGGGCTGCTGGTGCTGCTGGCAGTGGTGATCGGCTCGGTGCTCATGCCCTACATCTACCCGACGGACCCGTTCGAGATCGCCGCAGCGCCGATGACGCCGCCGTTCATCGAGCCCGATGTGTGGCTGGGCACCGACTACCTGGGCCGCGATGTGCTGAACATGCTGCTTTTCGGCGGGCGCGTCACGCTGCTGGTGGGCGCTGTGGCCGCGCTGCTGTCTGTCACCATCGGCGTCACGCTGGGTGCACTGGCAGGCTTTTACGAAGGCCACTGGTTCAGCAGCCTGCTGTCGCGCATCACTGAGTTCTTCCAGGTGTTGCCGGCCCTGTTGTTCGCCATGGTGGTGACCAGCCTGTTCTCGCCCACGCTGGTCACGGTCACCATTGCCATCGGCATCGTGAGCTGGACGGCCACGGCCCGGCTGACGCGGGCCGAGTTCCTGCGCTTGCGCAACATCGACTACGTGCGCGCCGAGCGCGCCATCGGCGCGAAGAACGGCCGCATCATCTGGCAGGTCATCCTGCCGAACGCGCTGCCGCCGCTGATCGTGTCGGCCACGCTGGCCATAGGCACAGCCATCCTGTTCGAGGCCGGCCTGTCCTTCCTGGGGCTGAGCGACCCCAACCAGATGAGCTGGGGGCTGATGATCGGCTCCAGCCGCGCCTATGTGTTGACCAACTGGTGGGCGGTGACCTTTCCGGGCCTGGCCATCTTCATCTTGGTCCTGGCCATCAGCCTGATCGGCGATGGGCTCAACGATGCCTTCAACCCCAAGCTGCGGGAGCGCTGATGACTGAACAAGCTTTGTTGCACGTGGAAGACCTGCGCGTGGAATTCAAGACCCGCCGCGGCGTGGCCTCGGTGCTCAATGGCGTGAGCTTCCAGGTGCGCCCACGTGAGACGCTGTGCGTGGTGGGGGAGTCGGGCTGCGGCAAGAGCATGACGGCGCTGGCCTTGCTTCGGCTGATCCCGACGCCGCCCGGCAAGATCGCTTCCGGCCGTGTGCTTTACGGGCAAGAGGATCTGCTGCAGGCCAGCCCGGCGCGCATGCGCGAGATCCGCGGTAACCGCATCTCCATGATCTTCCAGGAGCCCATGACCTCGCTGAACCCGGTCTACACAGTGGGCCAGCAGATCGCTGAAGCGCTGCAATTGCACACCGACCTCAATGGCAGCCAGGTGCGCCAGCGCACCATCGCCATGCTGCGACAGGTGGGAATTCCGGCTCCTGAGCGCCGCGTTGACGACTACCCGCACCAGATGTCGGGCGGTATGCGCCAGCGCGTGATGATCGCCATGGCCCTGGCTTGCGAGCCCGAGGTTTTGATTGCCGACGAGCCCACAACGGCGCTGGATGTGACGGTGCAGGCGCAGATCTTCGATTTGCTGCGTCAACTGCAGGCCGATCGTGGCACGGCCATCGTGATGATTACGCACGACATGGGCGCGGTAGCCGAGATGGCCGACCGCGTGATGGTCATGTATGCCGGGCGTGTTATCGAGGAGGGCACGGCCGATCAGGTGCTGCAGCAGCCGCTTCACCCTTACACCCAGGGTCTGATTGCATGCTTGCCCGAACTGGGTCGCAGCGCTGGCGGCCAGCGCGCGGTGCTGCCAGAGATCCCTGGGATGGTGCCGTCGATCTGGGAGCTGGGCAGCAACTGTGCCTTTCACCAGCGCTGCGCCCATGCCACGGACCAGTGCCGGAGTCAGGTGCCGGCTATGGTGCAGAAGACGCAGGGCCATGGTGTGGCCTGCTGGCTATACCAGGCAGTACAAGCGCAGGCCCTAGAGGAGGTGCCGGCATGAGTGCGTTCCCCCATTTTTCCGAGCGCCAGCGCCAGCCTCTGGTCTCGGTGCGTGACTTGACGATTCATTTCCCGGTCGGCAAGCGCGGCTGGGGCCAGCCGCCTGAGCTGGTGCGTGCCGTCGATGGCGTGAGCTTCGATGTGGCGCGTGGTCGGACCATGGCCATCGTCGGCGAGTCCGGATCGGGCAAGACCACGACCGCGCTGGGCGTGTTGCGCCTGGTTCCGGTCACCTCGGGCCGGGTGCAGCTGGGAGGTGTGGACATGACGGCGCTGGAGGGCGAGCCGCTGCGACAAGCGCGGCGCCATGCGCAGATCGTGTTTCAGGATCCGTTCAGCGCGCTGAATCCGCGCCAGCGCGCGGGCGAGGTGGTGCGCAGTCCGCTTGAGCTGATGCGCATAGGCAGCAAGGCCGAGCGCGAGGACCGTGTGGACGAACTGTTCCTTCAGGTGGGCCTTCGCCCCGAGCAGAAGCAACTGTTCCCGCACCAGTTCTCGGGTGGTCAGCGCCAGCGCATCAACATTGCGCGCGCTCTGTCCACCAAGCCTCAGCTTGTGGTCTGCGACGAACCGGTCTCGGCACTGGATGTGGCCATCCGCGCGCAGACGCTCAATCTGCTGTCGCGGCTGCAGCAGGAGCTGGGTCTGACTTACATGTTCATTTCACACGACATGGCGGTCGTGGAGCACCTGAGCGACGACATCTCGGTGATGTACCTGGGGCAGATCGTCGAACAGGCGCCGCGCCGGCCGTTTTTCACACGGCCGCTGCATCCCTACAGCGTGGCGCTGATGTCGGCCGTGCCAACGGTGAGTGGGGGCCGGGCGCGTGCGGCTCAGCGCATCAAGCTGATGGGCGATCCGCCCAGCCCGATCTCGCCGCCGCCCGGCTGCCGCTTTGCCCAGCGCTGCCCGGTGGCGTTGCCGGAGTGCTCGCAGGCGCTGCCCGAGCTGCGCGAGGTCGAGCCCGACCACTGGGTGCGCTGCCACCGTGTGGAAACACGCTGTGGCGTGGCCCAGCCAGTGCTGCAGTGGCAGGCTGCCTGAAATTCCATTGTTTGAAACCACGCCACAGGAGCGGTGCGCATGTCTGAAACCACGGTCTATGTAGCCAGGAAAATCCTCACGATGAATCCCCGCCAGCCCGAAGCGACCCACTTGGCGGTGCGCGATGGCCGTATCCTCGCCGTGGGCGATCTGGCGCGTATGCAGGCCTGGGGGAGGCACCGTCTGGACACCCGGTTCGAGGGCAAGGTGCTGATGCCCGGCCTGGTTGAAGGGCACTGCCATCTCAAGGAAGGTGGCATGTGGGTGTTTCCGTATGTGGGCTGGTTCGACCGTGTAGGGCCAGACGGTCGCCTCTGGCAAGGCTTGCAATCCATGGAGGCGGTGGTCGACTCCATGAAGGCTGCCTCCGACGCCTGGGACGCAGCGGGTCGGCCGGCGGACGACCCGCTGGTGGTCTGGGGGTTCGATCCGATCTACTTCGGCCGGGATCGCATGAGCGTGAAGCACCTGGACCGCGCCAGCAGCACGCGCCCGCTGGTGGTCTGCCATTCCAACGGCCATCTGATGAACGTGAACTCGCGCATGATGGCCATGGCCGGTATTACGCGTGATACCGACATCGAGGGCGTGGTCAAGTTCGCCGATGGCGAGCCCACGGGTGAGCTGCAGGAGCCGGCGGCCATGTTTCCGGTGGCGCGGCGCCTGGGGCCCTCGGGCTCGGGCCTGCTCGCACCCATGGACGACGACGGTATGCGCGGCTTCGGGGCCATCGCCTGCATGCGTGGCGTCACCACGGCGACCGATCTCGTCAACCAGCTTGCCGATCACGATATGCAGGTGCTGCTCGGGGCCTGTGAGCGCGACGACTACAACGTACGCGTAGTGCCAGCCTTCAAGGCCTTTCACGGGACCTGGGGCGCGCAGGACGGTGTGGCGCGTATCGCGCAACTGCAGGCTCAGCATGGTGGCATGGACAGGCTGCGCTTCGGCGTGGTCAAGATGATGCTGGATGGCTCCATCCAGGGCTTCTCGGCGCGACTGCGCTGGCCTGGATATTTCAACGGCGCATCCAACGGCATCTGGGTTACCTCGCCGGCGCAGTTTGAGGCCGATTTCGAGACCTATCACCGCGCGGGTCTGACCATCCATGTGCACACCAATGGCGATGAGGCCAGTCTGGTGGCCATCGAGGCGATCGAGCGGGTGCTGGCACGTGCGCCGCGCGCCGATCACCGTCACACGCTTCAGCACGGCCAGATGATCGACAGTGCCATGTTCCGGCGCATGGCGGCGCTGGGCCTGTGCGCCAACCTGTTTGCCAACCATGTCTACTATTGGGGCGACCAGCACGCGCAGATGACCATGGGGCCTGACCGCGCCATGCGCATGAACGCCTGCGCCAGTGCGCTGGCCCATGGCGTGGCCCTGGCCATTCATTCCGATGCGCCGGTAACACCGCTGGGCCCCTTGTTCACCGCTTGGTGTGCAGTCAACCGGCGTACCGCCTCGGGTCAGGTGCTGGGTGAGAGCGAGTGCATCTCGGTACCTCAGGCCTTGCACGCAATCACGCTGGGTGCCTCCTGGACGCTGAAACTCGACGGAGAGATCGGCAGTATCGAATGCGGCAAGCGCGCCGACCTGTGCGTGCTTGAGGATGACCCGTTGGCCGTCGCTCCGATGGAGCTCAAGGACGTGCGGGTGTGGGGCACGATGCTGTCCGGCCGTGTCTTCGAGGCCTCCAGCATGCGGCACTCGGTCGGTTAGGCCGAAAAAAGCTCGGCCAGTTGTTCGCGTGGCAATTGCTCACTCAGGCCGATGGCGACGAGCTGCTGCAGAGCTGGGTCAGGCGCCTGCGCGAGACGGCGGAAGTTCGCGCGCCGGCCAGCGAACTGGATCTCGGCCCAGCCGTGCTCCAGCGTCCGCACCTGGCCCTTGAGGCGCAGAAGCCGGCCAGCCAGCGGCGCTAGGCTGCTACGCAGCGCCTCGCTGCCAAACGCGGGCAGGGCGGTGGTGGATATGGACCAGGTCTCGAAAGCCAGTGCATGCTGGCGTGAAGCCTGCAATGGTCGGTTCGCAAAGTTCTCAGTGTTGCCCGGTCTGGTGGTGCGCGGTCGGTAGGCATGGCCGAAGCTGGAGCCAAGAAGGGTCGGGTCGATCTCGCCTTGCGTGGCCGGTACGGTCACCGCCTGAGGGCAGGCTGCCTGGCACCAGGCCAGGACTTGCGCCATCTGCGCCGG
This sequence comes from Comamonas sp. GW821-FHT11H03, assembly GCF_058807955.1. Taxonomy (NCBI): domain Bacteria; kingdom Pseudomonadati; phylum Pseudomonadota; class Betaproteobacteria; order Burkholderiales; family Comamonadaceae; genus Comamonas; species Comamonas sp. GW821-FHT11H03. The sequence goes on from NZ_JBXARF010000002.1 coordinate 262,610, forward strand.
CGTGACCAGGTCGGCTTTGTTGAGCACCAGCAGGTCGGCATGCACCAGTTGCAGGCGAAGGCCATCGCGCAGCAGCGGATCGTTGGCCTGCTGCAGGATGCTGTCGCAGTCCACGACCACCACCACGCTTTCCAGTCGCAGATCGGGGTCGACCAGGCCGATCTGGGCGATGCGCCACGGATCCGAGATGCCACTGGCCTCGACCACAATGCTGTCGAAGCGGGGAGTGGCCGCGAGTACCCGGATCATGGCGTTCGACAGGTCGTCGCCGATGGAGCAGCACACGCAGCCATTGGTTAGCGCAATCGTGTCACCCTGCACACCGGCCAGAAGGCCTGCGTCAATGTTGATGGCGCCGAAGTCATTCACCAGCACGGCGCAGCGTGGCATGTTAGGCATGCGCAGCAGGTGGTTGAGCAGCGAGGTTTTGCCGGCACCGAGGAAGCCGCCGATGACGGTCAGAGGGCGGGGTTGAACGTTTGCGCTGTGAAGCAAGGTCTAAGTTCCGGTGAGTACTTGTGCTTGCATTCTCTAGTGCCCTCTCCTCAGGAGCAAGTGCTGGCGACTTGGGGTTGAGCATCGCCCAGCGCAGGTACGGAGCATCTGTCTGAGCGAGCGCTGTTTGGCGGCATGTGCAAATGTTGACCCGAGCCCCCGCGCCGTAGCCTTGAGCGGTGGATGTGGCGTAGCCTCGATTGGCGCCCAGGAGCAAGAGGCTGCCTCATAATAATTGGATCGTCTTTTTGCTCGGGCCCGCTCACCCAGGCTCTGCTGAGATCCATCCATGGCCCGTCTTCCCCGTCTCACGCTGGCAAACATGCCGCACCACATCATCCAGCGTGGCAACAACAGCGGCGAGATCTTTGTGGATGCGCAGGATCGCCTGGTCATGCTGGATCTGATGCGCGAGATGGCGCGGCGCTTCGAGGTCGATGTGCATGCCTATGTGCTCATGCCCAATCACTTCCATCTGCTGCTGACGCCCAGGACGGAGCAGGGCGTGCCCCAGTTCATGCAGGCCGTGGGGCGCAGCTATGTGCGCTACTTCAACAACCGGCACGGGCGTACCGGCACCCTGTGGGAGGGGCGCTACCGCTGCACCGTGCTGCAGGCCGAGCAATGGCTGATGGCGACCATGGTCTCCATGGATCTCAACCCCGTGCGCGACGGGCTGGTGCAGCGCGCGGTGGACTGGCCCTGGTCCAGCTATGCGCACAACGCAGGCCTGCAAAGCGATGCGCTCATCAGCCCGCACGCGCTTTTCTGGGCTCTGGGCAACACGCCGTTTGCCCGGGATGCGGCTTATGTCAGGGCCGTGGAGGCCGGTCTGGATGCCGATACCCAGGCGCAGATCAGCCATGCCGCACTGCGTGGCTGGGCTTTGGGTGAGCCCGATTTCATTGAAAATTTGCAACAGAAAACCGAGCGGCGCGTGAAGCGGCAGAAGGCCGGCAGGCCTGCAGCACGCACAGCTTCGGTGCACGAGGACTAGGGAGCTTTCCCAACTCCTTGTTTTTATTGGATTGCTTTTCTCGGTTTTTATATGTCCCTAATTAAATTCAAATAAAAAAAGTTGAGAATTAATTGGAATCTGACCCCAATTAATACTTATTGCATAACTTCATGTCATGTCGTAATCTTGCGTTCCCCGCGATTGATATAAGAGGATTCCCCATGACGACTGCTGCCGAGATCAAGTATCTCCAGGACCACGGTCTGTACTCCAAGAGCAACGAACACGATGCCTGCGGTCTGGGCTTTGTGGCCCATATCAAGGGCCAGAAGCGCCATGACATCGTGCTGGGGGCGCTGAAGATCCTCGAAAACATCGACCATCGCGGTGCTGTGGGTGCGGACCCCCTGATGGGCGACGGCGCCGGTATCCTGATCCAGATCCCGGATCAGCTCTACCGCGAAGAAATGGCCAAGCAGGGCGTGGCACTGCCTCCTGCCGGCGAATATGGCGTGGGCATGATCTTCCTGCCCAAGGAACATGCTTCGCGCCTGGCTTGCCAGCAGGAGATGGAGCGCGCGATCAAGGCCGAAGGCCAGGTGCTGCTGGGCTGGCGCGATGTGCCGGTGAACCGCGACATGCCCATGTCGCCCACCGTGCAGGAAAAGGAACCCATCCTGCGCCAGGTCTTCATCGGCCGTGGTGCCGATGTCATCGTGCAGGATGCGCTGGAGCGCAAGCTGTACGTGATCCGCAAGACGGCCTCGGCCGCCATCCAGAACCTGGGCCTCAAGCACAGCAAGGAATACTACGTGCCCAGCATGAGCAGCCGCACTGTGGTCTACAAGGGCCTGCTGCTGGCCGATCAGGTGGGCGTGTACTACCGTGACCTGGCCGACGAGCGCTGCGTCTCGGCCATCGGCCTGGTGCACCAGCGTTTCTCCACCAACACCTTCCCCGAGTGGCCTCTGGCTCACCCCTACCGCTATGTGGCCCACAACGGTGAAATCAACACCGTGCGCGGCAACTACAACTGGATGCTGGCGCGCGAAGGCGTGATGGCCTCTCCCGTGCTGGGCGAAGACCTGCAAAAGCTCTATCCCATCAGCTTTGCCGGCCAGTCCGACACTGCCACCTTCGACAACTGCCTGGAGCTGCTGACCATGGCCGGCTACCCCATCAGCCAGGCCGTGATGATGATGATTCCCGAGCCCTGGGAGCAGCACGAAGCCATGGACGAGCGCCGCCGCGCCTTCTATGAATACCACGCTGCGATGATCGAGCCCTGGGACGGCCCCGCCTCCATCGTGTTCACCGATGGCCGCCAGATCGGCGCCACGCTGGACCGCAACGGTCTGCGTCCCTCGCGCTACTGCATCACCGATGACGATATGGTGATCCTGGCTTCCGAAGCCGGCGTGCTGCCCGTGCCCGATAGCAAGATCGTGCGCAAGTGGCGCCTGCAGCCCGGCAAGATGCTGCTGATCGACCTGGAGCAAGGTCGCATGATCGAAGACGAAGAGCTCAAGGCCAACGTCGTCAACACCAAGCCCTATAAGCAGTGGATCGAGAACCTGCGCATCAAGCTCGACGAGGTGGAAATCCCCGCCGACTTCAAGGCCCCCGCAGCCAAGACCGAGCTGTCCCTGCTGGACCGCCAGCAAGCCTTCGGCTTCACGCAGGAAGACATCAAGTTCCTGCTGACCCCCATGGCCGAGAAGGGCGAGGAAGGCATTGGCTCGATGGGCAACGACAGCCCGCTGGCCGTGCTGTCCGACAAGAACAAGCCGCTGTACAACTACTTCCGTCAGATGTTCGCCCAGGTGACGAACCCCCCCATCGACCCGATCCGCGAAGCGATCGTGATGTCGCTGGTGTCGTTCGTGGGTCCCAAGCCCAACCTGCTGGACATCAACCAGGTCAACCCGCCCATGCGCCTGGAGCTGCAGCAGCCCGTGCTCGACTTCGAAGGCATGGCCAGGCTGCGTGATATCGAAAAGCGCACCAACGGCAAGTTCAAGAGCTCGACCATCGACATCACCTACCCGCTGTCCTGGGGCAAGCAGGGTGTGGAGGCCAAGCTGGCTTCGCTGTGCGCCCACGCTGTGGACGAGATCAAGGGCGGTGCCAACATCCTGATCATCAGCGACCGCAACATGAGCGCCACGCAAGTGGCCATCCCTGCGCTGCTGGCGCTGTCCGCCATCCACCAGCATCTGGTGCGTGAAGGCCTGCGCACCACCGCCGGTCTGGTGGTGGAAACCGGCACGGCCCGCGAAGTGCATCACTTTGCCGTGCTGGCCGGCTACGGCGCCGAAGCCGTGCACCCCTATCTGGCGATGGAGACCCTGGTCGACATCTTCAGCCGCGAAGGTGCGCCCATCACTGCCGACAAGGCCATCTATCACTATGTGAAGGCCATCGGCAAGGGTCTGTCCAAGATCATGTCCAAGATGGGCGTGTCCACCTATATGTCCTACTGCGGCGCCCAGCTGTTCGAGGCCGTGGGCCTGAACAGCGAGACCGTGGACAAGTACTTCACGGGCACGGCCAGCCGTGTGGAAGGTATCGGAGTCTTCGAGATCGCCGAGGAAACCATCCGCAACCACGAGGCTGCCTTCAGCGACGACCCCGTGCTGGAAACCATGCTGGATGCCGGCGGCGAGTACGCCTGGCGTGCCCGTGGTGAAGAGCATATGTGGACGCCTGACGTGATCGCCAAGCTGCAGCACTCCACACGTGCCAACAACTTCAGCACCTACAAGGAATACGCCCAGCTGATCAACGACCAGACCAAGCGCCACATGACGCTGCGCGGCCTGTTCGAGTTCAAGTTCGACCCCGCCAAGGCCATTCCCGTGGACCAGGTCGAGTCGGCCAAGGAAATCGTCAAGCGCTTTGCCACGGGTGCCATGTCGCTGGGCTCCATCTCCACCGAAGCCCATGCCACGCTGGCCGTGGCCATGAACCGCATCGGCGGCAAGAGCAACACCGGCGAAGGCGGCGAAGATCCCAAGCGCTATCGCAATGAGCTCAAGGGCATCCCCATCAGCAAGGGCGAAACCCTGGCCTCCATCATCGGCAAGGACAAGGTCGAGTCCGATATCGAACTGCAGGCCGGCGACTCGCTGCGCTCCAAGATCAAGCAGGTCGCATCCGGTCGTTTCGGCGTGACTGCCGAATATCTGGCTTCCTCGGACCAGATCCAGATCAAGATGGCCCAGGGCGCCAAGCCCGGCGAAGGCGGCCAGCTGCCCGGCGGCAAGGTCTCCGACTACATCGGCGCACTGCGTCACTCCGTGCCCGGTGTGGGCCTGATCTCGCCTCCTCCCCACCACGACATCTACTCGATCGAAGACCTGGCGCAGCTGATCCACGATCTGAAGAACGTGGCTCCGCACGCCAGCATCAGCACCAAGCTGGTGTCCGAAGTCGGTGTGGGCACGATTGCCGCAGGCGTGACCAAGTGCAAGAGCGATCACCTGGTGATCGCAGGGCATGACGGCGGCACCGGCGCTTCGCCCTGGTCCTCCATCAAGCATGCGGGCGGCCCTTGGGAAATCGGTCTGGCCGAGACCCAGCAGACCCTGGTGCTGAACCGTCTGCGCGGCCGTGTGCGTGTGCAGGCCGACGGCCAGATGAAGACCGGTCGCGACGTGGTCATCGGCGCTTTGCTGGGTGCTGACGAGTTCGGCTTCGCCACGGCTCCGCTGGTGGTGGAAGGCTGCATCATGATGCGCAAGTGCCACCTCAACACCTGCCCCGTGGGCGTGGCTACGCAAGACCCCGTGCTGCGTGCCAAGTTCACCGGCAAGCCCGAGCATGTGGTGAACTATTTCTTCTTCATCGCTGAAGAAGTGCGCCAGATCATGGCCCAGCTGGGCATTGCCAAGTTCGACGACCTGATCGGCCGCTGCGACCTGCTCGACACCCGCAAGGGCATCGAGCACTGGAAGGCTCAGGGCCTGGACTTCAGCCGTCTGTTCGCCCAGCCCGAAGTGCCTGCCGGTGTGGCCCGCTACCACGTGGAAAGCCAGGATCACCTGCTGGACAAGGCGCTGGACGTCAAACTCATCGAGCGCTGCAAGCCCGCCATCGAAAACGGCGAGAAGGTGCGCATCATGGAAGTGGCGCGCAACGTCAACCGCTCCGTCGGTGCCATGCTCTCGGGCGCGGTGACCAAGCATCACGCCGAAGGTCTGCCAGATGACACCATCCGTATCCACTTCGAAGGTACGGGCGGCCAGTCCTTCGGTGCCTTCCTGTGCAACGGCATCACGCTGAACCTCAGCGGTGAAGCCAACGACTACACCGGCAAGGGCCTGTCCGGCGGCCGCGTGGTGGTGCATCCCAGCCATGAGTTCCGTGGCTCGACGACGACCAACACCATCGTGGGCAACACCGTGATGTTCGGCGCCACCAGCGGTGAAGCCTTCTTCAGCGGCGTGGCCGGCGAGCGCTTTGCCGTGCGTCTGTCCGGCGCCACGGCCGTGGTCGAAGGCGTGGGTGACCACGGCTGCGAATACATGACCGGCGGTACCGTGGTCGTGCTGGGCAAGACCGGCCGCAACTTCGCGGCCGGCATGAGCGGCGGCGTGGCCTATGTCTACGACGAGGACGGCAAGTTCGCCGAACGCTGCAACACCGCTTCGGTGAAGCTGGAGAAGGTGCTGCCGCACGACGAGTTTGTCTCGCGTGTCGATCCCGGCATCTGGCACCGCGGCCAGAGCGACGATCAGCAGCTGCGCGACATGGTGGAGGCTCACAGCCGCTGGACGGGTTCCAAGCGTGCCCGTGATCTGCTGGACAACTGGGCCGCAGCGCGTGCCAAGTTTGTCAAGGTGTTCCCGACCGAGTACCAGCGTGCACTTGGCGAGATCTTTGAACGCAAACAGAAGGAAAAGCAAGCTGCGAAAGCGCCAGCAGCTCCTCAAAAAGAAGCAGTAGCCGCCAAGTAAACACGGCTCCAAGCGGTGGCGGCCAGGCGGCCACCGCACTGCAAGCGAACACAGATTTCAAGGATTAAAGATCATGGGAAAGACCACCGGCTTCATGGAATACGAGCGCATCGAAGAGGGCTATGCCCCCGTTGCGGAACGTCTCAAGCACTACAAGGAATTCGTCATCGGCCTGACCACCGATCAGGCCAAGGTGCAGGCTGCGCGCTGCATGGACTGCGGCACGCCGTTTTGCAACAACGGCTGCCCGGTCAACAACATCATTCCGGACTTCAACGACCTCGTGTACCAGGGTGACTGGAAGAACGCCATCACCACGCTGCACAGCACCAACAACTTCCCCGAGTTCACGGGCCGCATCTGCCCCGCACCCTGCGAAGCTGCCTGTGTGGCCAATATCAATGGCGACGCCATCGGCATCAAGTCCATCGAGCACTCCATCATCGACCGCGCCTGGAGCGAAGGCTGGGTCAAGCCCCTGCCGCCCAAGCACAAGACCGGCAAGAAGGTGGCGGTGGTCGGTGCCGGCCCTGCTGGCATGGCAGCGGCCCAGCAACTGGTGCGCGCCGGCCACGACGTGACCCTGTTCGAGAAGAACGACCGCGTGGGCGGCCTGCTGCGCTACGGCATTCCCGACTTCAAGCTGGACAAGGGCCTGATCGAGCGCCGTGTCGAGCAGATGGTGGCCGAAGGCCTGAAGATCCGCACCGGCGTGCTGATTGCCGGCAAGGACGGTCTGGGCAAGGATTCCAAGGTCACCAACTGGGCCAAGGAAACCATCAGCCCCGAGCAGCTCAATGCCGAGTTCGACGCCGTGCTGCTGACCGGCGGTTCCGAGCAGTCGCGTGACCTGCCCGTGCCCGGCCGCGATCTGGAAGGCGTGCACTTCGCGATGGAGTTCCTGCCCCAGCAGAACAAGGTCAACGCGGGTGACAAGCTCAAGGGCCAGATCCGTGCCGACGGCAAGCATGTCATCGTCATCGGCGGTGGCGACACCGGCTCCGACTGCGTGGGCACCTCCAACCGCCATGGCGCCAAGAGCGTGACCCAGTTCGAGGTCATGCCCATGCCGCCCGAGCAGGAGAACAAGCCCCTGGTCTGGCCTTACTGGCCGATCAAGCTGCGTACCTCGTCCAGCCACGACGAAGGCGTGACGCGCGAGTTCGCCATCTCCACCAAGGAATTCACCGGCGAAAAGGGCAAGGTCAAGAGCCTGACCACCGTGCAGGTCGAGTTCAAGGACGGCAAGCTGAGCGAAGTGCCCGGCACGGAAAAGGTCTGGCCCGCCGATCTGGTGCTGCTGGCCATGGGCTTTGTGAACCCGGTGGCCACCGTGCTCGAAGCCTTTGGCGTCGACAAGGATGCACGCGGCAACGCCAAGGCCAGCACCGACTTCATCGGCGGCTATGCCACCAGCGTGCCCAAGGTGTTCGCTGCCGGCGACATCCGCCGCGGCCAGTCGCTGGTCGTGTGGGCGATTCGCGAAGGCCGCCAGGCGGCGCGTGCCGTGGACGAGTTCCTGATGGGCGCCAGCGAACTGCCTCGCTGATCATTCACAGCGGGTCATCACACAAAAGGCATTCCTCGGAATGCCTTTTGTTTTTGATAGCTGCAAGCGCTTGCCATGGCTGGAATTCAAATAGTTTTTACTAGTTTTTTGATTGCTGTAAAGCGCAAGGTGCTATCAAAATATTCAGCGCATCCACAGCAGCCGAGGCCGGGCGTCGGCATCGCTCCACAGCACGGCGTTCTGCTGCCAGCGCCGGCCCCATTGCCGGGCCGTGTCGGCGTCCATGCCCCAGATCAGCACGCTGTCTTCGGCGGGCCACTGGCCTTGGGGGTCCTGGCCGCAGCCGCCCAGATACTGCCAGCCCTCCCTGTCCAGCGCATGGCGCAGGGCGCGCATGCGGCGTGCGTTTTCAGCCGGCTCCAGGATCTGTCCCCAGGGATTGCAGGCCGTGAGATAGCAGGCGGCCCGGATGGGCTGCCGTCCCAGTTGCTGCCCGAGCCAGTCATTGCGCTCGCCCACGCGTAGCGTCTGTGCGACAGCGCCCTGTGCGACAGCGCCCTGTGCGACAGCGCCCTGGGCGGCATCGACCCGGTAGAGCGCGTTGCGATAGGCATGCTGCAAGGCGGCGGGGAGCTGGCTGGTGCCGGGTGACGGTGGTGACATGGTCTGGAGTTTGGCAAGCTTGCACTTGGTGAGGACTTACGCACACAAGAATGCAGCAACAACGGCCTGCCTCCTGAGGCAGCCGTCTTGCCTGAGTCTGTTTTGCGTAAGTCGTGATGGTTTTGCGACCGGCGAGTGACGTTCTGTCCCGTCTGCGCGACAATAGCGGATTCGGCGCTGGCGGCAGCCCGGCTCCGGGGCTGTTGCGATAGACCCGGGCAGGAGACAAAGCCCCTGCCTCCGCTTTTTCCACTTCAAATTTTGACGCCATGAAAAAACGTACCCTGCTGGCCTCGGTGGCCCTGACTGCAATTTTGGCTGCCTGCGGCAAGAACGAGCCCGCAAGCAACACCGCTGCAGCTCCTGCGCCCGCTCCTGCGGCAGCCGCCGCCAAGCTGGTGGTGGGTCTGGACGACAACTTCCCGCCCATGGGTTTCCGTGACGAAAAGAACGAGCTGGTCGGTTTCGACATCGACATGGCCCGTGAAGTGGCCAAGCGCGCCAATATCGAAGTGCAATTCAAGCCCATCGACTGGAACGCCAAGGAAGCCGAGCTGCTGGGCAAGCGCGTGGACGCGCTGTGGAACGGCCTGACCATTCTGGAAGAGCGCAAGGAAAAGATCCTGTTCTCCGACCCCTACATGGTCAACAAGCAGATCATCATCGTGAAGGCCGGCTCTCCCATCAAGAGCAAGGCCGACATGGTCGGCAAGGTCGTGGGTGCCCAGGAAGGCTCCAGCGCCGTGACCGCCCTGACCAAGGACAAGGAGCTGTCGGACAAGTTCAAGGAAACCAAGCTGTTCGGCGACAACATCACGGCTCTGATGGATCTGGACGCCGGCCGTCTGGACGTGGTGGTGGTGGATGAAGTGGTGGGCCGTTTCCTGGTCAACAAAAAGCCCGAAAACTACGTGGTGCTGGCTGATGACTTCGGCACCGAAGACTACGGCGTGGGCTTTCGCAAGGATGACGAAGCCACACGCAACAAGGTCAACGATGTGCTGAGCGAAATGAAGAAGGACGGCAAGGCTGCTGAAATCGCCCAGAAGTGGTTTGGCGCTGACGTGATCAAGCACTAATCCCTTTTTCGTGTACTGCACCGGCAATGCCTGGCATTGCCGGTTTTTTTTGCGACGACAATGCGTGCAAACACTTCCTTTTGCGCACGCCCGTGCCTGTGGCGGGCTTTCGATAGCTGCAGCGCCACACTGAAGGCCATTTGATGGACTATGTAATCTCGCTCCTGGGGCCCATGTCGGCTGGTGCCCTTGTCACACTCAAGCTGTTTTTCATCACGCTGGTGCTTTCCATCCCTCTGGGGCTGGCGTTGGCGCTGATGCGCATCTCCAGCATCAAGCCGCTGAGCAGCGCCGTGGGCGCCTATATCTGGCTGATGCGTGGCACGCCGCTGATGCTGCAGCTGCTGTTTGTTTACTTCGCGCTGCCCTTTGTGCCCTACATCGGCGTGCGCCTGCCCGACTTTCAGGCGGCCGTGGTGGCATTTGCGCTGAACTACGCGGCCTATTTCGCTGAAATTTTCCGTGCTGGCATCAAGTCCGTGGACCGCGGCCAGTACGAAGGTGCCAAGGTGCTGGGGATGACTTATGCCCAGACCATGCGCCGCATTGTGCTGCCCCAGATGTGGGCCCGCATCCTGCCGCCCGTCAGCAACGAGACCATTACCCTGGTCAAGGACACTTCGCTGATCTATGTGCTGGCGCTCAACGACCTGCTGCGCGTGGCGCGCGGTGTGGTGCAGCGCGACTTCAGCTTCACGCCCTTTGTCGTGGCTGCGGCCTTCTATCTGATCATGACCCTGGTGCTGACCTGGGGCTTCCAATACCTCGAGAAACGCTATGCCAAGTATGAAGCCTGATGTGATGATCTCCGCCCAGGGCATCCACAAGGCCTTTGGCGGCAATGAAGTGCTGCGCGGCGTCTCCCTGGATCTGCTGCGCGGCGAGGTGGTGGCCGTGATCGGCCCGTCCGGCTCGGGCAAGAGCACCTTTCTGCGCTGCCTCAACCACCTGGAAACGATTGACCGAGGCACCATCAGCATCGAAGGTGCGGTGCTGGCGCGCTCCGAGGGCGAGGCCAGGGCCCAGTATGTGAGCGAGGCCGAGATCCGCAAGATCGGCCGCAAGATGGGCATGGTGTTTCAGTCCTTCAATCTGTTTCCCCATCTCACGGTGCTGGAAAACATCATCGAGGCGCCCGTCGTCGTCAAGGGCATGAAGCGCGAAGACATCGTCCCCAAGGCCGAGGCCCTGCTTGCCAAGGTGGGACTGGCCGCCAAGCGCGATGCCTACCCCAACCATCTCTCAGGCGGTCAGAAGCAGCGCGTGGCGATTGCGCGTGCGCTGGCCATGGAGCCGGACATTCTGCTGTTCGACGAGCCCACCTCGGCGCTGGACCCCGAGCTGACCGGCGAGGTGCTGCGCACCATGCGCGAACTGGCCGAGGAGCACATGACCATGCTGGTCGTGACCCACGAGATGGGTTTTGCGCGAGAGGTGGCCAACCGCGTCATCTTCATGGACGGTGGCTACATCGTCGAGCAAGGCCCGTCTGAAGCATTTTTTGCGGCGCCTCAGCACGAGCGCACCAAGGCGTTTCTGCAGAATATGTTGTAAATAAGTCGCAACTGCCGATGAGGTTTAATATCGCAAAAAAAGCAGTTTGCGCATGTACAACAAGCGCTGACAGCTCCTGAAACAGGAGTGATGGCTCTGCGATACAAGCCAGGCTTTGAAGAAACATTCGTGAATGTATGTTTACTTGGGGCTAACCCGCGCTTTTTGTCGAGCTTGTCGGCACAATACCAGTTTGCTTTCTCTTGAGCGGCTCTTTACGCATGTCATCCAACGCACCCTTTGTGGAACTGCGCAATGTCACCTTTGGCTATGGTGACCGCGTCATCCTGCGCGATCTGTCCCTGCAAGTGCCGCGCGGCAAGGTCACGGCGCTGATGGGCGCATCGGGCGGCGGCAAGACCACGGTGCTGCGTCTGATCGGCGGGCAGAACCGCGCCCAGCAGGGGCAGGTGCTGTTTGACGGCCAGGATGTGACCACCATGGATGCGCAGCAGCTCTACGCCGCGCGTCGCCGCATGGGCATGCTGTTTCAGTTCGGTGCACTGTTCACCGATATGAGCGTGTTCGACAACGTGGCCTTTCCGCTGCGCGAGCACACCGATCTGCCCGAAGAGCTGATTCGCGACATCGTGCTCATGAAGCTGCATGCCGTGGGCCTGCGCGGTGCGCGCGATCTGATGCCTTCCCAGGTCTCGGGCGGCATGGCCCGCCGCGTGGCACTGGCCCGCGCGATTGCGCTGGATCCCGAACTCATCATGTATGACGAGCCTTTCGCGGGCCTGGACCCTATTTCACTGGGTACCTCGGCGCAGCTGATCCGCCAGCTCAACGATGCCATGGGCCTGACTTCGATTCTGGTTTCCCACGATCTGGAGGAAACCTTCCGCGTGGCCGACCATGTGGTGATTCTGGGGGCCGGCGGCGTTGCCGCTCAGGGCACACCCGATGAGGTGCGCGCCAGCGCCGACCCGCTGGTGCAGCAGTTCATCCATGCCAGACCCACGGGGCCTGTGCCGTTTCACTATCCGGGCGTCAGCGCCGACGAGGACTTTGGCAGCAGGAGGCGTGCATGAACTTTCTCGCACGCATTGGCCTGGCGGTGCGCTGCCAGCTGGTGAACATGGGGATTGCCGCGCGCCTGCTGTGGCGCCTGCTGGGCTTGATGGGGCCGGCGCTCAGGCGACCGCGCCTGATCGGCGACCAGATTCACTTTCTGGGCAATTATTCGCTGGCCATCATCGGCGTCTCCGGTCTGTTCGTGGGCTTTGTGCTGGGTCTGCAGGGCTATTACATCCTGCAGCGCTATGGCTCGGCCGAGGCGCTGGGCATGATGGTGGCCCTGAGCCTGCTACGCGAGCTGGGACCCGTAGTCACTGCCTTGCTGTTCGCGGGCCGTGCCGGCACGGCCCTGACTGCCGAAATCGGCCTGATGAAGGCTGGTGAACAGCTGTCGGCCATGGAGATGATGGCGGTTGACCCCGTCAAACGCATTCTGGCGCCGCGCTTCTGGGCCGGTCTGATCACCATGCCTTTGCTGGCTGCGGTCTTCAGTGCCGTCGGCGTGCTCGGCGGCTGGCTGGTGGGCGTGGTGATGATCGGCGTCGACAGCGGTGCTTTCTGGGGGCAGATGCAGCAGGGGGTGGACTGGTGGAGCGATTTGGGCAATGGCGTGCTCAAGAGCTTTGTCTTCGGTTTGGCCGTGACCTTTGTGGCCCTGCTTGAGGGCTATGCCGCCAAGCCTACGCCCGAAGGGGTTTCCCGAGCCACCACCCGTACCGTGGTCGTGGCCTCGCTGGCGGTGCTGGGTCTGGACTTCCTGCTCACAGCAACCATGTTCAGCATTTGAGGCTGCACAGCAGATAAAGGTAGAAAATCATGCAGCAAAAGAAAAGTGATCTCTGGGTTGGCCTGTTTGTGCTGATCGGTGTTCTGGCCCTGGTGTTCCTGGCCTTGCAGTCGGCCAATCTGCTGAACCTGAACTTCCAGAAGACCTATACGATTACCGCCCGCTTTGACAATATCGGCGGGCTCAAGCCCAAGGCCGCCGTCAAGAGCGCAGGCGTGGTTGTGGGCCGCATCGAGTCCATCACCTTCAACGACCAGACCTTCCAGGCCAACGTGGCCATGAGCATGGAAACCCGTTACGCCTTTCCCAAGGATAGTTCGCTGAAAATTCTGACAAGCGGTCTGCTGGGCGATCAGTACATTGGTATTGAGGCGGGCGCCAGCGAAGAGAACCTCAAGGCCGGCGACCGCGTGACGGCCACCCAGTCTGCCGTGGTGCTGGAGAATCTGATCGGTCAGTTTCTCTACAGCAAGGCGGAGCAGGGTGGTGATTCAGGTGGTGCCACGGCCAACGGGGGAGCGAAAGAATGATGACTACAACAAGCCCACAGACGAAATTGACGTCAGACAAGAACCAGGCGCTCAGCCGCGTTGCGCTGGCAGCCAGTGTTTCCGTAGCCGCACTGCTGTCCGGCTGCGCCACCACCACGGGCCCTGCCAACCCTGCCGACCCGCTGGAGTCCATGAACCGCAGCATCTACTCCTTCAACGAAGGCGTGGACGATGCGATCTTCAAGCCCGTGGCCACGGCCTATCAGACCGTGACGCCGCGTGTGGCGCGTCAGGGCGTGACCAACTTCTTCGACAATCTCGGCGATGCTTGGTCCTTCGTCAACAATGTGCTGCAGGGCCAGGGCCAGGGGGCTTACAACTCCATGGTGCGCTTCAGCGTGAACACGGTGCTGGGTATCGGCGGTCTGTTCGACATCGCCAGCGAGGCTGGCATCGAGCGCCGCAAGCAGGACTTTGGCCAGACTCTGGGTCGCTGGGGCATGCCCACGGGGCCGTATCTGGTGCTGCCCTTCTGGGGGCCGTCCACGGTGCGGGATTCGGCCGGCCTGGTGGTCGATGCCTACGGCTATCCCGCCAACACCATGGATGATGTGCGCTGGCGCAACAGCCTGTTCGGTCTGCGCATGGTCAACAACCGTGCCAATTTGCTCAAGGCCGGCGATGTGCTGGACTCCGTTGCGCTCGACAAATACAGCCTGGTGCGCGATGTCTATCTGCGCTCGCGCATTGGCGGCGCGGCGTCCGGCGGCGATGGTCGTCTCGAAAACTATGATGACGACAACGCCGGCAAGCTGCCCCCAGAAGGCCAGTGAGCCGGTAGAGCTTGGTTACAAACATGATGCACAGGCTGCGTGAGTACGGTGACACTTGCGGGCCTAGGAGAAAAAACGCAATGAAGATTACTCGTCGCATGTGGGGCATGGCAGCAGGTGCCGTGCTCGCTCTGAATCTGGGTCTGCCCGCAGCCCGGGCTGCTGAGGAAGCGCCCGATGCACTGGTCAAGCGCGTCTCTTCCGATGTGCTGGAGACCATCAAGAAGGATGCCTCGCTGCGCAACGGCGATTCCAGCAAGATCAATGCGCTGGTCAACGAGAAGGTCATGCCCTATGTGGACTTTCGCCGCATGACATCGGCCGCGGTCGGTCCGGCCTGGCGTCAGGCCACACCCGAGCAGCGCCAGAAGCTGCAGGATGAGTTCAAGGCCTTGCTGATTCGCACCTATGCGGGGGCCCTGTCCCAGGTCGGCGATCAGACCATTACCGTCAGGCCTGTGCGCATGGCCGCCGGCGACACCGACGTGCTGGTGCGTACCCAGGTCAACGGCCGTGGCGACCCCGTGCAGCTGGATTTCCGTCTGGAAAAGCAGGGCACGGGTTGGAAGCTCTACAACTTCAACGTGCTCGGTGTGTGGCTGGTGGAAACCTATCGCAACCAGTTTGCGCAGGAAATCAATGCCAATGGCATTGATGGCCTGATCAAGACCCTGGCCTCGCGCAGCTCCATGCCGGCCACGGCCACCAAGTAAGCAAAGCGCTTCAGACGTCATGGCGCGCTCAGCTAGCAACCCTCTGCAATTGCCCAAGGAACTGACCTATCGTCAGGGGCGCGACTGTCTGCTGCGTCTGCGTCCGTTGGTCACGGGCCATGCAGATGCCCAGGTGGTGCTGGATGCCAGCGCCGTCAAGGTCTTTGACTCGGCGGCTCTGGCCGTGCTGCTGGGCTGCCGGCGTGCTGCCCAGGAGGTGGGCAAGCAGCTCATCGTCCAGGGTCTGCCCAAGGGGCTGCAGTCCATGGCCGCGCTGTATGGCGTGGACGGATTGCTGATGCCCGCTCCCGAGCCCGATGCGGCTGCCACCGCTCAGCAGGGCTAGGCTGACGAATCATTGTGTCCGGCTAAGCCCCGCCAAGGCAGAGGCTGTGGGCAAGCCCTAGAATCATGGGCTCCATGTCCGCAGTCTCATTCCAATCCGTCTCCAAGACCTACCGCACCCCCAAGGGGGATTTCCAGGCGCTCAAATCGGTGAGCCTGGATATCGAGGAAGGTGAATTCTTCGGTCTGCTAGGCCCCAACGGCGCCGGCAAGACCACGATGATCAGTATCCTCGCCGGACTGGCGCAAGCCACGGGCGGGCGCGTGCTGGTGCAGGGAAGCGATGTGCAGGCCGATTACGCCGATGCACGCCGCAAGCTGGGCATCGTGCCGCAGGAGCTGGTGTTCGACCCGTTCTTCAATGTGCGCGAGGCCTTGAAATTCCAGTCCGGATATTTCGGCGTCAAGAACAACGATGACTGGATCGACGAGCTGCTCGACAGCCTGGGCCTGATGGACAAGGCACACAACAATATGCGCCAGCTCTCGGGCGGCATGAAGCGCCGCGTGCTGGTGGCCCAGGCCCTGGTGCACAAGCCGCCCATCATCGTGCTGGACGAGCCCACGGCCGGTGTGGACGTGGAGCTGCGCCAGACTCTGTGGCATTTCATTGCCAAGCTCAACAAGCAGGGCCACACGGTTCTGCTGACCACCCACTATCTCGAAGAAGCCGAGGCACTGTGCAGCCGCGTGGCCATGCTCAAGCGCGGCGAGATCATCAAGCTCTCGCCCATGAGCGAGCTGCTCAAATCGGCTTCCAGCAATGTGCTGCAGTTCAAGACCGATAGCGCCTTGCCCAAGGCAGTGGCTGACAGAGCGCGTGTAACCGGTCGAATCGTGCAGATTCCCGCCGCCCATGCAGTCGATGTGGAGCAACTGCTGGCCGCTTTGCGCGAAGCGGGTGTGACCCCCGAGGATGTGGAGATCCGCCGCGCGGATCTGGAAGATGTGTTCATCCACATCATGAATGAAGGCTCCAGGACACAGGCTCCTGCAGGAGGTGTCCAATGAACGGTTGGCAGACCCTGCTCAAGAAGGAAGTGCTGCGCTTCTGGAAAGTGAGCTTTCAGACCGTGGCCGCACCGGTGCTCACGGCCGTGCTCTATCTGCTGGTTTTCGGCCATGTGCTCGAAGGCCGGGTCATGGTCTACGACCGCATCCCCTACACCGCGTTCCTGATTCCCGGTCTGGTGATGATGAGCATGTTGCAAAACGCTTTTGCCAACAGCTCGTCCAGCCTGGTGCAGAGCAAGATCATGGGCTCGCTGGTGTTCGTGCTGCTCACGCCGCTGTCGCACTGGGCCTGGTTCAGCGCCTATGTGGGAGCGGCCATTTTGCGCGGCCTGCTGGTCGGTCTGGGCGTGTTTGTGGTCACGCTGTTCTTTGCCGTGCCCGACTTTGCCGCGCCGCTGTGGATTTTGGTGTTCGGCTTTCTGGGCTGTGCCCTGATGGGCACGCTGGGCCTGATCGCCGGTCTGTGGGCCGAGAAGTTCGACCAGATGGCGGCTTTCCAGAACTTTCTGATCATGCCCCTGACCTTTCTGTCCGGCGTGTTCTATTCCGTGCACTCGCTGCCCGGCTTCTGGCAGGCGGTCAGCCATGTCAACCCGTTCTTCTACATGATCGACGGCTTCCGCTATGGCTTCTTCGGCCAGAGCGATGTCTCGCCCTGGCTCAGCTTTGCCATCGTGGGCGCTGCCTGGCTGGCCGTGAGCGCGCTGGCCGTGCACCTGCTGCGTATCGGCTACAAGATTCGTAACTGATTTTTAGAATGGACGCAGGGCGGCGTGCGAGACAATGACCGGTTTCGCCAGCTTTGCGCTTAAAGGTTCCCCATGACTGCAGACCAACTCAAAGACCTGATCGCCGCCGGCCTGCCCTGCGAGCATATTGCGCTGGAAGGCGATGGCCGACATTGGTTTGCCACCATCGTGTCTGCACAGTTTGAAGGCCAGCGTCTGCTGGGCCGCCAGCGCCTGGTGTATGCGACGCTGGGCAACCGCATGGCCACCGATGAAGTCCATGCCCTGTCCATGAAGACCTACACCCCGGCAGAATGGGCTGCCGCCCAGGCCTGAGGCGGCTTGAAAAGCAAGATTGATAGCCGTCAGCGCTTGATACATAAGCGCTGAGTGCATTTTTTATATACATAACATTCAAGGCTTGAAGCCATGGACAAACTCAAGATCCACGGTGGTCGTCCCCTCAAGGGCGAAGTAATCATTTCCGGTGCCAAAAACGCCGCTCTGCCTGAAATGTGTGCCGCACTGCTCACGGCCGAGCCCGTGCATCTGCACAATGTGCCGCGTCTGCACGATGTGGCCACCATGCGCAAGCTGCTGGCCAATATGGGTGTGCAGACCGAAACCCATGGCGAACGCGGCGGCATGAGCTTTGTGGCCCCCGACAGCCTGACGCCCGAAGCGCCTTACGAGCTGGTCAAGACCATGCGCGCCTCGGTGCTGGCCCTGGGCCCGCTGCTGGCCCGCTTCGGCCACGCCAAGGTGTCGCTGCCCGGCGGCTGCGCGATAGGCTCGCGCCCCGTGGATCAGCACATCAAGGGCCTGCAGGCCATGGGTGCCATCATCACCGTGGAAAACGGCTATATGCATGCCAGCCTGCCCGAAGGCCGCAAGCGTCTGAAGGGCGCACGCATCACCACCGACATGGTGACCGTGACCGGCACCGAGAACTTCCTGATGGCCGCTGCGCTGGCCGAAGGCGAGACAGTGCTGGAAAACGCCGCCATGGAGCCCGAAATCTCCGATCTGGCCGAGATGCTGATCAAGATGGGGGCCAGGATCACCGGTCACGGCACCAGCCATATTGTGATTCAGGGCGTGGACAGGCTCCATGGCTGCGAGCACCAGGTGGTGGCCGACCGTATCGAGGCCGGCACCTTCCTGTGCGCCGTGGCAGCCACCAGCGGTGAGGCGCTGCTGCACCACGCGCGTGCCGACCATCTGGGCGCCGTGATCGACAAGCTCAAGGATGCGGGTGTGAGCGTGGAGTGCGTGGATGGCGGCCTGAAGGTGGCCTCCTCGGGCAAGCTCAAGGCCCAGGGCTTTCGCACCACCGAATATCCGGGCTTTCCCACCGATATGCAGGCCCAGTTCATGGCGCTGAACCTGGTGGCCGAAGGCACCAGCATGGTGACCGAGACCATCTTCGAGAACCGCTTCATGCATGTCAACGAGATGGTGCGCCTGGGCGCGCGCATCACCACCGACGGCCGCGTGGCGACCATCGAAGGCGGCAAGCGCCTGTCCGGCGCCACCGTGATGGCCACCGATCTGCGCGCTTCGGCCAGCCTGGTGATTGCCGGTCTGGTGGCCGAGGGCGAGACCATCGTCGATCGCATCTACCACCTGGATCGTGGCTACGACCGAATGGAAGACAAGCTGCGCGCCCTGGGCGCCGATATCGAGAGAATTTCCGCATGAGCACCGCAACGCCTGTGACCATCGCCCTGTCCAAGGGCCGCATTTTTGAAGAAACGGTGCCTCTGCTGGCCGCTGCCGGCATCGAGGTGACCGAGGATGTGGAAAAGTCGCGCAAGCTGATTTTCGACACCAACCGTCCCGATGTGCGCGTGGTGCTGGTGCGAGCTTCGGACGTGCCCGTCTATGTGCAATACGGTGGCGCGGACCTGGGCGTCTCGGGCCTGGATTCGTTGATCGAGCATGGCGGCCAGGGCCTGTACCAGCCGCTGGACCTGCAGATCGCCAAGTGCCGCGTCAGCGTGGCCGTGCGCAACGGCTTCGACTACCAACTGGCCGTCAAGCAGGGCGCGCGTCTGCGCATCGCCACCAAGTACCCCGAGATTGCCCGCAACTTCTTTGCCAAGAAGGGCGTGCACGTGGACATGGTCAAGCTCTACGGCTCCATGGAGCTGGCGCCGCTGACCGGCATGGCCGATGCCATCGTCGATCTGGTGTCCACCGGCAACACGCTCAAGGCCAACGATCTGGTCGAGGTCGAGCCCATCATGGACATCAGCTCGCGTCTGGTCGTCAACCAGGCTTCGCTCAAGCTCAAGCAGGCTCCGCTGCGCCACATCATCGATGCGTTTGCGCAGGCCGTTGCCGCCAAGAACAACTGATTTCCCCCACTGGTAAATACTATGGAATTCGTAGCTGCTCCCGCCCGTCTTTCAACCGCTGATGCCCAGTTCGAGCATGATTTTGCGCAGCGTCTGCATTGGTCGGCGGACACGGACGCGGCCATCGAGCAGCGGGTGGCCGACATCCTGGCCGATGTACAGCAGCGTGGCGATGCCGCCGTACTGGAGTACACGGCACGCTTTGACGGCCTGCAGGCCGATTCCATGGCGGCACTGGAGCTGACCAAGCAGGAGCTCAAAGCCGCCTTCGACGGCCTGCCAGCTGCCGAGCGCGAAGCGCTGCAGTCGGCAGCGCGCCGTGTGCGCAGCTATCACGAGGCGCAGAAAAAGGCCAATGGCGAGAGCTGGAGCTACCGCGACGAAGACGGCACGCTGCTGGGCCAGAAGGTCACGCCGCTCGATCGCGTGGGCATCTACGTGCCCGGCGGCAAGGCGGCCTACCCGTCTAGCGTGCTGATGAACGCCATTCCCGCCCATGTGGCCGGTGTGCCCGAGATCATCATGGTTGTGCCCACGCCTAAGGGTGAGAAGAACCCGCTGGTGCTGGCCGCCGCCTATGTGGCGGGCGTGACGCGTGCCTTCACCGTCGGCGGTGCCCAGGCCGTGGCGGCCCTGGCCTATGGCACGGCCACCGTGCCCAAGGTGGACAAGATCACCGGCCCCGGCAATGCCTATGTGGCCAGCGCCAAGAAGCGCGTGTTCGGCATTGTCGGCATCGACATGATTGCCGGTCCTTCGGAAATTCTGGTGCTGGCCGACGGCACGACCCCGCCCGACTGGGTGGCCATGGATCTGTTCAGCCAGGCCGAGCACGACGAGCTGGCCCAGTCCATCTTGCTGTGCCCCGATGCGGCCTATATCGATGCCGTTCAGGCCGCGATCGACCGCCTGCTGCCCGAGATGCCGCGCAAGGCCATCATCGCCAAGAGCCTGAGCGACCGCGGCGCGCTGATCCTGACCAAGGACATGGAAGAGGCCTGCGCGATCAGCAACCGCATTGCGCCCGAGCACCTGGAAGTCTCCAGCCGAGACCCGCACCGCTGGGAGCCTCTGCTCAGGCACGCCGGCGCCATCTTTCTGGGCGCATATACGTCGGAGAGCCTGGGCGACTACTGCGCAGGCCCGAATCACGTGCTGCCCACCAGCGGCACTGCGCGCTTTTCCTCGCCGCTGGGGGTGTACGACTTCCAAAAGCGCAGCTCCATCATCGAAGTCAGCGAGGCCGGTGCCCAGATCCTGGGCAAGACCGCTGCCGTGCTGGCCTATGGCGAAGGCCTGCAGGGCCACGCCAGGGCTGCCGAAATGCGCCTGAAGTAAATCCGCCGGCGCTTGTACATCAGCCGTGGCTTGCCCACGGCTTTTTTCATTTCCGGGCGGCTCTGAATGTCCCTCGTCTCGGGGCAAATCATCTCCAGATGTTTCCTTGCGCGGGAAAGAGCGGATTTGCGGTGACACTCGGCGGGCTGCGACGCAGCGAAGCATTCAATTGCCAATCACAACAAGGGAGCGTGAAGATGAGTCAAGTCGTGAGTTTCTGGCGCGGAGGCGGCTGGCGGCTGCTGGGCGGATTGCTGCTGGTCGCGGGACTGGCCGCCTGCGGTGCACCGCCTTCGGCGCAGGACGCCTTGCAGGTCGCACAGAGCGCATCGGCAGCGCCGCGCACGCCCAGGGTCGAGTCCACACTCGGCACGCAATGGGGGGAAGGGCGCGAGTCCGTCACCAAGGTGGTGCGAGCATCTCGCCTGACGCCAGAGCGTCCACGCGATGTGGGCCAGCTGCGCTATTCGGACGAGCACAGCATTCTGCGTGCGCTTGGCAACTCCGCTGAGCGGCAGACCAATGCGTTGCTGGCCGATGGCGATGTGGAGTTGCAGGTGCTCGGCGGAAGCGGATCGGTGCTGCGCATTTTCTCCACGCGCGGAGCCAGGGACTTCCATGTCGCGGGCAGCCATGGCGAACGCTATGAACTGCTCTACATCAACCGCAGCAATCGCTTCTATGAAGTGGTGGCGACTGTCGATGGACTGGATGTGCTGAGCGGTCAGCCAGGCAGCGTGAACAGTGGCGGTTATCTGCTGCGCCCGGGCGAGCGGCTGGTGATTGACGGCTTTCGCAAAAGCGACCGCGAGGTTGCGGCATTTCGCTTTTCTGACAAGGGTAGGGCCTATGCCAACAATACGCCCGCAGGCGATGCGCGCAATGTGGGGGTGATTGGTACGGCGCTGTTTGATGTGCGCCTGGACGAGCGTGACCCGGATCTGCCTCGCCGCCCTGCACCCGCGGTGGAACTGCGCGATTCCCGTGACCCCAGCGCCTTCCCGGCGGATGGCCGGCAGTATGCGCCGCCGCCGCAGTATCGACGCTGAGACCGTTTTCTTTTCTGTTGAAGGCCCGGCTCTGCTGGGCCTTTTTTATGCACAGCTTCAGGCCGTCGCTGCTGCTGGCAGTGCTGGTGCAGCAGGGGCCGCTGAGGTGCGCTTGCCGGTGTTGCTCCAGCGCAGGGTCGCCGGCTGTGAGCCTTGCGTGCCAAGATACAGCCGGGCCGGTCCGTCAAAGCGCAGCGATTCACCGGCTTGCACAAAGTAGTCCCTGGGCTGTCCCTCGCAGGTCAGCCAGACAATGCCGCTCTGTGTCTGCAGCCACAGGCTTTGACCGGCGCTCAGGTGCATGGTCCGCACCGATGCTGCGGCCTGCAGGGACATGGTGTTCCACGAGGAATAAGTGAGAGCTGAGTTCATGCTTCGACTGTGCAAAACGCAGATCTGTACCACCAGCCACAGCGGCAGCCGATCTGGATGAGTACAGATGACTGCAGCCTTGCATCTGTACTGACCGTTCTGCCGCTCATCTGTGCTGTATGTGCTTGCCCGAGCCAGTACAGAATCCCGTCATGGATTTTGACGCGTCGACACCGCTATATCTGCAGATCGCTGGGCAACTGAGTCAGGCCATACGTCAGGGGGCGCTGGCCCATGGGCAAAAACTACCCTCGGTGCGCATGCTGGCTCGGCAGTACGGTGTGGCGCAGACCACGGTGGTGCAGGCCTATCACTGGCTGGAGGATGCACGGCAGATCACGGCACGCCCGCGTTCGGGTTTTTTCGTGACGCCACGTGCCGTGCAATTGCCCGAACCCAAGATTTCCCGGCCCATGCGCCGCCCTCGCACCGTATCGCTGGACTGGCTGGGGCAGCGCGTCCTGGGGCGGGAACAGCCCGAAGGCATGGTGTCGTTCAGCAGCGGCACGCCCGGCATCGACCTGCTCAACCCCGACCGCGTGCGCCGCGCGCTGACCCGTGCCGTGCAAAAGCACCGCCATCTGCTGTGCACCTATCCAAGCTCGGACGGTCATGAAGAGGCACGCCGCGCGCTGGCGCGCTATGCCGTGGGGCTGGGCTGCAGTCTGGACCCGGAGCGCATTCTCATCACCGGCGGATGCATGGATAGCGTTGCCCTGTGTCTGCGTGCCGTGACCCAGCCTGGCGATGTAGTGGCCCTGGAGTCGCCCACGCACTTTTCGTTTCTGGAGGTGCTGCAGGCCTTGCAGCTGAAGGCTCTGGAGATTCCCAGTCACCCACGCCATGGCCTGTCGCTGGATGCTCTGCAACTGGCGCTGGAAACCCAGCCTGTCAAAGCCTTGCTGCTGGTGCCCACGCTCAGCAACCCGCTGGGCAGCTGCATGCCCCAGGCCGAGCGCAAAAAGCTGGTGCAGCTCGCAGTTCAGCATGAACTGCCGGTGATCGAGGATGCCATCTATGTCGATCTGGCCGAAGGCGATGCTGCCCGGCGCAGCCTCAAGTCCTATGACGGCTCGGGCCAGGTGATGCTGTGCCACTCCTTTTCCAAAACGTTGGCGCCGGGCCTGCGCCTGGGGTGGCTGGAGGCCGGCCGCTGGACGGACAAGGTGCGCCATATCAAGGAGATGCAGGCTGGTGGTCAATCGGCGGTGCTGGAGCTGGCGCTGGCGGACCTGATCTCGCAGGCAGGTCACCATGCGGCCATGCGCCAGTTGCGTGCTGCCATTGCCGCTCGGGTCGAGCAGGCCAGGCAAGTGATCGCGCAGAGCTTTCCTCCAGGCACGCGGGTCAGCGATCCGCCGGGTGGGCTGCTGCTGTGGTTGGAGTTGCCGGCGCCACTGGATGCCGTGGCCTTGCATGAAGCCTGTCTGTCCCGGCAGATCCTGATCGCTCCTGGTGCGCTGTTTAGCGCCGCAGGACGCTTCAGGCAGGGAGTCCGTGTAGGCCTGGGAGGCGACTGGACGCCGCAGCATCTGCAGGCCTTGCGGCAGGTGGGGGAAGTGGCCTGTTCCATGCTGAGTTCGATGTGATGGCGATTCCCACGAATTTCGTGTAGCACGAATTTCGTGTACTATTCGACTCATGAAGAACGTCACCATCACCGTTGAAGACAGCGTGCTTGACTGGGCGCGCATTGAAGCGGCCAGGCGTGGCAGCAGTGTGTCGCGCATGCTGGGTGACTTCATGGCCGAGCTGATGCAGCGCGAGGATGCCTACGAGCGTGCCTACCTGGCCTGGCGCACGGATGAGCGCACCTGGCAAGCTGCCGGTCAGTCGGCAAAATCCCTGGCGCGCAGTGCCAGCAGCAAGCGTGCTGCCGTTCAAAGCAATGCCGAGACCGAGGTGGCAAAGTGAGTCCCGTGTTTGTCGACACCTCGGTGCTGATCGCCGCAGAAGATGCGGCCGGCGGCGCGCTGTATGCGGCCACGCTGCAATGGCTGGATCTGCTGTGGCGCAGCCGCAGCGGCCGCACCAGCAACCAGGCGCTGGTGGAGTTCTATGACCAGGCCACCACCGCAGCCCTGCCCCTGCCGCAGGGCGATGCCCGCGCCGCCATCCGTCGCTACCAGACCTGGACGCCCTGGAAGACCGACGCCGCCACGCTGGAGACCGCCTGGGCCGTGCAGGCCCGCCATGCGCTGGATTTTGGCGACTGCCTGGCCGTGGCCTGCGCCCAGCACAGCGGCTGCAACCAGATGCTGAGCCTGCACCTGCCCCATGGGGCAGAGTTTGGCGGTGTGACCGTGGTGCACCCGCTGCAGCAATCTGCCCGTGAGAATCTTGAGGCTTGAGCGCCACGACCGCAGCGACCCGTATCGACTGCATTGGCCAACGCAAGCCTCGTGTGAAGGAGTGAACCCATGACTGCTCAAGACATCCAGACCAAAGCCCTGCAACGCATCCGCGCCGATGTACGCGCCATGCAGGGCTACCATGTGCAGCCCGCGCAAGGCCTGCTCAAGATGGACACGATGGAGAACCCCTACCGTCTGCCGCCCGAGTTGCAGCAGAAGCTGGGAGAGCATCTGGGCGGCCTGGAAATCAACCGCTATCCTGGCGAGCGTCAGGAAGTGCTCAAGCAGATGCTGGCCGACTATGCCGGTGCACCGGCCGGCACCTCGGTGCTGCTGGGCAATGGCTCGGACGAAATCATCACCCTGCTGGCACTGGCCACGGCCCAGCCTTGCAACAATGCCCGCGCCAAGATGCTGGCGCCCATGCCGGGCTTTGTGATGTATCCGCTGTCTGCCAAGCTGCAGGGCCTGGATTTCGTGGGCGTGAATCTGACGGGCGACTTTGACCTGGATGTGCCGGCCATGCAGGCCGCCATTGCCGAGCACCAGCCTGCCATCACCTATATCGCCTATCCCAACAATCCCACCGCCACGCTGTGGGCCGAGGACAAGGTGCAGGCCGTGATCGATGCCGTGGCCGAGGTTGGCGGTCTGGTCGTGATGGACGAGGCCTACCAGCCCTTCGCCAGCCGCAGCTGGATCACCCGCATGAAGGCCGACCCCGCGCGCAACGCCCATGTGCTGCTGATGCGCACTCTGTCCAAGTTCGGTCTGGCCGGTGCGCGCCTGGGCTATCTGATCGGCCCTTCGGCCATCGTCAACGAGATCGACAAGGTGCGCCCGCCCTACAACATCAGCGTGCTCAACTGCGAGACGGCGATTTTTGCGCTGCAGCACGAGTCCCTGTATGCCGAGCAGGCCGCTGCCATCCGCGCCGAACGCCAGCCGCTGATCGATGCCCTTGTCGCGCTGGATGGCGTGCAAAAAGTCTGGCCCTCCGAAGCCAATATGGTGCTGCTGCGCGTGCGCGACGCCGGCAAGGCCCAGATCGAGATGAAGCAGCGCGGCGTGCTGGTCAAGAACGTATCGGCCATGCACCCCTTGCTGCACAACTGCCTGCGCCTGACCGTGGGCACCCGCGAAGAAAACGCCCAGATGCTGGCGGCACTGAAAGAAAGCCTATGAGCAATATCGTCCCCTCCATCGCCCAGAACCTGCCGCGCATTGCCGAAGTGCAGCGCAACACTGCCGAGACCCGCGTCGCCGTGCGCGTCAACCTCGACGGCACGGGCAAGGCCAGCCTGAACTCCGGCATCGGCTTTCTCGACCACATGCTGGACCAGATCGCGCGCCACGGCCTGATCGACATGGACATCGAATGCGCGGGCGATCTGCACATCGACGGCCACCATACGGTGGAGGACATCGGCATCACCCTGGGCCAGGCCTTCGCCAAGGCCATCGGCGACAAGAAAGGTATTCGCCGCTACGGTCATGCCTATGTGCCGCTGGACGAAGCCCTGAGCCGGGTCGTCATCGACTTCTCGGGCCGTCCCGGTCTGCACATGGATGTGAAGTTCACGGCCGGCAGCATCGGTCAGCTCGATACGCAGCTGGTCTTCGAATTCTTCCAGGGCTTTGTCAATCATGCCGGCGTGACGCTGCACATCGACAACCTCAAGGGCTTCAACGCCCACCACCAGTGCGAAACCATCTTCAAGGCCTTTGCGCGCGCCATGCGCTTTGCGCTGGAGCATGACGAGCGCATGGCCGGCGTGATTCCCTCGACCAAGGGTGCTCTGTAATCAGGAGCGTCTTTCGCTTGTTAACACTGAATTTCAGAGCTCTTTGTTTGTAAAAACCAATCTCCATAAGCGGTAGCTGCTATGAGTTTGAAGAACAACACCGTGGCCGTGGTCGATTACGGCATGGGCAATCTGCGCTCGGTCTCGCAGGCGGTGCGCACGGCCGCGGCCGATACCGGCTGCGACGTGGTCGTCACGGCCGATCCCGAGGTGGTCCATGCCGCCAGCCGCGTGATCCTGCCCGGTCAGGGCGCCATGCCCGACTGCATGCGCGAGCTGCGCGAATCGGGCCTGCAGCAGGCCGTGCTCGATGCGGCCGTCAACAAGCCGTTGTTCGGCGTCTGTGTGGGCATGCAGATGCTGCTCGATCACAGCGATGAAGGCGATGTGCCGGGCCTGGGGCTGATTCCCGGCAATGTGCGCAAGTTCGATCTGGAAGGCAGGACGCAAGCCGACGGCAGCCGCTTCAAGGTGCCGCAGATGGGCTGGAACCAGGTGCAGCAGACGCAGCAGGGCGGCAAGCCCCATGCGCTGTGGACCGGTATTCCCGACGGCAGCTTCTACTACTTTGTGCACAGCTTTTATGCGCAGGTGCAACAAAGCGCGCATTGCGCGGCCGAGACCGACTATGGCGGCCTCTTTGCATGTGCCGTCGCACGCGATAATATTTTCGCAACCCAGTTCCACCCCGAGAAAAGCTCGGACCAGGGACTGGCGCTGTTCCGCAACTTCCTGGGCTGGAAGCCCTAAAGGTCCACATTGAACAAGTCTTTGCGCGCATCGCAGGACTTATTCACTGTTAACCCGAGTTTTTTCAACCGGCCATTTCTGACGGCCAAACTTGCTAGCAGATCACCATCATGTTGCTCATCCCCGCTATCGACCTCAAGGACGGCCACTGCGTTCGCCTGATTCAGGGTGATATGGACCAGTCCACCACTTTCGGTGAAGATCCCGCAGCCATGGCCGCCAAATGGCTGGATGCGGGCGCCCGTCGCCTGCACCTGGTAGACCTGAACGGCGCCTTTGCGGGTCAGCCCAAGAACCTGTCGGCCATCAAGAGCATCCTCAAGGAAGTCGATGGCGAGATTCCTGTGCAGCTGGGCGGCGGCATTCGTGATCTGGACACCATCGAGCGCTACATCGATCTGGGCATCGAGTACCTGATCATCGGCACCGCTGCCGTGAAGAACCCCGGTTTCCTGCAGGATGCCTGCAGCGCCTTTCCCGGCCACATCATCGTGGGCCTGGACGCCAAGGACGGCAAGGTGGCGATTGACGGCTGGAGCAAGCTCACCGGCCAGGATGTGATCGAGACTGCCAAGCGCTTCGAGGACTGGGGCGTGGAATCCATCATCTACACCGACATCGGTCGTGACGGCATGCTCAGCGGCATCAACATCGACGCCACCGTCAAGCTGGCCCAGTCGCTGAAGATTCCGGTCATCGCCTCGGGCGGTCTGGCCGGTATGGCCGACATCGAAGCGCTGTGCAAGGTGCAGAACGAGGGCGTGGAAGGCGTGATCTGCGGCCGCGCCATCTATACCGGCGATCTGGACTTCGCCGCCGGCCAGGAGCGTGCGGACGAGCTCACGGGTGAGTGATTTGACGTTTGAGGCCCAGTCCGTTGACTGGAAAGGACTCCCTGCCATTGCTTTGAAGCTGGGTCAGGGGGATTCGGTGCTGATCTGTCTGCAGGGTGCCCAGGTGCTGTCCTGGATCGGCCGGGGGCAGGAGCGCCTGTTCCTCAGTCCCAGGGCCGCCCATGATGGCCAGAGCGCCATTCGCGGCGGCATTCCGGTCTGTTTCCCCCAGTTCAATCAGCGTGGTCCCTTGGTCAAGCATGGCTTTGCGCGCCTCAGCCACTGGCAGGCCGATGCCGCTCGCCCATTGGGCGAGGATGGTGTGCAAATCTCCTTGTGCCTGACGGACAGCGAAGCATCGCGTGCGGTCTGGCCGCACGCCTTTGAAGCAGTGCTCACAATTCAGCTCAGGCCCGGCGCGTTGCGTGTGGAGCTGGCCGTGCATAACCGCGGCCGGCAGGACCTGTCTTTTTCCGCAGCCTTGCACGGCTATCTTCGTGTTGCGCAGCTCGAGCAGGCCAGCTTGCATGGCCTCGAAGGTTTGAGCTACTGGGATGCCGCTGCGGCTGAGCCGAACACCCATGTCACGCAGGAGGGTTGCGTCAGCTTCGGTGCGGAGACCGATCGCGTCTATCCACGTGCTGCTGCCGCCGTGCAACTGCAAAGCTCGGGGCAGCCCTGGCTGCGGCTTGCCCAGGATGCATCCTGGAGCGAAACCGTGGTCTGGAATCCAGGCCCCGCGCTGTGCGCCACGCTCAAGGACATGGAGGCCGACAGCTGGCAGCAGATGCTGTGTGTGGAGGCTGCGGCCATTGATGCGCCTGTGATTCTTGCACCCGAGCAGCGCTGGAAGGCGGCGCAGACCTTCGAATGCTTTTGAAGCGCTGAACGGCACGGGGTGATGCCACCCGGGTCTGGGCCTTTCCGTATGCGCAGCTCTGTGGGCTGTCAGCCTGCTCAGCCCTGTTGCCGGCTCCATGGGCCGCAGCTGTAGAAGCAGGGCGGACGGCGATTCATCGGGATTTGGTGCTCAGAGCATCCGCCAATGCATCAACCAGAGGCGGGCTCAGATAATGCGGGCCGTCGAATGCGAAGACCGTCCAGCCTTGGTAGGCCGCCAGCTGGGGCAGGAATTCCTCTGCCATGGCGCTGCGAAAGCCCCCGCCCGGCGCAGGCCGG
Source organism: Comamonas sp. GW821-FHT11H03 (assembly GCF_058807955.1). NCBI lineage: Bacteria > Pseudomonadati > Pseudomonadota > Betaproteobacteria > Burkholderiales > Comamonadaceae > Comamonas > Comamonas sp. GW821-FHT11H03. The sequence goes on from NZ_JBXARF010000002.1 coordinate 291,798, forward strand.
AAGGCCTCGGCAATCACCCGTACCCGCGCCTGGCCCAGGTGGGCGGTCAGCATTTGCAGGTATTCGCGTGCCACGCTGGGAGTGCGCGCGTGCACGCCAACTCCATCCTGGAAAAACACGCCCACATCTTCAGGTATCCAGCGCATGATCCAGTCAACCAACGCCTGGGGACCCAGGTTGGCATTGTCATAGGCGCTGATCCACAGCGGACGCGGCAGCTTGTTGAGAACTTCGGTGAGAAGACTGGGCGCAGCCCAGGTCGGATCGACTTCGACCGGGAAGTACCAGCCGGCAACCCGCAGCGGCAGCGCTGTGATCGCCGCTTTCAAGGCATATGACTGCATTGCCAGATCCGCGAGACCGGCGCGGGCCTTTGCCTCGTCATGCATGCCGGCCAAGCCGAGAATCAGCTCCTGCGCCCAGGGTTCTGCAGCGATGCGCTCCCAGTCCGGGAGATTGCGGCTTATAGAGGGCAGGTAAGTGCCGGGCACCAGGCTCAGATTGTCCACGGCCGTCCATTGCACCAGCAGGCGGCGGATGCCCAGACGCTGCCATGGTCCATGGGGCCGCAGAGTATCGGCACTGGGCTGCCAGACCATGCCAGGCAGACGCAGATCGGGCTTGGCCTGTGCGTCAGGCAGGCTGCAGCTCAGCGCCCAGGCCAGGCCCAGTGCCTCGCGTCTGGTGCATTGTTCCATCGTCATGGCTATTGATCGAGCCGCTTTCTCCTTTCGGAGAAAGCGCTTTTCTTTCATGGCAGCTGGCTCGGAACCGTCCAGGTGAAGCCCAGATTGGAGATGCCGCTGACAAGGCTCTTGAAGTCCGCCAGGCCAGGGGTTCCAACCTGCGGCTCCAGCCAGAACGGGTGGAAGAAGAACGAGGCATAACCGTCACGTACCGTCTTCACATACTGGGCATTGGTGAGAATGTCCTGCCATGTGTAGTTGAAGGAGGAGGTCGGATCGATCAGGTGGATGTCATATTCGATGTTTCCCAGACTTTCCGGCAACACTTTCTGCCCGTAGTAGTCGGTCTTGATGGGGTAGGGGAAGATCTGGCCCACGGCAAAATCCTTCTCCACCGACGCAGTGAAATTGGGCTTGTCTGCGGTGTAGTACACCACGCGTTGATACGTCTTGGGGAAGACCTGCGTACTGGCCTTGGATGCCAGCGCCGAGGCCTGGTAGTGGGGGGTTTCCCAGGCGGTAGCGCGATATCCATTGAGAGACAGCTCCAGCAGGCCGGCCTGATAGCGTCCCAATGCCCAGTTGGTCGAGTCTTCCGGAAGGGGCTTGTTGTTGACAATGTCCCAGAACTCGTAGTCATCGCCACTCACTGCCGTATAGCGGTTGCGCACATTGCTGTACTGGTGCGTGTAGCCATGCATCACGATTTCGCCGCCGCGCACCAGCGCATAGTTGAGAGCTCTCTTCAGATTGGTCGCCAGTGACAGGGGCACCTGCATTGGTACTCCTGAGTTGTACACGCCAAGAGGATCTTTGTAGTACGGAATGGTCGCAATCGAAAACGGTATCCGTTGCAGGTAGAGGTAGTCCGTCAGCGATTTCATCGCTGTTACGCTGACATTGGCACTCACATCTTCAAGACGGACCATGGCCTTGTGGCTCTCGGCATGGTTCACCCCCAGCATGTCATGCAGCATGTCTGCCAGCACGAGATAGCGATCGCGCGGTCCGATATAGCTGAACGGCATATCCGCCACATACCAGAAGTTGCCCGACCTCACCACATAGGGCGCCTGCTCGCCGGTCTTGGGATTGGACATGGAGACCAGATTCTGGGCCTTGGTGGTGTCGGTGATGGCCGTCAGCCCGACATCGGGATCCGCATTCACGGCTCCGGTGCTGCTGTCGTATGCGTAGTATTTGATAAAGGGCAGGTTTTTGTAGGTGATGGTGTCAAAGAACCCCGGCGTGGTGTTGCTCGCAGTTGGCGCCGCATTGAGTCCTCGCAGCGCCGTCAGGTTGAAGCCATAGCGGGACTGGAAGCCGTAGGCCGGATCCCAGGCAAACTGCCAGATGTTGTACTTGAACCAGACGATGGTCTTGCTCGAGTTGGCGGCATCGGTCATGAAGGCGGCGGGAACCGGGTTGTCGTAATACGCGCCCAGATAGAACGTGGCGTCGTAGCCGCTTAGCTGGCCTGCCGTGTAGTTCTGCACCGGGACCATATCGACCTTGCTGTCGAAATGTCCCAGCAGGTTGCGCAGCATGATGGCATAGCCCATGCCGAGCTTGGTGTAGGCCGTATTGGGCGGCGCGTCATACAGGATCAGTGTGCGGGGACCTGTTTGCGCAAAGGCGCCAGGGCTCGCAAAGAGCATGGCCAGCAGCCATGCCCCAAGAAGGCGTCCTAGGGTTTTCATGAGACTCTCCTGAGATCATTACACGGTGAGGCTTATTGCTACTGGTCACGGAATGGACTGCCCGGATTGGGCTTGCCTTTCGGCGGATTGCCGGGGGAAGGGTTGCCAGGTTTGATAGGCGGCTCGTCCAGCGTGTCATCCCGTGTGAAATCCTTCTTGAAATGTCCTTTGTGGTGATGCGCACGTTCGTTGCGCTTGCGCTCTACGGGGGACGCACCGACATCCATGCGGATCTGGGCGCTTCCAGGTGGCAAGGGGGGCGGCATGACGTTGGAGGCCTGGGACCAGGTGGCCCAGCTCAGCAGCGCCAGCGCGAGCAGCGCGCGCGTGGCCTGCCTTTGATCATGGGAGTGCATGAGAGTCTCCTTTCTGGAGGGCAGAAAGAAAAAGTGTCAAACAGCACCATCTCCATAAACTTTAAAAATGGCGATGGGTTCGGGCCTTAAAGGCGTGCCTTCTCAAAACACCAGGGCGGCACGTAGAAACACGCCTTTCCCTCTGTCGTCCCCGGCAAGCCGGGCTCGATACTGCAGGGAGAGGTCGAGGTAGGAGCGAGGTGCATGGTCACGGTCCTCGCGGAACCAGAAACGCATGCTCACACCAACGCCAGCGCCAACCGAGCTTTGCTTGCCCGAGGCTGTGCGTTCAGAGTTGTAATCAGCGCCCAGGACTGCATGCGGAAACAGCACCAGTCTTGAGTCGCTCCCCCCCATTCGGAAACTGCGCCCTGCTTGGGCCTCGAACGTCGCGTAGTTCTGCTTGCGCTGAATGAAGCGACCTGCTTCGGCGTACATATTGAACGTGTTCCAGCTGGGCACATCCACGCGCAGGTCAGTGCCCATGCCGCCCGAATATCCCATGCGCAGCAACCAGTCGTTGCTGGACAGCGAGCCGATGCGCACGCGCCGTTCGGCCGCGAGTATGAGGTTGTAATCGCTCAGCGGCTTGGCTCGAATACCGATAGCACCCTGGGTGGTCTGGCCTCCCGTGGGCACATCGTGGCGGCTGTAGACCGTTTGCGCAGCGCCGCCGTACAGCTCCCAGAAGCGGCCGTCGCCGAACTTCTGCGGGCGCCAGTACACCTCGCTGACCAGCTGGGCCACGTCGCCATAGAGGCTGGGCTGGGCACCCGCCGCCCCCAGGGAAATTCCCCGATAGCCGAGCAAGGTGTTGATGCCCCAGGAGCGGTCCCGGTCGGCAACTTCACGCCGCGTCTCATATTGCTGCTGCGGCGTCATGGCGAGCCTGCCGTCATGTGCTGCGGCAATGGCCTGCTTGAAGTAGTCGATGGACTGCTCGTTCTCGGCCAGCCTGCTGGCCGCGTAGGCTCCATCGCGCAGCGCCGTGTCCGGCAGGCGGCTCTGGTCCCGTGCGCGGTTGAAGATGGACAAGGCACTGCGATCATCGCCCACGCGGACGGCCAGATAGGCCAGATTGGGGTCGGCGCTTTGCTGCAGCCCAGGCTCCGAGACGGCCTGGGCAAAGCGTGTTGCAGCCTCCTCGCGCCGTCCCAGTTGCAGCAGCAGATCCACTTCGCTGGACAGAGACAGGCCGCCCATCTGCAACGCCGTCCGTGCGTCGGCGTTGGCAGCCTCGGTCATGCCCTGCTCTTGGTGCAGACGGCTGCGCAAGGCCAGCACTTCGGCTGCATCGGGCTGAAGCTGCAGTGTTTGATCGGCCTCCTCAAGTGCCTGCGCCTTTTGGCCAGCAGCCAGCAATGCCTGCAGGCGAAGCTGACGGTAGGGTAGATGTCCGGGGTTGAGCTGCACGGCAGCCCCGGCCTTTTCTGCCGCCAAAGCATATTGCCCATCGCTGTAGGCTTGATAGGCTTCATGTGCGACCTTGTATGCCGGGTCTGGGGCCTCCTGCCCGGGCCAGATTTCGCAGCCGGGCACATCGCCGGCGCTGAAGCAGTTGACCAGGAGCAGTGGCAGCTCGTAGCTGCGTGACATGGTTGAGGTGCGCAGCGCCCTGAGCTGTTCCCGGCGGCTGTTGACGTCGGCATTGCTGTCCGCCTCCAGCGCCTGCACCAGCCGCTGGGCTCGTTCTGTCTGGCCGGCGGCCAGCGCCGCATCCAGGGCTATCACACCGTAGTTCTGCCGCTCCGAGCGCGACAGATGGGGGGCGGCAAGCGCTGCGTCGAAGGCCTGTTCGGAGGCCATGCCGCGACCTTGGACATGCAGGGCCACGCCCTGCAGTACCTGTAGTGCAGGATCATGCTGCAGCGCCAGCCCTTGCTCTGCCACGCGCTGTGCCTGGGCCGCTTGCCCATCCTGAAGCAGCAGGCCCAGCCATTGCAGGCGCGGCGCCAGCGCCTGCGGTGCCAGACGCACGCTGGACTCGGCATGGCGCAGGGCCTTGGCCATGTCGCCTTGCTCGCGGGCCTGCAAGGCCTGCTCGAAGGGCCGCAGGGCGCGGCGCTGACGTATGGATGTACGCAGCATCTGCCAATCGGAGTCCGATTGCAGTTGCTTGACCTTGTCCAGCCTTGTTGCCCGGGCCTCGGCCTCGTCGAAGCGTCCGTTCTCCACCAGCAGATAGACCAGCAGGCGCTGGTAGTCCAGACGCCCGGGGGCCGCCGCTACGGCCTGCCTGGCCAGAGGCAATGCAGCGGCAAAGTCGCGTCGCTCGGTGGCGGCATAGGCCTGGCTGGCCTTGGCGTAACCAGCAGGCATGGCCTGTGCTGCCGGGCTCTTGCGCGGGCGCGGCGTGTTGTCAGTTGCCGGTGCGGCAGCCTTCGCAGGCTGCGCTGTCGTGGCTGTTGCAGGCTCCGCAATGTCGGGTGTCTTGGACGCTTTCTGGGTGACGGGGGCCGGTACGGACTGAGGCTCGGGCTGTATGGCCGGAGCAGCGCCCTGGTGCATATCGCGCAGAGCCTGGGCCAGACGCGCATCGCCAGGGTGGCGCTGAAGCTGAGCTTTCAGTACAGCTTCGGCCTGTGCGGGTTGGCCAAAGCGGCGATGGGCTGCTGCCAACTGCAAGGCGAGCTCGGTATTGTCCGGTGCCAGACGCTGAGCCTGCTGCAGCTCGGAGATGGCGCGTTGGCCATCGCCGCGCGCCATGGCCTCATACGCCTTGTCGATCCGGGGGTAGACCTGAAAGCGCTGTCTGGGAGTGATATCCGGACCTAGATCCACCGTCTGCGCCAGACCATCGTATGGGGCGACGCATGCCAAGGAAAGAACCAGAATAGGACGAGAAAGCTTCATATATTGGCACCTAAGCAGCAACAGACACGATCGGGGCGGCATCAAGGCGGCGCAAAAGTTGCGCCATGGTGACCTGCAGCTGTTGCTGCAGTCGCAGTGCTTCATCCAGCGTGGCCTGCGTCAACGCCCCCTGGTTCACCAGGAACTGGCCCAGGCTCTCATCGCTTTGCTCATGTCTGAGCAGCAAGGCATTCAGCACGGCCGTGTCGATGCGGCCCAGGGCTTGAAGCACTTCGCCCAGCATCAGCTGCCGCGACACATAGAATTTCCACAGATCTTTCGCCTGTTCGGCGGAGACGCGTTTGCGCTCCACGGCCCAGGCCAGCAGTTCGCGAGCCGGCTCCCCGTGCTGCCTTGCATACAGACGCCGCAGCTCGACCGTGACCTCTCCCTTGGGGGCAATGAGGTAGCGCACAGGCCTGTCCAGCTTGCGCTCCAGGGCTGCATGCGAGACCGGGTCTATGACCGATTCGCTGGCCAGGATCAGTGTCTGTCCCTCCTCGCGCAGCGGCACCACGCTGTAATGCAGTGCCAGATGTGCCGGCAGCAGCGCCGCGATCTCGTCGGGGATCAGGCGCTCTCCCAGAAACTCCCATGAAACGCCGGCCTGTTGGGCCACTGCGGCGGCCAGCTGTGCGCTGCTGATCAGGTCCTTGTGCACCAGCGCACTGCCAAGGCGCAAGCCGGGAGTGGGGCGCAACAGGGCCTCCTGCAACTGGCTCTCGGTCAAGGCACCTTGTGCGATCAGTATCTGCCCCAGGGGCTGGCGCAGTCGGGGTCCCTCTCCCAGCATGGGAAAGTCATGGTCAGTCTTGGCCCAGGCCATGCGCCGGATATCCTTGGCCTGCAGCGCCTGGGCGATGGCTCGCCAATTGGCCAGAAAGTTCACTAAATTGCCCCAGAGCAGGCGCGGAAGCGACATCAATCCCTGGACGATGCCGTAGTAGCTGGTGACGAAGAACATGCGCTGGGCAATGCGGTTGAGCATCAGCACGAAGTTCGCGGCCAGCAGCGCATACAGCCACCAGTCACCCTGGAAGATGGAGAGAAACCGGTAGCTGTCCGGCACCAGGCGCTGGTAGAGCCAGATGGCAATCAGCTGCATCGCCAGCAGCATGGCCAGGAAGCTGGCGAAGTTGGTGAGAGCACCCTTGCGGTCACGCCAGAGAAAATAGTTCAGCACGCCGCTCTTGGTCCAGCGCAGGGTCTTGAAACCCTGGATCACGATGCCCGTGATCCAGCGGGACTTCTGTCGCACCGCCGCATTCAGCGTATCGGGAAAGAACTCCCGCACGCAGATGACGCTGGCTTCACGCGCGCTGCGTCCGCGTCGGCGTGGCTGGTCGGGATCGGCCGGCTGGTCCGCATCATGCACGGGAAAGCGCACGAAGATCTCGCGCATACCCAGCTGCTTGAGCCGGAAACCGATGTCGTAGTCCTCGGTCAGGCTCTGGGTATCGAAGGCCGTGCCATCGCCCAACTCCAGCAGCGCCGTGATGGCGCGGCGGCTGAAGCAGGTGCCGACCCCGGCGCTGGGCACCTGACCCACCAGGGCCTCGCGCACCACGATGTCCTTGGCATGCAACTCGGCAAACTCGTCCAGATAATGCCCGCCGGTAAATTCGCGCAGCGGCCGCTCCAGGGGGTAGACCGGCAGCTGGATCAGATCCTTGCGACCCACGAGGAAGTTGAACAGTCTCAGCTCCAGCCTGGACAGCACGTCTTCCGAGTCATGCAGGATGAAGCCTGCAAACACTATGCCCGAGCGCTGCTCGAACTGGAAGATGGCATCGAGCACATTGTTGAGGCAGTCGGCCTTGCTGGTCGGCCCGGGGCGTGCGCAGACCACGCTGTGCACATTCGGGAAATGGGCTCTTACCTGTTCCACATCGGCGTGTGTCTGGGGGTCGTTGGGGTAGGTGCCGATGAAGATGTGGTAGTTTTCATAGTCCAGTGTGGTGGCCGCCAGCTGCGCCATCTTGCCGATCACGCCATGCTCCTGCCAGGCGGGCACCATGATGGCCAGCGGCTTCTCGTCCACGCCGAGCAAGGCCTTGTAATTCATCTGCTCATGGCGCGAATACACGGTCAGTGCACGCCAGGCGCGCCGCCCCCAGTACATGAGGTCGATGAACAGATCGTCCAGTCCGCTGATGAAGATCACCACCGCAATGACGATGGCGATGCTCTTGAGGACATAGAGGTATCCGGTGAACAGGTCAAGCCAGGACATGAGGCGTCCTTTCTGCGGCTTTCTGTGCCAGGCCAGCTTGATCAGGCCTCAGCATCTGGTGCAGTCTTTTCACGGTGCGCTGTGCTGCAGTCCCGTCACCAAACGGGTTGCTGCTGGCCTGCATGCTCCGGTAGGCAGCATCGTCATGCATCAGGTGGCGCACGGACTGAACGATCCTGCTTCTGTCGGCTCCAACCAAAGCGGCGCAGCCGGCCTCCAGCACCTCGGGGCGCTCGGTCTCGTCGCGCAAGACCAGCACCGGAACCTTGAAGGTCGGCGCCTCCTCCTGCAGTCCGCCGGAATCGGTCAGCACCAGCCAGGCATCGGCCAGGGCCTGCTGCATGGCCAGGTAATCCAGCGGCTCGGTCAGCTTGACATTCGCAAGTCCGCCCAGCAGCCGGTATACGGGCTCCTTGACCACCGGATTGAGGTGGACCGGGAACAGCACCGGCATCTGGGGAAACTCGCGCGCGATATCGGCAATGGCTTCGCACACATGATCCACATCGGGGCCCCAGTTCTCTCGCCGGTGCATGGTCACCAGAATATGGCCCCGGCCCTGCATGCGGCGATGGATGTGGTGATGCTGGCTGGCCCAGAGCTGGGCATCGACGACGGTATTGCCGGTGAGCTCGATCTTTTCCTTCGCCACGTTTTCGCGCTCCAGTGCCTGCTGGGCTCTCAAGGTGGGGGCCAGATGCAGGCTGGCGATGCGCCCTATCATCTGCCGCAGACCTTCTTCCGGAAAAGGGCGGTGCAGGTTGTAGGTGCGCAGGCCGGCCTCGACATGGACGACCGGCACCTTCAGGTAGAAGCCTGCCAATGCCCCCTGAAACGCGCTCTCTGTGTCGCCCTGCACGATCACCGCCTCACAGCTCGTATCCGCCAGCACGGACTCCAACTGAGTCCGGCAACCTGTGGCGAATTCCAGCAGCGAGCTTCCTTGCCTTTGCAGCACATGATTGGGCTGGATATGAAAGCAATCCAGCATTTGCGCAGCCATGTCGCCATGCTGGCCGGTGTGCAGCCAGATGGGGCGGGCCCAGTGCGTCTGTTGCAGCGCGTGATAGACAGGGGCCAGCTTGATGATTTCGGGCCTGGTCCCGGACACGATGAGCAACTGCGCGATGTCTTGCTTGGCGTGAAGAGCCTCGGGGTCCTGATTCATGGCGTTCTCCCTTTGAGTCAATTGGTATCAGACTGTCTTCATTCGTACCTGCTCAAAATCATCTTTCACGCTCTGCTTCGGGTATGTCAGCCAGCTCCTCATGCTGGCCTCTATCGGTGCCGGCTGGCTTTCTCTGCTGCATGAGCGGCGCAGCCGCATCAGTGGGCTAACCGTCTCTGGCAGCCGTGACCAGTCGCTCGGCGCATCGGCTGGCCTGATCGCCATCTTGCGCTTCCACCATCACATGCAGCAGCGGCTCCGTGCCGCTGTGGCGCACCAGCACACGCCCGGTAGAACCCAGCTCGGCCTCGACCTGTGCCTGCACTCGTGCCAGCAACGCATTGCTGCGCCAATCCCGGTCTGGCGACCAGTGCACATTGAGCAATGCCTGGGGGTACAGCTGCACCGGCAGCAGCCATTGCGACAGCGAGCGGCCGGTGCGCACACACGCCTGCAATATCTGCAGCGCATTCACCAGACCGTCGCCCGTGCTGTGCCGGTCAAGGATCAGCAGATGGCCTGACCCTTCGCCGCCGAAGGTCCAGCCCCTGCGGCTGAGCTCTTCGAGCACGTAGCGGTCGCCGACCTTGGTGCGCATGAAGTCCACATCCAGCACCCCGAATGCCCGTTCCACCGCCATATTCGTCATCAGCGTGCCGACGGCGCCCGCAATGCTCTCGTCATGCTCCAGGCGGTCGGCGACGATCAGGTACAGCAACTCGTCCCCGTTATAGAGCCGGCCGGCGGCATCGACGACCAGCAGGCGATCCGCATCGCCATCCAGGGCGATGCCGAAATCCGCACCGCAACCAGAAACAGTCGTGGCCAGGAGCTCCGGATGGGCGGCTCCAGCCCCCTGGTTGATATTCATGCCATCGGGCGCGCAGCCTATGGCAACCACTTCGGCTCCGAGTTCATGAAAGACCATGGGTGCTATCTGATAGGCCGCACCATGGCCGGCATCGACCACGATCTTCAGTCCTCGCAAGGTGAATGCATGGTCGCAAGTGCTCTTGCAAAACTCGATATAGCGACCGGCGGCATCCTCCAGGAGCTGGGTCTTGCCGAGTGCGATCGCCGGGACCCAATGCGGCTCATCCAGCAGCATTTGCTCGACTGCCACCTCCCAGACGTAGGGCAGCTTGGTACCTTTGGCACTGAAGAATTTGATGCCGTTGTCCTCGAAGGTGTTGTGGCTGGCGCTGATGACCACTCCGAGACTGGCCCGCAAGGCCCGCGTGAGATAGGCCACCCCCGGTGTAGGCAGCGTCCCAAGCAGCACCACATCCACGCCAGAGGAATTGAAGCCCGACACCAGGGCGCTTTCGAGCATGTGCCCCGAGATGCGCGTGTCCTTGCCGATCAGCACCGTCGGGCGCTCTTCGTTGCGATGAAGCATGCGTCCGACGACATGGGCGAGATGCAGAGCAAAGTCCGGCGTGATGGGGAAATACCCAGCCCGCCCACGGATTCCGTCGGTACCGAAATATTGGCGTCTCATATCCATGCTGATCACCTGTGCCTGAATACATTGATCGAACGGGATGGGTTTCCGGGTTCGGTCAATTATTTATGGGGACAACACTGACAAAGTATTAAAAACTATTGATTTATTTTTTTCATAGTTTCACTAGCAAAAACAATCCGAACAAGAAGGCAGCGTAAAAAGAAACATCTTTTTACGCTATGAATATTTGGATGCCGAATTGGGGTTTTATACACAATATTTAAGGTATATCGCTTCCCGCTCGGGACTGCCTTGCATTGCTGTAAACCCTGGCGTCAGGCGGCTTGCCAAAGCCCGATCCGCAATAGATTTGCTTGTCACGCAGTCGTGTGCCGCTCTCGGCAGTGCCGCTTATCGCTGGCGTGGAGGTCGCTCATCGAGAATATCAGTGCCTTTATTTTTGGATCGCTTGTGGCACTCCTGCTCAGGAGCGGGCGATGGTCCTGTGTGCGCCAGTTAATCTGAGCCGGAATATTGATGCAGGAAAGAAATTGCGGCTGAAAGCAATAAATCCTGAGGCCGGCTCTGTGTTTGCTGTTATTTAATTGGGAGCACAGGGATTTTGTGCCGCTTTATGGATTGGGGCTGATGTCGAGTTGAAACGTTTCAACTCGCTCAGGCTGGATGCGCAATGCGACGGCTGTGGCCGGGCTGCGTGCCGCCGAAGCGGGGCGGCAATGCCATGGCAGCGACAAGGGCGCGCCGTCGGCAGATGCCCTGGGCAGCGGCGAGGCCGTGGTATCTTTGGCCTCCTTGTTCGTAGATATTCCGAGACTGGTCCATGCTTGCCAAACGCATCATTCCCTGCCTTGACGTGACCGGCGGCCGCGTGGTCAAGGGCGTCAATTTTCTGGAGCTGCGCGATGCGGGCGACCCGGTGGAGATTGCCGCGCGCTACAACGCCCAGGGTGCGGACGAGCTGACTTTTCTGGACATCACGGCCACCAGCGATGGCCGTGACCTGATCCTGCCCATCATCGAGGCCGTGGCTTCGCAGGTCTTCATTCCGCTGACCGTGGGCGGTGGCGTGCGCAGCGTGGAAGATGTGCGCCGCCTGCTCAATGCCGGAGCCGACAAGACCAGCTTCAACTCCGCCGCCATTGCCAACCCGGACACCATCAATGCCTGCAGCGACAAGTACGGCGCGCAATGCATCGTGGTGGCCATCGACGCCAAGCGCCGCACGCCCGAGGACGAGCAGCGCATCGGCCCCGGCGGCACGCCCATGGGGCCGGGCTGGGATGTGTACAGCCATGGCGGGCGCAAGAACGTGGGGCTGGACGTGGTGCGCTGGGCCGAGGAGATGGCCAGGCGTGGTGCCGGCGAGATCCTGCTGACCAGCATGGACAAGGACGGCACCAAGAGCGGCTTCGATCTGAAGCTCACGCGTGCCGTGGCCGATGCCGTGGCCGTGCCCGTGATCGCATCGGGCGGTGTCGGCAATCTGGAAGATCTGGCCGATGGCGTGACCATTGGCGGCGCCGATGCGGTGCTGGCCGCCAGCATCTTCCACTATGGCGAGTACACCGTGCAGCAGGCCAAGGAATGCATGCGCGCGCGTGGCATTCCCGTTCGCTTGTAATAGTTAATTTGAGAGCTGCTTGCGCAGGCTACAAGCGGATTTCAATATGTTTTGTGGTTGAAATTGGCTACTGGCCTGCGCTGGCAGCTATACAAAACAAAGGTCTGCAATGAGCTGGCTGGATCAGGTCAAATGGGATGCGCAGGGGCTGGTGCCCGTGATCGCACAGGAGCAAAGCAGCGGCGACGTGGTCATGTTCGCCTGGATGAACCGCGAGGCACTGGAAAAGACTGCCGAGCTCGGGCGTGCCGTCTACTTCAGCCGCTCGCGCAACAAGCTGTGGTTCAAGGGCGAGGAGTCCGGCCATGTGCAGACCGTGCACGAGATGCGCATCGACTGCGACAACGACGTGGTTTTGCTCAAGATCACGCAAGAGGGGCATGATCCCGGTATTGCCTGCCATACCGGTCGCCACTCCTGCTTCTACAGCGTTTTCAAGGACGGACAGTGGCTGGCTGTCGATCCGGTCTTGAAAGATCCTGCTTCCATCTACAAATAAAGTCATGTCTGAACACAACACCGCGTCGGTCGAGGGCGCACTGGCCCGTCTGGCCGCCGTGATCGAAAGCCGCAAGGTCGCCAACGGTGGCGATCCCGAAAAAAGCTATGTCGCGCGCCTGCTGCACAAGGGGCCCGACGCCTTTCTGAAGAAGATCGGCGAAGAGGCAACCGAAGTCGTGATGGCCGCCAAGGATGTCGATCATGGCGCGGACAAGGGCAAGATCCTCTATGAAGTGGCCGATCTGTGGTTTCACTCCATGATTGCGCTGTCGCATTATGGATTGACGCCCGCAGACGTGGTGGCCGAGCTGGAGCGCCGCGAGGGCACCAGCGGTCTGGAGGAAAAAGCCCTGCGCAAGGCCCAGGAACGCGCTGCTCAGGAAGGGGCGGCCAAGCAATAAACAAGGAGGAAGCGCATGAATGACGATCGCGACATCATCGATGTAGGCCCCAGCGGCTCTGCCGAGGTCGAGGGCCTGAAGGCCTGGGGCTGGGTCAGCTATCTGCTGCACCTGATCGTGGCCGTGGCTGCGGTGCTGCCGGGCGCGCAGGTCAGTGTGCTGCTGTTGCTGATTGCAGTCGTCATCGATCTGGTCAAGCGCGACGATGCGCGCGGCACCTGGCAGGAGAGCCATTTTTCCTGGCGTCTGCGCAGCGTGCTCTGGGCCATCGTGCTCTATGCCGTGACCTTCCCGTTCTTCCTGCTGGGCCTCTTGATCTTCAACCCCGCCTGGGTGCTGATCTCCATCTGGTTCCTCTACCGCATCGTCAGCGGCATGATCGCCATGAACAAGAACCGAGCGATCCAGTCCTGAGCCGAACTTGCCAGACACCCAAGCCCCCGCTTTACGGCCGGGGCTTTTTTGTTTTGGCAAGCGGTTTTGCTGCACTGCAACAGATTCGAGGTCGCAGGCTGACACGAGTGCCGGGCCTGTGCAATGCTCGCGGTGCTGGATAAGCTGCACGACTTACGCAGATTCGAATCGGGAATGGTGTTTTGTCCATGGATATGCCCGGTGTACCGTCTTGTCTGCGCAAGTCCCAAGCCCCTTGCTTGGTTCCTCAACCTTCACAGGATCGCGCCATGGCTGCAGAGACTTCCCATACCCTCAACCTGGCCTTGCAGGGCGGGGGATCGCATGGTGCGCTGACCTGGGGCGTGCTGGATGCATTGCTGGACGATGACGGCCTGATCTTCGAAGGCATCAGCGGCACCAGCGCCGGTGCCATGAATGCCGTGGCGCTGGCCCATGGCTTCGCGCAGGCGGCCGCACAGGAAAAAAAAGTGGACGATGCCCGTTACCTGGGGCGGCAGCTGGCGCGCCAGTCTCTGCGCGAGCTGTGGGAAGGCGTGGGCACCATGGGCAGCGTGGGCAAGATGTTCTGGGCCGCGCCGTTGCCGGGCAGCAAGCAGTTCATGGGCGTGCTCAATCAGTTTCTGTCGCCCTATCAGACCAATCCGCTCAATATCAACCCGCTGCGCCAGTTGCTCACCCGGGTGGTGGACTTCGAGATGCTGGCGCATCCCGAGCATCCCAGCGTGGTGCCCAAACTTTTCATCTGCGCCACCAATGTGCGCACGGGCGCCGGCAAGATCTTCAAGGGCGAGCAGGTGACGGCAGACGCCATCATGGCCTCGGCCTGCCTGCCGCAGCTGTTCAAGGCGGTGGAGATTGACGGGGAGTGCTACTGGGATGGCGGGTTTTCGGGCAATCCGGCCCTGTATCCGCTGATCTACGAGACCCGGAGCCGGGACATCCTGCTGGTGCAGATCAATCCCAAGGAGTCCGATGTCTCGCCTGACACGGCTCGCGAGATCATGGACCGCATGAACGAAATCACCTTCAACGCCAGCTTGCTGGCCGAGTTGAGGGCCATCGAGTTCGTGGTCAAGCTGCTGGAGCAAAAGCGCCTGGACCCCGAGCGCTACAAGCATGTGCTGATGCACCGCATCGATGGCGGCTCGGTGCTCAAGCCCTTTGGCGCCTCGAGCAAGGTGCGCGCAGACATGGGCATGGTGCGCAAGCTGTTCGAGCTGGGGCGCGAGCGCGGCCAGCAATGGCTGCAGCTCAACCGCGAGCACCTTGGCGTCAAGCAGACACTGCGATTCAACGAGAATAGGGGATAGCCTCCGCAGGGGGGCGACGCCATTGCTTGCTTTGTGGCTTCCCGGGCCATGGTCAGGGCAGGGCGTCCGCAGTACTGAACCGTAGAGATACCAGAGACCATGCACGACCACGATTACGACGCCCATTGCATTTTCTGCCGCATCGCCAAGGGGGAGATTCCTTCGCGCAAGGTGTATGAGGACGAGGAACTGTTCGCCTTCCATGACATTCACCCCGGTGCGCCCGTGCACTTCCTGGTGATTCCCAAGAAGCACATCCGCTCCATGGCCCAGGTCGGCGCCGAGGATGCGCCCCTGCTGGGCCGCATGATGGCGCTGGCTCCCAAGCTGGCGATGGAGCAGGGCTGCAACCCTTATCCCGATGGCGGTTTCCGCATCGTGGTCAATACCGGCAGCGAAGGCGGGCAGGAAGTGCACCATCTGCACCTGCACGTCATGGGCGGCCCGCGCCCCTGGCTCAAGGGCTGATCCGGCGCAGGCGAGGCCTGCTGCCGTCGATAGAGCTGTGCGCTGCAGGCTTTTTGGGTGATTGATTCGTATCTGTCACAAGCCCCGTCTAAAATGGTTTGCAATTTCTAGGAGATTCTCATGGGCTCGTTTTCTATCTGGCACTGGGCGATCGTGCTGCTCATCGTGGTTCTGGTGTTTGGCACCAAGAAGCTCAAGAACATCGGCTCCGACCTGGGCGGCGCCGTCAAGGGCTTCAAGGACGGCATGAAGGAGGGCGGGACTGACGCCGATGCCAAGGCCGCGACCGGCCAGGTGGCCAACCAGCAGGCCGCCGAAAAGGCCACCATCGACGTGGAAGCCAAGCAAAAGAGCTGATCTCGGCAGGACTGACATTTAGATGTTTGATATTGGCCTGTCCAAAATGGCGCTGATCGGTGCCGTGGCCCTGGTGGTCATCGGTCCCGAGAAGCTGCCGCGCGTGGCCCGCATGGTGGGCACCTTGCTTGGCAGGGCACAGCGCTATGTGTCCGACGTCAAGGCCGAGGTCAACCGCTCCATGGAGCTCGATGAGCTGCGCAAGATGAAGGACACGGTCGAGACCGCCGCGCGGGACGTCGAGTCCAGCATGCGCAGTCAGGCCTCCGATCTTGAAAAGGACTGGAGCGATGCGACCAGGGACCTGCGCGACGACTCGAACATGACTTCGGCTTCGTCCTTCGGCTCCTATGACGCAGAAGGTGGCTACACCGGTCTGGATACGCACAGCAGCGTGGTGCCCAGCTATCGCCATCCGCGCAAGAACTGGCGCGTCAAGCGCGGTGCCGTGCCCCAGTGGTACAAGGCCCGTGCCGGGGTACGCAGCAAGGTCCAGTCGGGCGCGGCACGCGTGGCGCGCTTTCGCCCCAAGAAGTTCCATTGAACATGCAGCTCAGCAGCCTGCCGGCCGCAAGGTCGGCCATGGCCGACCCCAGGGGGTCGGCTTGGCTGCCTGCATGTCGCTCTTTGCCCGTGATCCGCGGGCGTTGTTGTTTCTCAAGCGCGTGGAGCCGATCGGGCTCCGGCGCGGTTTTGCACCATGTCCGAACCCTCTAAAGAAGACGAACTCTCTGGCACGGAGCAGCCGTTTGTCCAGCACCTGATGGAGCTGCGTGATCGCCTGCTCTACAGCCTGTATGGCGTTTTGATCGGCGTCGGGCTGCTGATGTTCTGGCCAGGCCCTGACGGCCTGATCGACTTCATCGCCCTGCCCATCAAGGAGCACATGCCGCCTGGCGCCAAGCTGATTGCGGTGGGCGTTTTCTCGCCCTTCTTCGTGCCGCTCAAGGTGTTGATGATGGTGGCCGTGCTGCTGGCGCTGCCCTGGATCATGTACCAGATCTGGGCCTTTGTGGCACCGGGCCTGTACAGCCACGAGAAGAAGTTCGCCCTGCCGCTGATCATGTTCGGCAGCCTTCTGGCCTATGCCGGCATTGCCTTCGTACAGTTCTTTGTGCTGGGCAATATGTTCAAGTTCATCCAGCATTTCACGCCGGCCAGCGTGGCGGCCACGCCCGACATTGCCTCGTATGTGGAAGCTATTCTCTCGCTCTACATCGCGTTTGCGGCGGCCTTTCAGGTACCCATCGTAGTGATGCTGCTGGTGCGCTTTGGTCTGGTGGAGGTTGAAAAGCTCAAGGCCTTCCGCGGCTATTTCGTGGTGCTGGCCTTTGTGATTGCTGCCGTCATCACGCCGCCCGATGTGATCTCTCAACTGGCGCTGGCCTTGCCCATGTGCCTGCTCTACGAGATCGGCATTCTGGGGGCCGGCTGGTTCAGCCGGGTATCGCGTGCGCCCGATGCCCAGGAGGCTGCGGGCACGGAAGTGGAGAAATCCACGGACGGCCACTGATCTTCATCCCCGACTCCCGGCAAAGCCCTTGAAGCAATTCAAGGGCTTTTGTTTTGATGGCCGCCGGCGCTTTGCCTGCAAGCGCTTGAGCCGTGTTCCTGAGGAGTCCTGATGATCCCTGATGTTGCGGCTGCGGCTTGCAGAGCGGGCCGCAGCATGAAAAAAGCCAGCGACTGGCGCTGGCTTGTGTGGGCTTGATGGCGCGGCAATCAGCGCCGTGGGCGGCTTTGCTGCTGCAAGGTACTGGCTGCCGGGCGGGCACCCGGAGTGATGTCCAGCACCACTTCGCTGTCGCCGCGACGCACATCGAACTTGGCGGCTTCGCCGGGCTTGAGCGAGGCCACGGCCGTCAGCAGTTCGGAGACATTGCGGGTCGCGGTCTCGCCCACCTTGACGATCACGTCGCCGGGGCGCATGCCGGCCTGCGCGGCGGGGCCGGCCTGCAGCACGCCGGTGATGATGACGCCGGCATCGGCCTTGACGCCAAAGGTCTCGGCCAGCTCGGGCGAGAGCTCGTTGGGTTCCACGCCGATCCAGCCGCGCGTGACCTTGCCGTCCTTGACGATGCCGTCCAGCACCATCTTGGCTGTGGAGACGGGAATCGCGAAACCGATGCCCATGCTGCCGCCCGAGCGCGAGTAGATGGCCGTGTTGATGCCCAGCAGATTGCCGTTGGCATCCACCAGCGCACCGCCGGAGTTGCCGGGGTTGATGGCAGCGTCGGTCTGGATGAAGTTCTCGAAGGTGTTGATGCCCAGCTGGCTGCGGCCCAGAGCGCTGATGATGCCGCTGGTCACGGTCTGGCCCACGCCGAAGGGATTGCCGATGGCCAGCACGCGGTCGCCCACAGCGACCTGATCGGAGTTGCCCAGCACGATGACGGGCAGCTTGTCGAGTTCGATCTTGAGAATGGCCAGATCGGTCTCGGGGTCCGTGCCAATGACCTTGGCCTTGGCCTGACGGCTATCGGTGAGCGTGACTTCGATATCGTCGGCACCTTCCACCACATGGTTGTTGGTGAGGATGTAGCCATCTTGACTGATGATGACGCCGCTACCCAAACCAGATTGCTCTTGCGGACCCTGATCGCCAAAGAAGAACTGGAACCAGGGATCGTTGGCGCGCGGGTGGCGAACGGCCTTGCTGGTGTTGATGCTGACCACGGCGGGCGAAGCCTTGCGCGCGGCAGGCGCAAAGCTGCCGGGAGCGACTTCACCCGCCGGAGTGGATGGAGCCTGCAGCAGCGAAACACCGGCACTGCTACGGATATTTCCGCGCTGAAGCCAAGTGGGCTGTAGGGTAGCCACTACAAAATAGATAGCCACCAGCACGGTGACGACCTGCGAAAACAGCAACCAGGTGCGTTTCATGTAATGCGTATAGGTAGTGAGGAGAACAAGCCCACATTGTGAAGCATGGCTGCACCGGGCGTCGAAGCGAACATTTGCTTGCACGCAATTGCTTAACGCAAAGCTTTACAGATTGCAGGGCCGATGGCTATAGGACTGCAGGCATCTATAGTTTTGCGCGCCCAGGAGCCATGAGTGAAAACCCTAGAATGTTTTTTCGACTGCGCTTACGCCGCCGTTACTGAAGTGACTGCCCACAAGGTGCTCATATTCGGTCTGGTGTGGTTTTGTATCTGAAGCCCGCCGCAATCGGTCTGCCACTGCACGTTGACCCGTGATCAGCGGCCTTATCCGCGCTGTCCTGTTGTTCGATCTAGGAAACACCATGACTACGCTTGACCACGCTGCATCGGCTGACGCGCCGGCTGCAGCGACGAATCGTCTCCTGAACCGGGAGGACTACAAGACCCTGGGCTTATCGGCCCTGGGCGGAACGCTGGAGTTTTACGACTTCGTGGTGTTCGTCTTTTTTGCCAATGTGATTGGCAGCCTGTTCTTTCCTGCTTCGCTGCCGGAGTGGATGCGCCAGCTGCAGACTCTGGGCATTTTCGCGGCCGGCTATCTGGCACGCCCCATCGGCGGCATCTTGATTGCCCACTTCGGCGACATCCTGGGCCGCAAGAAGATGTTCACGCTGTCGGTGTTCCTGATGGCCGTGCCCACGCTGGTCATCGGCCTGCTGCCGACCTATGAAACCATAGGCCTTGCCGCTCCCATCCTGCTGCTGCTGATGCGCGTGATGCAAGGTGCCGCCATCGGCGGTGAAATGCCCGGTGCCTGGGTGTTCGTAGCCGAGCATGCGCCCCAGAAGCGTTACGGCTTTGCGATCGGCGCACTGACCTCCGGCATTACCGGCGGCATTTTCCTGGGCTCCATCATCGGGGTCTGGCTCAACAGCACCTACAGCCAGGGCGAGATCCACGACTGGGCCTGGCGTCTGCCCTTCATTCTGGGCGGTGTCTTCGGTCTGGTGTCGGTGTATCTGCGCAAGTTCCTGCACGAGACCCCCATCTTCCAGGAACTGCAGGCCCGCAAGGCCGCTGACCGCGAACTGCCGATCAAGACCATCTTGCGCGACCACCGGGAAGCCTGCGTTGTCGTGGCGCTGATGACCTGGGTGCTGTCCACGGCGATTGTGGTGGTGATCCTGTTCACGCCGGCCTATTTGCAAAAGGTGTTCCACATCGAGCCTGCCATGGCCCTGAAGGCCAATGCCGTGGCGACCGTGACGCTGACCATGGGCTGCGTGTTCTGGGGCTGGCTGTCCGACAAGATCGGCACCAAGCTGACCATGCTCATCGGCTGGGGCGGCATGACGGCCACGGCCTATCTGTTCTATCTGAACCTGCCGGGCAACGAGGCGTCTCTGATCTGCAACTATGCGACCGTGGGCTTTTTTGTGGGCTCCATCTCGCTGCTGCCTGTGGTGGGCGTGCGGGCTTTTCCGCCAGAAGTGCGCTTCACCGGTCTGTCCTTCTCCTACAACATGGCTTATGCCGTGTTTGGCGGCCTGACTCCCATGCTGGTGTCCGTGTGGCAGCAGGTGGATGTGATGGCTCCTGCCCACTATGTGGCGGCCATGGGCGTGCTGGGCATGGCCATGGGCTTCTGGCCGCTGGCCTGCAAGGGCTGGCAGCCGCGCAGAGGGTGAGTCTGCACAGGCGAATGAGAAAAGGCAGTCAGCAGTGGCTGCCTTTTTTTTCGCTGCTTGCGCGTTTGCGGCGGCGCGGCTGTATGGCAGGCGCGGAGACGGTGCCCAGCACCATGTCGGCAAAGGCGCTCCCGCCTGCCGAGATATGGTTGCGCATGGCCTCGGCAGCGACTTCGCTGTTGCCGGCCAGAATGGCGGCCACCACGGTTTCATGCTCTGTCTGGGAGTGCAGCAGGCGCTCCGGCTTTTCAAACATCTTGCTGCGGTACGGCGCGACCCTGAGTCTGGCCTCGCGGGTCTGCTCGACGATAAAGGTGTTTCTGCTGGATTGATATATCAGATCATGCAGTCTGGCGTTCGCTTGTTCGTAGCCAATGGAATCGGCCGTCCGCGCATGGGCCGCCGTCTGCGCCAGAGCCGCTTGCAGCAGTGTTCTCTGCTCCGCATTGATGCGCCTGGCCGCCAGGCGCGCCAGCACGCCTTCCAGTTCGGCAAGTCCTTCCATCATCGCAATCAGCTCACGGGGGTCGAGGTGGCGCACGTAGATGCCGACGCGCGGAAGAATGCTCACCATTCCCTTGGCGGACAGCAGCAGCAAGGCCTCGCGGACCGGCGTGCGCGAAGCCTGGAAGCGCTCGCACAGCGCCTGTTCGTCGATGGCGGCGCCCGGCCGCAATGCACCGTTGCGCAGGTCTTGCTCCAGCGCCAGGCGGATGCGGTCCTGCATGCTGAGCGCGTCTAGGGTTTCTGCCGTTGGCGGATGTTTAGGCTTCATTGTTCAATATTAGATATATCTATTAATATTTCTGATACGCATGAATCCACGACTGCATTTCCAGGACCGTGTTGCAACCATCACACTCCAGCGCCCCACGGTGGCGAACCGTCTGGCGCCTGATGATTTGCCGGTGCTCATTGAATCCATAGCATGCGTCAATCAGAGGGAGGATGTGCGGGTGCTGGTGTTGCGTAGCGAAGGCAGGCATTTCTGCAGTGGCTACGATATATCACAAATCGAAAACAGCCAGAGCGAAGGCAGCAGCTTCGGCGAGATGGTTGACGTGGTGGAGCAGTGCCGCGCGGTGACCATCGCCGCCATTCAAGGGGGCGTCTATGGCGGCGCAACCGATCTGGCACTGGCTTGCGACTTTCGCGTGGGCTCGATGGCGGCGGACATGTTCATGCCCGCCGCGCGGCTGGGCCTGCATTTCTATGCCTCGGGGCTCGAGCGCTATGTCAGCCGTCTGGGGCTCGATACCGCCAAGCGCCTGTTTCTGACCTGCGAGAGCCTCGATGCCGAGCAGATGAAGGCCTGTGGCTTCCTGACGCATCTGGTGGCGCAAACGCAGCTCGACGAGACCGTAGCGAGCCTGGCCGGGACGCTGGCAGCGATGGCGCCCATGCCCCTGTTCGGCATGAAAAAACACCTGAATCTGATTGCCTGCGGTCGCCATGACCCCGAGTCGATTGCGTGCGACGTGCAGCGTTCGGTCGAGTCCGAGGATTTGCGTGAGGGCGGCCTGGCCTGGCGCGAGAAGCGCGTGCCGGTTTTCAACGGCTGCTAGCGCCGCACTGGCGCCGAAAACACAACCCTAGCTTCCATCAAGGAGACAAGCATGTTCAAGAAAGCATTGGTATCGGCCTGCCTGCTGAGCGCCAGCGCCTTGGCGTTGGCGGACGCTTACCCGTCTCGCCCCATCACGCTGATGGTGGGCTTTCCGCCGGGCGGTGGCGCCGACGCGGTGGCGCGCATCGTCAGCGAAAAGCTGGGGCGGGTGTTGAACCAGGCGGTGCTGGTGGACAACCGCCCCGGTGCTGGCACGACGATTGCATCGGACCTGGTGGCGCGGGCGCCAGCCGACGGCTACACCTTGCTGCTGGGCTCCGCCAATCTATATGGTACGGACCAGATTCTTTATAAGAGTGCGCGCTATGACGGCGTCAGGAGCTTCACGCCCATCATGCGCTGGAGCGATTCACCGATGCTGCTAGCGGTGAAAAAGGACTTTCCCGAGAAAACGGTGGCCGGCCTGATCGCGCAGGCCCGCAAGCATCCCGGCAAGCTGACGTATTCCTCGTCCGGCACCGGTGTGGTCACCCATCTGGCCGGTGCCTCATTTGCGCATGCCGCCGGCATCGACATGCTGCATGTGCCGTTCAAGGGCGGCGCTCCGTCGATTCAGGCAGTGGGCGCGGGTGATGTGGACATGACTTTCGGGACGCCGCCTTCGGTGATGCCGATGGCCGCTGGCGGCAAGCTGCGCATCATGGCTGTGACGACGGCCCAGCGCTCGCAGCTGTTTCCCGATCTGCCGGCCATGCAGGAGTCCGGCATCGATGGGGCGGACTTCACGCTCTGGTTCGGCCTTTACGGGCCGGCCAAGCTGCCCAGGGAGATCACGCAAAAGCTGTTCGAAGCCAGCCGCCAGGCCTTGAGCGATCCGGAGGTCAAGGCCAAGCTTGAAAAGCAGGGCGTTGTGGCCTATCCCTCGGCATCGCCCCAGGAGTTCGAGGTCTGGGCCCAGGCCGATGGCAAGAAGCAAAAAGCCGTGGCCGAGCGAGCCATGGCGGGGCAATGAAGCGGTTTCCAGCAAAGAGAGTTATCCATATGTCTGACATGAACATGTTCGCCGCACTGCGCGCGGCTTTCCCGGCCGATCTGGACGAGGTCGCCATCGAGGCCGTATCGCCCCAGGCTCCGGCCGACGCGCCGCTTCTCTATACCTGGCGCGACCTGGACCGCATGAGTGCGCGTATGGCGAATTGGCTCGCTTCGCTCGATCTGCCCGCCGGCAGCCGTATTGCGGTGCAGGTGGAAAAGTCGGTCGAGGCGCTGATGCTGTACCTGGCCACATTGCGCGCGGGCCATGTGTTCCTGCCGCTCAATACCGCCTACCAGAGCGCCGAGATCGAATATTTCATCGCCAATGCCGAGCCCGCCGTGGTGGTCTGTACGCCCGCCAATGCTGACTGGGTGGCAAAGGTGGCGGCGGACTGCGGCACCCAGCATGTCTTCACGCTGGGCGAAGCGCAGGACGGCAGCCTGCTGGAGCAGGCGCTACGTTTCGACGACGTACATGTGCCGGTGCCATGCCGGGCCGACGATCTGGCCGCCATTCTCTACACCAGCGGCACCACTGGCCGCAGCAAGGGGGCGATGCTCTCGCATGGCAATCTGCTCTCGAACGCACTCATGCTCAGGCAGTACTGGGGCTGGCGCACGCGCGAGCAGGGCGGCGACGTGCTGATCCACGCCTTGCCGATCTTCCATGCGCACGGGCTGTTCGTCGCCATCCATGGCGCTCTCATCAACGGCAGCAAGATCATCTGGATGTCGAAATTCGACGCCAGGGCCGTGATCGCCGCCATGCCGCGCGCCACCGTGTTCATGGGCGTGCCGACGCTGTATGTACGCATGCTGGCCGAGCCGGCGCTGACCAAGCAGGCGGCCAGCCGGATGAGGCTGTTCATCTCCGGCTCCGCGCCGCTGCTGATCGAAACTTTTGGCGAGTGGTGCCAACGCACCGGCCACACCATCCTGGAGCGCTATGGCATGAGCGAGACCATCATGCTTACCTCCAACCCCTACGCGCCCGATCCGCGCCACGGCGGTCAGGCGGAGCGCCGCGGCGGCACCGTGGGCTTTGCACTGCCCGGTGTGGGAGTGCGCGTGGCGGGAGACAGCGGGCAGCCGCTGCCCACGGGCGAAGTCGGTGCCATCGAGGTCCAGGGGCCCAATATCTTCAAGGGCTACTGGCGCATGCCTGAAAAAACGGCGCAGGAGTTCACTGCAGACGGCTGGTTCAGGACTGGCGACGTCGGCAAGATGGATGAGCGCGGCTATATCACCATCGTGGGCCGCAGCAAGGATCTGATCATCAGCGGCGGCTACAACGTCTACCCGGCGGAGATCGAAGGCTTTATCAACGAGATGCCTGGTGTGGCTGAGAGCGCTCTGGTCGGTGTGCCGCACCCGGATTTCGGCGAGGTGGGCGTGGCGGTGGTTGTCGCCAGGCCGGGGCATTCGCCCGGCAGCGAGGCGATCGTCGCACAGCTGAAAGCGCGGCTCGCCAATTTCAAGATTCCCAAGCGCTGCTTTGTCGTGGCGGAGTTGCCGCGCAATGCCATGGGCAAGGTGCAGAAAAACCTGCTGCGTGACCAGTATCAAAGTCTGTTCACTTGAAAAGCATAGCTGCTACCGCATGCTATGCAATATTTTCAGCAACTTTTAATGTTGAAATGATTGGGCAGCATGCGATAGATGCTCCTTACTTTGAAACAATCAGGGTGCGACAATCATGCCCATGATGACCACCCGCCAAGACATGTTGCAGGCCTTCGATGCCTTGCTGCAGCCCGAACGCTTCAAGGACTATGGACCCAACGGCCTGCAGGTCGAGGGCAGGAGCGAGATTCGTCGCATCGTCAGCGGTGTGACGGCCAGTCGCGCCCTGATCGAAGCTGCGATCGAGGCCGGGGCCGATGCCATCTTCGTGCACCACGGCCTGTTCTGGCGCGGCATGGATGGCCGCATCACGGGATGGCTCAAGGAGCGCATCCGTCTGCTGCTGGCGCATGACATCAATCTGTTTGCCTATCACCTGCCGCTGGATGCCCATGCCGAACTGGGCAACAACGCGCAACTCGGTGCGCGGCTGGGCGTGCAGGGTCAGGCCGCATTCGGCGACCAGAACCTGGGCTGGCTGGCCGATGCGGACTTTGCCGATGCCACTGCTCTGGCCGAACATGTGCAGGGCGTGCTGGGGCGCAAGGTGACGCTGGCCGGTGCACAAGAGCGCAGGCCGATTCGCAAGCTGGCCTGGTGCACCGGAGGGGCTCAGGGATTTTTCGAGTCCGCGATTGCCGCCGGCGCCGATGCCTATATCACCGGCGAGATCTCCGAGCCCCAGATGCATCTGGCGCGAGAGATGGGCGTGAGCTTTATCGCCGCCGGCCATCACGCCACCGAGCGCTACGGCGCGCCGGCCGTGGCCGCCCATGTGGCCCGGGAGTGCGGGCTGGAGCACCGCTTCATCGATATCGACAACCCGGCCTGATCCGGTCCTGGACCTTCGTCTCTCACTTTTGATGGCTGCAAGCACTTGGGAACCGAGGAGCTTGTGGCGCTTTGGATGCCTATGTCCGTCATCGCTTCAACCCAAACCATCGCCATTACCCAGGGCGACTGCGCAGGCATAGGGCCTGAAATCATCGCCAAGGCCTTTCGGGCTGCACCGCAGGTCATGCGCGGCTGCTTTGTGGTGGGTGAGTTGCAGACCCTGCGTCGGGCGACAGCGCTGGCCGCCAGTGCCGCCGACGGCGATCAGGCCATCGCCCAGCCCGTGGTGGTGATCGATGAGCCGGGCGAAGCCTGGTCTGTTCCGCAAGGTGCTGTCGCGCTGCTGAACTTGCCGGGGCTGGCGGGGCCTCAGCCCTATGGCCAGATTTGCGCAGCGGCCGGGCAGGCGGCTGCGCAATGCGTGGTCTGGGCCGCGCAAGCGGCTTTGCGTGGCGAGATTGCCGCCCTGGTCACGGCACCCTTGCATAAGGAGGCGCTGCATCTGGCAGGCGTGACTTTCCCCGGGCATACGGAACTTCTGCAGGCGGAGGCGGCCGCCCATGCGGGCGTTTCGCTCGAGCAGATGCCGGTGCGCATGATGCTGGCGAACGACGAGTTGCGCACCGTGCTGGTCAGCATCCATGTCTCGCTGCGCGAGGCCATCGAGGCCGTGACCGGGTCGCAGATCCTGCAGACCTTGCGCATCACGCATCAGGCGCTGAGCAGGAGCCTGGGGCGTGCGCCTCGCATTGCCGTGGCCGGACTCAATCCACATGCGGGCGAGGGCGGCATCTTCGGTCGTGAGGAGATCGAGATCATTGCCCCGGCGATCGCCGCAGCGCAGGCCGAAGGCATGGATGTGCAGGGGCCGTTTGCGCCAGACACGGTCTTCATGCGGGCGCGAAATACGCCAGCCCACCCGGGTGAATTCGATGTGGTGTTGGCGATGTACCACGACCAAGGGTTGATCCCAGTCAAATATTTGGGTGTGGAAAAAGGCGTCAACGTGACCCTGGGTTTGCCGCTGGTGCGCACCAGTCCCGACCATGGCACGGCCTTTGACATTGCCGGCCTGGGCGTGGCCGACGAGGCCAGCCTGCTCGAAGCCGTGCACATGGCCCGCAGTCTGGCTATTTGACGGGTCTTCAGCGGCGGATCGAGCGGCAGATCGAGCGGTGGCCGTCCGCAGGTGTGCACGGCATGCGCCCCCATGAAAAAAGCCTGCCGGTGACGGCAGGCTTTCAGTCATCGGATTGGAAGGATCTCAGGCCTTGCGATTGAGGCTGTCGCGGATCTCGCGCAGCAGCTGAATGTCTTCAGGGGTAGCGGGCGCTTGCTCCGGTGCCGCAGGTGCCTCGCGCTTGAGGCGGTTGATCTGCTTGACCATCATGAAAATGATGAAGGCCAGAATCACGAAATTCACTGCAACCGTGATGAAGTTGCCGTAAGCAAATACAGGAATTCCGGCTTTTTTCAGTGCATCCAGAGTACGAGGAACTCCTTCGGGCATGGTGCCCAGAACGACGAACAGGTTGGAGAAATCCAGCTTGCCAAAGAACAGACCCACCAAAGGCATGATGAGGTCGTTGACCACGGAATCAACGATTTTCCCGAACGCACCGCCGATGATCACGCCCACGGCCAGATCCATGACGTTTCCCTTGATTGCGAACTCACGGAATTCTTGCATCATGCCCATAAGCAGTTCCAGTCACTAAGAGTTTGAGATAGCGCAGTATTGCGTGACTTTGGCGGTTGTCAACGTCGGACTGGGGCTGGAATAACCATAACCCCACCGCTAGAATTTGCAGCTGACCCCAAATCAAGCGATGTACTTCGAGGAAATCCATGAGTGACTCTCCAGTCGACTCCAGCAAGCGCACGTGGATCATCACGTCAGCATGTGCTGGTGCCGTGGGCGGTGTGGCAACGGCCGTCCCTTTTGTGAGCTCCTTCCAGCCTTCTGAAAAAGCCAAAGCAGCAGGTGCTGCGGTAGAGGTGGATATCTCCAATCTCAAGGATGGTGAGAAGCTCACCGTCGAGTGGCGTGGCAAGCCAGTGTGGATCATCAAGCGCACACCCGAGCAGCTCAAGGACTTGCCTGGCCTTGATGGCGAACTGGCGGACCCGACCTCGGCGCGTCATCCCGAAGAGTTCACGCCTCCTTACGCGCAAAATGAAGCGCGCTCCATCAAGCCTGAAATCCTGGTGGTCGTGGGCATCTGTACCCACCTGGGCTGCTCTCCCTCGGACAGGTTCGTTGCAGGGCCTCAGCCTTCGCTGCCTGCAGACTGGAAGGGCGGTTTCCTGTGCCCATGCCATGGCTCCACCTTTGACATGGCCGGCCGGGTGTTCAAGAACAAGCCAGCGCCGGACAACCTGCAGGTGCCGCCACATATGTATCTGTCCGACACCAAGCTGCTGATTGGTGAAGACACCAAGGCAGCCTGAGGGAGACAAGAACAATGGCCCACGAATTCAAGCAAATCGACCCGAACTCCACGACCGGAGCGAAGGCCATGAACTGGCTGGAGAACCGGTTTCCGACGGCATTCGATGCATACCGCGTCCATATGTCGGAGTACTACGCTCCCAAGAACTTCAACTTCTGGTACATCTTTGGCTCGCTGGCGCTGCTGGTGCTGGTGATCCAGATCGTCACCGGCATCTTCCTGGTGATGCACTACAAGCCCGACGCCGAAAAGGCGTTTGCTTCCGTGGAATACATCATGCGTGATGTGCCCTGGGGCTGGCTGATCCGCTACATGCACTCCACGGGCGCCTCGGCGTTCTTTGTGGTGGTCTATCTGCATATGTTCCGCGGTCTTCTGTACGGTTCTTACCGCAAACCGCGTGAACTGGTCTGGATCTTCGGTTGCGCCATCTTCCTGGTGCTGATGGCCGAAGCCTTTATGGGCTATCTGCTGCCCTGGGGCCAGATGTCGTACTGGGGCGCCCAGGTGATCGTGAACCTGTTCTCCGCCATCCCCTTTGTCGGTCCCGATCTGGCCTTGCTGATCCGCGGCGACTATGTGGTGGGCGATGCGACGCTGAACCGCTTCTTCAGCTTCCACGTGATCGCCGTGCCCCTGGTGCTGCTGGGGCTGGTCGTGGCGCATTTGCTGGCGCTGCACGATGTGGGTTCCAACAACCCCGATGGCATTGAAATCAAGGGCCCCAACGCGCCCAAGGATGCCAAGGGCAATCCGCTGGACGGCATACCCTTCCATCCCTACTACACCGTGCACGACATCTTTGGTGTGACCGTGTTCCTGTTCCTGTTCTCGGCGGTGGTGTTCTTTGCGCCCGAGTTCGGCGGCTACTTCCTGGAGTACAACAACTTCATCCCCGCCGATCCGCTCAAGACGCCCAATCACATTGCCCCCGTCTGGTACTTCACGCCCTTCTATTCGATGCTGCGTGCCATCACCGGCGAGATGATGTATGTGCTGATTGCCTGCGTGGTGCTGGGTGCCGGCTACGGCATTCTGAAGTCGCGCCTGCCCGGTTTTGCCAAGGGTGCGGTGGCCATCGTGGCGCTGGGTGCCATCGCCATGATGCTGTCCATCGACGCCAAGTTCTGGGGTGTGGTGGTCATGGGTGGTGCGGTCATCATCCTGTTTGCCTTGCCATGGCTCGATTGCAGCCCGGTCAAGTCGATCCGCTATCGTCCCAGCTGGCACAAATATGTGTATGCAGTGTTTGTGGTGAACTTCGTCGTCCTGGCCTATCTGGGGGTGCAGCCTCCGTCGCCGATTGGCGAGAAGGTGTCTCAGGTTGGCACGCTGTTCTACTTCGGCTTCTTCCTGCTCATGCCCTGGTGGAGTCGCTTGGGCGAGACCAAGCCCGTGCCCGAGCGTGTGACCTTCAAGCCTCACTGAAGCAGGAGAGAACAAGAATGAAGAAACTGATTCTGACCCTGGTTGCGGCCCTGGGTATTGCCGGTGCCGCGCAAGCCTCCGAAGGCGGCATCCACTGGGACAAGGCGCCGGTCAACACCAGCGACACGGCATCCCTGCAAAACGGTGCCAAGATCTTTGTCAACTACTGCCTGAGCTGCCACTCGGCTGCCTTCATGCGTTTCAACCGCCTGAAGGATATTGGTCTGACCGATCAGGACATCAAGGACAATCTGTTGTTCACCACCGACAAGGTGGGCGAGACCATGAAGGCAGCCATCAATCCCAAGGAAGCCAAGGAGTGGTTTGGTGCCAACCCTCCCGACTTGACCGTGATCGCGCGCTCGCGCGCCGGCTCGGGCGGATCAGGAGCTGATTACCTGTATACCTTCTTGCGTACTTTCTACAGGGATGACACCAAGGCCACGGGCTGGAATAATCTCGCCTTTCCCAGCGTAGGCATGCCGCATGCGCTGTGGGAGCTGCAGGGCGAGCGTCGCGCCATCTTCGAAGAGCATGACGACCATGGAACTAAGACCCAGGTGTTCAAGGGTTGGGAGCAGGTGTCTCCTGGCAAGATGAGCGCAGTGCAGTACGATCAGGCAGTTGGCGATCTGGTGAATTACCTGCAATGGATGGGGGAGCCGGCTCAGAACACCCGAACCCGTATCGGGGTGGGTGTGTTGATTTTCCTGGCCTTCTTCATCTTTATCGCTTGGCGCCTGAATGCCGCGTTCTGGAAAGACGTGAAATAAGCGTTGCCGCCGTGCAGAAGTTATCTGCAGCCAAACCGTGTTAGTGCAGAGTGGGGTGCCGTGGGCAACCCACTCTTTTTGATTTTTAGGAGTCTCCACCATGATGGTGCTTTATTCGGGAACGACTTGCCCCTTCTCACACCGCTGCCGCTTTGTGCTGTTTGAAAAAGGCATGGATTTCGAGATCCGCGATGTGGACTTGTTCAGCAAGCCCGAAGAAATCGCCGTGATGAACCCCTATGGTCAAGTGCCAATCCTGGTCGAGCGCGACCTGATTCTGTACGAGTCCAACATCATCAACGAGTACATCGATGAGCGCTTTCCCCATCCCCAGCTGATGCCTGGCGACCCGGTGGACCGTGCTCGTGTGCGCCTGTTCCTGCTGAACTTCGAAAAGGAACTGTTCGTGCACGTGAGCGCTCTGGAAGAGCGCAACGTCAAGGGCAATGAAAAGGCTCTGGAGAAGGCCCGTGCCCATATCCGTGACCGCCTGACCCAGATGGCGCCCATCTTCCTGAAGAACAAGTACATCATGGGCGAGAACTTCTCCATGCTGGATGTGGCCATTGCTCCGCTGCTGTGGCGCCTGGACTACTACGGCATCGAGCTGTCCAAGAATGCCGCTCCTTTGCTCAAGTATGCCGAGCGCATCTTCTCGCGTCCGGCTTACATTGAAGCGCTGACGCCTTCGGAAAAGGTCATGCGCAAGTAATTGCACATGAGCGCAGAGCGGGCATGCTGAAGGGATTTCCTTCATCTGCCCGCTTTTTTGTCTTTGCAATCTTCTGGATTTGATTCGTCAGGAAACGAGATGACAGCCCCTGAAACGACTTCAACCCGTCCGTATCTGCTGCGGGCTCTGTTTGAATGGTGTACCGACAATGGTTTGACGCCGCATATCGCCGTGCGTGTGGATCGCAGCACCCAGGTGCCCATGGAATTTGTGCGTGATGGCCAGATCGTGCTCAACATCAGCTATGACGCGACCAGCGGCCTGCTGATCGGCAATGAATATGTTGAATTCAATGCACGCTTTGGCGGCCAGCCCCGGCAAATCATGGTGCCTGTGGCGAACGTCCTGGCCATCTATGCACGCGAGACCGGCCAGGGCATGGCCTTCCCGCCCGAGGAGGACGAAGTCCCCGAGGATGGCGATGAGCCGTCGATGGAGGAGGTCGAGCCCGGCATGGAGTCGGATGAGGCGTCCTCGGCCGAGCGGGTGGTGCAACTGGTTCCCGTCAAGGTGGAAGCAGAAGCTTCCGGCGAAGATGATGCTCCTCGTACTCCACCGCCCGCAGGCGGCCGTCCGGCGCTCAAGCGTGTGAAGTAGTCCGGCCAGTGTTTTTGCCGGTAGATCGGGAAATTTCAGGATTCTTCTTTTGGGGCTGAATTTCTACGTTAGAATTCAGTCTTCGCCGGTTTAGCTCAGTTGGTAGAGCACCCGCCTTGTAAGCGGTAGGTCGTCAGTTCGAATCCGACAACCGGCACCAAACAAATAGGTCTCTTAGGAGACCTTTTTTGTTTTTCAGTGCCTAAAAAGCCTTATCGGGCCTGAACTTTGATGCGGATGCTGGTGACGGCCCATCCTTTGGTGCGCAGATGAGCCGCCATGGCTGGCAGCAGTTGGCGCACTTTGGCTGCCGCTGCGTTGTTTTTCACGATCAGGCACCAGCTGTCTTCATCGATGGGGCCGGCCTGCAAGCTGGCGCGCAGCATGGGCGGAACCAGGGGCAAAACGGCTTTGAGTCGGTTGCTGGAGTCCTGAGTCAGTGCTGCCAGGCGCGCCAATGTGGGAGAAGACTCCATGGCATTGATGGCAGTGACGGCGTGATGGCGGCGAACAATGGTCATGCGAGTGGCAAACAGTTGGGCAAGGGCAAGCCCAAGCTTAGCTCAGCCGAGAATGAATGCCGCAGTGCCGGCTATCGCAGTGCCGGCTATTTGCGCGTGCAGTGCAATCCCATACGTGCTCTGGAGTAGCGAAAAGCCAAGGCAGGCTTGCGCGGTTAGAATCTTTTTTTGGTCCTGTCCCTGTTTGGGGTGCGCCAGGAGGTTTTTTCACCCATTTCGGGTGT
The DNA here is from genome assembly GCF_058807955.1 of Comamonas sp. GW821-FHT11H03. Lineage (NCBI taxonomy): Bacteria > Pseudomonadati > Pseudomonadota > Betaproteobacteria > Burkholderiales > Comamonadaceae > Comamonas > Comamonas sp. GW821-FHT11H03. Next base: position 323,698 of record NZ_JBXARF010000002.1, read on the forward strand.
GGCTCTTGACTGCCGCAGGGACGGCCCCATCTGAAGACCAACAATCAAGGGATCCTGGACACATTGCTTTGCGCAACAGGCAAAAAAGTAATGTGCCTTCGCACGCATGGCCACCAATTTCCTCACCAAACTGTTCGGCAGCCGCAATGACCGGTTGCTCAAGCAATACCGTAAAACAGTCGCTCGCATCAATGCGATGGAGCCTGAGTACGAAAAGCTCAGCGATGAGGCATTGCGCGCCAAGACGCAGGAGTTCAAGGAGCGCGTTGCCAAGGGCGAGGCGCTGGACGAGTTGTTGCCCGAAGCCTTTGCCGTAGTGCGTGAAGGCTCCAAGCGCGTCATGAAGATGCGTCACTTCGATGTACAGATGCTGGGGGCCATGGCGCTGCATGACGGCAAGATTGCCGAAATGCGCACCGGAGAAGGCAAGACGCTGACTGCGACGCTGCCCGTGTACCTCAATGCCCTGTCGGGCGAGGGCGTGCATGTCGTGACCGTCAACGATTACCTGGCCAATCGCGATGCGATGACCATGGCTCGCCTCTACAACTTCCTTGGCCTGTCGGTGGGCATCAACCTGCCCAATCTGTCGCGAGAGCAAAAGCAGCAGGCATACAACTCCGACATCACCTACGGCACGAACAACGAATACGGCTTCGACTACCTGCGTGACAACATGGTGTACGAGCCCGGCGACCGCGTGCAGCGCGTGCTGAACTACGCCATCGTCGACGAGGTGGACTCCATCCTGATCGACGAGGCGCGTACTCCGCTGATCATCTCCGGCCCAGCCGAAGATCACACGGCCATGTACGTGGCCATGAACCAGATCGTGCCTAATCTGGTGCGCCAGGAGGGCGAAGCCGATCCCCGCACGGGTGAAGGCGTGACCAAGCCCGGCGACTTCACGGTCGATGAGAAATCCCATCAGGTCTATCTGACCGACCAGGGCTATGAGGCGGCCGAGCGCCTGCTGGCCCATGCCGGCCTGATCACCGAAGGCTCGTCCCTGTACGATCCCTCCAATATCTCTCTGGTGCATCATCTGTACGCCGCGCTGCGTGCCAACCAGCTGTACTTCCGCGATCAGCACTATGTGGTGCAGAACGACGAAATCGTGATCGTGGACGAGTTCACCGGCCGTCTGATGGCAGGCCGTCGCTGGAGCGATGGCCTGCATCAGGCCGTGGAAGCCAAGGAAGGTGTGGCCATCCAGGCCGAGAACCAGACCATGGCCTCGATCACCTTCCAGAACTACTTCCGTCTGTACAAGAAGCTGTCGGGCATGACCGGTACTGCCGATACCGAAGCCTACGAATTCCAGGAAATCTATGGCCTGGAAACCGTGGTGGTGCCGCCCAACAAGCCGAGCAAGCGCCAGGACCAGCTCGATCGCGTCTACAAGACCACCAAGGAAAAGTACGACGCGGCAATCAAGGACATCCGCGAGTGCTACGAGCGCGGCCAGCCCGTGCTGGTCGGCACGACCTCGATCGAGAACTCCGAAATTATCGACCAGCTGCTGACGCGCGAAAAGCTGCCCCATCAGGTGCTCAACGCCAAGCAGCATGAGCGCGAGGCCGACATCATTGCCCAGGCGGGCAGCGAAGGCATGATCACCATCGCCACCAATATGGCCGGCCGTGGTACCGACATCGTGCTGGGCGGCAATATCGACAAGCAGCTCAAGGCCATCGAGAGCAACGAGGCACTCAGCGAGACCGAGCGTCAGCAGCAGATCGAGCAGCTGCGTGCCGACTGGCAAGTGGCCCACGACAAGATCGTGGCGCTGGGCGGTCTGCGCATCATCGCCACCGAGCGTCATGAGTCGCGCCGTATCGACAACCAGCTGCGTGGCCGCTCGGGCCGCCAGGGCGACCCCGGTTCCTCGCGCTTCTATCTGAGCCTGGACGACCAGCTGATGCGCATCTTCGCGGGCGACCGAGTCAAGGCCATCATGGACCGCCTGAAGATGCCCGAAGGCGAAGCCATCGAGGCAGGCATCGTGACCCGCTCCATCGAGTCGGCGCAGCGCAAGGTCGAAGCACGCAACTTCGATATGCGCAAGCAGCTGCTCGAATACGACGACGTGGCCAACGACCAGCGCAAGGTGATCTACCAGCAGCGCAACGACATTCTGGATTCGACCGATCTGGGCGGCATGCTGGCCGCCATGCGCGAGGACGTGATCACCGACCTGGTGCGTCAGTACGTGCCGGCCGATTCCATGGAAGAGCAGTGGGATGTGTCCGGCCTGGAGAAGGCACTGGCCAGCGAATGGCAGATCGATCTTTCCTTGCAGCAGGACGTGGCGGGTTCGGAATCCATCACCGACGACGACATTCTGGAAAAGGTCGTCAAGGCAGCCCACGATCTGTTCGATGCCAAGGTGGCCTTGATCGGTCAGGAGAACTTCACGCAATTCCAGCGTGCCGTGCTGCTGCAGAGCTTCGACACCAACTGGCGCGACCACCTGGCTGCGCTGGACTATCTGCGCCAGGGCATTCACCTGCGCGGCTATGCCCAGAAGCAGCCCAAGCAGGAATACAAGCGCGAGGCTTTCGAGCTGTTCCGCCAGCTGATCGATCAGGTCAAGACCGAAGTCACCCGTGTGCTGATGACGGTGCAGGTCCGTTCGCGCGAAGAGATGGACGAAGCCGCCGTTGCCATGAACGAGCGCGGCGCGCAGAGTCTGGAGCACATGAGCTATGCCTCGCCCTCGGAAACCGAAGGCATGAGCATAGAAGACGATGTGATGCTGGCCGAGCCACTGGCCATGCCCGAGGGTGTGCATGTGGGCCGCAACGACCCTTGCCCTTGCGGCAGCGGCAAGAAGTTCAAGCTTTGCCACGGCAAGCTGTCCTGACCCCCTGAGGCGCTCTGCGCCGTCCCCCTGTGAAGGGGACTCATTGCTGTGTGGCGTCCCTTGCTGGCCGTCTCTGGCTTGGAGCATGCGTTATCGAACAACACGGGCTGCGGCCCGTGTTTGCATTGGGGTGCAGCTTTTTGCGCAACAAAATCCGGCAAGTCCGATCAGGCCTCCGTTTGTTCCGATAATGGAGAACGTTTTAACTTTCGACCCCTAGGCTGCAGCACGGGGCGCGCTCTTGGCCAGAGACATCGAGCAAGAGCCGCCTCGCGGCGAAGATGTCGTCCCCCTCGGGGGAAGCCGCGCAGCGGCACAGGGGGAGGCCTTTGTCAGGAACATACAGAAATGTCCGTGAATCTTTCCGCTCCCGTCGCCGCTGATCTGCTGGCGATCAATGGCGTTCGCATTGGCGTTACCGAAGCCGGCGTGCGCAAGGCCAATCGCAAGGACCTGACGGTGTTCCTGCTCGACGAAGGCACCTCGGTGGCCGGCGTGTTCACCCGGAACCGTTTCTGCGCCGCTCCCGTGCAGATCTGCCGCGAGCATCTGGCGGCCGGCACCGGCATCCGCGCCATGGTCATCAACACTGGCAATGCCAATGCCGGCACCGGCGCAGCCGGTCTGGCCAATGCCCGTGCCACCTGCGCTGCGCTGGCCCGGGAGCTGGATCTGAATGCGGGCCAGATCCTGCCTTTTTCCACCGGCGTGATCATGGAGGAGTTGCCCGTGGACCGCATCGTGGCGGGCATGCCCAAGGCCATCGCTGCCGCCAAGGCTGATAACTGGGCCACGGCTGCCGAAGGCATCATGACCACCGACACCTTGCCCAAGGCCTTCAGCCGCAGCGTCAGCATTGGCGGCAAGACGGTCTCCATCACCGGCATCAGCAAGGGTGCGGGCATGATCCGCCCCAATATGGCGACCATGCTGGGCTTTCTGGCCACCGATGCGGCGATCGCACCCGAGCTGCTGCAGCCCCTGGTCAAGGAGCTGGCAGACGGCTCCTTCAACCGCGTGACCATTGATGGCGACACCTCCACCAATGACTCGTTCGTGCTGATCGCCACCCACAAGGCAGGCAACGCCCAGATCAAGGCGCTCTCCAGCGCCGAGGGCGAGCAGCTCAAGGCAGCATTGCTGGAAGTTGCGCAAAAGCTCGCGCAAGCCATTGTGCGCGATGGCGAGGGCGCCACCAAGTTCATCAGCGTCAAGGTCGAGGGCGGCAAGAATGAGGAAGAGTGCCGCCTGGTCGCTTACTCCATTGCCCACTCGCCCCTGGTCAAGACGGCCTTTTTTGCTTCCGACCCCAACCTGGGGCGCATCCTGGCTGCTGTAGGCTATGCCGGCATTGCCGATCTGGATCAGACCAAGATCGATCTGTACCTGGATGATGTGCATGTGGTGGTCGACGGCGGACGCAACCCTTCCTACAAGGAAGAAGACGGTCAGCGCGTGATGAAACAGCAGGAGATCGTGGTGCGCGTGGTGCTGGGTCGTGGCGATGCCGCGCAGACGGTGTGGACCTGCGATCTGAGTCACGAGTATGTGACGATCAATGCGGATTACCGGTCGTAATTGAGCACCCCCTGAGCGGCGGCGCCTGGGCGGCCCCACCGCTTCCCCCTCTCTCTACGCGCTGCGCGCTAGGGGAGGGGAACGACAGCCTCGCTGCGCGGCGGCGCTTGCTCGCTGTCCCTTGCTGGTGAGCGCCCCTATTTGGGTGCTTCAATTTCAGGAGCTGTTTGCGCTTGTCTATATTGAGTTTTGATTGCTTTTCAAGCTGAAATCAAGATCCATCAAGCGCAAGAAGCTATAAAAATATGGAGATTTGGTCGTGCAAGATGTGATGAACCCTTTGGAGCGCCTGGTCGAGCGTGCCGAGCAATTGATGCAGCGCATCGAGTCCGTGCTGCCCCAGCCCCTGCAGGCACCTGCCGACTGGGGTGCGGCGATTGCCTGGCGCTACCGCAAGCGAGCCAACGGCTGCGGCGTGCTGGAGCCGGTGCGCCATGTGGGTGCCATGCAGTTGTCGGATCTGCAGAACATCGATGTGCAAAAGGAAAAGATTGCCCGCAATACCGAGCAGTTCGTCAGCGGTCGCACGGCGAACAACGTGCTGCTGACAGGCGCGCGTGGCACGGGCAAGTCCTCGCTGATCCGCGCCTGCCTGCACAGCTATGCACCCCAGGGTCTGCGTCTGATCGAGGTGGACAAGGTCGATCTGACCGATCTGCCCGACATCGTCGACGTGGTTGCGGGCCGAAGCGAGAAGTTCATCATCTATTGCGACGATCTGAGCTTTGAAGAGGGCGAGCCCGGCTACAAGGCCATGAAATCCATGCTGGATGGCTCGGTCTCGGCGGCCACGCCCAATGTGCTGGTCTATGCCACCAGCAATCGCCGCCATCTGCTGCCCGAGTACATGACGGACAACCTGGCGCAGCAAAAAAGCGAGAACGGCGAGATCCACCCTGGCGAGGTGGTGGAAGAAAAAATCTCCCTGTCCGAGCGCTTCGGCCTCTGGGTGAGCTTCTACCCCTTCAGCCAGGACGAGTATCTGCGCGTGGTGGCGCAGTGGCTGTCAGCGCTGGGCATGGACCAGGCCACCATCGAGTCGGCCAGGCCCGAAGCCCTGGTCTGGGCGCTGGAGCGCGGCTCGCGAAGCGGCCGTGTGGCCCACCAGTTCGCGCGCGACTACGCGGGCCGCAACGAGCGCCCCGTGACGGTCAAGAAACGCATTGAAGATGTGGACGGTCTGGCTGAAGAAGCAGACCTGGAATGAAGAAAGAGTGTTGTGGAAGTGACTGCTGAAACACAGGCGCAGCGCAAGCACACGGAAGTGGCCGTGGGCGTGCTGTTGCGCGAATCCGATGGGGCGCTGCTGATTTCAAGCCGCCCTGCAGGCAAGCCTTATGCGGGCTACTGGGAGTTTCCTGGCGGCAAGCTGGAAGCTGGCGAGAGCGTGGAAGAGGCCTTGCGCCGCGAGCTGATCGAAGAGCTGGGCGTGACCATTGGCCAGGCCCATGCCTGGAAGGTGACCGAGCATGACTACCCGCATGCGCTGGTGCGTCTGCACTGGTGCAAGGTGACGCAATGGACGGGCGAGTTCGAGATGCGCGAGGGCCAGCAGATGGCCTGGCAGCAGTTGCCGCTCGATGTGCACCCGGTCCTGCCGGGCGCCTATCCCGTGCTGCAATGGCTGAGCGAGGAGCGTGGACTGGTCTTTGATCAAAGCCATTACGAGGCGCAGCAGCCCGTGGATTGAAGCGGTATGCGCTTAGTTTTCCGTGCGTGGATCGCCAAATGGCGCATCTTCGGGGGGCGTCTGAGCCGGAACGCGGAACTCTTCATTGCCCCAGGCGCCCAGGTCGATATTGCGGCAACGCTCGCTGCAGAAGGGGCGGAATTTGTTGCTGGGCAAAAAAACGCTGGGGCCGCCGCAGGTCGGGCATTTCACCATGGTGGGGGATTGCTTGTCAGTGCTCATGGCGTAGATGTATCACAGCTGGAAAACACGGGTGGCTGACCCTGAAAGCCATTGAGCCGCAATTTGCGGCTCAATCGGGGCGAGAAGACTGCCGGTGACTTATGCGCAGAGCGTCAGCTCGAAAGAGGCGTCGTCATTGCTGGGCTGAGGCTTGCTGCCATTGGCCAGCCTGAGCAGGCGCACCGATACCAGCAGGCGGTTGCCGCTGATCTCGGGCACCAGATTCAGATGGGGATCTATGCGCAGGCGCAGCAGCTGGAAGCTGCGGCCGGCCGGCATGGCCTGCTGGAACACGCCTTGCTCGGCCACCACGCGCTGGGGAATGCCGGTTTCGCGCAGCAGCTGCAGGATCAGCTCAAGCGCCTGACCCAGCGGGGTCAGCTCGCTGGCCCAGTCTTCGAGGTCACGCTGGCGGTAGCGCGGATCGAGGTTCTGCCAGGCGTGATAGGCCGGCAGGTCAAAGCTGCAGGTGCCGCCGGGTATGCCCACACGGCTGCGGATGGACATCAGCCATTCGTTTTCGGTCAGCGCCTGGCCGGTCTTGCCGGTCTGTGCATTGATGGTGGCAAAGCAGCTCTCCACCTGGCGCGCCACCTGGTGCAGCATGTGCTGGGAAATATCGGGGTTGTCGCGCAACACGTCCAGCAGGTGCTTCTGGCGCTCCAGATCCTTGATGACGTCGGCCCGCAGATCGCTGCGCGAGGCCACGTCCATGATCTCGAAGATGGTGATCAGGGCGAAATGATGATCGACCGAATGCGCGCGGGTCAGCAGCTCGCGCAGACGGCGATACAGCTGCTCAAGGCGCAGATAAGTTCTCAGACGCTCGTTAAAAGGATATTCGTACAGGATCACGTTTGCTGGGCTCCTCGGGGCGCACAGGAATCAGCGGTCAACGTGCACATGCGGCGATCACACGCACAGGCCAAGCCATGGCCTGCATCATAGCCCGAACCATGCAGCGATTTGATCGGTATATGCGTGGAGAGTTTCGATTGTGACCCCGTCATCGTTATAGATGACCCAGTCGGCCGTGGCCAGACGCTGGGCACGCGTGGCCTGGGCGTCGATGATGGCCTGCACGGCCTCGTGTGTGAGAGCGCTGCGCGCCATGACGCGCTCTGACTGCGTGCTCTCTCGGCAATCCACGACCAGCACGCCATCCAGGCGTGCTCGCCAGTGGCCGGACTCGACCAGCAGCGGAATGTCGTGCACGATGAGTTGGCTGCCGGCCGCCACGGCTGCTTCATGCTGCTGCCGGGTCTGCTCGGCGATCAGGGGGTGGAGTATGGCTTCCAGGCGTTGCCGCGCGGACGGATCGGCGAAGACCAGCTCGCGCATGCGGACGCGGTTGAGGGCGCCCTGCGCGTCGATCAGGTCGGCGCCAAAATCCTGAGCGATAAGCGGCAGGGCGATGCCGCCGCTTGCCGTCAGGCTGCGTGAGATATGGTCGGCATCAATCAGCGTTGCGCCGCATGCCTGCAGCCTGGCTGCAACGGTGCTTTTGCCGCTGCCGATGCCGCCCGTCAGCCCTAGCCTGAATGGTGAGCGCTCAGGTGCGACGTTCATGGCTTACAGGCCTGCAAAGCTGAGCACCGCTTGCGGGCCCCAGATCAGACTGACGAAACCGCCGCCGGCGAGAAAGGGACCGAAGGGCACATAGCCGCCTTCGCGCAGCTGGCTGTTGATCTTGAGTGCAATGCCGATGACGGCACCCACGACCGATGCCATGAGAATGATGGGTACCAGTGCCTGCCAACCAAACCAGGCACCGAGTGCGGCAAACAGCTTGAAGTCGCCGTAGCCCATGCCTTCCTTGCCCGTTGCCAGCTTGAAGGCCCAAAAGACAAGCCATAGCGACATATAGCCTGCGACAGCACCCCACAGCGATTGCTGCAAAGGTACGCTGGTCCACTGCAGTGCGGAGGCGATCAGGCCGGCCCAGAGCAGGGGCAGAGTGATGGAGTCCGGCAGGAATGTGGTGTCCCAATCTATCAGTGCAAGCGCCAGCAGCGCCGCGCTGAAGCCGCACCAGGCAAAGCCGGTGGCGGTCAGGCCGTCGCGGCCCAGGCAGAAGGCAAACAGCGCGGCGCAGACCAGTTCAACCACCGGGTAGCGCAGGCTGATGGGCTTTTTGCACTCGGCGCAGCGGCCGCGCAGAAACAGATAGCTCAGCACGGGAATGTTCTCGTACCAGGCAATCTGATGACCGCAATGCGGGCAGCGCGAACGAGGCTGGCTCAGAGTGACAGCAGGCTTGGCCGGCGGCAGCTCGATCCTGGCGCCCTTGTCCTTTTGTTCTTCGGCCCATTGCGCACCTTCGGCATGCCATTCCTGCTCCATCATCAGAGGCAGGCGGTGGATCACCACATTCAAAAAGCTGCCGATCAGCAAGCCCAGGACGCCGCCGGCAGCGGCATTCAACACCAGTTCGGAAATCATCACACCACTTGCCCCATCTTGAAGATAGGCAGATACATGGACACCACGATGCCGCCGATCAAGGTACCCAGGAAGACGATGATGATGGGCTCCATCAGGCTGGACAGACCCGCCACCATTTCGTCGACTTCGCTCTCATAGAAATCGGCTGCCTTGCCCAGCATATGGTCGATGGCGCCCGACTCCTCGCCGATGGCGCACATCTGCAGCACCATGGAAGGGAAGATATTGGCATTGGCCATGGCAACCGTGAGGCTGGTGCCCGTTGAGACTTCCGACTGAATCCTGTCGGTGGCGTTTCTGTAGAGGTAATTGCCCGAGGCACCTCCCACGGAGTCCAGCGCCTCGACCAGCGGCACGCCGGCGGCAAACATGGTGGACAGCGTACGCGTCCAGCGGGCCACGCAGGACTTTTCAATCAGCACGCCGAAGATAGGCAGCTTGAGTATGGCGCGGTCCATGAACTGCTGCACGCGCTCGTTGCGCTTCCAGGCCTGCATGAAGAAATAGATGCCGCCACCCAGCACGCCGAAGATCAGCCACCAGTACTGGACAAAGTAATCGCTGATGCCCATCACCAGCAGCGTGGGCGCGGGCAGGTCGGCGCCAAAGGAGGTGAAGACCTCCTTGAAGGCCGGGATCACGAAGATCATGATCACGGTCACCACGATAAAGGCCACGATCACGACCGACATGGGGTACATCAGCGCCGACTTGATCTTGGACTTGATGGCCTCCGTCTTTTCCATGTAGGTGGCAAGACGGTCCAGCAGCGATTCCAGAATACCTGCGGCCTCGCCGGCCTCCACCAGGTTGCAGTAGAGGTTGTTGAAATAGAGCGGAAACTTGCGAAAGGCCGCGCTCAGCGAGGTGCCGGTTTCCACGTCTGAGCGGATGTCGTTGAGCAGCTTGGTGACATTGGGATTGGTGTTGCCTCGGCCCACGATGTCGAAAGACTGCAGCAGCGGCACGCCGGCCTTCATCATGGTGGCCAGCTGGCGCGTGAACAGCGCAATGTCCTTGGGCTTGATCTTCTTGCCGCCGCGGGTCCTGCGCTTCTTGATCTTGGACGGAGTCACGCCCTGGCGGCGCAGCATGGCCTGGATCTGGTTTTCTCCACCGGCACGAGTCTCGCCGCGAACGATCTTGCCGTTGCGGTCCTTACCTTCCCACTCGAAGAGAAATTCCTTGATTCCCTTGGACGCTGCGCTTGCCATGGCGTTCCCTCACTGATACTGGTTTTATTCGTTGGTGACAGCCAGCACTTCTTCGAGTGAGGTCAGACCCAACTTGACTTTATGCAGGCCCGAGCCGCGCAGAGAGCGTACTCCTTCGGCCTTTGCCTGTTCGGCAATCTCCAGAGCGCTGCCGTCACGCAAGATGATGCGTTGAATTTCTTCGCTGATGGGCATCACCTGATAGATACCGACACGTCCCTTGTAGCCGTTGTTGCAGGCCGGGCAGCCGACAGGCTTGTAGCTGACCCAGCTGCCATTGAGTTCGGCTTCATCGTAGCCCGCCTCGAGCAGGGCCTCATGCGGTATGTCGGCAGGCTCCTTGCACTGCGCGCACAGGCGTCGCGCCAGACGCTGGGCGGTGATCAAAATCACGCTGGAGGCAATATTGAAAGGGGCGATGCCCATATTGCGCATGCGTGTCAGCGTGGTCGGAGCGTCATTGGTGTGCAGCGTGGACAGCACCAGGTGACCGGTCTGGGCGGCCTTGATCGAGATGTCGGCGGTTTCCAGGTCGCGGATTTCGCCGACCATGATGATGTCCGGGTCCTGGCGCAGAAAGGATTTGAGCGCAGCAGCAAAGGTCAGGCCGGCCTTCTCGTTCACATTGACCTGGTTGACGCCGGGCATGTTGATTTCGGAGGGGTCTTCGGCGGTGGCAATGTTCACGCCCGGCTGGTTGAGTAGGTTCAGGCAGGTGTAGAGCGACACGGTCTTGCCCGAGCCCGTGGGGCCGGTGACCAGAATCATCCCGTAGGGACGGTTGATGGCCTTGAGCAGGCGCTCTTTTTCCTCGGGCTCGTAGCCCAGGGCGTCGATGCCCATCTTGGCCGAGCTCGGGTCCAGGATACGGATCACGATCTTCTCGCCAAACAGCGTGGGCAAGGTGCTGACACGAAAGTCGATGACGCGGTCGGGGCCGACCTTGAGCTTCATGCGGCCGTCCTGCGGAACGCGTTTCTCCGAGATGTCCAGGCGCGAGATCACCTTGATGCGCGAAGCCAGCTTGTCCTTGATCGCGATAGGAGGAGAGGCTATCTCGCGCAGTTCGCCGTCGATGCGAAAGCGCACGCGGTAATTGTGTTCGTAGGGCTCGAAATGCAAGTCGGATGCGCGCATATTGAAGGCGTCCAGCAGCATCTTGTGCAGAAACTTGACGACCGGCGCATCCTCGACCTCGGCGCCGACGGTATTGTCTTTTTCCTCGGGGGTATCCTCGATCTTGACGTCGTCAAAGTCAAAGTCTCCGGAGCTGGAATAGGGGTCCAGGGATTCGCTGGCGCTCTTGCCGGTCTGCTCGACGAGCTTTTGCAGCTTGTCGGCCTCGACAACCACCCAGTCCACCAGCAACTGAGTCGTGAATTTGATCTGTTCGGCAGCTTCCTGCTGAGTGGGGTCTGCCGTGGCGATGGTGAGCCGATTGCCGCGCTTGCTGATTGCCAGCACACGATAGGCGTTGCTGATTTTCGGGTCCAGCAGTTCGCGCGGAAGTTGCTGGACGTCGATCGCATTGAGGTCCAGCAGCGGAGTGCTGAACATCATGGAAATGGTTTCGGCAATTTCCAGCGCGCTGATTTCGCCAGACTGGCTGAGCTCGGTAATGAACGGGGTCTTGCCTGTGGCGGCTTTCTTGGCAGCGTTCTCGGCGGCTTGCTGCGAAACCTTTCCTGCAGAAATCAGGGCTCTGCCTAGACCAGGGATGGCGATGGGCGCAGGGGCGTTCTTTTGCAGATTGTCGGCAGCGGCCATGTATCCAAGTCTGGGAGGGGTGGGAGAGGACCTATCCTACCATTCTTGTTGTGACAAACGACAGGTCGCCACAGGCGCATGCATGCGTCAATGCCGCGTCATTGAACATGGCGCAAGAAACTGCGACAAAAATGAAATTGGTCGGGGTGAGAGGATTCGAACCTCCGGCCTCTACGTCCCGAACGTAGCGCTCTACCAGGCTAAGCTACACCCCGCAGGCTTTGTTTGCCGAGCACCATGGTGTACCTGGCGATTCAGGTGCGGCGCTCCAAAAGCTGAGAAGCCAATTGTAGCAAACTTGCGGTGTATGTATTGCTTGGCAGCGAAGCCAAAGCATCAATGGCGCGCTGAGCTTCCGCGTGCGCGGCGGCTCGGGCAACGTCCAGGGCGCCGGTGCTGCGCACGATTTCCACTACGGCATCCAGTTGATCCGTAGAGCCTTGTTCGATGGCGTTGCGCACGATGGCAGCCTGCTCGGCGTTGCCGCGCTGCATGGCGGCGATCAGGGGCAGGGTGCATTTGCCTTCGCGCAGGTCATCGCCCAGGTTCTTGCCCATTTCCTGAGCGTTGCCGGTGTAGTCGAGCACATCGTCAATGATCTGGAATGCCGTTCCAAGTGCCTGGCCGTAGGCTGCACAGGCTTGCTCCACTTCGGGCGTGGCATCCGCCAGCACGGCTGCCAGCTGTGCGCTGGCCTCGAATAGCTGGGCGGTCTTGGAGCGGATGACGTGCAGATAGCCGGCTTCATTCAGCGAAGCATCATGAGTGTTGATGAGCTGCTGGACTTCGCCTTCTGCGATCACGTTGGTGGCGTCGGACAGAATCTGCAGCACACGCATGCTGCCCACTTCCACCATCATCTGGAAGGAGCGGGTGTGCAGGAAGTCTCCGACCAGAACGCTGGCAGGGTTGCCAAAGGTCTCGTTGGCCGTGGCCCTGCCACGACGCAGCGTGGATTCGTCCACCACGTCGTCGTGCAGCAAGGTCGCGGTGTGAATCAGCTCCACCACGGCGGCCAGGATGTATTTGCTCTTGGCCTGGTGGCCCAGGGCGCCGGCGATCAGCAGCAGCAGTGCCGGGCGCAGGCGCTTGCCGCCGGCGGCAATGATGTATTGGGAGATCTGTGCGATCAGGGGGACGCTGGTTGTCAGTCGCTGAGCAATGACGATATCCACTTCGCGCATGTCATCTGCGATCAAGGCAAGCGGATTGGATGTGGAAATTTCTGTAGTCAAGGTGATGAACCGCCAAGTGGACTCACGATTATAGGAAGATGCAACAGGATTTTGCGTGGTGTCCTCAGAGCCCGTTCAAGTGAACAGAGGCTTTGCGGGCGGTCTGCGGCCTTGCCGCGCGCTTGCGGCTGGCATCCCGTTTCGTGCAGCCAGGGGGTCACGGTCGCGGCTTGCGGAGATCCCGAAGCGCTTCCTGGGGGTATGGCGGCAGAGAAAATGCATGCGTGCTAGAATCGCCGGCTCCGTGGAAATCATTTCATGGAACTCTCAAAATTTAGAGGTTTTCAATGTACGCAGTCATAAAAACCGGCGGCAAGCAGTATCGCGTTGCAGCTGGCGAAAAGATCAAGGTAGAACAGATTGCTGCGGACGTAGGCCAGGAAATCGTGATCGACCAAGTTTTGGCCGTCGGCAACGGCGCTGAAATCAAGGTTGGTGCCCCCCTGGTGTCCGGTGCATCTGTAAAGGCAACTGTGGTTGCTCACGGCAAGCACGACAAAGTGCACATCTTCAAGATGCGCCGTCGTAAGCACTATCAAAAGCGCCAAGGCCATCGTCAGCAGTTCACCGAACTGCAAATCGTGGCAATCGCTGCTTAATTTTAGGAGCTAAGTCATGGCACAGAAAAAAGGCGGCGGCTCTACGCGTAACGGACGTGATTCCAAGCCAAAAATGCTGGGCGTGAAGGCCTTTGGTGGTGAGCTGGTGACAGCTGGTTCCATCATCGTGCGTCAGCGCGGCACCAAGTTCCACCCCGGTGAGAACGTCGGCGTGGGCAAGGATCACACCCTGTTTGCACTGGTTGACGGCCACGTGTCGTTCGGTGTGAAGGGCGCTCTGTCCAAGCAAACAGTCAACATCACGGCTGCATAAGTCGTCTTTGACTCAAACAAAGCCCCGACTTGTCGGGGCTTTGTTGTTTGAAAAGGCTCCAGGCAGCAGATTTCTGGCAGATGGGGCATGGTAATAGACCACTCAGGTGTGGCCCGGGGCTTCTGGTGCACACCGATTTTGTAGACTGGATGCCTCATGAAGTTCGTTGACGAAGCTTTTATCGACATTGCAGCCGGTGACGGCGGCAATGGTTGCGTGTCTTTCCGGCACGAAAAATACAAGGAATTTGGCGGCCCCGACGGTGGCGATGGCGGCCGTGGCGGTCATGTGTACGCCGTGGCCGATGTGAACCTGAACACGCTGGTGGATTACCGCTATTCGCGTCGCCACGAGGCCAAGCGCGGTCAGCACGGCATGGGCTCCGACATGTTTGGTGCGGCCGGTGACGACATCACGCTGAACATGCCCGTGGGCACCATCATCAGCGATGCGGATACCGGCGAGGTGCTGTTCGAGCTGCTCGAGCCCGGCCAGGTCATCACCATCGCCAAGGGCGGTGACGGCGGTTTCGGCAATCTGCGTTTCAAGAGCGCCATCAACAGGGCGCCGCGCCAGAAGACTCCCGGCTATCCCGGCGAGCGCCGCAACCTGAAGCTGGAGCTCAAGGTGCTGGCCGATGTGGGCCTGCTGGGCATGCCCAATGCCGGCAAGTCTACTTTCATCACGGCCGTCTCCAATGCCCGCCCCAAGATTGCCGACTATCCCTTCACCACCTTGCATCCCAATCTGGGCGTGGTGCGCGTGGCCGCCGAGCAGAGCTTTGTGGTGGCCGACATTCCGGGTCTGATCGAGGGCGCCTCCGAAGGTGCTGGCCTGGGTCACCAGTTCCTGCGCCATCTGCAGCGCACGCGTCTGTTGCTGCATATCGTGGACATTGCACCGTTCGACGAGGGCGTGGACCCGGTGGAGCAGGCCAGGGCCATCGTGGCCGAGCTCAAGAAGTACGACGCCGAGCTCTACGACAAGCCGCGCTGGCTGGTGCTCAACAAGCTGGACATGGTTCCCGCAGAGGAGCGTGTCGCCAAGGTCAAGGACTTCGTCAAGCGCTTCAAGTGGAAGGGCCCGGTCTACGAGATCTCGGCGCTGACCCGCGAAGGCTGCGAACCGCTGATCCGCAAGATCTACGAGCATGTGCACAACCAGCAGCTGGCGGAACAGGCTCCCAAGGAGATCGATCCTCGTTTTGCGGGAGGCGAGGATTCTGGTCTGGATATGACCGATCCGCGTTTCGCCTCTTACGATCCGGAATAAGCTAGAGGGTATAACCCAGCAGCGCACTTGGTGCGCTGTTTTGCTTTGAATTTAATAGCTGATTTCGCTTTATTCATAAGCGTTAGAGGCTTAAAACACTGTAAATTCTCATGTCTTCCAATGTGCTGCGTGATGCCCGTCGCATCGTCGTCAAAGTCGGCTCCAGCCTGGTTACGAATGAAGGTCGTGGTCTGGATGAGGCCGCCATTGAAGAGTGGAGCCGCCAGTTGGCGGCATTGGTGAATGGTGAAGACGGCGTCAAGCGTGAAGTCATCATGGTCTCCAGCGGCGCCATTGCCGAAGGCATGAAGCGACTGGGCTGGGCCACGCGTCCGACCGAGGTGCATGAGTTGCAGGCCGCTGCTGCCGTCGGTCAGATGGGGCTGGCCCAGATGTACGAGACCAAGCTGCGCGGCGAAGGCGTGCCCAGTGCCCAGGTGCTGCTGACCCATGCGGATCTGGCCGATCGCGAGCGCTATCTGAACGCCCGCACCACGCTGCTGACGCTGCTGCAGCTGGGCGTGGTGCCCGTCATCAACGAGAACGACACGGTGGTGATCGACGAGATCCGCTTTGGCGACAACGACACCCTGGGCGCGCTGGTGGCCAATCTGGTCGAGGCCGATGCCCTGGTCATCCTGACCGATCAGCGCGGCCTCTACAGCGCCGATCCGCGCAAGAATCCTGATGCTAGGTTCATCGACGTGGCCGAAGCCGGCAACCCCGAGCTGGAAGCCATGGCCGGCGGCGCGGGCCTGTCCATCGGCACCGGCGGCATGATCACCAAGATCCTGGCGGCCAAGCGTGCAGCGGGCTCCGGTGCTTCCACCGTGATCGCCTGGGGACGTGAGAAAGACGTGCTGCTGCGCCTGACGCGTGGCGAGTCCATTGGCACGCTGCTGGTCGCCAACACGCACAAGATGCAGGCGCGCAAGCAGTGGATTGCCGATCATCTGCAGCTGCGTGGTTCGGTGACCGTGGATGCGGGTGCCGTCTCCAAGCTGCGTGATGAAGGCAAGAGCCTGCTGCCCATAGGCATGATCACCGTGGAGGGCGATTTCTCGCGCGGCGAAGTGATTGCAGTGCGTGATGAGAACGGCGCCGAGATCGCCCGTGGTCTGGCCAGCTATGCCAGCGCCGAAGCGCGACTGCTGTGCCGCAAGAGCTCCTCGGAGATCGAAGCGCTGCTGGGCTACTCGGCCGGCCCCGAAATGATGCATCGCGACAATATGGTGGTGGCCGGACACTGAGTCTGGGCCGCCGACAAAAAAGCCGTAATGCTGCGAGGCATTACGGCTTTGTTCATTGCAGAGGCTTGTGGTCGGGCGGATTGTCTATGCCGGTCTGCGGGTCCGGGTCAAAACTGGCACCGGGCGGCAGCTCTATGCCGGGGTTGATGCGAAAGCTCCCTGTGCGGGCGGGGTACATGACCTGATGGTGCTGCCCCGGATGGGCAGTGCTGCCGGTGGTCTGGCCTGCCTCCTGCTCGCGCGGCCGCATGCCGCTGCGCAGATAGCGGTTGCGCTGCTGCTCGCCGCGCGGTAAAAAGCGCGCGAGCTCGGTCAACGCCATTTCATAGACGCCGCGTTTGAATTCGACCACCACATCCAGAGGAACCCAGTAGTCATTCCAGCGCCAGGCATCGAACTCAGGGTGGTCGGTGGCACGCAGGTTCAAGTCCCAGTCATGCCCGACCAGTTGAAGCAAAAACCATATCTGCTTCTGGCCTTTGTAATGCCCGCGCGCGTCGCGGCGGATGTACCTGTCTGGCACCTCGTAGCGCAACCAGTCCCTGGTGCGGGCAACCACGCGAACGTGATTGGGCTTCAGCCCCACTTCCTCGTGCAGCTCGCGAAACATGGCTTGCTCGGGTGTCTCACCCCGATCAATGCCACCTTGCGGAAACTGCCAGCTGTGGGTGCGAATGCGTTTTCCCCAGAACACCTGGTTTCTTTGGTTGAGCAGGATGATGCCGACGTTCGGGCGAAATCCGTCCCGGTCAAGCATAATCAAACCCCAAATTTTTGAATTGTGTTCATTATGCATGGCCCCTTGTGATCGACAAGCGGGCCATGCCTATTTCCACTGAATTGCCAGTTCCATGAAAGCCTCCCAATTTCTCATCTCCACCCTGAAAGAAGCTCCGGCCGATGCCGAAGTGGTCAGCCACAAGCTCATGATGCGGGCTGGCATGATCAAAAAGCTGGGTGCTGGCATTTACAACTACATGCCCATGGGCTTGCGGGTGATCCGCAAGGTCGAGGCCATCGTGCGCGAGGAAATGAACCGCGCCGGTGCCATCGAAACCACCATGCCCGTGGTGCAGCCCGCTGAGCTGTGGCAGGAAACCGGCCGCTTCGAGAAGATGGGCCCCGAGCTGCTGCGCATCCAGGATCGCCATGGCCGTGATTTCGTGATCCAGCCCACTTCCGAAGAAGTGGTCACCGATATCGCGCGCCAGGAGTTCAAGAGCTACAAGCAGCTGCCCAAGAACCTCTACCAGATCCAGACCAAGTTCCGTGACGAGCGCCGTCCGCGCTTCGGCCTGATGCGCGGTCGCGAGTTCATCATGAAGGACGCCTATTCCTTCGACAAGGATCGCGATGCGGCCCAGATCAGCTACCAGACCATGCGCGAAGCCTATAAGCGCATCTTCGATCGCTTCGGTCTGCAGTACCGCGCCGTACGTGCCGATTCGGGCGCCATCGGTGGCGATCTGAGCGAGGAGTTCCAGGTCATCGCTTCCACGGGCGAGGACGCCATCGTCTACTGCCCGAGCAGCGACTACGCGGCCAATATCGAGAAGGCCGAGAGCCTGGCGCCCGCCCAGGCCCGTCCTGCCGCCGCGCAGGCCCTGCAAAAGGTCGCCACACCCGGCAACAGCACCTGCGAAGCCGTGGCCGAGCAGCTGGGCCTGCCTCTGGCGCAGACCGTGAAGTCGCTGGTGCTGGCCACGGACGAGCTCGACGACAAGGGTCTGATCGTGAAGACGCAGGTGTGGCTGCTGTTGCTGCGCGGCGATCATGAGATGAACGAGATCAAGGTCGGCAAGGTCGAGGGCCTGGCGGGCTTCCGTTTCGCGACCGTGGGCGAGATCGAAGAGCATTTCGGCACCAAGCCCGGCTATCTGGGCCCCATCGGTCTGAAGAAGCCCGTGAACATCGTGGTGGACCGCGATGTGGCCGTGATGGCCGACTGGGTCTGCGGCGCCAACGAGGAAGACTTCCACATCACCGGCGTGAACTTCGGCCGTGATCTGCCCGAGCCCGCCGTGGTGGCTGATCTGCGCAATGTGGTGGCGGGCGACCGCTCGCCCGACGGTGCGGGTGAGCTGGCGATTGAGCGCGGCATTGAAATCGGCCATGTGTTCTACCTGGGCACCAAGTATTCCAAGGCCATGGACGCGACCTTCCTGGGCGACAACGGCAAGCCGCAGCACTTCGAGATGGGTTGCTACGGCATTGGCGTGACCCGCCTGCCCGCCGCTGCCGTGGAGCAGAACCACGACGAGCGCGGCATGATCTGGCCCGATGCGATTGCGCCGTTCACCGTGGTGATCTGCCCCATCGGCATGGGGCGCAGCGAGGCCGTGAAGACCGAGGCCGAGAAGCTCTACGGCGAGCTGCTGGCACTGGGCGTGGACGTGATCCTGGACGACCGCGACGAGCGCCCCGGTGCCATGCTGGCCGACTGGGAGCTGATCGGCGTGCCCCACCGCGTGGTGCTGGGCGACCGTGGCCTGAAGGAAGGCGTGGTCGAGTACCAGCAGCGCCGTGACACAGAAGCCACAAAGCTGGCGACCAATGAGGTGCTGGGTCACCTCAAGAGCCGCCTGGGCTTGTAAGCTGCTTCAATGCCGGAAATCCTCCTCAGCCGCCGCTCCTGTCTGACTGCCGCAGCCTCGCTAGCCGTTCCATCGGCGGGCTGGCTGCTGCCGCACACCGCATGGGCGGGCGGTCAGCTGGAGGAGCCGCTGGCGGATTCGGTACGTACGGCCCTGAGTGCAGCGGTGGCCGGCTCTGGGGCCCCGCCCGAGCTGGAGTTCACCTCCACAGAGGCGCGCATGAGCTATCTGCGCTGGCTGGTGGCTTGCAGCGACAAGCTGGCCAAGCGCAAGCCCGATCCTCAGGTCCGGCGCGAGTTCTTGCAGACCGTCTGGTATGAGTCCAAGCGCGCGGGCCTTGATGTGTCCATGGTCATGGGCCTGATTCAGGTGGAGAGCGGCTATCGCAAATACGCCATCTCCAGCGTGGGTGCGCGCGGCTATATGCAGATCATGCCGTTCTGGATGCGGCTGATCGGTGACGGCGATATCGGCAAGCTGTTCCACATGCAGACCAATCTGCGCTTCGGCTGCGTGATCCTGCGCCACTACATGGATCGCGAAAAGGGCGATGCCTATATGGCGCTGGGCCGCTACAACGGCAGCCGGGGCCAGCCCCAGTATCCGAATGCCGTGTTCGGCGCGCAGCGGCGCTGGCTGGTGGAGGAGCCGCAGTCGGTCTGATACCGTCGCGATATACAAAAAAAAGAGAGCGCCTAGCGCTCTCTTTTCATTGGTTTCAGCAATAAAAGAATCTGAAGTCCTTTTGGGGTAAGCGCAAGAAGCTACTGATTCAGGAGTGGCTGCTTTTGCTGGCCTGAGCCTGGGCGGCGCTGCCCTGTACCTTGGCCGCGGCGGCCGCCGAAGGTGCGGCAGATTCGGCCGCGGGCTCGGGCAGCTGGGTCACCATGACCTGGTCGATGCGGTAGCTGTCCACGTCCAGCACTTCAAACTTGTAGCCGCCCCAGATCACCGCATCGGTGCGGCGCGGCACGCGGCGCAGCATGACCATCAGGAAGCCGCCCAGGGTTTCGTATTCATCGTCATGCGGCATATCGTCCAGTTGCAGCACGCGCATCACATCCTCGACGGGGGTGACGCCGTCGATCAGCCAGGAATGCTCGTCGCGGCGGACGATCTGCTCTTCCTCGTCAGAAGGGCTGACCAGATCGCCCATCACCGTGCTCATCACATCGTTCAGGGTGACGACACCGACGACGCGGCTGTACTCGTTGACGATGACGGCAAAGTCTTCGTGCACCATGCGGAACTGCTCCAGCACCTCTGCAAGACTCAGTCGGTCGGGCACGATGAGCACCTTGTGAATCAGCGATCCATCCTGCAGGGACAGGGGCTGGTTGTTGAGCGCGCGCTGGAACAGGTCCTTGGCGTCCACATAGCCGATCACATGGTCGATATCGCCGTCGCAGACCGGGTAGGTGGAGAAGGGCTCCTCGGCAATGCGGGCGCGAATGATGGCGTCGGCGTCATCCTTGAAGAAAAAGGCAATGCGCTCGCGCTGCGTCATGGCCGAGGCCACGATGCGCGAGTCCAGCTCGAACACGTTGGCAATCACCTGCTGCTCGCGGGCGGCCAGCACGCCGGCCTTGGTGCCCGCTTCGGTCATGGCCAGGATGTCGTCGCTGGTGATGCGCTCGTCGCGCGTGGCAGGCAGGCCGAGCAGGCGAAACAGGGTGTCGGTCGCCAGGTTGTAGAACCAGATGATGGGCTTGAAGATCACCACAAACCAGCGCATGGGCGCGAGCACGCGCACCACATAGCGCTCGGGCTCGTTCATGCTGATGCGGCGCGGCAACAGGTCGGCCAGCAGGATGAAGGCCGAGGTGACTATGAAAAACGAGAGCAGGAACCCGAGCGTCGTCGAGAGGCTGGGCGAGAACCAGATCGTGAAAAATTCGGTCAACGCGGGGCTGAACGCCCCCTCGCCAACGATGCCGCCGAGGATGGCGACGGCATTCTGTCCCACTTGCACCACGGTGAAATATTCGCCCGGCTGCTCCTGTACGCGCAGGGCATGCTCGGCTCCCTCATTGCCATCGTCGGCCATCTGGCGCAGGCGCAGGCGGCGGGAGGCGGCCAGAGAAATCTCCGCCACAGAGAAAAAGGCGCTGAGCAGAATCAGCAGAACAATCACCGCAAGGCTTTGGGACACACTCATAGGCAGGGCTGCTGCGGCACGTCGACGTGCCTGCGGCCGGTTATCAAGGAGTCTCTATTCGACCACATAAAGCCTGTTGCAGGCAGCTGTACTGGCTTCAGGACTGAAGCGCGGCTGCCGAATGGGCCATGCGTGCCAGTGCATCGGCCTCGGTATTGCGGTGTCTGGGCACCCATTGCAGCACCAGCTCGTCAAAGCCCTGCATCTGTGCACGGGCGGCCTCGAACAGCTGGCTGAGCCGCACAATCGGCCGCGCCGGCTTGGCCATGGGCGGGCCGAGCTGCTCCAGCAGCACCCGGGAGTCGGTGCGCACGGTCAGGCTGCGCGCGCCGAGATCGCGTGCCAGCGTCAGGGCCGCCATCAGGGCGCGCAGCTCGGCTTCGTTGTTGCAGCCGCTGCGGTGCAGATCCTGCGACAGCGTATGGCGACTGCCATCGGGCAGCTGCAGCAACACGCCCAGGCTCATGGGGCCGGGGTTGGGCAGGGCGCTGCCATCGACATGGATGCAGCAGTGGTGGGCGGGCGCGGGTTTGGGGGGCGGCATGAAAAAAGCCACCGGGGGCCGGTGGCTTGCAGGCAGCTTGGTCTTACTTGGCGGCCAGCACTTGCTGCAGCTCGCCCGATTCGTACATCTCCATCATGATGTCCGAGCCGCCGATGAATTCGCCCTTGATGTAGAGCTGGGGGATGGTGGGCCACTGGCTGTAGTCCTTGATGCCCTGGCGGATTTCCTGGTCTTCCAGCACGTTCACGGTGGCGATGGACTTGGCATCCACACCGCAGGCCTTGAGGATCTGGATGGCACGGCCGGAGAAGCCGCACTGAGGGAAGCTGGCGTTGCCCTTCATGAACAGCAGGATGTCGTTGTTCTTGACCAGGTCGTCGATGCGTTGTTGAGTGTTGCTCATAGTGGGCTCCGGATTTTGGAAATGGCGGTACCAGCCGCGATGTCTGCAATTATTTCACCGACCGCAAGCAATGCGATGCTGTGAGGAAATCTTGCTGCCTGTTTATCTGGGGGCTCAGTTCTGGAAATCAAGCCTTGTCAGGGCGACAGCCGCCCGTGCAGCGCGCAATGCCGGCCAGGTCGTGGCGGTGCTGGACCTGCCCGAAGCCCGCAGCCCGCATCAGCCGCGCCACGTCTTCGGCCTGATCCCAGCCATGCTCGAAAAGCAGCCAGCCGCCGCCCTTCAGGTGTGCCGGGGCCTGCTCGATGATGCTGCGTATGTCCTCCAGCCCGTCGGCGCCGCTGGCCAGGGCCGACAGTGGTTCGTGGGTCAGCGCCGCCAGGTGCGGGTCGTCGGCGCGGATATAGGGCGGATTGCTGACGATCAGATCGACAGGTTCCTGCCCGTTCAAGGGCTCCAGCCAGCTGCCGTGGGCGAACTGCACGGGCAGTTGGAGCCGGGCGGCGTTGCTGCGGGCCACGGCCAGGGCATCGGCACTGGCGTCCACGGCAATGACCCGGGCTGCGGGGCGCTGGCTTTGCAGGGCCAGGGCAATGGCGCCACTGCCGGTGCCCAGGTCGACGACGTGAACCGGCTGCCCTTCAGGCATGAGCTCCAGCGCCCAGTCCACCAGGGTCTCGGTGTCGGGGCGCGGGTCCAGCACCCGGCTGTCCACGGCCAGATTCAGGCCATAGAACTCTTTGCTTCCGGTCAGGTAGGCGACAGGCGTGCCTTGCTGGCGCAGGGCGCACAGCTGGCCCCAGCGGGCCTGCTGCTCGGCGTTCAGCATATCGCCGTCATGGGTGATGAGCCAGGCGCGGGCATGCGCTGGCTGCTGCATCAAGTGCAGCAGCAGCATCTGTGCATCGACACGTGCCAGCCCTTGGCTGGCGGCTTGCTGCAGGGCTTGAGCGACGGAGAAAGTGGGGGGCGAGAATTCGGTCATGGCTTGGCCGGTGGCCATCTTCTTCGGAAATTCAGTAAGGATATATCTCGGGGGCGCCCGCCTTGTAGCGCCTGCCGTACAACTGGGTCGATGGCTGGCCGGGCTCCAGCATGGGGCGCGAGCGTATACCCAGCAACAGATGCTCCAGCGCCTGCTGAAGATTCTCGCCCTCGAAGCACATGCCTACAAAAGACCAGCCAAAGCAGCGTCCATCGCCCGCCATCAGCAACTGGCCGTGCCCATGGTGAACTTCGGCAAGTGGTATCAGCCGGGTGTTCAGGCGCTGTTCCCAGCAGAGCAGGGCTTCGTCCGCGTCTTCGCTGGTGAAATGCGCTTCGCGCCAGTCAAACTCTATATCGCTGCTGGCGCATTCCCGGCCCTTGCCCACCCGGCCTATGTGCAAGCCTGCCAGGTTCTGCAGCGCAGCCACGGCGGGGTGGCCGGCCAGACTGGGCTGTTGGTCCAGAGCGCTCCGGATAAGCGCGGGTATGGCGACCTCGCGCTGCGGGGTCCAGCCCTGGGCTTGCAGCAGCTCCACTACAACAGGTGACTCGAAATTCAGCATGGCGGATTCTTAACGTACGGGGGCCGAGATGAAGGGGCGCGACTGCAGGATGATGAGCTGATCGCCCTGCACGGCCCACTCGATGTCCTGGTCCTTGCCGCCAAAGCGCTGCTTGATGCCGGCTCCTGCGCGGGCCAGTCGCTGCACCAGTGCGTCGCTGAGCACGGCGCGGCCGGGCGCAACCGCCACTTCACGCACGCCGCCCCTGGTATCCAGCTGCAGGGCCACATCGTCCTGGGAGCGGTTGAGCACCTGCACGGCCTTGCTGCGGCTGGAGTAGAGGATCTGCTCTGCAACCCGCCGGCCCTCGACCACGCGGATGCCTATGCCGCGCTTGGCGGCGATATAGCTCATGTAGCGGTGCGAGGCATCGAAGGGGTCGCGGGTGATCATCACCCCCGATGCCGAGGAGTCCACGGCTTTTTGTACCAACACCGACATCATCACCTGCGCGTCGTCGATGCCCGCTGCCTGTCTGGCTTCCCAGGCCTCGAAGTTGTAGACAGAGGCCCAGACCTTGCGCACCGCAGCAGCCAGATCCGTGCCGCTGCGTACATTGGGCACGGTGGTGTACA
Source organism: Comamonas sp. GW821-FHT11H03 (assembly GCF_058807955.1). Classification (NCBI taxonomy): domain Bacteria; kingdom Pseudomonadati; phylum Pseudomonadota; class Betaproteobacteria; order Burkholderiales; family Comamonadaceae; genus Comamonas; species Comamonas sp. GW821-FHT11H03. Next base: position 347,895 of record NZ_JBXARF010000002.1, read on the forward strand.
GGCCTGCTCCGCTGAAGTTGGGCAGGTCCTCGGAGCTGGAGGAGCTGCGTACGAACACGCCCTGGCTGCCCAGCTGGCCGGACCAGCGCTGCGCCCAGGCATCGGCCACGGCCGGGCTGACGGGCCATTGCTCGATTTCGGCCTGCAGCGCGGACAGGGCTTGCCTTCGGATGCCGGCATCCGTCGCAAAACCGGGCTGCTGGCGCATGCGGGCAATGCGCTCGGCCAGGCCGTTGGCGCGCATGAAGTCGGCATAGGCGGCAAACGGAATGCAAAAGCCATCGGGCACGCTGACGTCCGCCAGGCGGGCGGACTGGATCTCGCCCAGATTGGCGGCCTTGGCACCGCAGCGGCGGCGATCCGCGCTGCGCAGGGCGGCCAGAGGCACCAGCTCGCTGCGGCGCAGATCGGGCTGCAGCAAGACCTTGCGGCCCTTGGCGGGCTGGCGCAGTGCCTGCTGCTGCGCGCTTTGCTGTTCGGCAGCCGTGGCGGCGCGCAGCGCAAAGCTGGCGGGCTGTACGTCGATATGCACCCAGCGGCCGTTGAAGGCAGCGTATTGCTCGGCCGCTTTTTGCACATAGGCATTGGGTATGCCCCAGCCGCGCGCCAGCAAATTGACATGAGACAGCACGGTTGACGGCCTTTCCGTCACCACGCCGGCCACGGGCGGCAAGCTGATGGGCACTTCGCGCAGCAGCACGATGTCATTGGGCTGAAGATCACTCACCTCTTCAGCCTGGCTCAGGATGCGCAGCCGGCCCACGGCCTGACCCTGGTTCAGCGGCAGATAGGTCTGGGCACCCAGCAACTGGGCCTGGGTGACTGCTGCAACACCGGCTTGCTGGGCCACGGCTTCTTGCTGAGTGGAGTTGGCCTTGAAGCGCACAGGGGCGAAGAAGCCGGTTTTCAGTGCAGCCGCCGTGGTCTGCAGCAGCTCGGGTGTGAGCTGGTCGCCCTCCCAGAACTCGTAGCTGTAGTCCTTGAGCGCGGGCTGCCAGCTCAGCGTGCCGAGAATGAAGCGGCGGCCCGGTTCGCGGTAATTGCGGTTGAGCGCAGGCTTGCCGCCCTGCAGCAGGCCTTTGGCACGCAGAAAATCTTCGTGAAACGCATAGCGCGGCGTGTTGATGAAATGCAGCGGTGCACTCTTGCTGTGGCGGTCGATCACAAACAGCACATGGGGCATGGCGCTGGCTGGCTCGAAGATACGGGCCATGCGATCGAAATCGGCGCGGCTGGCCAGCGCCGGAAGGCTGGCAGCAGCGCTGCGGTTGCCGCTGGCGTCGACCGGGCTTCCCGCGCCCGAGTCATAGGCCGATGGCTTGCGCAAGGCCTGAGCCTGGGCGGCGGTCGATGCGAACAACAGGCCCGATAGCAAAGCAGAAACCAGAGTCGGCAAAAAGCGCTGTGTCATCTTGAAATTGTTCCCATTGCTGGCGAGTCGTTCGAGCGGGCCGGGTTCGAGCCGGCTGCCGCCTGGCTGCCCCCTGCCGCAGGGCAATGCCTGTGGCCTCAGGATGCGGCCAGTTCTGCCAGCAGCTCGGCTTCGCGTGCATGTTGCAGGGCCTGGATCACATCGCCCAGATCGCCTTCCATCACAGCCAGCAGCTTGTACAGCGTGAGGTTGATGCGGTGGTCGGTGAGGCGGCCCTGGGGAAAGTTGTAGGTGCGGATGCGGTCGCTGCGGTCGCCCGAGCCGATCAGGCCCTTGCGCATGGCCGCTTCCTTGGCGGCCCGCTCGCTGCGTTCCTTTTCCTGGATGCGGGCCTGCAGCACCTGCAGGGCCTTGGCCTTGTTGCTGTGCTGGCTGCGACCGTCCTGGCATTCGGCCACGATGCCCGTGGGCAGGTGGACCACGCGCACGGCGGAGTCGGTCTTGTTGATATGCTGGCCGCCGGCACCGCTGGCGCGAAAGGTGTCGATGCGCAGATCGGCGGGATTGAGCGTGATGGCCTCGGCCTCGTCGGGCTCCGGCATCACGGCCACGGTGCAGGCGCTGGTGTGGATGCGCCCCTGGGTTTCAGTGGCGGGCACACGCTGCACGCGGTGGCCGCCCGACTCGAAGCGCAGCGCGCCGTACACGTTGTCGCCCTCGATGCGCAGCACGACTTCCTTGTAGCCGCCGATTTCGTTTTCGCTGGCGCTCATCACTTCCACCTTCCAGCCCACGTTGGTGGCGTAGCGGGTGTACATGCGGGTCAGGTCGCCGGCAAACAGGGCCGACTCGTCACCACCCGTGCCGGCGCGGATTTCGACAAAGGCGGGGCGGGCATCGTCGGGGTCCTTGGGCAGCAGCAGGCGCTGCAGCTCGTCCTCGAGCTTGATCAGCTCGGCCTCGCCGCTGCCGATCTCTTCCTGCGCCATTTCGGCCATGTCGGGGTCGTCCAGCATGTCACGCGCGGCGGCGATGTCGGCTTCGGTCTGCAGGTAGCGGGTGTAGCGGCTGGCAATGGCCGTCACATCGGCATGCTCGCGCGAGATGGTGCGGTACTGCTTCATGTCGCCCATGATGTCTTCGCGCGAGAGCAGAAAGTCCAGCTCCTGCAGGCGTTGGGCGTAGCGTTCGAGCTGGTTGCGCAAAAAGTCTTGCATAGGGGGCACCTAGGGCTTGGGAAGGTGAGGGTGCTCACCTTTGTGGAGTCAGAAAAGAGGGAGGGCGGGCCACGGTCGGGCCGTGCGCTGCACGAGGACGGCAGCGCCAAAGCGGGCGAGCGCCGCTAAAGCTTGCTGGGGTTGCGGCTGGCGCGCAGGAACAGACGGGAGACGGTGTCCGCTGTCTGGGCACGCTCTTCGGCGTCGCCCTTGTGCAGCTCGGCCATGGTGCCGTGCAGCATTTTCTGTGTGAGGCCGCGCGAGAGCGCTTCCAGCACGGTGTCGATATCTTCGCCCTTGGCCAGCAGCTTTTTGGCACGGGCAATTTCCAGCGCACGCCATTCGTCGGCCTGGGCATTGACCTGCTGGATCAGTGAGACCGCGCCGCCCACGGGGTTGCGCTGGTCCATCCATTGCATGAAGCTTTGCACGCCGGTGTCGATGATGACCTCGGCCTGCTGCACGGCGGCCTGGCGCTGGGCCTGACCGGTGCGCACGACGGTTGCCAGATCGTCCACGGTATAGAGATAGACGTCGTTGAGGTGCTTGACCTCGGCTTCGATATCGCGCGGCACGGCCAGGTCCACCATGAAGATGGGGCGGCGCTTGCGCTTCTTGAGAGCAGACTCCACGGCACCCAGGCCGATGATGGGCAGGGTGGAGGCGGTGCAGCTGATGATGGCGTCGTACTCGTGCAGATGCTCGGGCAGGTCGGCCAGGCGCATGGTGCCGGCGCCGAACTGGGCCGCCAGCTTTTCGCCACGCTCCATGGTGCGGTTGGCGATGGTGATCTGCCTGGGGTTGCGGGCGGCAAAGTGGGTGGAGACCAGCTCGATCATCTCGCCTGCGCCCACGAAGAGCACGCGGATCTTGCTGAGGTCTTCGAACAGCTGACCGGCCAGACGCACGGCGGCGGCAGCCATGGAGATGCTGTGCGCGCCGATCTCGGTGGAGCTGCGCACTTCCTTGGCCACGGCAAAGCTGCGCTGAAACAGCTGGTTGAGCGTGGTGCCCAGTGCGCCTGCGGTTTCGGCAGCGCGCACGGCGTTCTTCATCTGGCCGAGGATCTGCGCCTCGCCCAGCACCATGGAGTCCAGCCCCGAAGCCACGCGGAAGGCGTGACGGGCGACCGAGCCGTCCTGCAGCAGATACGAGTGCTGGCGCAGCAGCTCAGGCGCTACGCCGCCGCTGTTGGCCAGCCAGTGCATGGTGTGATCCATGGCCGGGGCGTCGGCCGCGCAGTAGATCTCGGTGCGGTTGCAGGTGGAGAGGATGGCGGTTTCCACGGCGCTGTGAGCCCGGCCCGCATGGGACAGGGATGCGCGCAGGCCTTGCAGCGTCGGCGCGATCTGATCAAGCGCGAACGCAAAACGGCCCCGCATATCGAGCGGCGCCGTGTGGTGATTGATACCTAAAGCCCAGACTGCCATAACTGAGGATTATAAAATTTAGAACCGGATTGGGCATCCCCCGGTCTCAAAGCCTTGGAATCGATTGTTGCCATGGATTTTGTTGCGAGCGTTAATCATTTATTCAACTTCGTCGCCCCCGCTTTTTTTCTCGCGCTGGGCCTGGCTGTCTGCGCACGCTTGTTCAAGAAAAACAAGGCTGGAGCCCAATCCTTCATTGCGCAGGTAGCTATTAATTTCATATTAGGTGTGGCGGTTTTGCTGGCCAGTCTCTGGCTGTTTTCACGCGATGGCAAGATGCTCGGCTATGCCGCACTGGTGTGCACAAGTGCCTGCTGCCAATGGGTGCTTTGCAGAGCCTGGCGCTGATTGGCGCACTGGCTGGAAAGCAGTTTTGCGTGAAATCTTGATCTGACTCAAGAGTGCCTGTTGTATTCGCGCCAGTCTCTGGCCGGGCCTCAGTCGCTGACGGCCCTGGGGCCGGCCTGCTCCAGTATCCAGCGGCGAAACTGCTTTAAGGCCTCCGTCGGAGGGCGGCTGCCTTGCTGGCACAGAAAGTAGCCGCGCTCGATATGCACCGGTGCATCCAGCGCCAGAGCCACGCGCCCCGAGGCCAGATCCTCCTCCACCAGGCAGCGCTGAACCATGGCTGCGCCCATGCCGGCAGCCACGGCCTGCACCAGCAGGGCCACGGTCTCAAAGTCCGCAACCGGGGCAGGGCAGGGCTGGTCGAGGCCCCGGGCCTGCATCCAACTGGCCCAGTTGCCCGGGTAGTTGGTGTGGAACAGCAGCGGGCGGTTCAGCAAATCCTGCTCGCTGCGGATGGGGTTCGGTCCCTGCAGCTCGCGCGGGTGGCAGATGGGAATCAGGTCGCGGCCGATCACATATTCGGCCTCCACGCCTGCCGGCCAGTGCTGGCTGCCGACGCGAATCCAGGCATCGATCTCCGGCGCATTGAGCGGATCGTCGCGCCGGTAGGGCGCGAAGGAAAGCATGATTTGCGGATGACGGCGGTTGAAGTCGGGCAGGCGCGGAATCAGCCAGTGGCTGAACAGCGTGGGAATGACCGACAGACGCAGCTGGGGCCCGTGGCGGCGCCTGCGCGCGGCGGCCGATGCGGCTTCGATCGCCATCACGGCAGGCTCTACCGCCTGCAGATAGTCCTGTCCTGCTGCGGTGAGCGCATTGCGTCTGCCCAGGCGCTCGAACAGGGCAAAGCCCAGATGCTCCTCAAGCCTGGCAATGGCCCGGCTGATGCCGCCCTGCGTCACATACAGCTCCTGGGCGGCGAGCGAGTAGCTGCCCAGGCGGGCGGCTGCGGCAAAGGCGTGAAGTTCGGACAGGGACGGGGAGTGCATGCGCATGACGGCTTGAATTATGACGGTTGGTAATACTTGCGTGCCGTCTTGTCGCTTTTCGTGCCACGGCCTGCGGCACAGAATGAAACAAAGGTCGGAGCGTTCGGTGAAGCGCTCTGAGCCGACCCATAACCAGTCTTTCACGAGATCCAAGGAGAAGCCGCATGGCCATTCGTCGTACCGTTCTGTCGTCCATTGCCGCCTGCGCAGCGGCCGCCGCGCTGTCCCCCGCGTTCGCGGCCAATGCCGCAGCGGACTACCCCAATCGTCCTATCCGCCTGATCGTGCCCTTTGGTGCGGGCGGCTCTACCGATATGGTGGCGCGTCTGCTGGCCGACAAGATGGGCCAGATTCTGGGCAAGGCCGTGGTGGTGGACAACCGGGGCGGAGCCGGCGGCTCCATCGGCGCTTCGGAAATCGCCAAGGCCGCTCCCGACGGCTACACCATCGGCATGGCCACGGTGTCCACCCATGGCTCCAATCCGGCCATCTTCCGCAAGCTGCCCTATGACGCGATCAAGGACTTTGCTCCCATCACCAATGTGATGAGCGTGCCCAGCGTCTTCGTGGTGAACGCCAGCGTGCCTGCCAAGACGATGAAGGAATTCATCGCGCTGGCCAAGGCCAACCCCGACAAGTACACCTTTGCCTCGCCGGGCACGGGCTCGCTCGGTCATGCCAATATCGAGAACTTCATGAACCTCGCGGGCATCCAGCTGCTGCACATTCCTTACAAGGGTGCGGGCCAGGCGATTACGGACGCGCTGGGCGGACAGGTCAATGCCATGACGGACAACCTGCCCTCGACCCTGCCGCATATCAAGGCTGGCCAGCTGCGTCCCCTGGCCGTGCTGGCCCTCAAGCGCAGCGATGTGCTGCCCGATGTGCCCACCTATACCGAGCTGGGCTTTCCCCAGATGGGTGACGGCGGCTGGTTCGGCCTGGTGGCGCCTGCCGGCACGCCCAAGCCCATCATCGACAAGCTCAATGCGGCGGCCCACAAGGTCATGGCTTCGCCCGACTATCTGGAAAAGCAGAAGTCCATCTCCGGTGAGTCCATGGGCAACACGCCCGAGCAGTTCGCCAAGCAGATCCGGGCCGCGATCGAGCGCTACACGGCCGTGGCCAAGCGCGCCAATATCAAGCTGGACTGATGAAGACCTCAATGTCTGTGCCTGATTTTCTGCAAGCCAGACCGGCCGAGCCGGTGCTGGTGCACCCGGCCCGGGGCGAGGTGCTGCCCATAGTCTGCGACTCGCCGCACAGCGGCACGGCCTATCCGGAGGACTTCGGTGCCGTCGTGCCCATGAGTCTGCTGCGCCGTGGCGAGGACACGCATGTGGCCGCGCTCTGGGACCGCTGGCCCGAGTTCGGCGCGACGCTGCTGGAGGCGACTTTCCCGCGCACCTATGTCGATCCGAACCGCAACGAGTCCGATCTGGACCCCGCGCAGATCGAGGGCGAGTGGCCGGTGCCGCTGTCGCCCAGCATCAAGACCCAGCAGGGGCTGGGCCTGATCTGGCAGCGCATCAGCAAGGCCGGCGTGGCCACGCCCCTGTATGAGCGCAAGCGCACCGTGGCCGAGGTGCAGCACCGTATCGAGCGCTACTGGCGCCCCTATCACGCGGCGCTGGCGCAGGCCATCGACGACAGCGTGGCGCGCTTCGGGGCTGTGTGGCATCTGAATCTGCACTCCATGCCCAACGACGTGTACCAGCGACTGGGTCGTAGCGATGCGCCGCCGCTGGCCGACTTCGTGCTGGGCGACCGCGATGGCACGACCTGTGCGCCCGAGTTCATCCATCTGGTGGGCGATACGCTCAAGGGCTTCGGCTACAGCGTGGCCTATAACGAGCCCTATAAAGGTGTGGAGTTGATCGGGCGCATCGGCCAGCCGCAGCTCAATCGCCACTCGATGCAGATCGAGATCCGTCGCCCCGTCTATATGGACGAGGACACGCGTGAACCGAATGCCGGCTTCGAGCCGCTGCGCGCGCATTTTGCCGAGCTCATGCAGGTGCTGGCGGACTATGTGCGCCAGCAGATGGCCAGGGGCTGAAACCTTTACGTCCTGACAGGCCCGGCATTGCCGGGCTTTTTCATGGCCCGGCCAAATGTCAAAAAACTGTGGCTAGGATGCCGCGATTGAGGGATTCCTTATCGAAGCTGCTATCAGAATCAGTTACGCTCGCAGGTTGGTGTCATCGTATGTCTGATGTAACAACAAGCGTCTAGGAATCGTACCGGAATGAAGTTCACTCCCATCGCAGCGCTGGTCATGTCGAGTCTGGCGGCCTTTGCCCAGAGCGCATCCGCGCAAACCGGTGCGGAAGGTCGCATGAATTTTTTGCGCGATTCCAGAGCCGCCACATCGGGCCCCCAGTTTGAATTCAGCCGCCTGCAATATGGCCCGCTGCCGATTGCAGGCTCGCGCGTGGCCTCCACGGCCGGACCGCTGCAGGAGGCTGAGCGCGGCGATGCCAAGGCGCAGAACCAGCTGGGCGAGATGTATGTGCACGGCCAGGGCGTGCCCCAGAATGCCGCCACCGCCGCACAATGGTTCCGCAAGGCCGCGGCGCAGGGGCACGCGGGTGCCCAGAACAGCCTGGGTGCGCTGTATGCCAACGGCCAGGGCGTGCCTCAGAACTATCGCGAGGCGGCCCAGTGGTACGGCCGCGCGGCGCAGCAGAACAATGCCGTGGCGCAGTACAACCTGTCCCACCTCTATCAGCAAGGTCTGGGCGTGCCCCAGAGCTTCAGCACCGCTGCCCAGTGGCTGGAGAAATCCGCCGCACAAGGCCATGTGACGGCCCAGTTCGAGCTGGGCCAGCGCTATCTCAAGGGCGATGGCGTGGCCGTGAACTACATGACGGCTGCAGACTGGTTCAAGAAAGCCGCCGATCAAGGCCATGCACAAGCGCAGAACCAACTGGGCTCCATGCTGTCCGACGGAGTGGGCGTGAAGCTGGACCCCGTGCAGGCCGCCCAGTGGCTGCAGCGCGCTGCCGAACAGGGCGACGCCAGGGCCCAGAACAGCCTGGGCCGCATGTATATGGATGGCGTGGGCGTCCCGCGCGACTACAAGCTGGCGGCTTCCTGGTTCCAGAAGAGCGCCGAGCAGTGGAATGCCGACGGCCAGAACCATCTGGGCCGCCTGTATCTATACGGCCTGGGTGTGGAGCAAAGCCCTGCCTATGCAGCGCAATGGTTCCAGCGCGCGGCCGACCAGAATCACGCCGATGCCCAGTACAACCTGGGCACCATCTATGCCGAAGGCCTGGGCACGCCCCAGAACTACGGCACGGCTTTGCAGTGGTATCAGAAGGCGGCCGAGCAAGGCCATGCAGCGGCCATCAACAACGTGGGTACGCTGTACGCCGAAGGCCGTGGCGTTGCGCAGAACTATGCGACGGCCATGCAGTGGTTCCGCCGCGCGGCCGACAAGGGCGATGCCTCGGCCCAGTTCAACCTGGCGCGTCTGTATGCCGATGGTCAGGGCGGTGCCGCCAGCCCCGCTCAGGCGATGAAGTGGTATGCCGCAGCGGCCGAGCAAGGCCATTCCGGCGCGCAGAACCGCCTGGGCGTGATGTATGCCGAAGGCCAGGGCGCTGCGCGCGACTACGCCAAGGCCGTGCAGTGGTACCAGCGTGCGGCCGAGCAGGGCGATGCCGCAGCCCAGTACAACCTGGGCATGGTCTATGCACAGGGTCAGGGCGTGCCGCGTGACAATGCCAGGGCCTACTTCTGGTACAACCTGGCGGCCATGGAGCTCGGTGGCGATGCCGCCAAGCGCCGCGATGAAGCGGCCAACAAGCTCAGCATTGCCCAGGTGGCCGAGCAGCAGAACAAGGCGCTGGCCTGGCAACCCAAGCGCTGATTGCCGCTTGGCACTCAGGCACCCAAGCGCTTCCTTCGAGAAGCGCTTTTTTATGTCGGCCGGCTCCCGCCATGGTTCAAGTCATGGCTCGAATGCCGCTATCCAGCGCAGGTTGACTACCGATCAGACTGCCCGTACAGCGCTTTGTGCGGCCGATGATTTCTAAAGCCAAGGAGACAACAATGAACAAGACTTCAATGAACATGCTGGCCGGCCTGATGGCTGGTGCAGGCCTGCTTTTGTCCGCGGGCGCACAGGCTCAGGACGCCTTTCCGACCAAGCCGATTCGCATCGTGCTGGGCTTTCCCGCCGGCGGCCCGCTGGACCAGCATGCCCGCTTGCTGACCGAAAAGCTGCAAGGCGTGCTCGGACAGCCGCTAGTGGTGGATTACAAGCCCGGAGCGGGCGGCTCCGTGGGGGCGCAGGACGTGATGCGCTCGCCCGCCGACGGCTACACGCTGATGCTGGCCAATACCGGCGTGATGGTCATCAACCCTGCGCTCTACAGCAAGCTGCCCTACAACACGCTCAAGGACTTCACGCCGATTGCCCGCACCGCCATGCAGCCGCTGGCGCTGCTGGTCAACAACAAGGTGCCGGCCAAGACGCTGATCGAGTTCACGACCTATGCCAAGGCCAACCCCGGCAAGATCAACTTCGGCTCGGCCGGCAATGGCGGCATCAGCCATCTGGTGCCCGAGATGTTCAAGAGCGCCGCAGGCGTGGATCTGGTGCACATTCCCTACAAGGGCAGCGCGCCTGCCTTCACCGATTTGATCGGCGGTCAGGTGCAGTTCATGGCCGAGAGCATTCCTCAGGCTGCGGCCTATCACAAGCAGGGCAAGGTGCGTGCTCTGGCCGTGACCAGCAAGGAGCGCAACCCCGCACTGCCCGAGGTGCCGACCGCCATAGAGTCCGGCCTCAAGGGGTTCGATGTGGTGGGCTTCTATGGCTTTCTCGCCCCCGCCGGCCTGCCCAAGGAGGTGACGGCCAAGCTCAGCAACGCCTTCCAGCAGGTCATGAACCTGCCCGATGTGAAGAGCCGCATGGTGGAGCAGGGCGCCGATCCGGCCTTCCTGGGCTCCGAGGCCTTCGGCAAGTTCCTGGCCAGCGAGACGCCGCGCTGGGCGGCAGCCGTCAAGGCCTCCGGCACGAAACTGGATTGACACTCCCTGAGGCGCTTGCGCGGCCGCCCTGCTTTGTCAGTGCCGGTATTGGAGGAGGTGAAAGCAAAAAAGCCCGGTCACTTTGGGTGGCCGGGCTTTTGTATTGCTATGAATATAGAAGCTGCTTGCGCTTGATTTGAAGGGAATTCAGCATTGATTGATGCTGAGGTTATTGGTGGATATGCGTAAGCAGCTACTGATTTACAGCTGCTCGCCTGTCTGCGCGGGGCTGAACAGATCCACGCGGTCGGTGATGATGCCGTCCGTGCCCAGGTCTATCAGGCGCTGCGCCGCCCATGGGTCGTTGACGGTGTAGCTGCTGCAGTAGAGGCCGGCGCCATGCACCTTGGCCACCAGCTCGGGCGTCCACAGCGCATGGTTGAGCACCATGGCGCTGCACTCCAGCTCCAGAGCCAGCTTCAGGTCGGCATCGCCGCTGGCGTCGGCCAGCTTGTCCACCAGCAGGCCGCGCGGAATATGCGGAGCGGTCTCGCGGGCGCCCTTGAGCGAGTCGGACTTGAACGAGGTGAACAGCGGCTGCACCTCGGTCTTCGGCCAGATGCGCTGCATCAGCTCGCCGCAGGCACGGCCGGTTTCCAGCTCCTGGCCCGGAGTCGGCTTGATTTCCACATTCAGGTGCAGATGGTTGGCCAGGCACCAGCGCGCCAGGGCTTCCAGCGTGGGCAGGGCTTCGCCCGCATAGGCGCGTGAGTGCCAGCTGCCGGCGTCGAGCTGGGCGATCTCGCCCATGCTCAGTGCGCCGCCAATGCCGCGACCGTTGGTGGTTCGCTCCAGCGTGGCGTCATGCATCAGAAACAGCACGCCGTCCTGGCTGAGCTTGGCATCGCATTCAAAGAAGCGGTAGCCGTGTTGCGCGCCCAGGCGGAAGGCGCTCATGGTGTTCTCCGGTGCCAGCTTGCCGGCGCCGCGGTGGGCCACCCAACGAGGGTAGGGCCAGGGTTTCAAAGCAGTAGTCATGATCAATCCAACAAAGGTTTGCGGCTCAACACTTTTCTGCGAGTTTGGCGCTGCGCCTGTAGCAGGCAGCATTCAAACAGGAGACACCGAGGAAGGGCCGCCCCGCACCGAGGGTGTCGTCCCCCTCCGGCGCTCGCGCCAGAGAGGGGGAAGCGGCGAAGCCGCTCAGGGGGTGTTGCGATCTATACGCGTTTGCCGGTTTCGGCGTTGAACCAGTGCAGGCGGTCTTCGCGCGCCGAGATGCGGGCGGTTTCACCGGGCTTGGGATAGGGCTTGCCTTCTTCCACGCGCACGGTGACGTCTTCATCGCCCACCTTGCCGTAGAGCAGGCGCTCGGCCCCCAGCAGTTCCACGGTCTGGACCTTGAACTCCAGGCCGCCGGCTTCCACCAGGTCGATATGCTCGGGGCGGATGCCCAGGATCAGGCCGGGCTTGCCGTTGGGCGAGTGCTTGAGCAGGTTCATGGGAGGGGAGCCGATGAAGCCCGCCACAAAGGTGGAGGCGGGTGTGTGATAGACCTCTTCGGGCGTGCCGAACTGCTCCACATTGCCGCCGTTCATCACCACCATGCGCTGCGCCAGGGTCATGGCCTCGACCTGATCGTGGGTCACGAACAGGCTGGTGATGCCCAGCTCGGCGTGCAGCTTCTGGATCTCCAGGCGGGTCTGGCCGCGCAGCTTGGCGTCCAGATTGGACAGGGGTTCGTCGAACAGGAAGACCTGGGGCTGGCGCACGATGGCGCGGCCCATGGCCACGCGCTGGCGCTGGCCGCCAGAGAGCTGGCGCGGCTTGCGGTCCAGCAGATGGCTCAGCTCCAGAATCTTGGCGGCCTTGTCCACGCGGCGCTTGATCTCGTCCTCGGGCACCTTGGCGAGCTTCAGGCCGTAGGCCATGTTCTCGTAGTTGCTCATATGGGGGTAGAGCGCGTAGTTCTGGAACACCATGGCGATATTGCGCTTGGCGGGCTCCAGGTCGTTTACCTTGTTGCTGCCGATCAGCAGGTCGCCATCGGTGATTTCTTCCAGGCCTGCGATCATGCGCAGCAGGGTGGACTTGCCGCAGCCCGAGGGGCCGACCAGCACGATGAATTCGCCGTCCTTGATTTCGACGTTGATGCCGTGAATGACGGGCACGGCAGACTTGCCGGTGCCGTAACGCTTGATGATGTTCTTCAGAGAGATGGATGCCATGACAGGTCTTCCAAGTATTCGTTCAATGGGGCAAAAGGCGGGATGGGTCGTGGTCGAGGCTTATTTCTCGGTATCCACCAGACCCTTCACAAACCACTTTTGCATCAGCATCACCACGGCCGTAGGCGGCAGCATGGCCAGGATGGCAGTGGCCATCACAATGTTCCAGTCGACGCTGGCGTCGCCGCCGCCGCCCAGCATGCTCTTGATACCGACGACCACGGGGTACATGTCTTCCGAGGTGGTCATGAGAAGAGGCCACAGGTACTGGTTCCAGCCGTAGATGAACTGGATCACGAACAGCGCGGCAATCGAGGTCTTGGACAAGGGCACCAGAATGTCCTTGAAAAAGCGCATGGGGCCGGCGCCGTCGATGCGGGCTGCTTCCACCAGTTCGTCCGGCACGCTCAGGAAGAACTGGCGGAACAGGAAGGTGGCGGTGGCGGAGGCGATCAGCGGCAGGGACAGACCGGCGTAGCTGTTGAGCAGGCCCAGTTCGGCCACAACCTTGTAGGTGGGCAGAATGCGCACTTCCACGGGCAGCATCAGCGTCACGAAGATGGCCCAAAAGCACAGCATCTTGAAGGGGAAGCGGAAGTAGACGATGGCAAAGGCCGAGAGCAGCGAAATCGCGATCTTGCCCACGGTGATGATCATGGCCACGCAAAAGCTCACCCACATCATCTGCACGACGTTGGTGTTGGAGCCCAGTTTGCCCGAGCCCACCAGGGCTTCCTTGTAGTTTTCCCACAGGTGCGAGCCGGGCAGCAGCGGCATGGGTGCCTGCACGATCTCGCTGGCCGTGTGGGTGGAGGCGACCAGTGCCAGGTACAGCGGGAAGGCGACGATGGCCACGCCGAGAATCAGTACGGCGTGGGAGAAGAAATTAAGCCAGGGATTGCGATCGACCATGATCAGTACTGCACTTTCTTTTCAACATAGCGGAACTGGATCACGGTCAGCACGACAACAATCAGCATCAGGATCACGGACTGGGCTGCCGAGCCGCCCAGGTCCAGCGCCTTGAAGCCGTCCAGATAGACCTTGTAGACCAGAATCGATGTCGATTGACCGGGGCCGCCATGGGTGGCTGCGTCGATGATGCCGAAGGTGTCAAAGAACGCGTAGACGATGTTGATCACCAGCAGGAAGAAGGTGGTGGGCGAGAGCAGCGGCAGCTGGATGTTCCAGAAACGGCGCCATGGACCGGCACCGTCGATGGATGCGGCTTCGATCAGCGCCTTGGGGATGGACTGCAGGCCCGCAAGGAAGAACAGGAAGTTGTAGGAGATCTGTTTCCACACCGAGGCCAGCACGATCAGCGTCATGGCCTGGTTTTCGTTCATCAGATGGTTCCAGGTATAGCCTAGCTTGTTCAGGAAATACGCCACCACACCGATGGAGGGCGAGAACATGAAGACCCACAGCACACCCGCGATGACGGGGGCGACCGCGTAGGGGATGATCAGCAAGGTCTTGTAGACCATGGCGAAGCGCACGATGCGATCCGCAAAGATGGCCAGGGCCAATGAGGTGGCAATGCCAAGACCAGCGACGAGCACGGAAAACAGGGCTGTACGCTTGAAGGAATTCAGATAGGTGGGGTCGGAGAAGATCTGCCGGAAATTGTCAAATCCCACCCATTCGGTGCTCATGCCGAACGCGTCTTCCATCTGGAATGACTGGAGGACAGCCTGACCAGCGGGCCAGAAAAAGAAGATACCGATGATCAGTAGCTGGGGGGCGATCAGCACCCAGGGCAGCCACTTGGATCGGAAAAGAACGCGTTTTTCCATGAGGAGTCACAAATAAAAAAACCGCCGGAGCCTGGGTGCAGTCAACGGGGTATTTGGGGGTGCAGAGCCTTGTTTGAAGGCCCCGCAGGCCTTGGCGGCACCCTTGCGGGTGCCTGGAGGGTTTACTGTTTGTAGGAGCGCTCGAAGCGAGCCAGCAATTCGTTGCCGCGGCTCACGATGGAGTCCAGCGCCTGCTTGCCGGTCTTCTTGCCAGCCCACACCTGTTCGAGTTCTTCATCCTCGATGGTACGGATCTGCACGTAGTTGCCCAGACGGATGCCGCGCGAGTTGTCGGTCACCTTGCGGATCATCTGCGTCACGGCCGTGTCGGTGCCGGGGTTCTTGGCGTAGAAGCCGGACTTTTCGGTCAGGTCATAGGCCGCCATGGTCACGGGCAGGTAGCCGGTGCGCTGGTGCGAAGCGGCCTGCACCTTGGTCTGCGACAGGAACTCGAAGAACTTGGCCACGCCCTTGTACTCTTCGGCCTTCTTGCCGGCCATGACCCACAGCGAAGCGCCGCCGATCACGGTGTTCTGGGGCGCGCCCTTGACATCGGGATAGTAGGGCAGGGGAGCCAGGGCGTAGTTGAACTTGGCGTTCTTGGCCACATCGCCGTAGAAGCCGGACGAAGTCTGGATCATGGCGCATTCACCGGCGGTGAACGAAGCCTGGGGGGTGGAGGCGCGACCCTTGTAGACAAACTCGCCAGCCTTGGCCGCTGCGGCCAGATTGTCGATGTGCTTGACGTGCAAAGGCGAGTTGATCTTCATGCGCGCCTTGTAGCCGTTGGCGCTCAGACCGTTGTGCTCGGTTGCGAATTCCACGTTGTGCCAGGTGGAGAAGGACTCCAGCTGGGTCCAGCCTTGCCATGCCAGGGTCATGGGGCAGCTGTGGCCGCTTTCCTTGAGCTTCTTGGCGGCAGCAAAGACTTCGGGCCAGGTCTTGGGGGCGACGTCGGGGTTCAGGCCGGCCTTCTTGAAGGCGTCCTTGTTGTAGTAGAAGATGGTTGTCGAGCTGTTGAAGGGGAAGCTCAGCATCTGGCCGTTGGGAGCCGTGTAGTAGCCGGCCACGGCGGGGATGTAGGCCTTGGGGTCGAAAGCGACGCCGGCGTCCTGCATCACCTTGCCCACGGGCACGGTCGCGCCCTTGGAGGCCATCATGGTGGCAGTACCCACTTCAAACACCTGCAGGATGTGAGGGGCGTTGCCCGAGCGGAAGGCTGCAATCGCGGCTGTCATGGATTCGTCGTACACGCCCTTGAACGTGGGGACGACCTTGTAATCCTTCTGGCTTTCGTTGAACTGCTTGGCCAGATCATTGACCCACTCGTTATTCACGGCAGTCATCGAGTGCCACCATTGGATTTCGGTGACGGCTTGTGCCGAGAAAGTAGTAGCGGCGACGGCGGCGGCCATGGCCAGTTGCTTGAATTGCATGAAGGCTCCTCTAACGATCGTTGACGAAATATGCGGTGATGCACACTAAGTCATCCGTATGACATATGGATGTCATTGTTTGCATGGGCAACGCGTCTCACCATGGGCAGAACCCGCAGTCACAAGCCTATGTATGACGATCCGGTGACATTTGGTGGTGCGCGAAGCTGCGCCATTCTAGGTCAATGGCATTTCGTTTGTTGTTGGTAGTCTTTCGTATTGAGTTGTTTTTGATTCGGAAATGTATGATTTTTGTCTCAATAGCCTATGGAAGATTCATCTGCGCATTTGGCTGCATGCAGTGGTGAGCGGGTTCGCGGTGCCCTTGTGCACTGTCATGTGGCGAGTCGCCTGGGAAATGCCGGTGGGGCTTGCTGCTTTGGCGATAGCAGGGCTGGCCACTCAGAACCCATAGCAAAGCATGGCTGAGCCGCCGTCGCTTAAAATCGTCATCCCACTGGCTTAGGGGTGCCACACAGAGGGCGCCCGACACGGTCTACCCCCATGAATGTACCGATTGCGTTGGCTGCCGCCCTCCAGGCCCAGGCTGCCGAACCCGCACGACTGCGCGAGATTCCCTATAACTACACATCGTTCTCTGACCGTGAGATTGTGATTCGTCTGCTGGGCTCATCCATGTGGGATGTGCTCAATCAGCTGCGTCAGGAACGCCGGACCGGCCGATCTGCCCGCATGCTCTACGAAGTGCTGGGGGATATCTGGGTTGTGCAGCGCAATCCCTATCTTCAGGACGATCTGATCCACAACCCCGACCGCCGCAAGTCGCTGGTCGAGGCTCTGGAGCATCGCCTGGCCGAGATCGACAAGCGCCGCGAGCCCAACGAGGATGCGCTGCGCGATCAGCTGGTGGGTCAGCTGGTGGAAGCGGCCCACCGCGCCGTGCATGAATTCAACGCCACTTTTGTCGAGGCCGAGCAGCTGCGCCGCCGCGCGCAGAAGACGCTGCGTCGCTATACCGCCAAGGACAACATCAAGTTCGACGGTCTGTCGCGCGTGGCCCATGTGACCGATGCGACCGACTGGCGCGTCGAGTACCCGTTTGTCGTGCTGACGCCCGATACCGAAGTCGAAATGGCCGGTCTGGTCAAGGGCTGTATCGAGCTGGGACTGACCATCATCCCGCGCGGAGGCGGTACCGGATACACGGGTGGTGCCATACCTTTGACCTGGCGCTCGGTGGTCATCAACACCGAGAAGCTGGAAGCGCTGAGCGAAGTCGAGATGCGCATGATTCCCGGCGTGGATCATGAAGTGCCCACCATCTACTCCGAAGCCGGAGTGGTGACACAGCGCGTGGCCGATGCGGCCGAGCGCGGCGGCTTTGTGTTTGCCGTGGATCCGACCTCCATCGAGGCCTCCTGCATCGGCGGCAATATCGCCATGAACGCGGGCGGCAAAAAGGCCGTGCTCTGGGGTACCGCCCTGGACAATCTGGTGTCCTGGCGCATGGTCACGCCCGATGCGCAATGGCTGGAAGTCACGCGTCTGGACCACAACCTGGGCAAGATTCACGATGCCGAGATGGCCTGCTTCGAGCTGAAGTACTTCGAGGCGGACGGCAAGACCCATGTGCGCACCGAGCGCCTGGACATTCCCGGTCACACCTTCCGCAAGGAAGGCCTGGGCAAGGACGTGACGGACAAGTTCCTCTCGGGTCTGCCCGGTATTCAGAAGGAAGGTACGGACGGCCTGATCACCAGCGCGCGCTGGGTGGTGCACCGCATGCCGGCGCATACGCGTACCGTGTGCATGGAGTTCTTCGGCAA
Source organism: Comamonas sp. GW821-FHT11H03 (assembly GCF_058807955.1). NCBI lineage: Bacteria > Pseudomonadati > Pseudomonadota > Betaproteobacteria > Burkholderiales > Comamonadaceae > Comamonas > Comamonas sp. GW821-FHT11H03. Next base: position 365,481 of record NZ_JBXARF010000002.1, read on the forward strand.
TGCCAAGGACGCCGTGCCCTCCATCGTCGAGATCAAGGACTATATGTTCGCCGAGCAAAAGTGCTCGGGCGTGCTGCTGGCCGGTCTCGAACACCTGGACGACCGCTACCTCAAGGCCGTGGGCTACGCGACCAAGAGCAAGAAGGGCAACGGCCATCTGCCCAAGATGGTGCTGCTGGGCGATATCGCCGGTGATGATGCCGATGAAGTGGCGCGCGTGACCAGCGAAGTGGTGCGCATTGCCAATTCGCGCAACGGCGAGGGCTTTATCGCCATCAGCTCCGAGGCGCGCAAGAAGTTCTGGCTGGACCGCAAGCGCACTGCCGCCATCTCGCGCCATACCAACGCCTTCAAGATCAATGAAGACGTGGTGATTCCTCTGCCCCGCATGGCCGAGTACACCGACGGCATCGAGCGCATCAATATCGAGCTGTCGCTGCGCAACAAGCTCAAGCTCTGCGACGAGCTGAGCGGCTTCTTCAAGCACTCCGATCTGCCCCTGGGCAAGAGCGACGACGCCGGCGACATCCCCAGCGCCGAGTTGCTGGAAGACCGCGTGCAGCAGGCGCTGGCGCTGGTGGCCGAGGTGCGCGAGCTCTGGCAGGGCTGGCTGGACGGCGTGGCCACGCTGTTCCCCGAACTGCAGGACCACCGCTTGCGTGCGAGCTGGAAGACCCAGCTCAAGGAGCCGCTGTCCACGATTTTCGCGGGCGCTGCCTTCCAGCCGCTGCGCGAGTCCATCAACGAGATTCACCAGAAGGTGCTCAAGGGCCGTGTCTGGGTGGCGCTGCACATGCACGCCGGTGACGGCAATGTGCACACCAACATCCCCGTCAACTCCGACGACTATGAAATGCTGCAGACCGCGCACGAAGCCGTGGCTCGCATCATGGAGCTGGCGCGTAGTCTGGACGGCGTGATCTCGGGCGAGCACGGCATCGGCATCACCAAGCTGGAATTCCTCTCGGATGCCGAGCTGGCGCCGTTTGCCGATTACAAGAAGCGTGTGGACCCCGAAGGCCGCTTCAACAAGGGCAAGCTGATCCGCAACGAAGAGTGGGATGCCCTGGCACACCAGAGTCACGACGGTCGCTCGCCGCGCGAGTCGCTGATGTTTGCCGACCTGACCAACGCCTACACGCCCAGCTTCGGCCTGATGGGTTATGAGTCTATCATCATGCAGCAGTCGGACATCGGCGCCATCGCCAACTCCGTCAAGGACTGCCTGCGCTGCGGCAAGTGCAAGCCCGTGTGCGCCACCCATGTGCCGCGCGCCAATCTGCTGTACTCGCCACGCAACAAGATCCTGGCCACCTCGCTGCTGGTGGAGGCCTTCCTCTACGAGGAGCAGACACGCCGTGGCGTGTCCATCAAGCACTGGCAGGAATTCGAAGATGTGGCCGACCACTGCACGGTCTGCCACAAGTGCTTCAACCCCTGCCCGGTCAAGATCGACTTCGGCGACGTGACCATGAATATGCGCAATCTGCTGCGCAAGATGGACAAGAAGAGCTTCCGTCCCGGCAACAAGCTGGCCATGGCCATGCTCAATGCCACCAACCCCGACACCATCAAGTTCATGCGCACGGCCATGGTGGGCGTGGGCTTCAAGGCCCAGCGCCTGGCGGCCGACTTGCTGGGGGCTGTCGCCAAGAAGCAGACCGCGCATCCGCCCGCATCCGTGGGCACGGCTCCCATCAAGGAGCAGGTGATTCACTTCATCAACAAGAAGCTGCCCGGTGGTCTGCCCACCAAGACGGCGCGCGCCTTGCTGGATATCGAAGACAAGGATTACGTGCCCATCATCCGCGACCCGCAGGCCACCAAGTCGGATACCGAGGCGGTGTTCTACTTCCCGGGTTGCGGCTCCGAGCGCCTGTTCAGCCAGGTGGGTCTGGCCACGCAGGCCATGCTCTGGCATGCGGGTGTGCAGACCGTGCTGCCGCCCGGGTATCTGTGCTGCGGCTATCCCCAGCGCGGCTCGGGCCAGTTCGACAAGGCCGAGAAGATGATCACGGACAACCGTGTGCTCTTCCACCGTGTGGCGACCACGCTCAACTATCTGGACATCAAGACCGTGGTGGTGAGCTGCGGCACCTGCTATGACCAGCTGCAGGGCTACCAGTTCGACAAGATCTTCCCCGGCTGCCGCATCATCGACATCCACGAATATCTGCTCGAAAAGGGCATCACGCTGCAGAACAAGGGCTCGTACCTCTACCACGACCCCTGCCATACGCCCATGAAGCAGCAGGACCCGATGAAGACCGTCAAGGCCTTGATGGGTGACAACGTGCTCAAGAGCGAGCGCTGCTGCGGCGAGTCCGGCACGCTGGGCGTGACGCGTCCCGACATCTCCACGCAGATCCGCTTCCGCAAGACCGAGGAGATCCGCAAGGGCGAGGCCGCGTTGCGCGACAACGGTCAACTGGGCGCTCAGGACAACGTCAAGATCCTGACCAGCTGCCCCAGCTGCCTGCAGGGCCTGAGCCGCTATGGCAACGATCTGAACAACGGGCTGCTCGAAGCCGACTACATCGTGGTCGAGATGGCGCGCGACATCCTGGGCGAGAACTGGATGGCCGAGTACGTCAATCGCGCCAACCAGGGCGGTATCGAGCGTGTGCTGGTGTGATGCCCCCTGAGTCGCTTCGCGCCCTCCCCCCAAAAGGGGGCGACACCCTCGGCGCGGGGCGGCGCGGCCGGCATAGACCCTTGCTCGGAGCCTCTGGCCTGCGCTGGGGTCACATCGCAGTGATGTGGGTAAGAAGCATTGCAATGGAGATTTCAGATGTTGGTTGAAAACTGTCCTCTGTGTGCAACCGATGGCGGTGCGCTGGTCTGGCGCGGCGACAAGCTGCGCGTGATCCGTGCAGCGGAAGCTGGCTTTCCGGCCTTCTATCGCGTGGTCTGGAATGACCATGCGGCCGAATTCTCGGAGCTGAGCGCGACGGATCGCATTGTCTGCATGGATGCCGTGGCTCTGGTCGAGCGTGTGCTGCGCGAGCAACTGGCCCCGACCAAGATCAACCTGGCGGCTCTCGGTAACATGGTGGCGCATCTGCACTGGCATGTGATTGCGCGCTATGACTGGGACAGCCACTTTCCCGCCTCGGTCTGGGCTGCGGCCCAGCGCAAGCGCGATGAAGAGCGCGAAGCCCAGATTGCCCGCCAGCTGCCGCAGGTGGATGAAGTGCTACAAAAGGCGTTGGCCCTCTGGGCCGCGTGATGTTTTTCATCTCCCTCGGGAGATTCAAAGGGCAGCTTGAGGCTGCCCTTTTATGCATTGATTAGGAGAAAACCATGGCAGGTCTGCAAGCCAACACTCCCACCCCTCAGTCGCTGACCGTGCATGGTGCATCACGCGTGCTGGAGGTCTCTTATTCGGACGGCAAGACTTTCCGCATTCCGTTCGAGTTGCTGCGCGTGTACTCTCCCTCGGCCGAGGTGCAAGGTCATGGCCCGGGCCAGGAAGTGCTGCAGACCGGCAAGCGCGATGTGGGCATCAACACCATCGAGCCGGTGGGCAACTACGCCATCAAGCCGTTCTTCAGCGATGGGCACGAAAGCGGTCTGTACACCTGGGAATACCTCTACCAGCTGGGCAGCCAGCAAGATGCTCTGTGGCAGCAATATCAGCAGCGCCTGGAAGAGGCCGGGATGGATCGCGATACGCCCATGCCCGAGAAGGGCGCAGGCGGTCATGGCTGCAGCGTGCATTGAGCTTTGACTGTCAGGGGCTTGAATGTCGGCTCAAAAGCCGGCAGCAACGTCCCGTACACGCCACATAGCCCATGCGTACGGCACAGGGTTATTGAGGCTGGTGCTATATTTACAATAGCTTTAAGCGCGCATGAAATAAGCGCTCAAGGCGAATTCTTTCCAAAAACCATAGTGCTTCAAAGCCTGTAGCTATACGGGGTTGTCGCTGTACGCGCAAGCACTGCCTGCTTAGCATTCTTTGTTATGAGCTCCACACACTTCGGATTCCAGACTGTTGATGAAAGCGAGAAGGCATCGCGCGTACGCGGTGTGTTCGACTCCGTGGCGTCCAAGTACGACGTCATGAACGACGTGATGTCGGGTGGGCTGCACCGCGCCTGGAAGGCTTACACGCTGATGGTGGCCAACCTCAAGGAAGGCGACAAGGCGCTGGACATCGCGGGCGGCACAGGCGATCTGTCCCTGGCTTTTTCCAAGAAGGTGGGCGCCAGCGGTCAGGTGGTGCACACCGACATCAATGAAGCCATGCTGCGCGTGGGGCGTGATCGTCTGACCGACAAGGGTGTGATCCTGCCCACGCTGGTCTGCGATGCGGAAAAGCTGCCCTTCCCCGACAACTATTTCGATCTGGTCAGCGTCGCCTTCGGCCTGCGCAATATGACGCACAAGGATGCAGCGCTCAAGGAAATGAACCGCGTGCTGCGCCCCGGCGGCAAGCTGCTGGTGCTGGAGTTTTCCAAGGTGGCCAAACCGCTGGAGAAAGTCTATGACTGGTACTCGTTCAAGATTTTGCCGACCATGGGCAAGATGATTGCCGGCGACGCCGAAAGCTATCGCTATCTGGCTGAGTCCATCCGCATGCACCCAGGCCAGAAGGAGCTCAAGGCCCTGATGCAGCAATGCGGCTTTGGCCATGTGGACTATCACAACATGACAGGAGGCGTCTGTGCCTTGCATGTGGGAATCAAGTGTTAAGTGCGCCCTGTGCGCAGATTTGTAGCGACTTTCTATAAGAAGGGAGATGAGATGAAGAAACTTTGGTCAATCGCTTTGGTGGCGATGCTGGTGGTGGCACATGGACAGGCCGATGCAAAACGCATGGGCGGTGGCTCATCGTTCGGCAAGCAGTCGGGTAACGTCACTCAACGCGAAGCGTCTCGTGCTCCTGCCCAGCAGGCTCCGCAGCAAAATGCGGCGCAGCAAAACCGTGCTGCTCCGCCTGCAGCGGCTCCGGCTGCTGCCCCCAAGAAGCCATGGGGCGCCATGCTGGGCGGCCTGGCCGCAGGCCTGGGCCTGGCCTGGCTGGCCAACTCGCTGGGCATGGGCGAAGCCTTTGCCAATATGCTGATGTTCGGTCTGCTGGCCATGGTGATCATGGTGGTGGTCGGCATGATCATGCGCCGTCGCAAGGCAGCGCCTGCCGTGCAGAGCGCTAGCAGTCCATTCGCCTTTCAGGGCGCAGGCAATCTGGGCGGTGATGTGAATGCCCCTCAGGCACGCCAGTACAACCCTGAAAAAGTGGGCAATGACGCGTCGGCTCGTCCTTGGGAGCAGAACCATATTCCCGAAGCCGCAGCAGCTGCTGCTGGCGGCTCCATGATCGGCTCTGCCCTGTCGGGTTCGCAGAACTGGGGCGTGCCTGCAGACTTCGATGCCGAAGGCTTTCTCACCGCAGCCAAGCGCAACTTCGTGACGCTGCAGTCGGCCTGGGATCGTTCCGACATCACCACTTTGCGCTCCATGATGACCGACGAGATGCTCGCGGAAATCCGCGGCCAGCTGTCCGAGCGCGAGACGCAGCGCGCGGGCGAGCCCAACCACACCGATGTGTTGATGATCGATGCGCAGCTGCTGGGCATCGAAGACCTGGGCAATGGCTATATGGCCAGCGTCGAGTTCTCCGGCATGATCCGCGAAGAGGCATCGGCAGGCCCCAGCCCCTTCCGTGAAGTCTGGAACATGACCAAGCCCAAGAGCGGCAACAGCGGCTGGCTGGTGGCTGGCGTGCAAGCCCTGCAATAAGCGCAGCAGGTTTGGATTCACTCGCGGTCCGCGCGAGGGGCTCCAAGCCGGGGCTGCCCCCCAGCGATGGTGCCGTCCCACTCAGGGGGAAGGCGCAAAGCTCCACAGGGGGGAATCAAATTCATGAATAATCGGGGACTATGGCAACACAGTCCCCTTTTTCTTTTCTGGGCGGTCTCGTCGAACGCGTGATGGCCGGTCCCCAAGCTCCTGAATGGCTGGTGAGTGAAATGCACCAGCGTCTGGTGCTTTTCCTCAATCATGTGCTGATGCAGGAAAAAGAGGCCACGGATCGCCTCGTGCGCCAGAAGGGGCGTATTGCGCGTGTGCAATGGCGCCAGTATTCGGTCGCCTTGCTGGTCACTCCTGCTGGCCTGTTCGACGTGGCTCCTGCCGATGCCGCGCCCGATCTGATGCTGGAAGTCACCGAGACCTCTCCTTTGTCGCTGGCCCAGACGGCCTTGCGTGGCGACAAGCCCAGCATTCGCATCGAAGGCGATGTGCAGTTCGCCGCCGAGATCAATTGGCTGGTGGATAACGTCAAGTGGGATGTGGAGGAAGATCTGGCTCGCCTGATCGGCGATGTGCCGGCCCACACCATTGGCAAGGTTGCACGCACGGCAGCACAGGGGCTGCGTCAGTTCGTCGGCGCACGCATGGGCAGCAAGTCTGCCTCTGCTGCCGATGTGGCCCATCCTGTCAGCACGGTACCCGTGGCAGCCATGCCCGGAGCCGATTACACACAGCCATGAGCCGCTTTCTGCGAGGCTGGGCCATCCTCTGGGTGGTGTTTCGTTATGGACTCGACGAGCTGGTGCTCTCCGGGATTCCGCATCCGCGCCTGCGCAGCTTGCGCGGCGTGCTGACCTTCGGGCGCAAGCTGGACAAGCCACGTGGCGTGCGCCTGCGCGAAGCGCTGGAGGAGCTCGGTCCCATCTTCGTGAAGTTCGGTCAGGTGCTGTCCACGCGCAGCGACCTGATGCCGCCCGATGTGGCCGAGGAACTGGCCAAGCTGCAGGATCGCGTGCCGCCGTTCGATTCGCAAATCGCGGTGGACACCATCGAGCGTTCCTTTCGCAAGCCGCTGGAGCAGATCTTCATCAGCTTCGAGCGTCAGCCCGTGGCCAGTGCCTCGATTGCGCAAGTGCACTTTGCCGTGATTCGCGACAAGGCGGGTGTTGAGCATGAGGTGGCCGTCAAGGTGTTGCGTCCGGGCATGAAGTCCGTGATCGACAAAGACCTGGCGCTGATGCACATGATGGCGAGCTGGCTGGAAAAGCTCTCCCGCGATGGCAAGCGCCTCAAGCCCAAGGAAGTCGTTGCCGAGTTCGACAACTATCTGCACGACGAGCTGGACCTGATCCGCGAAGCCTCCAATGCCGCGCAACTGCGCCGCAATATGGATGGGCTGGATCTGGTGCTGATCCCCGAGATCTACTGGGATTACTGCCACACCGATGTGATGGTGATGGAGCGCATGAAGGGTGTGCCCATCAGCCAGGTCGAGCGCCTGCGCGAAGCCGGCGTGGACATCCCCAAGCTGGCGCGCGATGGCGTGACCATCTTCTTCACCCAGGTGTTCCGCGACGGCTTCTTTCATGCCGACATGCACCCGGGCAACATCATGGTCAGCCTGGAGCCCGATACCTTCGGGCGCTATATCTCGCTGGACTTCGGCATCGTCGGCACGCTGACCGAGTTCGACAAGGAATATCTGGCGCAGAACTTCCTGGCCTTCTTTCGCCGCGACTACAAGCGTGTTGCCGCCTTGCATGTGGAAAGCGGCTGGGTGCCGGCCACGACGCGCGTCGAGGAGCTGGAGGCGGCCATTCGCGCCGTCTGCGAGCCTTATTTCGACCGGCCGCTGGCCGAAATCTCGCTGGGCATGGTGCTGATGCGCCTGTTCCAGACCTCGCGCCGTTTCCAGGTCGAGATTCAGCCCCAGCTGGTGCTGCTGCAAAAGACGCTGCTCAATATCGAAGGCCTGGGGCGTCAGCTCGACCCCAACCTCGATCTGTGGAGCACGGCCAAGCCGTTTCTCGAGAAATGGATGCTGGACCAGATGGGGCCGCAGCGCCTATGGCATGAGCTGCAGGCACAGGCGCCGCGCTACGCCAAGATCCTGCCCGACATTCCACGCGTGCTGCACCAGTATCTGTCCAGGCATGGCTCCGGCAACGACAGCGAGGCCCTGCTCAAAGAGCTGCTGCAGCAGCAGAAAACGACCAACCGTCTGCTGCAGGCCATCCTTTGCGGCGGCATCGGTTTCGTCATCGGGCTGGTGGTGTTGCAGGTTCTGCTGCGCATCCGCTTCTGAGCTTTCCCCTTCTTTAGAGTTCGAGGAGTGCCAGCGTGCTGCTCTCATTGGTGATCGTCTACCTGTTTGTGACCATCGGCATCGGCCTGTGGGCCGCCAGACGCGTGAAGAACACGGCGGATTTCGCCATTGCCGGCCGTCATCTGCCGCTCTACATGATCATCACCACCACCTTTGCGACCTGGTTCGGGTCCGAGCTGGTGCTGGGCGTGCCTGCCAAGTTCATCGAGGGCGGTCTGCATGCGCTGGTGGAGGATCCGTTTGGCGCGGGCATGTGCCTGATTCTGGTCGGGTGCTTTTTCGCGGCCAAGCTCTACCGCATGAACCTGCTGACCATCAGCGACTACTACCGCTCGCGCTATGGCCGGACCATCGAGGTTGTCTGCTCGCTGATCATCATGCTCAGCTATCTGGGCTGGGTCTCGGCCCAGGTCACGGCGCTGGGCCTGGTGTTCAACCTGCTCTCGGGCGGGGCCGTCAGTATTCCCATGGGCATGACGATTGGCGTGCTCTCCGTGCTGGTCTATACGCTGTTTGGCGGCATGTGGTCCGTGGCCGTGACGGATTTCGTGCAGATGATCATCTTGGTTGCAGGCCTGCTGATACTGGCCTTCTTTGCCGGTGACATGGCGGGCGGCGCGGGCAAGGTGGTCGATCTGGCCACCAGCCGGGATCTCTTCAAGTTTCTGCCAGAGCCCTCGCTGCATGAAATCGTTTTCTTCATCGGTGCTGCCGTGACCATGATGCTGGGCTCGATTCCGCAGCAGGACATCTTTCAGCGCGTGATGTCGGCAGACACCGAAAAATCGGCCGTGCGCGGCACCATCATCGGCGGTGCCTGCTATGTGATCTTTGCCTTCGTGCCCATGTTCCTGGTGGCCAGTGCGCTGATCATCATGCCCGCCGAAGCCACGGCTTTGCTGGCCGATGATCCGCAGAAGGTGCTGCCCACCCTGGTGATGGACAAGATGCCGTTTGCCATGCAGGTGCTGTTCTTCGGTGCGCTGCTCTCGGCCATCAAGTCCTGTGCGTCGGCCACCTTGCTGGCCCCCAGCGTGACCTTTACCGAGAACATCTGGCGTCAGTTCCGCCCCTACACCTCGGACAAGGACAATCTCAGGACCATGCGCATCAGCGTGCTGGTGTTCGCGGCCTGCGTGCTGGGCTATTCGATCGTCATGCAAGGCACGCCCATCTATGAGCTGGTCGCCAGTGCCTATCAGGTGCCGCTGGTGGGGGCCTTCGTGCCGCTGGTGTTCGGCCTGTACTGGAAGAGGGCCACTACCCAGGGCGCCATCAGCGCCGTGGCGCTGGGCATCGGTGTGTGGCTCATCTTCATGGTCACGCCCGCGCTCAACCAGGCTTTTCCACAGCAGCTGGCTGGTCTTTTGGCTGCGGTTACCGGCATGCTGGCAGGTTCGCTGCTGCCGCAGTGGATCAGCAACCACCACCGTGAAATCGAGTCCTTGGCCGAGATCAAGGCCTGAGAGAGCAAACCGGCTGCAGCGGGGCTTGCTTGCGCAGCGCAGCAAAACCGGGGGCGGCGCCTATAATTGAGAGTTTTTGCACTTCCCCCGTTTTTAGCGCTATGCCTATCTATGCATACAAGTGTGGCTCCTGCGGTCACGCCAAGGATGTGCTGCAGAAAATCTCGGACGCGCCGCTGACCGTGTGCCCAGCCTGCGGGGCCGAGGCCTTTTCTAAGCAGCTTACCGCTCCGGGCTTTCAGCTCAAGGGTTCTGGCTGGTATGCCACGGACTTCAAGAACAGCGGCAGCAAGCCGGCTGCAAGCACTTCTTCATCCAGTGACAGTGCCGCAGCCCCTGCACCCGCAGCAGCTGCCGCTCCTGCACCCCCTGCACCCGCCAATTCCTGAGGCTTGTCCACACTATGTCTGCATTGCGCAAGTGGCTGATTGCCGGTTTGCTGGTCATCGTTCCCCTGGTGATCACGCTGGGCGTGCTCAACTGGATCATCGGGACGCTGGATCAGACGCTGGCCATTCTTCCCGAGGCCTGGCAGCCCGACAGATTGCTGGGCATGCATATTCCGGGCTTTGGCGTTATTCTGACCTTGCTGATTTTGCTGCTCGTGGGCGGCATTGCCAGCAATTTCATCGGCCGCAAGCTGGTGGGCTGGGGTGATGCGCTGGTGCGCCGCATTCCCGTGGTGCGTTCCATCTATTCCAGCGTCAAGCAGGTCTCGGACACCGTGTTCTCCGACAGCGGCAACGCTTTTCGCACGGCGGTGCTGGTGCAGTGGCCGCGCGAGGGCGTATGGACCGTGGCCTTCGTCACCGGCCAGCCCAGCGGCGAAGTGGCGGCCTTGCTGCGCGATGAATATGTGAGCGTCTTCGTGCCCACCACGCCCAACCCCACCGGGGGTTACTTCGTGCTGGTGCGCAAGAGCGAATGCATCGAGCTGGAAATGAGTGTGGATACGGCGCTCAAATACATTGTTTCGATGGGCGTGGTGGCTCCGCCAGACCTCTCCCTGATCGAAGACTCCAAACAAACAACCTTGTCGCACCCCTAAGGTGCAGGAAGAATTTTCATGGCAATGCGTTCTCAATACTGCGGTCTGGTGACCGAAGCCCAAATGGGCGAAACCGTGACCCTGTGCGGCTGGGTGAACCGCCGCCGTGACCATGGTGGTGTGATCTTCATCGACCTGCGCGACCGCGAAGGCTATGTGCAGGTGGTCTGCGATCCCGACCGCGCCGAGATGTTCAAGGTGGCCGAAGACGTGCGCAACGAGTTCTGCGTGCAGGTCAAGGGTGTGGTGCGTGCGCGTCCCGCCGGCACCACCAACGACAAGCTCAAGAGCGGCCAGATCGAAGTGCTGTGCCATGAGCTCAACGTGCTCAACGCTTCCGTCACGCCTCCTTTCCAGCTGGACGACGACAACCTGTCGGAAACCGTGCGCCTCACGAATCGCGTGATGGATCTGCGTCGTCCCGTGATGCAGCGCAACATGATGCTGCGTTACAAGACCGCCATCCAGGTGCGCAACTTCCTCGACAAGGAAGGCTTCATCGACATCGAGACCCCCATGCTGGGCAAGTCCACGCCCGAAGGCGCCCGTGACTACCTGGTGCCCTCGCGTGTGCATGACGGTGAATTCTTCGCTCTGCCCCAGTCGCCTCAGCTGTACAAGCAGATGCTGATGGTCTCGGGTTTCGACCGCTACTACCAGATCACCAAGTGCTTCCGCGACGAAGACCTGCGCGCTGACCGTCAGCCCGAATTCACGCAGATCGACTGCGAAACCTCCTTCCTGAACGAAGAGGAAATCCGCGCCATCTTCCAGCGCATGATCAAGGAAGTGTTCCAGACCCAGCTGAACGTGGATCTGGGCGATTTCCCCATCATGAGCTACCAGGACGCGGCCTTCCGCTTCGGCTCGGACAAGCCCGACCTGCGCGTCAAGCTCGAATTCACCGAGCTGACCGACATCATGGGCGATGTGGACTTCAAGGTCTTCTCCACCCCCGCCACCACCAAGGGCGGCCGTGTCGTGGCCCTGCGCGTTCCCGGCGGTGCAGCCATCTCGCGCGGCGAGATCGACGGCTACACCGAGTTCGTCAAGATCTACGGTGCCAAGGGTCTGGCCTGGATCAAGGTCAACGAAGTGGCCCAGGGTCGCGAAGGCCTGCAGTCGCCCATCGTCAAGAACCTGCATGATGCAGCGATTGCCGAAATCCTCAAGCGCACCGGCGCGCAGGATGGCGACCTCATCTTCTTCGGTGCTGACAAGGAAAAGATCGTCAACGACTCCATCGGTGCCCTGCGCCTGAAGGTCGGTCACAGCGAATTCGGCAAGAAGAGCGGCCTGTTCGAAGACAAGTGGGCACCGCTGTGGGTGGTGGACTTCCCCATGTTCGAGCATGACGAGGAATCCGGCCGCTGGGTGGCCGTGCACCACCCCTTCACCTCGCCCAAGGACGGTCACGAAGACCTGATGGACACCGACCCCGGCAAGTGCATTGCCAAGGCCTACGACATGGTCCTGAACGGCTGGGAGCTGGGCGGCGGCTCGGTGCGTATCCACCGCGCCGACGTGCAGGCCAAGGTATTCGCTGCCTTGAACATCAGCCCGGAAGACCAGCGGGCCAAGTTCGGCTACCTGCTGGACGCGCTGCAGTACGGCGCACCTCCCCACGGCGGCCTGGCCTTCGGCCTGGATCGTCTGATCACGCTGATGACCGGCTCCGACTCCATCCGCGACGTGATTGCCTTCCCCAAGACACAGCGCGCCCAGGATCTGCTGACCCAGGCTCCCTCGCCCGTGGACGAGAAGCAACTGCGCGAGCTGCACATCAAGCTGCGCAACCCCATGGTGGTCACCACCGAGGCTTGATTGCCAAGCTCCCCGTGAACAGCGCCGGTCGCTGTTCACACCGGGCGCCAGTTCGCGACAGCGGCTGGCGCTTTTTTGTTGCTTTGAAATCAGGAGCTGCTTGCGCCCGTCAATCTTGAAATGCAGATGCTTTTCAATCTGAATTTAAGGAATAGCAAGCGGTTACAGCTATAAATATTGATGGCTATCAAGCAGCAGGGCGACTCAGCCTGCTGTCATCCTGGCCGCGCTAATATGGTGCGATGCAAGTCAGGCCCTACAAGATTCCGCAGTCCGTGCTGGTCGTGATCTACCGTGAAGACGGGCAGGTGTTGCTGCTGCGCCGCAGCATTGCCGCGCCAGAGGGCGAGCCATTCTGGCAATCCGTCACGGGCAGCAAGGACAGCCTGGACGAGGACTGGCATGAAACCGCCGTGCGCGAGGTGCTGGAGGAAACCGGCATCGACGCGCTGGCGCCCGACTGCTGCCTGAGCGACTGGGAACTCGAGAACGTCTACGCCATCTATCCACAGTGGCTGCATCGTTACGCGCCGGGCGTCAGCCATAACCAGGAGCGTGTCTTCGGCCTTCGTGTGCCACTTCACATGACCGTGCACTTGAATCCCAGGGAGCACACCGCACATGATTGGCATGATTGGCGTGAGGCAGCCCAGCGCTGCTTTTCTTCTTCCAACGCAGAAGCCATTTTGCTGTTGCCGCGCTTCGAGCCGGCGCTGATCGAGCGCCGCTGCCGGCAACAGCCTTGAAACCATCAGTGCCTATGTCTGAAGTTCAGTTGTTTACGCCGCCAGAGCCGCAGATCCTGCGCGTGGCCACCTACAACATTCACAAGGGTGTGCAGGGCCTGGGCCCTGCCAGGCGGCTGGAGATTCACAATCTGGGACTCGCGGTGGAGCAGCTTGATGCGGACATCGTCTGCCTGCAGGAAGTGCGCAAGATGAACCGCAAGGAGGAGCAGTATTTCGACCGCTGGCCCAATGTGCCGCAGGCCGAGTACCTGGCTCCCGAAGGCTATGAGTCCGTCTATCTGACCAATGCCTACACCCGGGACGGCGAGCATGGCAATGCGCTGCTCAGCCGCTGGCCCGTGATCGGCTACCAGCACGAGGACATCTCGGACCATCGCTTCGAGCAGCGCGGCCTGCTGCATGTGGAGCTGGACATCCACGGCCGGCGCGTGCACTCCATCGTCGTGCACCTGGGCCTGATTCCGGGCAGCCGCATCCGCCAGATTGCACTGCTGCAGCGCTTCATCGAGCGCGAGGTGCCGCCCAATGCGCCGCTGGTGGTGGCGGGCGACTTCAACGACTGGGGCAACCAGATCAAGCGCATGCTGGCGGGCTTTGGCCTGTTCGAGTACGAGGAAACGCAGGGCATTCTGACCTATCCCTCGCGGCTGCCGATTGCGCAGCTCGACCATATCTATGTGCGCGGCCTGACCCCGCTGGGGCTGCAGGTGCCCAAGGGGCGTATCTGGTGGCGCATGTCGGATCATCTGCCGCTGATCGCAGAGTTCAAGCTGTAGCGCCCTGAGCCGCTTTGCCCGGGCGGCCCCGCGCCTTTGCCTCTCTCGCGGCTCTTGAAGGCGCGACAGCCTCGCCGCGCGGCGGCGCTTGCTCGCTGTCTCTGCTCGGGTGCATGCCTATTTTGAGATTGCTCCTGAAACCATAGCTTCCAAAGCCTTGTAAACGTGCATCTGGACGGCAAATCCTTTGTGGCTTCGGGAAGTTGATTCACTGGTACCATTCTTGAATGTTCAGAGATCTCGCCGACATGAAAAAAGACCACTCAGCCGAAGGAACACCCGTTTCGGTCAAGATCCGCGAGCGGTTGCAGGCAGCTAACAAACGTTTTCACGCCAACGACAACATTGCCGAATTCATTGAGCCCGGCGAGCTGGAGAAGCTGCTGGACGAGGTGCAGGAGAAGATGCAGGGCGTGCTCGACTCCATGGTCATCGACACCGTGCATGACCACAACACGCGCGCCACGGCCCGCCGTGTGGCCAAGATGTATGTGAACGAAGTGTTCCGTGGCCGTTATGTGCATCAGCCGGCCATCACCGAATTTCCCAACGCCGAGCATCTGAACGAGCTGATGATCGTCGGCCCGATCACCGTGCGCAGCGCCTGCAGCCACCACCTGTGTCCCGTGATCGGCAAGATCTGGGTCGGCGTGCTGCCCAACAAGAACACCAATGTCATCGGTCTGTCCAAGTACGCGCGTCTGGTGGACTGGATCATGGGTCGCCCGCAGATCCAGGAAGAGGCCATCATCCAGCTGGCCGACCTGATCATGGACAAGACCCGACCCGACGGGCTGGCCGTGGTCATGGAAGCCTCGCATTTCTGCATGTCCTGGCGCGGCGTGCGCGAGATGGATTCCAAAATGCTGAACTCCGTCATGCGCGGCGCATTCCTCACCAACTCCGAACTGCGCCGCGAATTCCTCTCGCTCATAGCGGCTCGAAAGTAAATGATCCCCCCTGAGTCGCTGCGCGCCTTCCCCCAAGGGGGACGATGCCCTCGCTGCGAGGCGGCTCTTGCTCGGCATCCCTCTGACGGCTGGCGCCAGTTTCATGAGGTGTCGGTCATACTCGGCCAGATGAGCAACTGAACTTTTCTTTTCAAAAGGCTGCGCGTCGCGCGGCCTTTTGCATTTCCGGCTCCTATGTCCCTGCAAGCGTTCACTCTCATCATCCTGGCCGGCCTGATCCATTCGGGCTGGAACATCGTGGCCAAGAAGGCGGGTGGAGACGCCCGCTTCTCGCTCTACACCGCCATCTGCAACGCCATCATCTGGCTGCCGCTGGGCTGGTGGCTGGGCAAGGATGTGGTGCCGCTCTGGGGCTGGATGGAGTGGGCGTTCGTCACCGCCAGCGCCGTGCTGCATGTGGCTTATTTCGTGGTGCTGCTGCGCGGCTATCGCGTGGCCGACC
Source organism: Comamonas sp. GW821-FHT11H03 (assembly GCF_058807955.1). Lineage (NCBI taxonomy): Bacteria > Pseudomonadati > Pseudomonadota > Betaproteobacteria > Burkholderiales > Comamonadaceae > Comamonas > Comamonas sp. GW821-FHT11H03. Next base: position 380,840 of record NZ_JBXARF010000002.1, read on the forward strand.
TGACGGTGGTCTATCCGCTGGCGCGCGGCAGCGGGCCGTTGATCTCATCGCTGGTGGCGGTGATGTTCTTGGGGGAGCAGATCTCCACGCTGGGGGCTGCCGGCATTGCGGGCGTAGTGCTGGGCGTGTTCCTGATTGCGGGCGGCCCGCGGATGATCATCACCATCCGCGAAGGGCAGAACGCCGAGGCGCGCCAGCGTGTGCTCGCGGGTCTCTACTATGGCCTGCTGACGGGCATGTTCATTGCCAGCTATACGGTGGTGGACAGCTATGCCGTCAAGGTGCTGCTGATGTCGCCAATTCTGGTGGACTATGTGGGCAACCTGATCCGCCTGGTGATTCTGGCCCCGCTGGCCGTCAAGGATTGGTCCGAGACCAAGCGCCTGTGGCGTCTGCAATGGCGCCATGCGGCCTTGGTGGCCTTCTTCAGCCCGATTGCCTATGTGCTGGTGCTCTATGCGGTGCAAAGCGCACCCATCTCTCACGTCGCTCCTGCGCGCGAGGTGTCCATGCTGTTCGCGGCCCTGATCGGCGGCAGGCTGCTGGGCGAGGGCGACCGCGCCCTGCGCATTGCAGGGGCCGTCATGATTGCCCTGGGCGTGACGGCGCTGGGCCTGGGTTGAAGCGGGCGGCCGGCCCAGGCGGGCCTGCAGGCTTTGCCGTTGAATCGCACGCTGCCATTTTTTTTGAAGAGAGCTGACAATGCCGACTTGGGAAGTCCTGATCACATTCTTTGGCGTGGCCCTGCTGCTGGGCCTGAGCCCCGGCCCCGACAATCTGTTTGTACTGGTGCAATCGGCCCAGCGCGGCTGGCGCGTGGGGCTGTGCGTCGTGCTGGGCCTGTGTCTGGGCATTGTCGGGCATACGGCCGCCGTGGCGCTGGGGCTGGCGGCCGTGGTGGCGACATCGCCCATGCTGTTCACGGCGCTCAAGCTCTGCGGCGCCGCCTATCTGGTCTATCTGGCCTGGGGCGCATGGCATGCGCCCGTCAGCGTGGAAGAAAGTGCCAGGGCGCAGGAGCAGCGCGATGTGTTGACTCTGCGCTCCGCCATGGGCTGGGTGGGCAAAGGCGTGGTCATGAACCTGAGCAACCCCAAGGTGCTGATTTTCTTTCTGGCCTTTTTGCCCCAGTTCACCGACCCTGCTCGCGGCAGCGTGCCAGTGCAGATCATGGTGCTGGGCAGCGTCTTCATGGCGGCAGCCTGGCTGGTCTTTGGCTCTATTGCCTGTTTCTCTGGGCTCTTTGGCCAGATCCTGCAGCGCTCCGCCCGCGCCCAGCGCTGGCTTAACCGCATCGCTGCCACCGTCTTCGGTGCGCTCGCACTTCGTCTTGTGATGGTGCAGCGCTAGAGGCAAACACTCTTCACACTGGCGCGCCCCAGCAAAGGCAGCGAGCAAGGCCTGGGCGGCCCCAACCGCCCCGCAGCGAGGCTGCTGCCGACCCCCCTCCCATGGTGCGCAGCACTTAGAGACAGGGGGCGCACGGCTGGGGGAAGGCGCGTAGCGCCTCAGGGGGATGCTCTAGCCCCAGGATAGGGCAGACAAGTCATTGACAAACACCGGCATGTCCTTCCACAGCCCGCGCAGCCTCTGGTTCGCCACGGTCACCCACTGCGGGGTGTAGAGAAAGCCGTGTACCGAATCATGCGCCAGCAGGCGCTGTGCATCGCCAAGCAGGCGTGCGCGGTCGGCGGGGCGCGGTGTGTGCTTGATCTTGTCGAAAAGTTCGTTGAATTCCTGGGACTGGTAGCCCCAGTAGTAATCGGGCTTGGCAAAGTTGCCCAGATCAAACGGCTCCACATGCGAAATGATGGTCAGGTCGTAGTTCTTGTTGGTGTAGGTGCCCGACAGCCACTGTGCCCATTCCACATTCTGCAGCTTGAGCTGGATACCGATCTTGGCCAGCTGGGCTGCAATCAGCTCACCGCCTTGGCGCGCATAGGGCGCTGGCGGCAGCGTCATGGTCAGCGTCAGCGGGGTCTTGACGCCTGCTTCAGCCATCAGGGCCTTGGCTTTTTCCAGGTCAAAGGGGTTGATGCCCGTGGTGTCCACATAGCCAAAGGCGGTGGGCACATAGTAGCTGCCGATGGGCACGCCATAGCCATCGGCGGCACCGGCAATCACGGCCTTGCGATCGATGGCGGCGGCAATGGCACGGCGCACGCGAATATCGCTGAGCGGCTTTCGCGCATTGTTGATGGCCAGAATGGTCTTGGCGCGAGAGTTGCTCACCACCACCTGAAAGCGGGCATTGGCTTTGAACTGAGGCACGCTGCGCGGCGAGACGCGCGGGAAGGCATCGACATCGCCGGCCAGCAGGGCTGCCACTTGTGCCGCAGGGTCGGGAATGAAGCGGAACACGGCACGCTTGATGCGAATGCTCTGTGCCGAGCGATATTCGGGCCAGGCAGTCAGCGTGACCGAGGCACCCTTGGCCCAGGCCGCAAGCTTGTAGGGGCCGGTGCCCACGGGCTTGCTGGCGTTGGTGGTAGCGCTCTTGGGCTCCACGATGATGGAAGTGGCCTGACCCATCATGAACAGAAAGTCGGGATCGATCTCCTGGTTGGTCAGCACCACCGTGTGCTCGTCGGCAACCTTGGTGCTCAGATTGGCAAAGGTGCGCTTGTCCTTGTTGGTGCTTTTGTCGGCGGCTGCGCGGTCGAACGAGAACTTGACGGCGGCAGCGTTGAAGGGCTCGCCGTTGTGGAACTTCACATCCTTGCGCAGGCGAAAGGTGTAGGTCTTGAGATCGGACGAGACTTCCCAGCTTTCGGCCAGCAGAGGCGAGACGCTGCCGTCGGAGTTGATCTTGGTCAGCGTCTCAAACACGTTGTAGAGCACGACTTCGGCAATCGAGGAGGCAGCCCCGGCCGTGGGGTCCAGTCCTGGTGGCTCCAGCGTCATGGCCAGCGTGACGCTGTCTTTCTTGGCCTGGGCCATGGCAGGCCAGGCAGCGAACAAGGGCAAGCTGGCAGCCGAGCTGGCCAGCAAGGAGCGGCGATTGAGCATCAACAAAGTCTCCGATGGGGGGCTGGCCGCGTGGGGCCATCAAAAGCGCTGCAAGTCATCGCGGGGAGCGGACTTGTTTCATATGCGTTTTTACACCAGTCGGGGCAGGCTTTGCTGTGGTCGACAGCATATCGCTGCTGCGAGTGTGAACAACTGTTTGCCGGACCGGTTCAGATGACTCGCGGTGCGGCCTTGACCAAGGCCTGGGTATAGGGGTGCTCGGGGGCAGAGAACAGCTTGCGCGGTGTGCCGCGCTCCACCACTTCACCCTGATGGAGCACGATGACCTGATCGCAGACATGCTGGACCACGGCCAGGTCATGACTGATGAACAGATAGGACAGGCCCAGCTCGCGTTGCAAGTCCTGCATGAGATTGAGCACCTGGGCCTGCACCGAGACGTCGAGCGCGCTGACCGGCTCGTCGGCCACGATCAGGCGGGGGCGGGTAATCAGAGCGCGGGCAATGGCAATGCGCTGGCGTTGGCCGCCAGAGAACTCGTGCGGATATTTGTCGGCGTCCTGTACGCGCAGACCCACCTGGTCAAGCACGCTCATCACCTGCTGGCGTCTGACAGGGCGAGTGAGCTTTTCATGAGTCGTTCCCAAAGGCTCGCTGACGATGGCTTCCACTGTCATGCGTGGGTCCAGCGATCCATAGGGGTCCTGAAACACCATCTGGAAGTCGCGCCGCGCGGCGCGCAGTTCCTGTTCGCAGAGGCGGTGCAGATTGCGGCCCAGCAGTTCCACCCTGCCTTCGCTGGGACGGTCCAGCGCCATGACCAGGCGCGCCAGTGTGGACTTGCCGGAACCCGATTCGCCGACCACGCCCAGGCTCTGTCCCGCTGGCAATTCAAAGCTCACGCCGCGCAGTGCCTGCAGCGGCTCGGGCTTGTGCCACAGCGATGTGCGAGGGCGTGAATAGGCGCGTTTCAGGCCGCTAACCCTCAGCAAGACTGCGCCGCTGGTTCCTGTTTCAGAAGTTTCGGCCGGCTTGATCATGTCTTGGCTCCTGCCGTCAGCACCTGTTCATACAGGCAGCGTGCCATATGGGGCTTGCGCCAGGAAGCCAGAGAGGCCGGTGCCGCCACGCTGGGCTGGTGCAGCGTGCGAGGCTGGGGGCGCTGCACATAGCAGTCGTCCTGGGTGTGGGCGCAGCGGCCCGCAAACGGGCAGCCTGCGGGCAGGTCCACGAGCTCTGGCACGGCTCCGGCAATGGTGGGCAGATGGGCTGTACCTTCTGTGGCGTGCAGTTGCGGGCGTGCAGCAAACAGGCGGCGCGTATAGGGGTGGGCGCGCCTGGCGAACACTGCTTCCGTCATGCCGGACTCGACCACGGTGCCGCCATACATGACCAGCAGCTGCTCTGCATTCTGGGCAATCACGCCCAGATCATGGCTGATGAGAACCAGCGCCATGGAATGCTCGGCCACCAGCTCCTGCAGCAGATCCAGAATGCGCTGCTGAACCGTCACATCCAGAGCGGTGGTGGGCTCGTCGGCCACCAGCAGATCGGGACCGCAGGCCAGTGCCATGGCAATCATGATGCGCTGGCGCTGGCCGCCGGAGAACTGGTGCGGATATTCATCGAGCCGCTGTGCGGCCTGCGCAATGCCCACCCGCTCCAGCAGCTCGGTGGCGCGGGCGCGGGCCTGGGCGCGGCTCATTCCCTGGTGAAGCCGCAGCGGCTCTGCGACCTGGCGGCTGATGCTGTGCACGGGGTTGAGGGCGCTCATGGGCTCCTGAAACACCATGGCCATGCGGTTGCCGCGCAGGGCGCAGAGCTGGCGCTCGCTCAGGCCCAGCAGCTCCTGGCCGTCCAGCTGGATGCTGCCGTCCACTTGCGCGTGCTCGGGCAGCAGGCCCATCAGCGCCAATGCCGTCAGCGATTTGCCGCAGCCCGATTCGCCGATCAGGCCCAGTGTGGCACCGCGCTCCAGCGTGAAGCTCACATCGCGCACGGCTTGGGCCCGGCCGCGATGGGTCTGCAAATTGATGGTGAGGCTGGAGACTTCAAGCAAAGCCATGGTCGGTATCCCTACGCATTAGCGCTCGCGTGTCAGTCGGGGGTCCAGCAGGTCGCGCAGACCGTCGCCCAGCAGGTTCAGACCCAGCACCGACAAGGCGATTGCCAGGCCGGGCCAGACGGCCAGCAGCGGCGCCTGGAACATCAGGGTCTGGGCTTCGCTGAGCATGCGCCCCCAGGATGGCTGGGGCGGCTGCGTGCCCAGCCCCAGATAGGATAGGGCGGCCTCGGCCAGAATGGCCAGCGCAAACTGAATGGTGGCCTGCACGACCAGCACGGCAGCAATATTGGGCAGCACATGCTGCACCGTGATGGCACTGCGGCTTTTGCCGCAGGCGCGCGCGGCCAGCACGTAGTCGCGGGCCCAGATGGCATTGGCCGAGGCGCGGGTGATGCGCGCAAAGGTGGGGATGTTGAAGATGCCGATGGCAATGATGGCATTGACCATGCCGGCTCCGAACACGGCTGTGAGCATGATGGCCGAGAGCAGGGCTGGAAAGGCAAAGGTGAAGTCCGCCAGCCGCATGATGATTTCTTCCACCCAGCCGCGGCGTGCGGCGGCGATCAGGCCCAGCAGCACGCCCAGCGCCAGTCCTATGCCCACGGCAATCAGGCCCACGGCAATCGAGGCGCGCGCACCGACCAGAATCTGCGAGGCCGTGTCACGCCCGAAGGCGTCGGTGCCCAGCCAGTGCCGGCTGCTGCTGGCCTGCAGGGCGGCGTCCATGTCCACTTCATAGGCCGAGCCCGGCGTCCAGACAAAAGACAGCAGTGCGGCGGCAATCAGCAAGGTCGTGAGCAGGGCGCCGAGCACAAAGCTGCGGTGCTGCAGGGCGCGTCGGCCAAAGCCCTGGGGCTGTGCACGCGTGAAGGCGCGTGTCGGGTAGTGGGCCGCGCTGGCGCGCGTATCGGTCTGCCTGCTCATATGTCGCCGGCCTTGATGCGGGGGTCGATGGCGGCATAAAGCACGTCGACGACAAAATTCACCACCACCACCATGGCGGCCAGCAGCAGCACGCAGTTGCGCACCACGATCACATCGCGGTTGGAGATGGATTGAAAGATCAGCCGGCCCAGGCCCGGCAGATAGAACACGTTCTCCACCACGATGGTGCCTGCCAGCAGGTTGGCGAACTGCAGTCCCATGACGGTGATGACGGGAATCATGGCGTTGCGCAGCACATGACGCCAGAGCGCCGCACTGCGTGACAGCCCCTTGGCGCGGGCGGTGCGTACAAAGTCCTCGCGCAGCACCTCCAGCACCGCAGAGCGGGTGATGCGCGCCAGGATGGCGGCCTGCACCACGGCCAGCGCAACAGCAGGCAGCAGCAATGCCTGCAGCGCAGGCCAGAAGCCGCCGCCGGCCTCCTCGCTCCAGCCCGGAAAGCCGCCTGCCGAGAACCATTGCAGCTTCACCGAGAACAGCAGGATCAAAAGAATCGCAAACCAGAAGTTGGGGATGGCAATGCCGATCTGGGCCAGGCCCATGAGGCCCACATCGCCCCAGCGCTTGTGGTTGGCGGCCGCAAAGACGCCCGCAGCAATGGCCAGCACGGCGGTGATGCACATGGCCATGATGGCCAGCGGCACGGTGACCGCAAGGCGTTCCCAGACCAGCTCGGCCACGGGCGAGCCATAGACGTAGCTGTCGCCCATGTCGCCGTGCAGCAGGCCGGCTATCCACTGCCAGTAGCGCGTCAGCGCGGGCTGGTCCAGGCCCAGTTGCTGCGCCATGGCTGCCACGGCCTCAGGCTCGGCATCGGGGCCCATGAGCATCTGGGCTGCATCGCCGGGAAGGACTTCCAGCACGGCAAAAACCACGATGGAGGCACCGATCAATGTGGCGATCAGCGTGAGCAGGCGTTTGAGCAAGAAGATGCTCATGGCGTGGGGCGTTGTTTCATCGTGAAGTGGGCTCAGACGCAGGGTTTGCGTGCTGCGCAGCATAGCGGCAATTGTGCCGCGTCCGAGAGGGGGGTGCTTTGTCCCGGGCGCTGCCATGTCTTGGGGAGCTTGGGATAATGTGGGCCGATACCGAGAACTGCACAGGAGCTGGCACATGGCATTGATGATTACCGATGAATGCATCAACTGCGATGTGTGCGAGCCCGAGTGCCCCAACGATGCCATCTATATGGGTGAGGATTTCTACGAAATCGATCCGCACAAGTGCACCGAGTGCGTGGGCCATTTTGACGAGCCCCAGTGCGTGCAGATCTGCCCTGTGGCCTGCATACCGGTGAACCCCGAGTACATTGAAAGCCGTGAGGTGCTGTTCAAGAAATATGAGCAGCTTACGCAGGCCAAGAAAGAAAGTTAAGGCTTTTTGAGTCTGAATTCGTTGTATATCAAGCGCTAATAGCTCCTTATTCAGGAGCTATTTTTTCATTCTGCCTTGGGTTCAGGCCTCGCCAGCAGCGGGCTGGGCGGCATCGGGCGCAGGCTTGCGGGGGGGCTTGGGGCGTGGTGCCTTGGTGGTGTGGATGGCCAGAGTGGCCTTGTCCATCTGGCCGGCCACCATATCGGGCCAGGCCTTGAGCGAATGTGCGATGGCGTCTTCGATCAGCTTGAGCTGGTCGGGGGCCGGCTTTTTGAGCACCCAGCTGGCGACCTCGCCCTTGTGGCCGGGGTGGCCGATGCCCACGCGCAGACGCCAGTAACTGGGCGAACCCAGCTGGGCATGGATGTCGCGCAAGCCGTTGTGGCCGCCATGGCTGCCGCCGAGCTTGAGCTTGACCACGCCGGGCTCGAAGTCCAGCTCGTCATGCACGACCAGGATTTCCTCGGGCTGGATCTTGAAGAAGCGCGCCAGTGCGCCGACCGACTTGCCCGAGAGATTCATGAAGGTCTGCGGCTCCAGCAGCCAGACGTTCTGGCCGTGGATGCTGGTGCGGGCCATCAGTCCCCAGTAGCTGCGTTCGGGAACCAGACTGACCTTGAGTTCGCGCGCCAGCGCATCGATCCACCAGAAGCCGGCATTGTGCCGGGTGTCTTCATATTCAGGGCCAGGGTTGCCGAGGCCGACAAACAGTTTGATCATTGCTCGATTATCTTCTTGCCAGCAAAGCTGGGCGGACAGGGGCTGTTCTGCATGGGCCAAAGAAAAAGCCCACCGAGGTGGGCCTTTTCTTGGAGTACAGCGGCAGCCGCCGTACCGAAGTCACAAGAATTACTTCTTGCCCTTCTTGGCGGGAGCAGCTACGGGAGCAGGTGCAGCGCCTTCGGCAGGAGCCACTTCGGGCAGCTTGATCGAGATCAGCGAAGGGTTCTTGTTGGCGCCACGCACCACAGCCTTCACGCCGTTGGGCAGCTTCAGAGCTTGCAGGCCCAGCACGGACTTGGAAGTCAGGGCGCTCAGGTCCACCTTGATGAACTCGGGCAGGTTTGCGGGTTCGCAGATCACTTGCAGCTCGTGCATCAGAGGAGTCACGGTGCAGTTCTCGCCCTTCACGGCGGGGGATTCAGCAGCGCCTTCGAAGTGCAGGGGCACGTTCATGTGCAGCTTGGTGTTGCCGTCCACGCGCTGGAAGTCGATGTGTTGCACCAGCTTCTTGTAGGGGTGGAACTGCACGTCGCGCAGCACGACCTTGGTCACTTGACCGTTGACTTCCATGTCCAGGATGCTGGAGTGGAAAGCTTCCTTGTGCACAGCGTGCCACAGGGCGTTGTGATCGATTTCGATCAGTTGGGCTTCACCAGCACCGTAAACGATACCGGGGGTCTTGCCCGACAGACGCAGACGGCGGCTCGCACCCGTACCTTGCTTGGCGCGCTCAGTAGCGACGAATTGCATAACTAACTCCTAGATGGGCGGACCGCGACCAGTCTCGCCCGATTGATAAAAGAATCTGCACCTTGCAGCAAGGCCGTGGATTCTTGCGGTGGCCTCGAAACAGTCAAACCTCCCGAAGGAGGTTTGCTTGGGCTCAAGGCCGAAAAACCAAAGATTTTAAGCGGTAAACAGACTGCTCACCGAATCGCCTGTGGAAATGCGGTGAATTGTCTCGGCAAAGAGGCCCGCCACAGACAGCTGGCGAATCTTGCCGCATTGCTGGGCTGCGGGGCTCAGAGGAATGGTGTTGGTCACAACCACTTCGTCCAGAGCGCTGCCGTTGCCGATGCGTTCCAGGGCCGGGCCCGAGAAGATGGGGTGCGAGCAGTAGGCGTACACGTTCTTGGCGCCGCGCTGCTTGAGCACTTCGGCAGCCTTGACCAGCGTGCCGGCGGTATCGATCATGTCGTCCATGATCACGCAGTTGCGGCCGTCGATATCGCCGATCACGTGCATGACTTCGGACACGTTCGCCTTGGGGCGACGCTTGTCGATGATGGCCAGATCGCAACCCAGCTCCTTGGCCAGGGCGCGAGCACGCACCACACCGCCAACGTCGGGGGAGACGACGATCAGGTCTTCGTAGTTCTTCTGACGCAGATCACCCAGCAGCACAGGGGTGGCGTAGATGTTGTCCACGGGGATGTCGAAGAAGCCCTGGATCTGATCGGCATGCAGGTCCATGGTCAGCACGCGCTCGACACCTACGGCCTGCAGCATGTTGGCCACCACCTTGGCGGTGATGGGCACGCGGCTGGAGCGGGGGCGGCGATCCTGGCGGGCATAGCCGAAGTAGGGGATCACGGCGCAGATGCGCTCGGCCGATGCGCGCTTGAGGGCATCGACCATGACCAGCAACTCCATCAGGTTGTCGTTGGTCGGAGCGCAGGTGGACTGAACCACGAAAACGTCGCGGGCGCGAACGTTCTGCTTGATCTCGACCGCGACTTCTCCATCGGAGAAGCGGCCAACGTCAGCAGCACCAAGAGAGGTACCGAGGTGCTTAACAATCTCTTCGGCCATGCCAGCATTGGCATTGCCTGTGAAGACCATGAAATCTGAGTGATGTGAATGCATTGTGCGTCCCAGTGCTGTGGGTTGCTATGACGCAAGAAGATGTTTGGCAGGGGAAGAAGGATTCGAACCTTCGCATGCCGGAATCAAAATCCGGTGCCTTAACCAACTTGGCGACTCCCCTACACAGGCCTTTTGTCGAAGACAAAAAGCCTTATAACTTGTTCTCTGGAATCCAGCTATTAAGTGGGTGTTTTTCCAGATTTCTGCAAACCCTGATTTGCCATGTGCCAGGAGCACAGCTCAAATCAATGCTTTGCGCTATCGGTGAAAATACCGCACTTCCAGAGCCCGTCATTCTAGCATGCAATTTGAGTGATTCAAGCCAGCTTCTGACTTTCATCACTTCGGGCTGCAAGCCTTCAGCGACCGGCTGCAGGTCGTTTCGGCCAAAGCCGAAGTGGTTTGCAGCGAAGTCCGCAACTATAGCAGGCTTTGTGTCGCGTTTCAGGGACTCGCTGGAAAAAATCTTGCCGGTTTCCAAGCCCTCTTCGGGCTTGACCACCAGGAACTGCTGCTGCGGCAAGGCATTGCGGCCTGTCAGCGGGGTGATGATTTCACCGATGCCGCTGACCCAGGCCGAGTGACCGCAGAGGAAAAAGGGGACATCGGCGCCGAGCTTCAAGCCTATGCTTTGCAGTTCCTGGCGCGAGAGGTTCAGATTCCAGAGGCGGTTCAGCGCCATCAGTGTGCTGGCAGCATCGGATGAGCCGCCCCCCATGCCGGCTTGGGCGGGCAGGTGCTTTTCAATCCCTATGCGCACGCCTTGCGTGCAGCCTGTGGCTTGTTGCAGGGCGCGGGCCGCGCGTGTGATCAGATCATCGGCAGGAAGGGCAACGCCGTTGAGGTCTTCACGGCTGATCTGGCTGCTGACCGTACGCTCGAAATGCAGCACATCATGCCAGTCGATGAGCATGAAGACGGATTCCAGCAGGTGATAGCCGTCAGGCCTGCGGCCGGTGATATGCAAAAAAAGATTGAGCTTGGCCGGGGCCGGCACGTCATAAAGCGAGTGCATGGCGTGTATGTGTCAGTAAGAGAAAAACGGTGCAACGATAGCACCGGGTTGCCGGCCAGTCAGCGAGCGTCCTGATCGAGAACGATACGCAAAGAGGCCTCGGGTGGCGGGCTGATACGGTCGGCACGCAGGCGGCCGTCGCTGATGCGCGAAAGATCAGTCTGCCAGCCGGTCACGGCCGTGTTCCTGCCTTGCAGCCAGTCGAACAGTGCAGCGACGGGAATATCGCTGCCTGTCATGCGGGTGATGAGTTCAGGCAGGGAGTCCGACTGGGTGATCTGATCGCCTTGCTGCAAGGTGGCTCCGCCACGCGTCCATTGCAGGCGGGCCATGATGGATCCCAGTGGGTTGAAGACCAGCAAAGTACCGCTTTCGGGCTGACCTTGCAGCTCAAAACCGGCGCTGAAGGATTGCTGCTGGGCATCCTGAACCTGTAGCGCCATGCGGCCGGACCAGTGGTGGCTGGCCGCCACATCGAGCGGCAACTGCCGTGCCGGTTGGGCGCAGCCGCCGAGCATGGCCGCTGCCAGAGCCAGCCCGAGGGCGGGAACCATCTTCAAGAAAGCCGGGCTGCGCTTCATGGCGTCACTTTGAGCCGTTTGAGCGTTTCCAGCAAAGTGTCATTGCTGCTGTCTGCCTTCATGCCCTGGCGCCAGATGAGTTGGGCGCGGTCTTGCTTGCCTTGGGCCCAGAGAACTTCTCCCAGGTGGGCGGCAATTTCTGCATCCTGACGCGTGGCATAGGCCTGCTCCAGCAGCTTTTCGGCTTCGTCCAGATTGCCGCGGCGGAAATGCACCCAGGCCAGGCTGTCGGTGATGAACGGATCACCGGGCTGCATGTCCAGAGCCGTCTGGATCAAGGTCTGCGCTTCTTCCAGCTTGATGCCGCGATCCGCGTAGGAGTATCCCAGTGCGTTGTACGCATGCTTGAAGTCGGGCTTGCGCTTGATGATGTCGCGCAGCAGGCGCTCCATCTCGCTGAAATTCCCGGCTCTTTCCGCGAGCAAGGCTGTGTCGTAGGTCAGCTCCACATCATCGGGTGCCTGGCTCAGCAGATGGGCTTGCAGCGCATAGGCTTCCTTGTTCAGGCCGGCGTCGCGCAGCAGCTGCACCTCGGCAATCTGCTTGAGGCGCTTCTGGTTGGGGCCGTTTGCCGGAATGGCCTGGATAAGGGCGCGAGCTTCCTTGACCTTGCCCTGGCGAGCCAGCAGATCGGCGCGCCGGGCCTGCACGCTGAGCAGGTTGGCGGCATCGGGAATGCGCTGCAGATAGACGTCGGCCTCGTCGTAGCGCTGGCGCTTTTCGGCCAGATCTGCCCTGAGCAGATAGAGCTGGGATTCGCCAGCAGCGCGGCCCACACCCTCAGGCAGCTTGGGCAGCAGAGAGCTGAACTGTGTCAGGGACACGTCGGCAGCATCCAGCTCGCCATCCTGCAATTGCAAATTGGCGAGCATGACCCAGGCTTCCGGAAATTCGGGTGCCTCGCGGGTTATGAGCTGCAGCTGGGTCTTGGCATCGGCATTGCGCTTTTGTCCCAGCAGCACGCGGGCATAGGTCAGGCGCAGCTGGGGCGAATGATTTTTTTCAAGATAGCGCTTGACCAGCGGCTCCACTTCGGCGGAACCCGATTCCAGCAGCTCCATGGCCAGCAAGGCGACGGCACCCGACTCAGGACTCAGCTTGGCGCCGTTCTGCAACGCCTGCAGGGCGGCGGGCTTCTGGCCGGCGATCAGGCGCATATGGCCTATGGCGGCCCAGGCCATGGGGCCGTTCTTCGGGTCCTTGAAATCGATTTCCAGCGCTTGCTCGACCACATCGGCGGCCAGAGGCTTGTCCGAGGCATTGTTGTAGAGCTGGGTGATGGCCAGAAAAGTGGCGCTTCGATTGGCTTGCGGGGTCAGCTCGACCTCTCGACGCAGATAGCTGCCCGAGTCTGCGATGCGGTTCATCACCACCAGAATGCGCAGCACGGCGCGGTTGGCATCGCGTGATTCGGGGTAGGCCTCCAGCCAGGCGCGGGCATTGCGCAATGCGCGGTCGCCCGAGCGTGACTGAATGGCGAGTTCGGTGGCGCGACGATAGAGCTTTTCGTTGTTGCTGCCGCGCGCGGCCTCCATCATCAGGGCCTGAGCGTCCGTCAGAGCGCCTTCCTGAGCGGCCATCTCTGCCACCAGGATTTCGTAGAACAGCTCGGCAGACAGAGCTGCTTGCTCATTCTCACGCTCCGCGGCCTGTTCGAGATCGGTGCTTTGCTCGATCTTGTCCTGCTGGGGGGGCGGGTCAGCGGTCTGGGCGGATGCGATTGCCGATCCCATGGCCAGAACGGCGGCCACGGCGAGTCCCTGAAAACGTAGAGGATGAACCATCGGCTCATAATAATCCAAGCTTGTTGAACACTTGGCGAAGATGAGATTGCATGCCTGAGTTGCCCGAAGTCGAGGTTACGCGCCGCTCTTTTGCTGACCGCATTGCGGGTGCGCAGATTGAGAAAGCCACCTTGGGAAAGCCCCTGCGCTGGCCTCTGGGACTGTTGCCGCAGGCACTGGCCGGCAAAGTCGTGCTGGGCGTGCGCAGACGCGGCAAGTATCTGCTGCTGGACCTGAGCGAAGGTCTGCTGCTCATGCACCTGGGCATGTCGGGCAGCCTGCGCTTTGCGGGCCTCGACGAGGAGCCGCTGGGCACGGCCGGAGCGCATGATCACTTTGACCTGCAGACATCGCGCGGCTTGCTGCGCCTGCATGATCCGCGCCGCTTCGGTGCCGTGATCTATGTTCCGGATGAGGGCGATGCCCTGGCGCGCAAGCTGCTTGACCATCTGGGTATGGAGCCGCTGAGCGAGGGATTCACGCTGGATGCCTTTCAGGCCGGGCTGGCCGCCAGCCGCTCGCCCATCAAGCAACTGCTGCTCAGCGGCAGCGTGGTGGTCGGTGTCGGCAATATCTATGCTTCCGAGGTGTTGTTTCTCTCGCGGATTCACCCGGCAACACCGGCGCGCGATGTGGGCAGGCGCAAGGTCAAGGTTTTGTATGAGGCCATTCGCACCGTGCTGGCCTTGGCGGTGGAGAAAGGCGGCACGACCTTGCGCGACTTTTCCGCAGCCAACGGCATGGAAGGGCACTTTCAGCTGGAGGCCCGGGTCTATGGCCGCGATGGCCTGCCTTGCTCGCATTGCGGCGCCGCCATTCAGCTCATGCGCCAGGGGCAGCGCAGCACCTATTACTGCGCCCGCTGCCAGAAAGCCGCGAAAACCCTCTGAATTTGATAGCTAATACCGCAGTTTGAGTATGCGTTCAGGCATGTTTTGACGTCACAATTTCATTTTGGTGCTTGATATGCCTCAGGGGCGTCGCCAATGCCCAGGCATTGGCGCTGTTCTGCGCCGTTGCGCGCAGATACTTCGCGGCTAGGGATATCAGGCCAGCCTCTGGAAGAGCCGTAGATGCTGTCAAGGGGCAATGCTATATATTGATCTGGCTGTCAGCCTTGGCTGACCCGGCGACTCAGACAAACAAGAGGGGTAGATGTGTCAGCTTCATTCAACGAGCAGTTCGGACAGTATGGTGCCTGGCGAAGGGGCTTTGCCACCCAACTGCAGGAGCTGCGTGAATGGTTGATGGCCCAGGATCTGCTGGACGCCTCGGTGCAGGAGCGCTTGCAGAGACTGGAAGAGCAGATGCGCACCGACAAGGTCATGGTGGCCTTTGTGGCCGAGTTCTCGCGCGGCAAATCCGAGCTGATCAATGCCGTCTTCTTCGCCCATTACGGCCGCCGGCTGATGCCGGCCAGTGCAGGCCGCACCACCATGTGTCCAGCGGAGCTGGGTTGGGAGCCGGAGTTGCCGCCCTGTCTGCGTCTGCTGCCCATCGATACCAGAGAGTCGCAGGAGAGCCTCGGCCAGTGGCGCATGCGCCCCGACGCCTGGGTGCAGCAGCCCCTGGATATCGCCGATGCACAGCAGATATCCGACACGCTGGCCAAGGTGGCCGAGGTGCGCAAGGTCTCCATCGATCAGGCCAGGGCCTGGGGCTTTTGGCATGACGACGATGCTGCCGATAACCCCATGGTCGATGCCGACGGTTGGGTCGAAGTGCCAATGTGGCGCCATGCCTTGATCAATATGCCCCATCCGCTGCTCAAACAGGGGCTGGTGATTCTCGATACGCCTGGTCTGAATGCAGTGGGTGCCGAGCCGGAGCTGACCGTCAATCTGATACCCCAGGCACATGCCGTGGTCTTTGTGCTGGGCGCCGATACCGGAGTGACCAAGTCCGACCTTGCCATCTGGCGCGACCATGTGCTGCCGGCAGGAGCCGGCAAGGCAGGGGGCGATGACGCCCTGGCTGCATCGCGTCTGGTGGTGCTCAACAAGGTGGATACGCTGTGGGACAGTCTGAGTTCTGGCGCGCAGGTGCAGGCCCAGTTGCGCCGTCAGCAGCAGGACTCGGCCCAGTTGCTGGGGGTGGCGCTGGAGCGTGTGCTGCCCATCTCCGCCCAGAAGGGGCTGGTCGCCAAGGTGGGGCGTAACGACAGCCTGCTTCAGGCCAGCGGTCTGCCCGCTTTTGAAGACCTTCTGGCCAATGGCATCATGGGGCAGCGCCAGAAAGTGCTGCAGGCAGCTGTGCGTACCAATGTGCAACAACTGCAGTCGCAGGTCGAGCGCGTCATCAATATGCGCCGCAGCGATCTTGACGACCAGCTGGCCGAGCTCTGCGGCCTGCGCGGAAAGAATGCGACGGTGATTGCCAGCATGCGTGCCCGCATCGAGGCCGAGCACAAGGAATTCGACCAGAGTGCCGGCCGCATCCAGGCCATGCGCCACATCCATATGCGCATGCTCAAGGAGCTGTTCCAGCTTCTGAGCTCGAGCACTTTGAAGGCCGAATTGGCCGGGCTGAAAGAGGCGCTGGATCAGCGCGGGCTCAAACTTGGCCTGCGAAAGGTCTATGAACAGACCTTCGGGCGTCTGCATGCTGTGGCTGCAAAGGTGCAGGACCAGGCCGATGAGATCCAGGCAATGATGAGCTCCTCGTTCAAGGAACTCAATGCGGAGTTCGGCTTCTCCCTGCAGACACCGCCGCAGCTGGTGCTGTCCGAGCTCAAGGACGACTTGCGCAGCATCGAGGGCAGCTACACCCAGTATCTGGGGCTTAGCAGTGTCATCAGGCTCGGCAGTGCCGACTTTTCGCAGCGCCTGATCAAGGCGCTGGCGCTGCGCTTGCGCACGGTGTTTGAAGCGGCATCGAACGACGTGGATATGTGGAGCAAATCACTGACTGCGCCGGTCGATGCACAATTGCGCGAACGTAAACGCAGTTACACGCGCCGCCTGGAGGCCGTGGACCGGATCAGCGGTGCAGCCACTGAGCTGGAGGAGCGCATTGCCGACATGGAAAATGTGAAAGCCCGCATGGGAATGCTGCAGACGCAGCTGATCAGCGCATCGGCGCAACTGCTGGATCCGATTGCGGCCGAGCGGCCGCAGGCCGCGTCCATGCCGTTGGACATCAACCTGGTAGCTTGAAATCTTGACTCTCCCTTCGATTGCCGCAGCTGTAGTGCAGTGGCAGGCCAGCCATGGCCGCAATCATCTGCCCTGGCAGCAAACCCGTGACCCTTACCGCGTCTGGCTGTCTGAAATCATGCTGCAGCAGACCCAGGTCAGTACCGTGCTGGGCTACTACCAGCGCTTCCTGGACGCTTTTCCGGATGTGGCCAGCTTGGCTGCTGCTCCGCAGGATGCCGTGCTGGCGCTGTGGAGCGGCCTGGGCTACTACAGCCGCGCGCGCAATCTGCATCAATGCGCGCAGACCGTGATGGAGCAATGGGGCGGGGCTTTTCCGCAAACGGCCGAAGAACTGGCGACCTTGCCAGGCATTGGCCGTTCCACGGCCGGTGCCATTTCCTCGTTCTGCTTTTCCGAGCGGGTGCCGATTCTGGATGCCAATGTGCGACGTGTTCTCACACGGGTGCTGGCGTTCGATGCGGATCTGGCGCAGTCCAGAAATGAAAAGCAGCTTTGGGAACACGCCCAGCAACTGTGCCCCACAGAGAATCTGCACGAAGCCATGCCGCGCTACACCCAGGGCATGATGGATCTGGGCGCCAGCGTCTGCACATCGCGCAAGCCCACTTGCCTGGTGTGCCCCTTGCACTCCGAATGCCGGGCGGCCCGCGCCGGCAACCCGGAGAACTATCCCGTGCGCACGAGAAAGATCAAGCGCAGCTCCGAGTCCTGGTGGCTGCTGCTGGCGGTGGATGCACAGCGCCGCGTATGGCTGCAAAAGCGTCCGCAAGCCGGTATCTGGGCCGGGCTTTACAGCCCGCCGGTCTTTGAAGACTATGCGGCACTGCAAAGCCATGCGCAGGCCGCATGGCCTCAGGACGGGACCAGGGGCTGGCAGGATCTTCCAGGCTTTTTGCATGTGCTGACCCACAAGGATCTGCACCTGCATCCGGTTCTGGTGCCCGTCGATCAGGCGCATGCAGCCCTGGTGTCAGAGGGCGATGCATCGTGCTGGGCGGATGCAGCTGCCTGGGCCGAGCTGGGTCTGCCGGCCCCTATCCGCAAGCTGCTCGACGCCGAGCTGGCCTGAACGCCTGCCCATGAATGAAAAAAGGTGACGGCTGGCGTCACCTTTTTTCATGGCTGCAGATTTCAGAAGCGCAATCTGGGCATCAGCATGGAGCAGCGCAGCCCCATCAAGGCCAGCCACAGGGCCTTGGCCTGCGGGTTGCTGCGCTGCGCCTGCAATTGCCGGCCGGCGGCCACCACCTGCTGGCGCAGGACTTGCTGCTCCCTGCGGTCGCCTTGACTTTGTGCGCTCAGCCAGAGTTGCTGGTACTGCTGCACGCTGAGCTGGCAAGGCTCGCCGAGCAGATGGCGCGACGAAGTGTTCAGCAAGGCCTGAGCCTGCGGGGTGTGCCGTGACTGGCTCATGCGGCCTCCTCTTGTTTCGAAGACTTGCTCGGCGCTTCGCTCTCACTGCGTCCAAAGGCGTACCAGTCCACATGACGGGTGCAGATCATGACCAGGGCCAGCACGCCGAACAGGGCGATGGAGCCGACAACCAGAGCGGTCTGCTCCAGCTGCAGCAGCACATACAGCAGGCCGTACAGTGCCGAGATGGCAACCGCGAACGGCAGGCCGCGCCTGATGCTGCCAAGAATGTGGCTGGCATAGAAAGCCAGCAGAGCCACGCAGGAGCTGGCCGCTATCGCATAGGCCGTGGCAAAGCCCAGGTGTTCGGACAGGCTGATGAGCAGCAGGAAGAAGCTGCACAAGGCCGAGCCGACCAGCAGGTACTGCACGGGGTGAACGCGCAGCTTTTTCATCACTTCGAACAGACCGACCGCGACAAAGGTCAGGATCACAAAAAGAATGCCGTACTTGGTGGCGCGCTCGCTCAGCGAGTAGACATTGACGGGGTTGACGAACTCCGTGTCCATGGTTTCGAGGCAGGGGCCGCTGTCGTCATGGCTGCGGGCTGCAGAGGCCGCATAGGTTTCCGAGCCGCCCCAGTAGCCAGGGCTGCAAAGACGTTGCTGGCGGGTGAAGGCCGTGCTGGCAGAAGTGGCCAGCGAAGACAGCTCCCAGCTGGCGGTGAAGCCGCTGTCCGTCACCTCGCGTCGGCTGGGTAGAAAGCTGCCGCCAAACGAGGGGTGGGGCCAGTCGGCAGTCAGCGTGACCTTGCTTTCCGTGGCGATGGGGCTGAAGGCGAGCTGCTCCGTGCCCAGCAACTGCAGCTTGAGGTCCAGGTTCAGGGCTTCACCTTTTTTCAGCAGGCTGGCATCAATCTCTGCCTGAATGCCTTTGCCATAGCGCTCCAGCGGCGTGCCGGACTCGACCGCCAGGTCCTGGCCGTTGGCCTGCAGCGTCGCACTGCGGATGCCGCGCGGGTCGCTGAGCGCAAATGCCACAAGGACCTTCTTGCAGCGCACCACGGCGTTGGGCTCGCTGGGCTTGGGCAGCTCCGCATACTGCGCGGCATTGGCAAAGCCGGCCGATATCTGGTCGTGCAGCACATAGGTGTTGATGTGGTGCAGGCCGCGTGAGCGCTCTTCCATCTTGGCATTGGCGTCGTGGTTGAGCGTGTCGGGCAGCAGCATGCGCTGGAATTCCCGGGTGCTGTATTCGATTTTCTTGCCATTGGTCGTGCTGGTGGTCTCCGTGCAGCTCTGCACCAGGGCCGGCCCAATCAGCGTTTGCGTGCCGGCCAGGCTGGAGACCACGCTTTGCACGGCGTAGTCGCGGTTGCGGATGCGGTCTTTCACCACATCCTGAATCATGGACAGGCCGGCCATGAGCAAGGCCAGAACGATCAGCAGTGAGACTGTCTTGAACAGCAGTCGGTTTTTCATGCGTGCTCCTGAATGAGGGGTTTCAGGACGCAGTGTCGGCAGCGACTGTGTGGACGCAATGAAGTCTGTGAAGCGGGTGTGAAGTCCTGCTTGAAAGCCTTGGTTGCTCAGCTTTGGGGAGCGAAATCCAGGGTCACGGCAAGGCCAGGGTGGCGATTTCGGACCTGCATGCTGCCGCCATGAAGATGCATGATGCGGCTGACGATGGACAGGCCCAGGCCGGTGCCGCTGCGCTCTCCGTTGGGTCTGGGCGTGGTGAAGAAGCGCTCGCCCAGACGGGCCAGCAAGGGCTCGGCAACCCCTGGGCCCTGATCACTGACGGTGATGCGGTGCTGGCCCAGCTCAAGCTCGATCACGCTGTTCTCGGCAGAGAAATCCAGGGCGTTCTGCAGCAGATTGCTGATGGCCAGGGTGACCAGGCCGGTCTCCCAGGGGCCGCTGCTGTCCACGCCGCTCAGGCGTATGGAGATGCGGCGTTGCTCGGCATGGCTTTGAAGAGAGTCCATGGCCTGGCGCGCACATTCCATCAGGCTGCAGCCGTGGCTGGTGTCCAGTTGCTGGCGCTGTTCGAGACGGCTGAGCTGCAGCAGCTGGTCGATCAGGTTCTGCAGGCGCAGGCTCTGGTCCACCACCTGTCTGGCAAACATGGCACGGTCCTGGGGCGGTAGCTCTTCCTGCAGCAACTCGCCCGCGCCGCGTATGGCGGCCACCGGGCTTTTGAGTTCGTGGGTCAGAGCGCGTACATACCCCTCGATATAGTCGCGCCCTTCCAGGCGCTTGCGCATATTGTCCATGGCCTGGGCCAGCTCGCCCAGCTCGCCGGGCATGTCGGGTATGGCCGCAGGAGCCGAGGCCTGTGCGGGGTGGGCAGACTCGTTGAGCGTGGGGGCCTGCACCTGTTGTGCATAGTTGCGCAGCCGGCGCACGTGAAGCACAAACCACCAGGTCACCGCACAGCCTACGGCGGCGGACAGCAGCACAAACAGCAGGCCGCCGCGCAGAATCTTCTGCTCGGCGCCGTCGACGATTTTCTGTACCGAGCTGGAGGGCTTGGAGGTGGTCAGCACCCCGGCAATCTGGCCGTCCACCATGATGGGCGCGGAGACATACATGACGCTGCTGGATTCGTCCTCCTTGACGGCTCGCGTGGTGCGTGCGCCATATTCACCGCGCAGCGTCAGATAGACATCGCGCCAGCGCGAGTAGTCGGCGCCCTGGTCCCTGCCCTGGGAGTCGAACAGCACGATGCCTTGGTCGTCGGTGACGGTGATGCGCAGATCCAGCGTGGTCTTGCGTGTGTCCCAGATCCAGGCCTGTATCGGCTTTTGTGTGTAGCCCTGAAGCTGAGTGGCAAACGTGCTGTCCGCACCGGCTTGCAGCCGACCTTTTTCCATGTCGGCACTGGCCAGCGTGGCAAGCGCATAGGCGGTCTCCACCAGCGTGTCCTCGGTCACCTTGCGCACGCTGGGCTTGATCTCCACCATGAAGACGCGCAGCACGAAAAAGGCGGCCAGACCGTTGATCAGGAAGAAGGCAAAGAAAAGGCGCAGGCCCAGACGCATACCGGCTATCCGGGCTGGTTCAGGCTGTAGCCCAGACCGCGGTGGGTGACGATGAGCTCCTGATCGGGCAAACGCTCGCGCAGTTTGGCGCGCAGGGTCTTGATATGGGTATCCACCGTGCGGTCCGTGCTCTCGCTGTCCAGCCCCCAGATTTGCTCCAGCAAGGCGTCGCGGCTCAGGATACGGCCTGCGGCGTTGACAAGGCTTTGCAGCAGCTGATATTCGCGCCGTGTCAGATCCAGCGCTTTGCTGTGGATCAGAGCCCGTTGCCCTTGCTCATCTATTTGAAGTGCTTTCGCAAGCTGGACGGGCGCTGCAGGCTGAAACTGCCTGGAGCGGCGCAGCAGGGCTCGGGTGCGCGCCAGCAGCTCGCGCGGGCTGAAGGGCTTGGTCAGATAGTCGTCCGCGCCCAGTTCCAGGCCCAGGACCTTGTCCATCTCCTCGCCTCTGGCACTGAGCACCAGTACCGGAACAATGGAGCCGGCAGAGCGCAGCTCGCGGCACCAGTCCAGGCCGTTGCCGTCGGGCAGGCCCACGTCCATGAGCAGTACATCAAACGCTGTCCTGCCCCATTGCTGACGCGCATCGGCGATCAGCAGGCTGTGGGTGACGGCTATGCCCTCGCGCTCCAGAGCGTAGCAAATCGTTCTTGCAATGGCCGGGTCGTCTTCGAGCAGCAGCACCTGCATGGCTGACGTCTGAGTGCTGAGCATGCGGTTCAGCTGACCGGTTGGATGGCGTCCGGGGCCAGAAACTGCTGAGAGACCTGGATGAATTTGTCGCGAAAATCCAGTGAGCGGTGGCGGCGCACGGTGGGCCACTGCTTCTCGAAATGTCTGGCCAGGGCTTCGACGAGAAAGACGGAGCGGTGCTGCCCGCCCGTGCAGCCTATGCCCACGGTGACATAGCTGCGGTGGTCTCTGGACAGCAGCGGTAGCCAGCGTTCGAGGAATTGCTGTATGTCCAGCTGCATCTGCTGCACCTCGGGCAGGGCACCCAGATAGTCGGCAACCGGCTTGTCCAGGCCCGTCAAGGCACGCAGCTCCTTGTCGTAGAAGGGATTGGGTAGCATGCGCACGTCAAACACGTAGTCAGAGTCTGTGGGCATGCTGTGCTTGAACCCAAAGGACTGGAACATCAGCGTCATCTGCCCTGTGGGTGCTTCGATGATCTGCTTGATATAGCTTTGCAGCTGCGCCGACTTGAGGTCCCCGGTGTCGATGACGATGGAGCGGTCACGCAGCAGGCCCAGCAGCTCGCGCTCCTTTTCGATATCGAGCTCCAGTGCCTGGCGCTCGTTCGTCTGGGCGCCCGGAGACAGAGGGTGGCGCCTTCTGGTTTCCGAAAAGCGCCTGATCAGAGTGCTGCTGTCCGCATCGAGAAAAATCATGCGCGGCATCAGCCCCTGCTTTTTCAGGCGATGCAGCTGGTCAGGCAGCTGAGGCAGGCCCTTGGCGCTGCGTGCATCCATGGCAATGGCCACTTTCTCGTCCTGATGGGTGAGCTTGAGCTCCACAAAGGACTGCAGCAATTCCGGGGGCAGGTTGTCGACGCAGTAGTAGCCAGCATCCTCCAGCGCGTGCAGCGCAACGGATTTGCCCGATCCGGACATGCCGCTGATCAGAACAATCTCCATGGACATGATTTCAAACTCCTCTGACTTTGCCGCTCTTGCGGGCTGTCGTGCTGGCCTTGGCGCTTCTGGCTGGGGTGGCCGATGGACGCAGGGCGCTGTTGGCGGCCTGCTTTGCAGGCAATCTTGCCATGGCCAGCATTTCTCTGGCATGGGCCATGGTTGCTTCGGACAGGTGCTCGCCGCCCAGCATGCGGGCCATTTCCATCTCGCGCTCCTCGCCCGCCAGCGGGTCCACGCTGCTGATGGTGGTGTTGGATTTGGGGCGCTTGGTCACTCGGTAATGCTGGTCTGCATAGGCTGCGACCTGGGGCAGGTGTGTGACGGCCAGCACCTGGCGCGAGCCGCCGAGCGAGTGCATGAGGCGGCCTACGGTTTCGGCCACGGCTCCACCCACACCGGAGTCCACCTCGTCAAAGATCAAGGTCCCGGCCTGACCCAGTTCGCTGGTGGTCACGGCAATGGCCAGCGAGATGCGCGACAACTCGCCGCCTGATGCCACCTTGGCCACGGGCTTGGGCGTGGCGCCGGTATGGCCGGCCACAAGAAAGGTGATGCTGTCCGTGCCGGCCGGGCTGGCGGCGTCGGCATGCTCCAGCTGCACTTCGAAACGACCGCCCTTCATGCCCAGACTTTGCATGGACTGGGTGATGGCGCGCGACAGGCGTGGTGCTGCCAGGGTGCGCTGTTGCGAGATTTTGCGCGCCTCGGCCTGATACCTGAGGTGGGCGGCTTGCTCTTTGGCGCGCAGCCCCTCCACATCGACGGCGGCATCCAGCTGGTGCAGCTCCTGTTTCCAGCCTTCGAGCAGGGCGGGCAAGTCCTCGGGTGTGCGCTTGTAGCGGCGCGCCAGCTGCATCCACAGCGACAGGCGTTCATCGAGATCGGCCAGCAGCTCGGGGTCCAGATCGGCGCGGCGCAGATAGGCCTGCAGCGAGTGACGGGCATCGTGCAACTGGGCCACACAGGAGCCCAGTACGTCGGCAATGCTCTGAAACTCAGGCTCCAGGTGCTCTTGATCCTGCAGCAGGTGGTGGGCTCTGCCCAATGGGGTGGCCGCTCCTGCATCATCATCCTCCAGCAGCTGCAGGCAGGACTGTGCCGAGTCCATCAAGGTCTGCGCGTGCGACAGACGCGTGTGCTGGGAATTGAGCTCATCCCACTCTTCAGCGCGTGGCGACAGCTTGTCCAGCTCGGAAATCTGCCATTGCAGGCGTTCCCGTTCGCGTTGCAGATTGTCCTGGGCCGAGAGCGCCTGCTCCAGAGCCTGATGGCTCTGGCGCCAGTCCTGCCAAAGCGATTTGAGCTGGGCCGTCTCAATGCCGCCATAGGTATCCAGCATGGCGCGTGCTGCGTCAGGGCGGGTCAGGCTTTGCCAGGCATGCTGGCCGTGAATATCGATCAACTGATCGCCCAGATGGCGCAGCTGTGTGGCCGTGGCGGGCGAGCCGTTGATCCAGGCGCGGCTGCGACCCAGACTGTCAATGACGCGGCGCAGCAGCAAATCCTGCTCCTGCGCAAAACCCGACTCCTCCAGCCATTCATTCAGTTGGGGTGGGCAATCGAACTCTGCGCAAATATCGGCCTGAGGGCAGCCTTCGCGCACCACCTGTGCATCGGCTCGTGCGCCCAGCACCAGTTGCAGAGCGTCGAGCATGATGGACTTGCCGGCGCCGGTTTCGCCGGTCAGCACCGTGAAGCCGGTCTGCCAGTCCAGATCGAGTGACTGGACAATCACAAAGTCCCGCAGGACGATGCGCTTCAAGGCCATGGTCAGACGCCTCCCTCGTTCCAGCCCAGCTTTTTGCGCAGGGTGTCGAAGTAATTCCAGCCCTTGGGGTGCAGAAAGTGCACGCTGTGATCGGCGCGCGTCACCAGGATGCGGTCGCCATGCTGCAGCGATTTCAGGGACTGCATGTCGAAGTTCGCGCTGGCGTCGCCCCGGCCGCCCACCACCTCGATAGTCACTTCCTGGGCGTCGGAGAGCACGATGGGACGGTTGGAGAGGTTGTGCGGCGCGATGGGTACCATCACCCAGGCCGGAATCGAAGGGTGCAGCATGGGGCCGCCGGCCGAGAGCGCATAGGCGGTGGAGCCCGTGGGGGTGGCCACGATCAAGCCGTCCGCGCGCTGGTTGGAAACAAAGCTGCCGCCGACCTCGATGCGCAACTCCACCATGCCCGAGGTCGAGCCACGGTTGACCACCACATCATTCATGGCCTGGGCCTCAAACACGCACTGGCCGTCGCGCATGACGCGAGCATTCATCAAGGTGCGTTCGTCTTCCTCGTACTCGCCCTGCAGTATGGGCGTGATCGAGGCTTCGAATTCATCCAGGGCAATATCGGTGACAAACCCCAGCCGCCCCTGGTTGATGCCGACCAGCGGCGTGCCATAGCGCGCCAGATGGCGACACACGCCCAGCATGGTGCCGTCGCCGCCCACCACCAGACCCAGGTCGCAATGCCTGCCCAGTCCGTCCACATCCATGCTCGGGTAATCGGGCAGGCCCGCGTAGATGGCGGACTGGGTATCCAGAATCACCTCACAACCCATGCTGCGCACGTAACCGGCAATCCGTTGCAGCGCTTCGCTGGCTGCATCGGACGGAACGCCTGCTGCGGGTGTGTGGTACTTGCCGATCAGGGCAATATGGTGGAACGTGGATGTCATCTGGGAAATTACATCATTAAAATGAAATCATGCTCGACGAACGTGCCAAGTTATTGCTCAAAGCGCTGATCGAGCGTTACATCGCTGACGGTCAACCAGTCGGTTCGCGCACTCTTTCACGTGCATCCGGGCTTGAATTGTCGCCTGCCACCATACGCAATGTGATGGCCGACCTGGAAGAGATGGGACTGATCATCAGTCCTCACACATCGGCAGGCCGCGTGCCGACAGCCAGGGGATACCGCCTGTTTGTCGACACCATGCTGACCGTGGATCGCTGCGATCTTGTAACGCCCGGCCTGATGCCCGAACAGCCGCAGAAGGTGATAGCCAATGCGGCCAATCTGCTGTCCAGCCTCTCCCAGTTCGTGGGAGTGGTCATGGTGCCGCGTCGCAGCTCCGTCTTCAAGCATATCGAGTTCGTGCGCCTGTCGGAGCGGCGCTTTCTGGTCATCATCGTCTCGCCCGAAGGCGATGTGCAAAACCGCGTGATCTTCACGGATGTGGATTACGAGTCCTCGCAACTGATAGAAGCCTCGAATTTCCTCAATCACCATTACGCCGGTTTGGCAATGGAGGAGGTGCGCACGCGGCTGCAAACCGAGGTGGAGCAATTGCGGGGCCAGGTTGCCAGCCTCATGCAGGCGGCGGTAAATGTAGGCACCGAGGTCATGAGCAACCATGATCGCGAGGATGTGGTGATCGCCGGCGAGCGCAATCTACTGTCCGTGAGCGATTTTTCCAGCGACATGGGCAATCTGCGCCGTGCTTTCGACCTGTTCGAGCAGAAAACGCAAATCCTGAGGTTGCTGGACTTCTCCAATCAGGCTGATGGCGTACGCATCTATATCGGCGGCGAGAGCCAGACCGTACCGTTTGAAGATCTGTCTGTAGTGAGTGCTCCCTATGAGCTCGACGGCAAGGTGGTCGGCACCTTGGGGGTGATCGGTCCT
Source organism: Comamonas sp. GW821-FHT11H03 (assembly GCF_058807955.1). Taxonomy (NCBI): domain Bacteria; kingdom Pseudomonadati; phylum Pseudomonadota; class Betaproteobacteria; order Burkholderiales; family Comamonadaceae; genus Comamonas; species Comamonas sp. GW821-FHT11H03. The sequence continues at coordinate 406,976 of NZ_JBXARF010000002.1, forward strand.
ACGCGCATGCACTACGACAAGATGATCCAGATTGTCGATATCACATCCAAACTGGTGAGCAATGCTCTGAGCCACAAGCGTTAGGCCCTACAATGGCGAAGTTTTTCTGGTGGCAGCCACGGCTGTTGTCAGTGTTGGGGCGTTAGCTCAGTTGGTTAGAGCAGAGGACTCATAATCCTTTGGTCGTCGGTTCAAGTCCGCCACGCCCTACCAAGCTGCATGAAAGCCTGCCATCTTCATCGATGGCAGGCTTTTTCTTTGCATGAACGCGAAAAAGTTGTCGATTTGGTCCGAGAGCCGTTTTTGCGCTGCTAGAATACAACCCTGTTGCGGCTGTAGCTCAGCTGGATAGAGTACTTGGCTACGAACCAAGGGGTCGTGGGTTCGATTCCTGCCAGCCGCACCAAAAAACGTCAAGCCTCAGAACTGAAAAGTTCTGAGGCTTTTTCGTTTCTGGGCTCAGGCTTTGGGTATCAGCAAGGTGAAGCTGCTGCCTTGGCCCAGCTGGCTGCTGATCTGCAGGCTGCCGCCATGACGCTGTGCCACGGTGCGCGTGAAGGCCAAGCCCAGGCCCACGCCATCCATGCGCTGGTGCTGCTGCAGGCGCTCGAATGGCTGGCTGAGCCTGGCCAGCGACTCCTCATCCATGCCGCAGCCGTGATCGCGCACGGCAATGCCCCACTGGCTGCCTTGCTCGACAATATGGATTTCCACAAGGGCGATGGCATCGGTATCTTGCGGCTTGCCGTACTTGACGGCATTGGTCAGCAAATTGATGACGGCGCGGTGCAGCAGACCGGGGTCGCCATGCACGCAGGCTTCGGCATCAGGCAGCTCGAACACCAGTTGCATGTTCTGCTGCTGGGCAAGGGTCCAGCAATCCGAGACGGCCTGATCCGCCAGCAGACCCAGATCCAGGACTTCGCTGCGGTATTGCTGCTGCTGGGCTCTGGCCAGATGCACAAAATCGTCTGCCAGCTGAAGGGATGACTGGGCATAGCCCTCAATGCGCTTAAACAGAGCATCTTGCGAATCGATGCGCTTGCCTGTGCGCTGCATCTCCAGCAAGGTGATGATGGAGCCTATCGGTGCACGGATATCGTGGGAGATGAACTGCATGGCTTGGTCGCGCTGGGCCTGTGCACTGCGCAGGTCGCTGATATCGACCAGGGTGATGAGCCAGCCTGAGGTGGGCGGTGCCTCGAAGCTCTGGCTCAGCAGCATCAGGTGGCGGCCCTGGGTGTCGCGCCCTTCGCTTTGGCGTGACAGAGTGGCTTGCTGCAATGCACTGTGCGTGAGCAGTGGTGTGCTGCTGGCGCTGTTCAGGCCGCGCAGAAGGGCGACCAGATCGTCGCCTTGCTGGAGTTTGTGCTCCAGGCTTTCGATATAGCGGTGCGCGGCCGTGTTGGCGAGCAGCAGAATCCCTTCGCGGTCGCAGACAAAAGTGGCCGAGGGCAGCTGGCGCAGGCTTTCGCTGACGAAATGATGCAATGCACGCAGCTGGCGCGAGGCTTGCTCCACTGCGTCAATCCGCTGATCGAGTGCATCGCTTTTGAGCGAGGGCGCGGGAAGGCCCTGGCCTTGCAGATCGCGCAGCTCCAGCGCCAGAAAGCGTGTGGCGGCGCGCAGGCGCAGCCAGCTCCACAGCGGGTAGGCAAGCGACAGGCTCAGCAGTGCCGCAGCGGGGGCTGTCTGCACATGACCCCAACGCGGCGCCAAACCGGCTATCGATAGACTGAGCAAGGCCAGCAGGATGCTGGAAATCAGCCCGCCAGAAGGGCCGAGCCAGGCCAGAGCCAGCAGGCCCAGCAGCACGGGCAGCACATTGAGGCTGCGGTTGAGCGTGGCAGAGGCCGGCTCCAGATGCGTGTCCTGAAGGATGCCGTTGAGCACATGGCCCAGCATTTCCACATTCGAGATCAGGCGCGCATCAAAGCCGATGGGGGCGGTGAATTTTTCGCCAATACCCGCGGCAGTGGCTCCAATCAGCACGTATTTGCCGCGAAAAGCGACTGCCGGGATATTGCCGCGCAGGATGTCGATATAGGAGTAGGTGGTGAACGGCGAGCCCAGGCTGTTCTGGCGGTCCCGCGAAGCCTGGGCAAAAGCGATGAACTGGGGCTGCAGCTTTTGCCAGGAGTTGGCTGCAACCGAGTCTGCTGGAGGTGAGGCAGATGGTTGGCAGGGGCGGGCGGTCTGGCCCACGCAGTGCAGGCTCAGCGCCATATGCCACCAGAGCTGGTCGGCCCTGCCTTCCTGCGCATAAAAGCGTCGCACCACGCCGTCGGCATCCACAGGCATCTGGGTGTGTCCCAGAGCAGCAGCCTCGCTGGCAAGGCTTTGCAAAGGGGCGGTGGCAGTGCTTTGCGCGGAGCGCGTGACGGGCAGCACTACATTGCCGCTTTTTTGCAATGCCCGTTGCAAAAGCAGATCGTCTCCGGGGTAGTCCCAGTCTTCCTCGCTGAAGACCACATCCATGCCGATGGCGCGGGGCTGGCCTTGGGTGATGCGCTCCAGCACGGCGGCGTGCAGTGCACGCCGCCAGGGCCAGCGGCCTATGCTGTCGATGCTGTCATCGTCGATGGCCACGATGACGATATCGGGCGAGGCGGGACGCTGGTGCAGCCAGGCCGATGTGTCCTGAATAATGCCGTTGAGACGTGCCAGCTGCCCCGGGCCGCTGAGCCACCAGGTCATGCCGAGCAGGAAAGTGCTGAGCAGCAGCCAGCTCAGGCGCAGGTTCTGCAAGCGGCTTTTGCGCAGGTTGGGAGCTTCAACCATAGGGGTGATTCGGTAAGAAGCACATAAAACCATAGCATCCAGCGCTTGCTATATAAGCATTCAAGAGATGAATCCTATGAAGTTTCATGGAATTCAAGCGCTGGCAGCTATTGTTTTTACTGGCGCATCAGGCGTGAACCGTCGCCGGAAGTCATCGTCTGCCCCTCGGACGAGGTTACCCAGTTGCCGGTCTGGAATTGGCGCGCGGCAGACAGATTGCTGCGCAGGCCGTTGGCATCCTCGACCTGCATCTGCAGATAGTAGGTACCAGGAGGCAGGTCCTGCGTGCTCCACTGAGGCTGGGTCACCCAGATGTCGATCAGGGGGGCAGTAAAACCGGCGTCGCTGGCGACCACGATGCGGTAGCGTTGACCCTCTTCACCTGCCCAGTGAATATGGCTGCTGCCTTCGCCGGGCGCGCCGCCGATCTGCATCTCGGGCGATTGGGGGGCCAGGGCCAGTTTCATCTTTTGCGGGGCGGCGAAGGGGCCCGCATCCGGCTGTCCGTTGTCAAGCGTACGTATGCTGCTGACGCGCCACATATATTCGCCAACAGGCAGCTTGGTCAGCGCATTGGCAGGCAGGGCGCAGTCCTTGAGGTCGTTGGCATCGATGAGCGGCTGGGCAAAGCTGCCGTCGGCGGCGGCCACCTGGATGCGGTAGGCCGAGGCTTCGGCCACCTGGGTGCATTGCAGGCCTTGCTGGCCCTGTCCGACGGTGGCTTCAGGTGCTGGCGACTCGTAGAGCGGAGGCACCGGATGCGCTTTGATGCGCAACGCTTGCAGGCTGCGCTTGCCAGGAATGCCGTTGGTGTCAATGGCGCGAATGGCCGCAATGTAGCTGCCGTCTTCCACTCCCGTCAGGCGTGCAGGTGACTTGGTGAACATGCCGCCGCGCACGATCTGGGTCAGCTCCTTGTCCTGAGCCAGCAGCACTTGGTAACGCACGGCACCAGCCATGGCCGGCAAGGGCAGGCTGACCCAGCTGGCGTCTTCGACAAGAGAGGGCCAGGCCGCAATATCGGGAGCCTCCAGCATGGCGGTGGGCCTGCCGATCTGGCCGTTGGCGGAAACGGATAGACCTTGACCTGGCCTCAGCAAGGCTGCGGGCTGGCCCGTCTGCACGGCGACCGAGCCTTCGTCGACGGCAGCAGCCGTGCGGCCCGCGTCATCGCTCATTACCAGAAACTGGGTGCCGCGCACGCTGGTCGAGGCCGCCGGGGTGCGCACTTCGAAGCGGCGCTCGCCATTGGTCTGCCTGGACACTTTGGCTTCAATCGCGCCCTCGCGCAGATCGATGACGGACTGCAGAGTGCCGGCTCGGCCTTTGCGGCGCATCTGTCGCAACTCGACATCGGATTCGGACTGCACGCGCACCAGTGAGCCATCTGCCAGACGCACAGAGACAAAGGCGTTGGCGGGAACCTGGAGCGAATCGCCTTCCTGCAGCAACTGGCCTTTTTGCACAGGCTGAGGTGGCGCGTTGACGGAGTCTGCGAGATGGCTCGCAGAGCGCGAGCTTTGCACATCGCCTTGCACAAACACCACCGAAGCCATCGCGGCGCGCAACAGGCGCGTGGGAATTTCCAGCACCGAACCAGGGCGCAGACGCAAGGGGTCTTCCACCTTGTTGTGGTTTTGCAGCGCCGTCCAGCGCTTGTGGTCGCCCAGATAACGTGCTGCCAGCGTCTCCAGCGTATCTCCAGTCTCCACGCGGTGGGCAATGACATCGTTGCCGCGGGGCGTGATCTGGGCATGGGCCAGACCTGCTGCCGTCATCCCTCCAAACGCCACCCACAGCATGCCTGCACCCAGAATGGGCATGGGGGAGCGGACGGAAAAGAGGTTTTGACGTAAATCAGGCATCTTTAAAGGCAGGTTATGGGCTGCGAACTCAGGCAGCTGGGGCTGCGGGCTGCGCAGCTTCGGGGGTATCGAGGCGGTAACCATAGCCATAAACGGCTGAAATGGCGTAGGGCTGACCAGCGCGCAAGTTCAGCAGATTGCGCAGGCGCGAGACATGGGTATCCAGCGAGCGTGACTGCACCTCGGCGTTCTGGCCCCAGACGACCTCGCGCAGATGATCGCGCGAGAGCAAACGGCCCTGGTTCTGGAACAGCGTCAGTGCCAGCGTGTATTCGCGGTGCGTGACCTCCACGGGCTGGCCGTCCATCTCTATGCCATTGATGGCGGTGAGAAAGCGGTAGGGACCGAAGTCCAGCACGCTTTGTGCCGTCAGCGGATAGGCGCGGCGCAGCAGCGCGGCGATGCGTGCGCGCAGCTCGCCCGCACGGATGGGCTTGATCATGAAGTCATCGGCACCGCTGGCCAGGCCTTCGACAATGTCGGCCTCTTCGCTGCGGTGCGTCACGAAGACGATCGGCACTTCCTTGCTGATCTGCTCGCGCACCCAGCGCACGATGTCCGGCCCGCTGCTATCGGGCAGCTCCCAGTCGACAAGCAGCAGATCGAAGCTCTCGCGCCGCAGGGCCTGCTGAAGGGCAGCTCCCTTGAGGTAAGAGTGACAGCTGTGCCCGGCTTCCGTCGCGACTTGTTGCAACAGTTCCAGTTGTAGTGGATCGTCATCCAGAGCAGCAATACGCATCGGTAGTTCCTTTAGTGCGAAGGATTGCATCCACGCTGTCCTTTGAGTGCGGAGGCAGCGTCCATCGGGCAGCGAGGAGCTATTGCTCGGCCGCCTCACGCAGTTGTTCCAGAGCCTGGATCACCTGGTCATCGCTGACACCATCCAGTGTCTGCAGGCGCGGCTTGATGGCGGCCAGAGCCGTCGCGCCTTCGCGCTGCAACTGGGCAATGTTCTGCCCCGCTTCCTTGGGGGCGGCAAAGCCCAGGCTTTGCAGCAGCAGCTGGCCGTCAGCGGCCACCAGCTTGAAGTAGAACTGGCCGTCCGTCTCGCGATACTGCTTGAACTGGGGCAGCGCCGTCTTGGCGGCCTTGGTCTTGGCCTTGCTGGCCTGCGCCAGATTGCGGATGCCCACGGCGGCGCGCAACTGCTGCAGCAAAGGGGTTGCCAGCTTGCGGGCCTTGATCGCACCGGCCTGAAGAATCTCTTCCAGCTCGGCGGGATGGGCAATCAGGTACTCGTAGCGCTCGCGCATGGGGGCGATTTCGCGGTCGATGCGCTCGAACAGGATCTGTTTGGCATCGCCCCAGGCAATGCCTTCGGCATATTGCTGGCGCAGTGCGGCACTTTCCTCTTCGCTGGCAAAGCCCTGATAGATCTGGAACAGGGCCGAGCCTTCGACTTCCTTGGCCTCGCCGGGGGCGCGCGAGTCGGTGGTGATGCTGTTGATGAGCTTTCTGAGCTGCTCGCGTGGTGCGAAGAGCGGAATCGTGTTGTTGTAGCTCTTGCTCATCTTGCGGCCGTCAAGGCCGGGCAGGGTGGCGACAGACTCTTCCACCACGGCCTCAGGCAGCGTGAAGTACTCGCTGCCGTAGATGTGGTTGAAGCTCGACGCCATGTCGCGCGCCATCTCCAGATGCTGCACCTGATCGCGCCCCACAGGAACCTTGTTGGCGTTGAAGATCAGAATGTCGGCGCCCATGAGCACGGGATACATGAAAAGACCGGCGGTCACCCCGTCGTCAGGTTCACTGCCGGATGCATTGTTCTTGTCCACCGCCGCCTTGTAGGCGTGGGCGCGGTTAAGCAGGCCCTTGCCGGTCACGCAGGTCAGGAACCAGGTCAGCTCCGGAATCTCGGGGATGTCCGACTGGCGGTAGAAGGTCACATGCTCGGGGTCGAGACCAGCGGCCAGCCAGCTGGCGGCGATTTCGATGGTCGAGCGCTGCACGCGCTCGGGGTCCTGACACTTGATGAGCGCGTGGTAGTCGGCCAGAAAGTAGAAGTTCTCCACATTCTTGTCACGACTGGCTTCGATGGCGGGGCGCATCATGCCTGCGTAGTTGCCCAGGTGTGGGGTACCGCTGGGGGTGATGCCGGTCAGAAAACGGGTGGTGCTCATAGGGATCAACAACAGATATCAGTAGCAGACCAGGCGCGGGGTTCAGCGCAGCAAGGCCATGAAGGGGTAGAGGATCAGATCGATGGCCGAGTAGCCCAGGCTCATCAACGGGCGCAGCCAGTAGTTGCCGACCACGCCGGCAATCACCAGCGCCATGACGATGAAAAAGCCATAGGGTTCGATACGCGCCACCAGTTGCGCCTGTTTCCAGGGCAGCAGACCGACCAGAATGCGGCCGCCGTCCAGAGGCGGCAACGGAAAGAGATTGAAAGCCCACATCACCAGATTGACCAGAATGCCGGCGCGGCACATCTCTAGGAAAAAGCGCTCGTGCAGACCTGAACCTACCAAGACGATCAGCAGCAGACCCCAGAACACGGCCTGCGCGAAATTGGAGGCGGGACCGGCCAGCGCTACCCAGATCATGTCGCGCTTGGGGTGGCGCAGATGGTCAAAGCGCACGGGCACGGGCTTGGCGTAGCCGAAAAGAAACGCCCCCGAGGTAGCGAAATACAGCAGTAGCGGCATCAAGATGGTGCCGATGGGATCGATATGCTTGATAGGGTTGAGCGTGATGCGCCCCATCATGGCTGCGGTGTTGTCGCCAAAGTGACGCGCCGCATAGCCGTGCGCCGCCTCATGAATGGTGATGGCGAACAGCACGGGCAGTGCGTAAATCAGTACGGTTTGTATGAGTTCGGTGAGTTCCACGCACTGATTGTCTCAGACGCCGAGTCAAGCTGCTGTCTTGTGTCGGGACAAGCCGTTTGCTGTTGCAGAAATACGGGTTGCACATAGTTGTGTGGTAAACCAGATGTTGCAAAATGCAACTCGCGCAAATCTGCGGTTGCTGCCTGCACGGCAGAACAGGTTTTGTGCGGGTTGATGAAATCAATACATAACGCGGCGTTCGGCAGGACAGGGCAAGGGGATCGATATGACGGTAAGCAAGCGACTGGTAATCGCATTTGTCAGCATCAGTGTTTTTGTGCTGGCTTTGATGGGAATTGCCTGGTCAGCAATGTCCGATGTGCTGGAGGTGCTCAAGGCGGGTTCGCTGACGGCGCAGCAGTCCGAGAGCCTGATGGCCGAGGTGGAACGTTCGCGCTGGTGGCTGCTGGCACTGGGGGCCTGGGTCTGCATTTCCTGCGCCTGGTCGTGGGTCAGCCTGCGACGCCGCATCGTCGCGCCCCTGCAGGAAGCCATACTGATTGCCGAGACCGTGGCGGCAGGGGACCTGAGCAAGGAGTTCTCTTCCAATGCCGAAGGCGAGTTCGGACGTTTGCTGACGGCACTGAGCACCATGGAAGACACGCTGACCGAGTTGGTGGGCCGTATCAAGCAGTCCACCGACTCGCTGGCCGTGTCGGCCTACGAGATTGATGCAGGCAACACCAACCTCTCCAGCCGTACCGAGCAGCAGGTCAGCGCGCTGACCGAAACCGCAGCCAGCATGGAGCAGCTCACCGTCACCGTGCGCCAGAACGCAGAGCGCGCTCATTCGGCCAGCTCTCTGGCGGTCGCTGCATCGGCCACGGCCGGACGTGGCGGTGAAGTGGTGGACCAGGTGGTTCACACCATGGATGCCATCAGCGGCAGCTCGCGCAAGATTGTGGACATCATTCAGGTCATTGAAGGTATCGCCTTCCAGACCAATATCCTGGCCCTCAATGCGGCCGTGGAAGCGGCCCGTGCTGGCGAGCAGGGACGTGGCTTTGCCGTGGTGGCCAGCGAGGTGCGCTCGCTGGCCCAGCGCAGTGCCGAAGCGGCCAAGCAGATCAAGGAGCTGATCACGGCCAGCGTGACCCAGGTCGAAAGCGGCTCTGGCCTGGTGGGCCAGGCCGGCAGCACCATGAAGGACATCATGCAGTCCGTGGGCCAGGTCACAGGCCTGCTGAGCGAAATCTCCGGTGCGCTGCAGCAGCAAAGCGAGGGCATCGCCCATGTGAATATGGCCGTGGCCCATATGGACAGCACCAATCAGGAAAATGCCGCCCTGGTCATGCAGGCCACGCAAGCCGCTGCTGCGCTCAATGCGCGCACGCAGGATCTGCAGCAGGCGGTGGGTGCCTTCAAACTCGATGACGATGAAGCGCCTGGTCTGGTTCCTTTCGCCATGCCAGCTCCACGCGGAGCGGTGGCCGCGCAGGCGCGTCCAGCTCGTGCCCGCGAGCTGGCCTATGAAGAACTTTGATTCAGCGAATTTCGTGCAGATAGCCGTAAATGGCTACGACGGCAAAGCCGAAATGGAGGCAGATAGCCGTTCCCAGCAAGACTTTGCGGCGCAGCATGGAGTCATCCTCATGTGCCGACAGTCCTGGACAGACATGGAATGATTGGCCTTTGCCATAGGCCCTGATCGCCCACGCCGTCCAGAGGGTGGCCAGGGCATAGATCAGCCATGACGGAGACGCCCGCCAGAACAGCACCGCCACCATCACCGAGTACGCGCACAAAAAGCCGGTGAGCCAGGGCCAGTGGCGCTGAACAAAGTCTTGCGGCGGCTGCTTTGGCTGCATGAGGCCGCGCTTATTCGGGTTGCAGGCCGATGTCCTTGAGGCTGCCCATGCCCTGGCGCACCACGACGGGCGAATTGTTCAAGGCCATGGGCGTGAGGTCCAGCACCGTGGTGGGTTGCTGCGGGCAGGCACCGGAGTCGACCACGGCATCCAGCTCATGGGGGAAGCGCTCCAGAATCGACTCTGCATCATTGAGCGGCTCGGTCTCTCCGGGCGCGATCAAGGTGGTGGCCAGCAAGGGCTCGCCCAGCTCTTCCAGCAGCAGTTGCAGGCCTTTGCGATCCGGCACGCGCAGGCCGATGGTCTTGCGCGAGGGGTGGCTCAGGCGCTTGGGCACTTCCTTGCTGGCTTCAAGAATAAAGGTGTAGGGGCCTGGCGTGGCCAGCTTGAGCAGGCGGTACTGGCGGTTGTCCACGCGGGCATAGTTGGCCAGCTCGGACAGGTCGCGGCACAGCAGCGTGAGGTGGTGCTTGTCGTTGATCTGCCGGATGCGGCGCATGCGGTCCACGGCGTTCTTGTCGTCCAGGTGGCAGACCAGGGCATAGCTGGAATCGGTGGGTACTGCAAGAATGGCACCCTTGCGCAGCATTTCTGCCGCCTGCTTGATGATGCGCGGTTGCGGGTTCTCTGGATAGACTTCAAAAACGGTGGTCATGCAATCTCTCTCTGTGATTTACGCACGCTGTATGCGGTCCTGCAGCAGCTCCCAGACGGGTGTGAGCTGGCTGGGCAGATGGGGCAGCTGCCCCAGGTCTATCTGCGATTCATCGGGGCTGTGAAAGTCGCTGCCGCGCGATGCGGCCAGTCCGAATTCCAGGGCCAGATCGGCATAGATCGCATATTCGTGCGGGCGATGGCTGCCGGTCACGACCTCCACGCCCTGGCCGCCGAGTTCCTTGAACTTGGAAAACAGCGCATATTCCTCGTTGCGGCTCAAGTCGTAACGTGCGGGGTGAGCAATCACGGCGACGCCTCCTGCATCCACGATCCAGCGCACGGCATCCTCCAGATTCGCCCAGACATGGGCGACATAACCGGGCTTGCCTTCTGTCAGATAGCGTTTGAAGACTTCATAGGTGTCGCTGCAGACTCCGCTCTCCACGAGAAAGCGCGCAAAGTGGGTGCGTGAGATCAGCTCGGGGTTGCCTGCGTGGCGCAGTGCTCCTTCATAGGCACCCGGAATGCCGGCCAGCTCCAGCTGCCTGGCCATTTCGCGGGCGCGTGGGCCGCGGCCGTTGCGCGTGTCGTACAGGCCTTGGGTCAGAGCTGCGTTATCGGCGTCAAAGCCCAGGCCCACGATATGTACGCCGCTGCCCGAGAAGCTGACGGAAATTTCAGTGCCTGTCAGATAGTCCAGCCCCGCTGACCTGGCTGCGGCTGCTGCCCGGTGCTGGCCACCGACCTCGTCGTGATCGGTCAGCGCCCAGAGCTCCACCCCTCGCTCGGCAGCACGCAGAGCCAGTTGCTCGGGCGTCAGAGTGCCGTCGGAGACGACGGAGTGGCAGTGCAGATCGGCGTTCAGATAGGTTTTGGGCACGGCTTGATTGTAGGCGGCTGTACGCAATCATGATGTGTGTCATCGCACGAGCGCTGTTGCCGTCGTAGCTTGTAACAAAGCTCAAATCTCTCGCAAGTATGCCGATTAAGGATTAGCTACAGCTCTTGTGAGTTTCTGAATTCGTTAAGGCTGCCACGGTGTTGCTTGATCTATTGAGATGGATAAAAAAATGAAATTGAATCAGTTCTCTGTGTCACAAAAGCTGTGGGCTTTGGTGATTGGCTTGCTGGCGGGCTTGCTGCTGGTATCTGCAGGCAGTCTGATCTATCTGGATCGCGTGTACGTGAGCATCTCCAAGGAGGCCACACGCACCCGAATGGCTGCCAACATTGCCAGCGAGTGGCGTCATCTGACCGAGCAAAGTGTGGATCGCTCCATCGTCGCTGCCATTTCCTCCGAGGAAAACCTGGTGGAGCAGCAGCGCAAGCTGATGAGTGACGGGATTGCGCATATCACCGAACTGCAGAAAAAGCTCAACGAACTGGTCACTGACGATGAGTCACGCAAGGTGCTGGACGAGGTTGCCGAGCGCAGGCGCAAGACGCTGGAGAGCAATGCAGCCGTGCAGGCCGCGCGCAATAGCAGTGATTTCGCGGCAGCTTTCGACATTGTGGAAAAGCGGCTGCGTCCCGACGCCAAAACCTATATGGATGCCCAGCGCAAGTTTGTGCAGTTGCAGGAGCAGCGCAGCGAGCGCGCGATTGCCGATGGCGAAGCGCGCCAGTCTCAGGCCTATGTGGCTATCGGTCTGGTCTGTGGTCTGATTGTTCTGCTGGGCTTGGCGATGGCTGTGCTGATTCTGCGCTCGATCACCGCTCCATTGAATGAGGCGATGGTGCTGGCCGACTCGATCGCTGCCGGCGATTTGACGGCAACGGTACGCAATGACCGTCATGACGAACTTGGCCGTCTGCTCAAGTCCCTGAACGCCATGGCCGAGCGCTTGCGCTCCGTCGTTGGTCAGGTGCGCTCGGGCGTGGAGTCCGTCTCCTCGGCCTCGGGCCAGATTGCCACGGGCAACCAGGACCTGTCGGCCCGCACCGAGCAGACGGCGGCCAACCTCGAAGAAACCGCTGCCAGCATGGAAGAGCTGACGGCCACCGTCACCCAGTCTGCCGACACTGCGCGTCAGGCCAATCAGCTGGCATCGACAGCCGCCCAGGCGGCCGAGCAAGGCGGTCGCGTGGTGCAGCAGGTCGTGCAGAGCATGGGCCAGATCACCGACAGCAGCCGCAAGATTGCCGACATCATCGGCGTGATCGACTCCATTGCCTTCCAGACCAACATCCTGGCCTTGAATGCCGCCGTGGAAGCGGCCCGAGCTGGCGAGCAAGGCCGTGGTTTTGCCGTGGTGGCGGGCGAGGTGCGCAGCCTGGCGCAGCGCAGCGCAGAGGCGGCCAAGGAGATCAAGCAGCTCATCACCACTAGCGTCGATAACGTGCAGTCCGGCTCGCAGCAGGTAGAGCTGGCGGGCCAGAGCATGAGCGAGATTGTGGCCGGCGTGCGCCGCGTCAGCGACCTGATTGGCGAGATCACGGCCTCGTCCACCGAGCAGCGCGACGGCATCAACCAGGTCAATCAGGCGGTGAGCAATCTGGACCAGATGACGCAGCAGAACGCTGCGCTGGTGGAGGAGTCCAGTGCAGCAGCGCTGTCCATGCAGGAGCAGGCGCGCCGCCTGGCCGAAGTGGTGTCTGTCTTCAAGCTCGGCCATGAAACCGGCTATGCCAAGGCGGCAGCTCCCCAGCGCCCGGCCAGCCGCGCCATGCCGGCCATGGCGCCAGTGAAGCAGACTGCTGCTGCAGTCAGGCCCGCGATCAAGAAAGCGCCCGCCGGCCCGGCTCCCACTGCACTGAGTGCCAGCAAGGCCAAGCCTGCTGCGCACTCTGACGATGGGGATTGGGAAACTTTCTAAACCGCAGGCCGACACCTGCTTGCAGGCCCGCCGCTTCTGACAGGAGGCGGCGGGCTTTTTCATTCTGGCCGGCCAACTCCAGCCGTGTCGAAAAGCGGGAAAGTACTGAGAACATCAGTCGTGCGCAATATGCAAAGCAGTTGTAACAATTATTAATATATTGATGAGACCTCGGGGAGAGCATCCCGCAGAGGTGGAGGGAGGACGTCAGGGGCCAGGAATTGACCGTCAGAGTCATGCACAAGCCAGCCCGGAGTTCACGATGCGGACGTGCCTGTGTTTGTGGGTTCTTTTGTCTGGATTGGTTGGTTCATGAAGTTGTTTCAATTCACCGTGGCTCGGAAGCTGTGGGCGTTGGTGATCGGTCTTTTGGCGGGCATGCTGTTGCTGGTGGCAGGCAGCCTGGTTTATTCCAAACGTGTCAACGAGGGCGTTCTTGCGGCGGTGGTGGAAGCTCAGACTGCTGCTGCGCAGGCCAAGGAGTGGCGCATCCTGACCCAGATGAGCATGGATCGCTTCACGGCGGCCGCCATGTCCACGGAAGAGAATCTGGTCGAGCACCAGTACAAGGCCATGGCCGGCCTGATCGCCAGCATCAACGAGTTGCGCGACAAGGTGCTGGCACAGGTTCATACGCAAGAGGCCAAGAGCCTGATGGCCGATGTGAACACGCATAGAGATGCCTTGTTTGCGGTGAACAAGGAGGTGGATCAGGCTCGTCAATCCAAGGATTTCGAGCGTTCGCAAAAGCTGATCGAAGAGCGGCTCAATCCGATGGCGCAAAAGTACTATGCGACCCTGGATGCCTATGTGCAGCTGCAGGACCGCTACCGGGTGCAGGCGCTGGAGCTGGGTGAATCCATCCGCTCCAAAGCCTATGTGGTGATAGCTATCTCTTGCGGCGTCATCATGCTGCTGGGCCTGGTGACCGGCCTGCTCATCATGCGCTCCATCACCCAGCCTCTGCTTGAGGCCGTGGAGCTGGCAGATGCGATTGCCGAGGGCGATCTGAGTTTCAGAACCGGGCATGACAGCGAAGACGAACTGGGCCATCTGCACCAGTCATTGAATGCCATGGCCGAGCGTCTGCGCTCTGTGGTCGGTCAGGTGCGATCGGGCGTGGAGTCCGTCTCCTCGGCCTCGGGCCAGATTGCCACGGGCAACCAGGACCTGTCGGCCCGCACCGAGCAGACGGCGGCCAACCTCGAAGAAACCGCTGCCAGCATGGAAGAGCTGACGGCCACCGTCACCCAGTCTGCCGACACGGCCCGCCAGGCCAACCAGCTGGCATCGACAGCCGCCCAGGCGGCCGAGCAAGGCGGTCGCGTGGTGCAGCAGGTGGTGCAGAGCATGGGCCAGATCACCGACAGCAGTCGCAAGATTGCCGACATCATCGGCGTGATCGACTCGATTGCCTTCCAGACCAACATCCTGGCCTTGAATGCCGCCGTGGAAGCGGCCCGAGCTGGCGAGCAAGGCCGTGGTTTTGCCGTGGTGGCGGGCGAGGTGCGCAGCCTGGCGCAGCGCAGCGCCGAGGCAGCCAAGGAGATCAAGCAGCTCATCACCACTAGCGTCGATAACGTGCAGTCCGGCTCGCAGCAGGTAGAGCTGGCGGGCCAGAGCATGAGCGAGATTGTGGCCGGCGTGCGCCGCGTCAGCGACCTGATTGGCGAGATCACCGCCTCGTCCACCGAGCAGCGCGACGGCATCAACCAGGTCAATCAGGCGGTGAGCAATCTGGACCAGATGACGCAGCAGAACGCGGCGCTGGTGGAGGAGTCCAGTGCGGCAGCGCTGTCCATGCAGGAGCAGGCGCGCCGCCTGGCCGAAGTGGTGTCTGTCTTCAAGCTGGGACGAGATGCCGAGGCCTTCGCGGCTAAGCCCATATCGCTTATGAAAGTGCCAGCGACGATCAAGGCGATCAGGCCTGCGGCTCAGCCTGTCGCAGCCCTCCCCAGGCTGACGCAGGCCAGGCCCAAGGCCCGGTCGGTCGCAAGCACTGCGGACGACGATAGCTGGGCGCAGTTCTAAGTAGCGGGCGCTGCGCGCACAGTACAGCCGCCGCGTCCCCGGTGGCGGCTTCCCTGGCTGGGGTGAAGATCAGAAGCCCATGTTGCCGGCACCACCCTCGAAGTCCTGCGCGGCTTCCACGAGAAACTGCACCTTGCGTTCGCCGCGCCATTCGTTGATGTCCAGGCGATAGGCCAGGGTGGTGCGCGCGGGCAGCGGGTCGGTGTGGTTGAACCAGATGCCGTCGATCTTGGAGCCATGGTGCAGCAGCTCCAGCTTCAGATGCTTTTCGCCGACCAGTCGCTGCGAGGTGATCTCCAGCTCTTCGCTGAAAGTCGGCGCGGCAAAGCCCTGGCCCCAGACGGCCAGCTGCATTTGTTCGATCAGGCCGGTGTCCAGCCATTGGGGCGAAAGCGGCCCGTCGGTCTCCAGTCTGCGCGTCAGCGTTGCGGCATCCAGCCATTCCCTGGCGACCTGGGCAAAAGCCTGCTCGAACTCGTCAAAGTGCGCTTCCTCTATGGTGCAGCCTGCCGCCATGGCGTGGCCGCCAAAACGCAGTATCAGACCGGGATGGCGCTTGCTGACGAGGTCCAGCGCATCGCGCAGGTGAAAGCCTGGAATGGAGCGGCCCGAGCCCTTGAGCTCGTGCTCCTTGCCCGGAGCGCCACTGGCTGCAAAGACAAACGTGGGCCGGTGCAGCTTGTCCTTGATGCGCGATGCCACTACACCGACCACGCCTTCGTGAAAGTCGGGGTCGAACACGCTGATGGCAGGCGGCGGCGTCATGCCGTCCTCGCACAGGCCCTCGGCCATGAGCAGGGCATGCTCGCGCATGCTGACTTCGATCTCACGGCGCTCGCGGTTGATGCTGTCCAGCATGCGTGCCAGATTGTCGGCGCGGCTGACATCTTCCGTGGTCAGGCACTCGATGCCTATGGTCATGTCGGCAAGACGACCGGCGGCATTGATGCGCGGGCCCAGGGCAAAGCCGAAGTCGATGGTGGAGGCCATGTCAAAGCGGCGGCCCGATGCCTCGAACAGCGCGCGTATGCCGGGCTGCATGCTGCCTTTGCGAATCTGCTTGAGGCCCAGTGCCACCAGGCGGCGGTTGTTGGCGTCGAGCTTGACCACATCGGCCACCGTGCCCAGGGCGACCAGCGGCAGCAATTGCTCAAGACGGGGCTGGTTGTGGCGGTCAAAGCGGCCGCGGTTGCGTAGCTCGGTGCGCAGTGCCAGCAGCACATAGAACATGACGCCCACGCCGGCCATGGATTTGCTCGCGAACTCGCAGCCAGGCTGGTTGGGGTTGACGATGGCATCGGCTGGCGGCAGGTGGTCGCCAGGCAAGTGGTGGTCGGTCACAACGACGGACATGCCCAGCTCCTTGGCCACGGCCACGCCTTCCACGCTGGCAATGCCGTTGTCCACGGTGATCAGCATGTCGGCACCGGTCTCCTTGACGCGGCGCGAGATGGGGGCGGTCAGGCCGTAGCCGTCGATCACGCGGTCGGGCACGAGGTAGTCGGCATGGGCAGCGCCCAGCATGCGCAGGCCGCGCAGGCCCACGGCGCAGGCTGTTGCGCCATCGCAGTCATAGTCGGCGACGATGCACAGACGCTTTTGCGCGTCTATGGCATCGGCCAGCAGTTGCACGGCAGCATCGATGCCGCGCAGGCCCGAAGGCGGCAGCAGCCGGGCCGGGGCATCGTCCAGTTCGTCGGCCGAGCAGACGCCTCGCGCTGCATAGAGCTGGGCCAGCAAGGGATGAACCTTGGCCTGAAGCAGTGCAGAGACACTGTCGTTGGGGATGGATCTGGGAATTATTTTCATAGCATTTCCCGTAGATCAGGCAGGCGTTTCGTGCCAAAAACACTCTTTATCTTGTCCATCAGGCCGCGTGGCTGGCTTTGCCACTGCACCGCATTGCGTTCGCCGCAGAGCGTGAGCTTTACGGGTTCGCCACGGGCAGCCCGCTGCTGCAGCTCGGCGATCAGGCCGCTGTCCAGCGCCTGCCAGGCCTTTTGCCAGCCTTGCACATTGCCTTGCAGCGCGCTGTGGCGCAGATCATCCACGCACACGGTCCGGGCGGTCGCCGCAGGCAGGCTGGCGAGGTCTCCCGTGCCATGCACCCAGAAGGAGTTGATGGGCGGCAGGCCGCGCTCGGCCCGCAGGTCGTTGAATACATGGGTGTAGAGCAGCATCTGCAACTCGGTCTGCAGACGCTGAATGATGGCTCCCTGAATCGGGTCGGGCATCCAGGGGCGCACGTCGCGGCCCAGCGCGCGGTCCATCGATGCGGTGGCCAGACCCTTGAAGGCTGCACCGCGTGCCAGCCAGAGGTCGGCGCGCAGATATTGCAGCGTGATGCCGTCGTCGCTGAACCAGGGAGCGATCAGCGCCAGCAACTGGCGGGATTCGTCTTCGTCCAGCGGCGCGCTGGCCGGGTCGGTCTGATGGACCTGGTCCGGCGTGATATGCCAGTGGCAGGGCGTGATGAAGGCACAGGCCTGACTGCTGTCTCCAGCCGCCAGTGCAGCCCAGGGAATCAGACCGGGTGTATCGGGCAGCTGCATGCCACGGGCCAGGGCGCGCTCATGCGGGGGAGAGAAATCCATCTCGTCGCCCTGCACCATCGGGGACGGTGCCAGCGTTGCCAGCAAGGCCTGCAGGTGAGGGAGTTGCAAACCGTCCCATGCCTGGGGAATGTCGGCAGGGCCGCTGGCATAGGCAACAATGATTTCAGAGGTGCCTATGCCCAGGGCTTGGGCGGCAGGCAGCAAAGGCGCGGTCAAAGACATGGGCGCTATTGTCGGGCATGGCCGCCGCCCGGGCATGGTGCGGGGTGCTTTGTCACCTCGCCGGCATATTTTTCAGGGTGTAGACCAGGCTGTAGCTCGCGTCCTCGGCAATGGCGGGCATGCCGGCATTCCAGTCGTCCCAGTGCTGGCGCATGGCCTGCATGCGCTCGGGGTGCTGGCCGGCCAGATTGGCACGCTCGCGCTCGTCCTGCGCCAGATTGAACAGGTATTCGTTGTCTTCCACGCGCAGGTATTTCCATTCGCCCTCGCGCAGCGCACGCTGGTTGCGGTAGAGCATGCGCCAGTACAGCGGCCGGGCAAACTCCGCACCGTCGGTGCGCAGCACGGGCAGCAGGGAGACGCCGTCCAGCGGGTAGTCGGGATCGGCGCTCACACCGGCAGCATCCAGCACCGTGGCCGACCAGTCCATGCTCATGCATGGCTGGGCGCTGGCGCGACGGGCTTCGATCACGGCAGGCCAGTGGGCGATCCAGGGCACGCGGATGCCGCCTTCGGTCAGGTCCATCTTGCCGCCCACCAGAGGCCAGCTGTCCGAGAAGCGCTCGCCGCCGTTGTCGCTGGTGAAGACGATCAGCGTGTTGTCGAGCTGGCCGCTCTTGCGCAGTGCTTCGACGATCCAGCCTATGCCCTCATCCATGTGATGAATCATGCGGCGGTACTGGTGAATATTGCCTCCCGTCAGATGCGTGATGCCCGCTCCCAGCTGCTCGGCAGTCTCGCGGTCATCACGGGTTTCCCAGGGCCAGTGCGGCGCCGTGTAGTGCAGGCTCAGGAAGAAGGGGGCGTTGCCCTCGCTCATGCGGTTGACAAAGTCCACGCTGCGCTGGGACAGCAGGTCGGTCAGATAGCCTTCGTCGTGATACTCCTCTTCGCCCACCCACAGATCGTGCTGGCCCGAGCTGCTCAGATGGGTGAAGTAATCCACGCCGCCCGACATGGGGCCGAAGTACTCCTCGTAGCCAGAGCGCAACGGGCCGAAGTGGGGAGGGTAGCCCAGATGCCATTTGCCGATCAGTGCCGTGCGGTAGCCCGCGCCCTTGAGCAGCGAGGCGACGGTGGGGATCTCGGGCGGCAGGCCCAGCTTGGCGCCCAGCGGCGTGCCACGCGTCTTGCTGTTGATGGGCTCCTCGGCGGCACCGCGCAAGCGGTATTGATAGCGGGCCGTGGCCAAGGCAAAACGCGTGGGCGAGCACACGGGGGAATTGGCATAGCCCTGGGTGAGCCTGAGGCCGTTGGCGGCCAGGCGGTCGAGCACCGGAGATACCGGGCCGAAGTCGGCATCGCGGCCGCCGTAGCAGCCCAGATCGGCATAGCCGAGATCGTCGGCGACGATAAAGATGATGTTGGGACGAGTCATGAAATGCGGGCCGTTGTTGTTATAGGTCGGTAGGTCGGCAAGAGGCCCTATTCCATCTTCATGCCGGTGGCCTGCGCCAGCACACGGTAGCGGTCGGCCAGGGCCTGGATGCGCTTGGCGGCTGCATCACCTGTCAGTCCTTCGTAGACCATGTCGTTGACACGCATGCGCTCGCGCAGCGTGCCGTCCTTCATGGCCTTCTCGAGGTGTGCCTGGATTTTCTGCACCAGCGGCTCAGGTGTGCTGCTGGGCACCCAGGCCGCGAAAAGCACTTCCTGCTGCAGCTCCTTGTGTCCCAGCTCTGCCACCGAGGGGACTTTCGGCAGCAAGGGGTTGCGCTGGGCCGTGGTCACCGCCAGCGCCGTGATCTTTGCAGTGGTCACATGGGGCAGCATGGCAGTGGAGCTGATGACGCCGCCATCCACTTCGCCCGAGAGCATCGCCAGCGTGGCGGGTGCATTGCCTTTGTAGGGCACGTGGTTGACCTTGGCTCCGGTGGCGTAAGTCAGGATGCTGGAGGCCAGATGGCCGGGGGTTCCATAGCCGGCGGAGCCCAGGGTCAGGCCCTTGTCCTTGCCGCGGGCAATGAACTGCTCCAGTGTCTTGATATTGGTCTTGGGACTGACAGCCATCAGCATGCCTTGCGAGGCGAACACCATGACAGGACGCAGGTCGCCATTTTTGAACGGCATGCTTTTGTAGATCAGCGGGTTGACCGTGAAGCTCGTGTCCAGGCCGATCAGCATGGTGTAGCCGTCGGCGGCAGCCTTGGCGACGTAATCGGCTCCTATGTTGCCGCCAGCGCCGGTGCGGTTTTCAACAACGAAGGGCTGCTTGGTTTCGCGCTGAAGCACTTCTCCGACACCGCGCGCCAATATGTCCACCGCCCCTCCGGGAGCGAAGGCTGCTATCAGCCGAACCGGCTTGTGAGGCCAGGCGGCGACGGCAGCGCCATCGACAGATTGGGCCAGGGAGGCGAAGGCGGAGCAGCCCAGCAGCAGAGCCAGGCTGGTTGGGAGAAGGCGGCGGGGTGCAGTCAGGCGAGCCATGGAATCACTCTCTTGTCTGAGGGAGGAGCCGGCATTTGCGAAAATCCCCGGCACTCCCCTTTGTCTCTGTATTGGGAATGCCACTGTAGAAGTGACATCCACAATTGATCTAATCAACTCATCCCCGTGAATACCCGACAACCCACCTCCATTCAGCAGATGCTGTTGTTTCGCATCAGCCGCTTCTTTGGCGTGGCGGGCGGAATGGCGATGCGCATGTGCGAGGCCCGCTTCGGCCTCACGCGTCGTGAATGGGGAGTGATGGCGACGCTGGCGACCGAGGAGGGTTTGCTGTCCTCCGAGCTGGCGCAGAAGGTGCAACTGGACAGGGCGCGCACCTCTCGGGCGCTCGGCGGTTTGGAGGACAAAGGCTGGGTGCTGCGCAAACCTCTGGATGGAGACCGCCGGCGCGTGGCCATGTATCTGACCGATGAGGGGCGGCGCATGTACGGCCTGATACTGCCCGAGATGGTCAAGATCCATGCCGATATCGTGTCCATTCTCAGCGATGAGGAACTGGCCTTGTTTGACGGCCTGCTGGCAAAGCTCCAGGCCCATGCGGTGACGCTGGAGCAGCAGGATCGGTATGCGGATCTGCCGCGCATAGGGCGCAGCAGGCCGCCCCGATAGAGGGGGTGGACAGTCAGGTCGCAGAAGGCTGGCGCCGACAACAGGGCATTGCCGGCAATGCCACAATGCATGCCAACATGCAATTTCCCTACGAACTGGCCGTGGGCTGGCGCTATACCCGTGCAGGGCGCGCCACACGCCGCAATGGCTTCATCTCCTTTATCTCGGGTGTCTCCATGCTTGGCATTGCGCTGGGCGTGGCGGCGCTGATCATTGTGCTGAGCGTGATGAACGGCTTCCAGAAGGAAGTGCGGGATCGCATGCTCAGCGTCGTCTCACATGTGGAGATCTACGCCCCTCAGGGCGCGCCCCTGCCCGATGTGGAGCGCACCATGCGCGAGGCCAGAGCCAACCCCGATGTGGTGGGGGCCGCGCCTTTTGTGGCGGCCCAGGCATTGCTGGCGCGTGGCGAGGACATGAAAGGCGCCTTGGTGCGCGGTATCGATCCGGCGCGTGAGGGCGAGGTGACCGACCTGGCGGCCGCCAGCGGCGAGGTGCTCAAGCGCCTGGTGCCCGGCGAGTTCAAGGTGGTGCTTGGCATCGAGCTGGCGCGCAGTCTCGGTGTGAGCGAAGGCGATGTGATCACGCTGATCGCGCCCAGCGGACAGGTCACGCCAGCGGGCGTGCTGCCGCGCATGAAGCAGATGACGGTGGCCGGCACCTTCGATTCCGGTCACTACGAATATGACTCGGCGCTGGTGATGATGCATTACGAGGATGCACAGCGCATCTTCCGCCTGGAAGGGCCGACCGGCATTCGTCTCAAGCTCAAGGATCTGCACGAGGCGCCGCGCGTGGCGCATGAACTGGCGGACACCCTGACGGATCGCTTGTTCATCCGTGACTGGACGCAGCAGAACAAGACCTGGTTTGCCGCCGTGCAGCTTGAAAAACGCATGATGTTCATCATCCTGACCCTGATCGTGGCCGTGGCGGCTTTCAATCTGGTGTCCACCCTGGTGATGAGCGTGCAGGACAAGCGTGCCGACATTGCCATCCTGCGCACCCTGGGGGCCTCGCCCTCGTCCATCATGGGTATCTTCATGGTGCAGGGCGCCATGGTCGGCGTCATCGGTACCTTGGCCGGTCTGGCGCTGGGGCTGGCGATTGCCTTCAATATCGACGTCATCGTGCCGGCCATTGAGCAGGCGCTGCATGCCAATTTCCTGCCCAAGGACATCTACCTGATCAGCAAGATGCCCAGCGAGCCGCAGTCCACGGACATCGTGCCGATCGCCGTGATTTCCCTGATTCTTTCTTTTGTGGCCACGATTTACCCCAGCTGGCGTGCCAGCCGCGTGAACCCTGCGGAGGCACTGCGTTATGAATGATGTTGTGATGGAGCGGAATGTGCTGGAGGCACGCGGCCTGACCAAGCGCTTTGCCGAAGGCAAGCTGGATGTGACCGTGCTGCAGGGTGTGGATCTGCAGGTTCAGGCGGGCGAGACGCTGGCGATTGTCGGCGCCTCGGGCTCGGGAAAATCGACCTTGCTGCATTTGCTGGGCGGGCTGGATGCGCCCACCACCGGCAGCGTCAGCCTCATGGGTCAGCCCCTGCACCAGCTCAGCCCGCAAAAGCAGGGCGCGCTGCGCAACCGGCATCTGGGCTTCATCTACCAGTTCCACCACCTGCTGGCCGAATTTTCGGCTCAGGAAAATGTGGCCATGCCACTGCGCATTCGCCGCGATGTCAGGGAGGACTGCATGGACCGCGCGGCCGAGATGCTGCGCGCCGTGGGCCTGGGCCAGCGCATGGCGCATCGCCCGGCCGAGCTGTCGGGCGGCGAGCGTCAGCGCGTGGCCATTGCACGCGCCCTGGTCACGCGTCCGGCCTGCGTGCTGGCCGACGAGCCCACGGGCAATCTGGATCGCGGCACGGCCGATACGGTGTTTGCGCTGATGCTGGAGCTGGCGCGCAGCCATGGTACGGCGTTCGTGATGGTCACCCATGACGAGGGCTTGGCCGCGCGTTGCGATCGCATGGTCAGGCTGGGGCGCGGGCAATTGGCCTGATCGTGCTCAGCCACAGCAAGGCCCGGGTCGCTGCAGTTGCAGTGCCCCGGGCCTTTTTTCATGAAAGTCGCCTGAAACGATCTATCAATAAGCGCTGACAGCTGCATTTCTGATAGCGACCTTGGCTTGCTCGCGAGCCGATGCCTGCAGCGGCACGGCGGGGCGCGGCTTGCCTGAGCCAGGGTTGGTCGAGACATCCTGAGCCGTCAGGTCGTCGGTGACCTCACGCAGCCTGGCGGACTGGGCCAGCGAAGTCTGCACCACTTCGCCCATGATCTGCGTGACCTGGCGCGATGAGTTCACGATCTCCGCCATGGTGGTGCCCGCTTCGCGCACCTGCGTCACCCCCTGGGTGACCTGGGTGACCGAGGTCTGGATCAGTTGCTTGATTTCCTTGGCGGCTTCGGCACTGTGCTGGGCCAGCTGGCGCACCTCATTGGCCACCACGGCAAAGCCCCGTCCCTGGTCACCGGCGCGGGCCGCTTCCACGGCGGCGTTGAGCGCCAGCAGATTGGTCTGGAAGGCGATGGAGTCCATCATGCCGATGATGTCGCTGATCTTGCGCGAGCTGGCGCTGATGGATTCCATGGTGGTCACCACATCCTGCACGGTGCGACCGCCGGCCTCGGCCACGCTGCAGGCGTCCTGGGCCAGCTCGTTGGCCTGGCGCGCATGGTTGGCGCTTTCGGTCAGCCCCTCTACCGTGGCGCGCAGGGTTTGCGCTGCGGTCACGCGGCGTGTGATGTTGGTGGCGAACTTGACGACCTTGAAGGGCCGGCCTTCGGCGTCGAGTATGGGGTTGTAGCTGGCTTCGATCCAGACCTGGCGGCCGGCCTTGGCTATGCGCAGGTACTGGCCTGCATCATGATGGCCCAGGGCCAGCTTCTGCCAGAAATGCTGATAGGCCGGGGATTGGCGCTCGTGCGGCTGGACAAACATGCTGTGGTGCCTGCCAACGACTTCGGCGAGGGAGTAGCCCATGGTCTGCAGGAACAGATCGTTGGCCGTGAGGATGTTGCCGTTCAAATCGAACTCGATGATGGCTTGCACCTTGGCAATGGCCTGGAGCTGGCCGCGTGCATCGTCTTCGTGCTGCTGCTGCTCGGTGATATCGGTGGCGTACTTGATGACTTTGCGCGGCTGGCCCTGGCTGTCGAAGATCGGGTTGTAGCTGGCCTGCAGCCACACATCCTCGCCCTGGCTGTTGATGCGGCGGTAGCGGCCGCTGTCATGCAGGCCTGCCGCCAGGCGCTGCCAGAACTGGGCGTACTCGGCAGAGGCCCGGGTCTCCTCGTCCACAAACATGCGGTGATGCTGGCCGATGATCTGCTCGGCGCTATAGCCCATGGTGCGCAGAAAGTTGTCGTTGGCCGTCAGCACATGGCCTTGCAGATCGAACTCGATCACGGCCTGCACCTGATCCAGTGCGGCCAGCTTGCCCTGCATATCGGCGCGTTGATGACTCTGGCTCAGGCGTTGCCAGAGCGTGCTTTGCAGAAGTCCCGTCATAACTTGCTCCTTTGGCCGATAGCACAGGGCAGGGGGGGTGAAGTTGCTTAATGTTTTATTTGTTTCAATGTGTGTACCGTAGGACAAGACTGGAAACTGTCTGTAGTCACTTGACGTGTCATCTGCCGATGCCGCCCTGCGCAGGCAGCCCGGCCGAGGCATGATGTGCAGATGCCAACCTGGATAGATACCCATTGCCACCTGGATGCGCCCGAATTCGCGCCTGACAGAGATGCCGTGCGCGCCGCTGCGCAGGCCGCAGGCGTCACGCATCTGGTCATTCCCGCCGTGCAGCGCAGCCACTGGAAAGAGGTGATTGCACTTGCGCATCTGCATGGCGACAGCTATGCGCTGGGCATCCATCCGCTCTACACGCCCGGCGCCGAGGAGTCCGATATCGCGGCGCTGCGCGAACTGCTGAACCAGCAGCGCGGGGACCCGCATCTGGTGGCGGTGGGCGAAATCGGCCTCGACTTTTTTGTCCCCGGACTGGACGAGCAGCGCCAGATCTGGTTCTACGAGCAGCAGATCCGGCTGGCATGCGAGTTCGAGCTGCCCGTCATCCTGCATGTGCGCAAGAGCAGCGATCGTCTGCTCAAGACCTTGCGTCAGCACAGGGTTGTGGGTGGCATTGCCCATGCCTTCAACGGCAGCGCCCAGCAGGCGCAGGCCTTCATCGATATGGGCTTCAAGCTGGGCTTTGGCGGTGCCATCACCTATGAGCGCGCGCTCAAGCTGCGCGAGCTGGCGGCCAGCCTGCCGCTGCAGGCCCTGGTGCTGGAGACCGATGCGCCCGATATCCCGCCGCACTGGCTCTACACCACGGCCGAGCAGCGCGCGGCCGGCCGGCCCCAGGGACGCAACAGCTCCGCCGAGCTGCCGCGCATTGCTGCGCAGATCGCGCGGCTGCGCGGCATAGGCATTGAGCAGCTGGCGCAGGCCAGCACGGCCAATGCACGCAAGGCGCTCAAAGGGCTGCCGGCACTCCCGTAGATGGGCAGTATCTATCCTTTGCAGGCGATGAGGTTTATGCTCATCTTTTTGAATATCAGCCCAAGATCCAGGCCGATGATGGCTGGGCGACAATAGCGCATGACCGAGGATTCTTCAGCCACTCCAACAGAGACTGGCCTGCGCTGGCAGGGGCTGGCGGCGGTGGCTGATGGCCGCACGCGAGCGCTGGTGCTGGGCAGCTTTCCGGGCCTGAAGTCGCTGCAGCAGGCACAGTACTACGCCCATCCGCAAAACCAGTTCTGGCCTTTGCTGCAGGCCTTGTGGCCTGCGTATCCCCAGCCGCCACGCCCCGACTACGCGGGCCGCTGCGAGTGGCTGCTGGAGCGTGGCCTGGGTCTGTGGGATGTGTATGCGAGTTGCGAGCGCGAGGGCAGTCTGGACAGCGCCATTCGCTGCGCCCAGGTCAACGACTTTGCCGGGCTGCGTCAGCGCTGCCCGGATCTGCAGCTGGCATTGCACAACGGCGGCGAAAGCTACAAGCATGCCCGCCAGACCGAGGCGCTGGGGCTGACGGCCCTCAAGCTGCCATCGACCAGCCCGGCCAATGCCAGCTGGCCGTTCGATAAAAAACTGCAGGCCTGGCGCCATGCGCTGGCGGCCCATGGCCTGCTTTGAAGATTGGTGTGAAACGTGATCCGTAAAACCCGTGGCGGTGCCAAATCCGCGCAGGACAAGAATGTGGGCAGCGTGCAGGAGCTGCCCGAAGTCAGCGTCTCCGACGATGGCGATATCCGCTATCTGCATCTGGGTACGCCCTGGGTGCAGGGCTCCATGCGCATTCGCGACCCTTTTGATCTCGACCTGGAATATGTGCAGCGCATGATGGGCTGGCTGCTGTTTGCCACGCCTGCCGAAGTACCCCGGATGCACGCCATGCAACTAGGTCTGGGGGCTGCAGCCATCACCAAGTTCTGCCACAAGAAGCTGCGCATGAAGACCACGGCGGTCGAGCTCAATCCCCAGGTGCTGGCCGTGTGCCGCAGCTGGTTCAAGCTGCCTCCCGACAGCAGCACGCTGCAGGTGGTGCTGGCCGATGCAGCTCAAGAGATCAAAAAGACTGAATGGCAGGGCACGGTCGATGCACTGGCAGTCGACCTCTATGACCATGAAGCGGCGGCTCCCGTTCTCGACAGCGCAGAGTTCTATGCTGATTGCCGCAATCTTCTGACCGAGGACGGCATCATGACCGTCAACCTCTTTGGCCGCTCCTCAAGCTTTGACAAAAGCCTGGATCAGATGGCCCAGGCCTTTGGCGAGGATGCGCTCTGGGCCTTCCGCCCCACACGCGAAGGCAATACCGTGGTGCTGGCACAGCGCACACCGCGTGTTCTGCAGGGCGCCGAGCTGGATCTGGCCTGTGACCAGGTGCAGGCCCGCTGGGACCTGAACACCACGCGCTGGGCCAAGGTGTTCGTGCCGGCCCGCGATGCCGAGGCCGGCAGCAAGACGGCCAGATCCAAGGTCGTCCGAATCGGCCGAGGCGCAGCCGAATGACTGCAAAGCCTGAGTAAGTTGATGGTGTCGGCCTTTAGTGCGGCGGTTTTGTGCCGATGATATGGTCATGACGATCAGTGCCATCTCCTCCAGTTCTGCCAGCCCAGCCTCTTCGGCGGCTGGCGTGGCATCGCGTATCCAGCAGCTGCAAAGGCAGATCAAGGATGCCACCAACGAACTCAAAGAAGTTGCCAACAGCGACGCTGATGCCAAAACCAAGAAGCAGCAGGCGCAGTTGCTGCAGACCAAGATCCAGATGTTGCAGGCCCAGATAGAGGCATTGCAGAACCAGCAGGCAGAGCAGGCCCAGCAGGCTGCCCAGCGTGGGGCCGAGGCCGTCCGGCAAAAGCCGGACGATGCGGTGCAGAGCAGCAGTCGCAGCAATGCGGGCCAGGGTGGGCTGGGCGGTCTGCTGGACGAATACGCCTGAGCTGCATCAGACAAAAGGGATAAAAGGCCTTTATCGGTCTCTTATGCACCGTCCTGATCGGGTGCATGGGCCGATGGCGGTACAGTCAAGGCAGTTTTGTTGCCACAGCCGCCCATGTCATTGACTGAATCCATCCTGCCCCGATCCGTCAAGCCAGCCCACTACCAGGGGCCGCTGGACTGGCGCACGCTGGTGCAGTGGCTGCAGGAAGACGGTGTGATCACGGCGCAGGAGGCGGGGCGCACGGTGGCGCGCTGCTCGGCGGCCGAGAGTGCTCAGCTGCCGCTGGTGCGCCTGGCCAATGTGGGCGTTGTCGGCGCCCAGACGCATCAGCCGCTGGATCTGGAGGCCCTGACCCAGTACCTGGCCCAGCGCAGCGGCCTGGCCTATCTGCGCATCGACCCGTTGCGCGTGGATGTGGGCCGCGTGGGCGAGGTCATGAGCGCCAGCTACGCCGAGCGCCACAAGGTGCTGCCCGTGCAGGTCACGGCCAAGGAGGTGGTGATTGCCACGGCCGAGCCCTTCATCACGGACTGGGTGAGCGAAGTCGAGCGGCAGGCCCACCGCAGCGTGCGCTGCGTGGTGGCCAATCCGCAGGACATCAAGCGCTACACGGCAGAGTTCTTTGCGCTGGCCAAGTCCGTGCGTGCTGCCGAGAAAGCCGGCGGTGCGACCGGTGGCGCGAGCTTCGAGCAACTGGTGGAGCTGGGCCAAAGCAACAAGCAGCTCGACGCCAACGACCAGGGCGTGGTGCGCGTGGTGGACTGGCTGTGGCAGTATGCCTTCGACCAGCGCGCCAGCGACATCCACCTGGAGCCCAGGCGCGAGCAGGGCGTGATCCGCTTTCGCATCGACGGCGTGCTGCACCCGGTCTACCAGATGCCCATGGGCGTGCTGAACGCCATGGTGGCGCGCGTCAAGCTGCTGGGGCGCATGGATGTGGTGGAAAAGCGCCGCCCGCTGGACGGCCGCATCAAGACGCGCAACCCGCGCGGCGAGGAAGTGGAAATGCGCTTGTCCACCTTGCCCACGGCCTTTGGCGAGAAGATGGTGATGCGCATCTTCGATCCCGAGAACACGGTCAAGAACCTCGATGCGCTGGGCTTCAGTGCCCATGATGCCCAGCGCTGGGAAGATCTGGTCAAGCGTCCGCACGGCATCATTTTGGTCACCGGCCCCACAGGCTCGGGCAAGACCACCACGCTGTACTCCACGCTCAAGCGGGTGGCGACCGAGGAGGTCAATGTCAGCACGGTGGAAGACCCCATCGAAATGATCGAGCCCAGCTTCAACCAGACCCAGGTTCAGCCCCAGCTTGATTTCGGCTTCACCGAAGGCCTGCGCGCGCTGATGCGTCAGGACCCGGACATCATCATGGTGGGCGAGATCCGCGATCTGGCCACGGCCGAGATGGCGGTGCAGGCTGCCTTGACCGGCCATCTGGTGTTTTCCACGCTGCATACCAACGATGCCCCCAGCGCCGTCAGCCGCCTGATGGAGCTGGGCGTGCCCTCGTATCTCATCAACGCCACATTGCTGGGTGTGCTGGCCCAGCGCCTGGTGCGTACGCTGTGCTCCAGCTGCAAGGTGCGCGATGAAGACGCAAAGCCCGAGGATCTGGCCGAGTCGGTCAGGCCCTGGAAGCTGACGGGCAGTTACCAGCCCTACAAGCCCGTGGGTTGCGAGGACTGCCGCATGACAGGCTACCGCGGCCGCATGGGGTTGTACGAGCTGCTCATGGTCACCGAGGCCCTCAAGAAGCAGATTCACGATGCCCCGTCCATGGACGCTCTGCGCCGTCAGGCCGTGCAGGACGGCATGCGCCCTCTGCGTCTGGCCGGGGCTTTGCGAGTGGCAGAGGGTGTGACCACCTTGCCCGAAGTGCTGGCCTGCACGCCGCTGATGAGCGAAATCTGAAGGTTCGAGTGCAAGTGCTTGCTTTCGGTTTTTCTCAGCAAGAAAAGGCCGTCACTGGCCTGGGCTGAATGGGTAAATGTGTACAAAACGTCGGCATTAGGGTATGCCCTTTGTAGGTGGAATCCACATCAATTTGGCATATCTATGAAACGAGAATCGCCAAGTCGTGATTTCCGTAAGGAGACGTTTTGTGAAAATCAAGAGCCAAAAAGACTTTTTCTCCGGTCTGATGTTCTTGGCCGTCGGTCTCGCATTTGCGATCGGCGCGTCCAACTACACCATTGGCACCGGTGCCCGTATGGGTCCAGGTTACTTCCCTCTGATCCTGGGTGTGCTCATGTCCATCCTGGGTGCAGCCATCTGCGTCGGCGGCCTGACCAAGGGCCCCGAAGGTGGTGACAAGATCGGTAAGTGGGCCTGGAAGCCGGTGTTCTTCGTGCTGGCTGCCAACTTTGCCTTCGGCATTCTGTTGGTGGGCGTGCCGGCTGTGGGCATCCCCCAGTTCGGTTTGATCATTGCGATCTACGCTTTGGTCTTTATCGCCAGCATGGCCGGTCAGACCTTCAACCTCAAGGAAACAGCAATCCTGGCCACCGTTCTGGCCGTGGGCAGCTATTTCGCTTTCGTGTGGGCGCTGAATCTGCAGTTCCCCGTGTGGCCTAGCTTCATCGCTGGCTAATCAGGAGCATCGTCCATGGATCTGATTAATAACTTGTCGATAGGTTTTGGCGTGGCTTTCACGTTCCAGAACCTGATCTACTGCTTTGTGGGCTGTCTGCTCGGTACGCTGATCGGTGTGCTGCCAGGTATTGGCCCCGTGGCGACCATCGCCATGTTGCTGCCCGCCACTTACGCTCTGCCTCCTGTGGCGGCGCTGATCATGCTGGCCGGTATTTACTACGGCGCCCAGTACGGTGGCTCCACTACTGCCATTTTGGTGAACCTGCCTGGTGAGTCCTCGTCGGTGGTGACGGTGATCGACGGTTACCAGATGGCCCGAAAAGGCCGTGCGGGGCCCGCGTTGGCGGCAGCCGGTATCGGCTCCTTCTTCGCAGGCTGCGTGGGTACCGTGATTCTGGCTGCCTTCGCTCCTCCTCTGACCGAAGTCGCTTTCAAGTTCGGCCCTGCCGAGTACTTCTCGCTGATGACCCTGGGTCTGATCGGTGCCGTGGTGCTGGCTTCCGGCTCGCTGCTCAAGGCGATCGCGATGATCGTGCTGGGTCTGCTGCTGGGCATGGTCGGTACCGACGTGAACTCTGGCGTGGCTCGTTACAGCTTCGACATTCCTGAGCTGACCGACGGCATCGACTTCGTCGTGATCGCCATGGGTGTGTTCGGTTACGGCGAAATTATTGCCAACCTGTCCAAGCCCGACGACGAGCGCGAAGTGTTCGCCGCCAAGGTGACCGGTCTGATGCCCACAAGCGAAGACTTCAAGCGCATGATTCCTGCCATGCTGCGCGGCACGGCCCTGGGTTCGGCCCTGGGTATCTTGCCCGGTGGCGGTGCCATGCTGTCGGCCTTTGCTGCCTACACCATCGAAAAGAAGACCAAGCTGAAGCCCGGCGAAGTTCCTTTCGGTCAAGGCAATATCCGTGGCGTGTGCGCTCCCGAGTCGGCCAACAACGCCGGTTCGCAGACATCGTTCATTCCTCTGCTGACCCTGGGTATTCCTCCCAACGCCGTGATGGCGCTGATGGTGGGTGCCATGACGATCCACAACATCCAGCCCGGCCCGCAGGTGATGACCAGCAACCCAGAACTGTTCTGGGGTCTGATCGCCTCCATGTGGATTGGTAACCTGATGCTGATCATCTTGAACCTGCCGCTGATCGGCGTCTGGATCAAGCTGCTGACCGTGCCTTACCGCTGGCTGTTCCCGTCCATCGTGTTGTTCTGTGCTATCGGCGTGTACGGTACCAACAACAACGCCTGGGACGTGTGGATGGTGGGTATCTTCGGTTTCATCGGCTATGTGTTCCACAAGCTGGGTACCGAACCTGCTCCTCTGCTGCTGGGCTTCATCCTGGGCCCGATGATGGAAGAAAACCTGCGCCGTGCCCTGCTGCTGTCGCGTGGTGACTGGTCGGTCTTCGTGACCCGCCCCATCTCTGCCTGCCTGCTGGCCGCTGCCCTGGTGCTGCTGGTGATCGTGCTGATGCCTGCAGTGAAGAACAAGCGTGAAGAAGCTTTTGTGGAAGACTGATCGTCAACCTGATCGCTGATCAACGTGAAAGCGGCCCTTACGGGGCCGTTTTTTTTATATGAGGACCTTTGTTTCGGGGACTATGGATTAGGGCGGCAAAATAGCTGCAGTTATTCGAAAGATTGCATGGCCTTGTCTTTATTGCCCGCGCAGCACCCTCAGCGGGTCTTGCTGCACAACGAAATTCATGCCCGTCCTGCGGAAATCATGCAGGCCCCTCTGGCTATCACCCATATCGTGATGCTTACCGATGCGGCCCAGCGTGAAGCCAGCCGTGAGCATGTGGCAGCCCTGTTGCGCAACCACCATCGCCCTTTGCCCGATGCGGCAACCACCCATGTGCTGATCGATCTGGGTGCATTTCGCCTGCGTTGGGAGCAGCACACCGAGTTCGTGGCCTGGACCTTCACCACGCCCATGGCGCAGGCCGGCGTGGCGGATGTGCGCGAGCCCGAGACAGCCATCGACGCCGTGCCGCGCGACTGGCTGGCCGCCCTGCCGGGGCAGTGCCTGAGCAGTCTGCATCTGTGGGCGCTGAACGAGCAGGATGTGGACCCGCAGTACCTGATGCGCCACATGCTGCAAGCCGATACGTTGGTCGGCTCGCGCGTCTCTGGCGGTGCGGGGGCCATCTATACCGACTTTGCGATTCACCCCGATGGTTTCTCGCGCATGCTGCTGCTGGCGGGCGCCGACCTGTCCCCGCGCCGCCTGGGCCGTCTGGTGCAGCGCGTGCTGGAGATCGAGACCTATCGTATGGCGGCGCTGCTGGGACTGCCCGCCGCACGCAAGGCAGCTGCCGTGCTGGCCACGGCCGAGCGTGAACTGGCCGAGCTGGCCAATGCCATTCGCGCGGCCGACCGCGACACCGAGCCGGCGCTGCTGGACCGCCTGACCCGGCTGGCCGGCCAGGTGGAGAGCGAATATGCGGCCACGCATTCGCGCTTTTCGGCCAGTTCCGCCTATTTCGAGCTGGTGGACAGGCGCATTCAGGAAATTCAGGAGACGCGGGTGGACGGCATCCAGACCATCCGTGAATTCATGGACCGGCGACTCACGCCTGCGCGTGCGACCTGCGAATGGGCGACACGCCGTCAGAATGCGCTGTCCGAGCGGGTCTCCCGCGTCAGCAGCCTGTTGCGCACTCGTGTCGAGATCGAGCAGCAGCAAAGCAGCCAGCAACTGCTGGGCACGATGAACGACCGACAGGGCACCCAGCTCAAGCTGCAGTCCACGGTGGAAGGCCTGTCGGTGGCGGCCATCACCTACTACATCACCGGCTTGATCAGCTATCTGGCCAAGGGCGGGCAGAAGCTGGGCTGGCCCTGGTCGCCCGAGTCGACGGCGGCCGTGGCCATTCCGGTCGTCGCACTGGGCGTCTGGTGGTCGCTTCGCAGGCTGCACCACAAGCTGTTTCATGGTCGCAGTCATTGAGCATGAAATGGGATGCCGGCGCTTTCTGATAAGGCGCTGGCAGTGATTGATTTTGATAGCGTCGGGCAGCTTGCCCGGCTTGGACATTGTGTGAAAGGACACTGACATGGACTTTGGTATCTCCGGGCGCTGGGCTCTG
Organism: Comamonas sp. GW821-FHT11H03; assembly: GCF_058807955.1. Lineage (NCBI taxonomy): Bacteria > Pseudomonadati > Pseudomonadota > Betaproteobacteria > Burkholderiales > Comamonadaceae > Comamonas > Comamonas sp. GW821-FHT11H03. The sequence continues at coordinate 439,755 of NZ_JBXARF010000002.1, forward strand.
GTCTGCGGCGCCAGCAAAGGTTTGGGTTTTGGCTGCGCCAAGGCTCTGGCCGAAGAGGGGGTGAATCTGGTCATCAACGCCAGAAACCCCGAGGCATTGCAGCTGGCCGTGCAGAAGTTGCAGGCCATTGCTCCTCAGGTCAAGGTCATCGGTGTCGCTGCAGACATCACCACGCCAGAAGGTCGCACGGCCGTGTTCGAAGCCGCCGGCGGCCCGGGCAAGGACTACGACATCGTCGTGACCAATGCCGGCGGCCCGCCTCCTGGCGACTTCCGTACCTGGGATCGTGAGGCCTGGATCAAGGCAGTGGACGCCAATATGCTCACCCCTATCGAGCTGATCAAGGCCACGGTGGACGGCATGGCTGCGCGTGGCTTCGGTCGCATCGTCAACATCACCTCCAGCGCGGTCAAGGCACCCATCGACATCCTGGGTCTGTCCAACGGCGCGCGCAGCGGTCTGACGGGCTTTGTGGCCGGCCTGGCGCGTTCGGGCATTGCCGCCAAGGGCGTCACCATCAACAGCATCCTGCCCGGCAAGTTCGATACCGACCGTCTGGTGGCAACCCATCAGGCGGCAGCCAACAAGACCGGCCAGGACCTGGATGCCGTGCGCCAGGCCCAGGCCGCCCAGATCCCTGCCAAGCGCTTTGGCACGGCCGAGGAGTTCGGCGCCATCTGTGCCTTCCTGTGCAGCCGCCAGGCCGGCTATATGACGGGACAGAACATCCTGCCCGACGGCGGCCTGTATCCCGGCACTTACTGATCCGGGATCGAGTACCGAAACGACAAAGCCCCGCAATGCGGGGCTTTTGTCTGGGGGGCAGCCGTTTATTTGCGCGACGACACGACGATGCCGGTCACGATCAGCGCAAACGCAAGCGCGTGGTAGAGGTGCGGGGTTTCGCCGAGCACGGGAATCGACAGCAGGGCCGTGAACAGCGGAATCAGATTGCCGAAGAAGCCCGCAATGGCGGGCGTGGCGCGCTGCACGCCCATGCCCCAGAAGCGGTAGGCCAAAATGGCCGGGCCCACGGCGATGAACAGCAGGCTGCCGAGCAGCGGCCAGCCCGGCACCAGGCGGAACTCGCCCAGCAAGGCTTCGCCGGCCGTGAAAAGGCCGGACCAGAGCAGGCCGAAAACGATCTGCGCGAGCAAAAAGCTGGCCCAATGCGATTTCACTTCCTGGGGGCCGCTGCTGCGCGACAGCAGCCAGGTGTAGAAGGCCCAGGCGATGGTGGCCAGCACCATGAAAAGGTCGCCGGGCACAAAGCGCAGAGCAAGCAGCGTCTGCCAGTTGCCGCGCGACATCACCACCGCCACGCCCAGCACGGACAGCAGCGCTCCGCCCATCTGGCGGCGGCTGACGCGAATACCCCAGCACAGCCGGCCTATGGCCAGCATCCACACCGGCATGCTGGAGCTCACCAGCGTCACATTCAGCGGGGTCGAGGTCTTGAGCGCCAGGTACAGCAAGGCGTTGTAGCAGCCGATGCCCAGCAGCCCGAGCAGCATGTACTGACGCCACAGCGGCCAGATCGGACTGTTCCTGCGCAGCACCCGCCACGCCAGCGGCAGCAGCAGCACAAAGGCGATGCACCAGCGCAGGAAGTTGAGCGCGAAAGGCGAGATCAGATCGTGAGCGAGGCGGCCCACGATGGCATTGCCGGCCCAAAGTGCCGGAGCCAGGCTGAGCATGGCGACCGTGGCGGGTTTCAGGGGGGAATTCATGGGTTGTCACTGTAACGCGCGGCCACTGGCCTTTGGCGCTGCAGCGCCCTGCGCGCGCAGTTGTTGCCGGCAAACTGGTGAGCATCAATAGTGATGCAAGCCTTCCCGTTTTGCGAAGCTGAGCACAATGCAGTGCATGGGAGATTTTTCATGAAGCAGCAAACCACGTCGCTCCAGCAGCAATGGCTGCAGGCACAACATGCCATGGCCAGCAGGCAGCCTCTGCGCCCACGCCAGCCGCTGTGCATTGATGATCAACAGATCGGCAGTATCGAGGAAGACTTCGCTCGGAAGCTGGGGCAGGAGCTGCTGGCGGTGCACGAGGTCGACTTGCAGTCGGTTGCCGGGCAATGGCTTTTGAAGGGAGCGGGCGGGGCGAGCGAGAATCTGAACCGGCTGGCCCTGGCCATGCGCAGTGCCGGTCTTGCCGGGGCCTGGCGCAATGAACAACTGGCGGTCTGCAATGCACAAGGCCAGCAACTGGCAACCGTCGAGCGTGGTGCCGTGCGGCCACTGGGCATCGCCACCAAAGCCGTGCATCTGGTGGGCGTCTGCGCGGATGGCTCGATCTGGGTGCAGCAGCGCGCGCAGGACAAGGCCAACAACCCCGGCATGTGGGATACCTTGATGGGCGGCATGGTCTCGGCGGCAGATGGTCTGGCCGAGGCGCTGGCGCGTGAAACCTGGGAGGAGGCCGGTCTGCATGTGGCAGAACTGCGCGGGCTTCGGCACGGCGGAAATGTGATGTTCGCAAGGCCCAGCGACGAAGCAGAGGGGCAGGGCTATATGGTCGAGCGCATCGACTGGTTCTCGGCCCTGGTGCCCGATGCGCTGCAGCCTGTGAATCAGGATGGCGAGGTGCAGCGTTTCGAGCGGCTGGAGCGGACCGAGGTCCAGGGCTGGATGCTGCAGGGCTGTTTCACGCCCGAGGCGTCCCTGGTGCTTGCCGCCTACATGGGCTGGTAGGGCGGCGGCACAGCATCTAGCGCTGGCTCTCCAGTGTGGTGGACTTGAGCCGGCTGGGCGCCAGGGCTCCGGCCTGTTCCAGAATCGGGTAGGCCACCGAGCACAGCAGCGAGTTGATGCGCTTGAGGTCACTGATCATGTCGATATGCAAAGAGCTGGTCTCTATGCTTGAAACCGTGTGCTGCGACAGGCGCTCCAGGTGGGTTGCCGAGTAGGCCAGTTCCAGATCGCGAAAGCGCGCTTTTTCCTCAAGCAGCTTTTGCGCCTCGCGCACATTGCCATTGAGAAAGACGCTCATGGCCAGGCGCAGATTGTCCAGCAGATGCTGGGTCAGCTCGTGAATTTCCTGTTTTCCGGCGGCCGAGAACTGGCGGCCCTTCTTGATCTTCTTGTCTTCCAGATCCAGCAGCACGCGCTCGATGATGTCGCCGATCTGCTCCATATTGATGGTGAAGCTGATGATTTCCGTCCAGCGCTGACCTTCGCGCTCGTCGAGTTCGGCGCGCGAGATCTTGGTCATGTAGTACTTGATGGCCGAGTACAGGTCGTCCACCGTGCCTTCCAGGTTGCGCACTTCCTCGGACAGTTTGGCATCGTCGGTTTCGGCCACTTTTTGCAGGCCGATCAGCATGGACTCCACGACGTCGGCCTGGTGCAGTGACTCGCGCACGGCGCAGGTGATGGCCAGCGAGGGAGTGGACAGGGCCGAGGGGTCCAGGTGGCGTGGGCGCAGCAGTTTGGCCGCGCTTTCTTCCTCGGGCTTGGGCAGCATGGCCGTCACCCAGCGGGCCACGATCTGGGTCAGGCCGATAAAGCACAGGCTGTTGAAGACATTGAACGCCAGATGGAACATCACCACGTTCTGGCCGGCGTTGGGCAGATAGGGCTGGGCGTACTGCGACCACAGTCCGATAAAGGGGGCGACGATGGCCACGCCCATGATCTTGAACAGCAGATTGCCTATGGTGACCTGACGCTCCTCCACCGCCGATTTGGCGGTGGTGAGCGCCGCAACCAGGCCGCTGCCCAGGTTGGCACCCAGAGTCAGGCCCAGAGCCACATCCAGCGGAATGGCACCGGAGCTGGCCATGGCCGCAATCAGCAGCACCACGGCCAGGCTGGAATAGGCCAGCACGGCCAGTACCGCGCCCAGCAGCAGCTCCATGAACAGATCGCTGCTGACCGAGGCCAGTAGGGTGCGCACGGCAGGGGCCTGCAGCAGGGGCTCGGTGGCTTCCACCACCAGGCGCAGGGCCAGCAGCATCAGGCCCAGGCCGATGAGCACGCGGCCGATACGCCCGGGCTTGGAATCCTTGCGCGAGATATAGAGCACCACGCCGACAAAGATGAACAGCGGCGACAGCCAGGAGAGGTCGGTGGAGAAAAGCACGGCCATCATGGCCGTGCCCACATCGGCACCGCGCATCACGGCCAGGGCCGAGGGCAAGGTGATCAGGCCCTGGCCCACAAAGGACGAGGTCATCAGCGAGGTGGCCGTGCTGGACTGAACCAGGGCGGTGACGCCCATGCCGGAAAGCGCCGCAGACAAGCGGTTGCGCATGCTGCGGGCAAGAATATTGCGAAGGTTTGCGCCGAAGACCTGCAGAACGCCGGTGCGAACCATCTGAGAGCCCCAGATCAACAGGGCAATGGCTGCTAAAAGATTCAATAAATGCTTCATGTTCTGCCCGCGAAGGAGCGACCTAATATACCCCTGAGTGAGGTCGGTCTGCCTGGATGACTCACTCTTCACGCACAAATAAGTGCGGAATAAGGAACACAATAGAACAAAAACGAATTATTTAAAACATCGTTTCTACGGATGTGATTTCAGCGCCGGTCGAGCTTTCCGTATATCTGTATTGCGTTCGATGCTATTAAAAAGGTAGGCTCATGATTCCTGTCATGTCCGGCGCCGCTGCGGTGGGCTTCCTTTTGATGCTGCTGGCAGCCTTGGCCGCCGCCGGCTTGCTGCTCCGGTAGGGGGGCGCAATGAGCAAGGCCCGCTGTCTGCTATAGAGACAGCGGGCCTTGCCGATGAAAAGCGGCTGATGCTTATCAGCGCTGGTTCTTGGCGCGTTTTGCGCGCAAAACCTCATCCAGGATCAGCAGTATGGCGCCCAGGGTGATGCCCATGTCGGCCACGTTGAAGGCCGGAAAATGGCTGCTGCCCCAGTAGAAGTCCAGGAAGTCCACCACATAGCCGTGCTGCAGGCGGTCCACCACATTGCCGATGGCCCCGCCCAGAATGCTGGACAGCGACAGGCAGAACATCTTCTCGCCAGGGTGCTTGCGCAGTTGCCAGACGATGAGCACGGTGGCAATCACGCCGATGGCCACGAACAGCCAGCGCTGCCAGCCGCTGCCGCCCGCAAGGAAGGAGAAGGCTGCGCCCGTGTTGTGCGCGCGCACGATGTTGAAGAAGCCGGTGATGGGAGTCCAGTCCCCATACTGGTAGTGGCTCAGAATCATCTGCTTGGTGATCTGATCCACGCCGATGATGACAAGCGCCCACAGCAGCCAGGGCCAGATACGGCCAAGGCCTGCGAAGGAGGTCTGGGTGTTGCTCATGGCAGCTCTTTGCTAAGTTTTTTTGATAGCGGTTAGCGCTTGATTCAAAAGGGTTTCAGCAAGATTTAATGCTGAAAATGGCTACCAGCATGCGCTGGTAGCTCACTTTTTAAGACTCAAGCCTTGGTGCGGACTTCGCCCGAGCCGTGCAGATTGCTGTCGCAGCGGCCGCAGATCGAGGGGTGCTCGGGGTTCACGCCCACGTCTTCACGGTAGTGCCAGCAGCGCTCGCACTTGGCGTGCTCGCTGGCCTTCACGGTGGTGCTCAGGGCATCGCCGGCCACGGCAGTCGCAGCCGAGGTGATGAAGACGAACTTCAGATCGTCCTTGAGGCTTTGCAGCAGGGCCAGGTCCTCGGGCTCGGCCGTGAGCGTGACTTCGGCCTGCAGGGACGAGCCCACGGCGCCGGTGGTACGCACCACTTCGATGTCCTTGTTGACCAGGTTGCGGATCTCGCACAGGCGCGTCCACTTGGCCAGCAGGCCTTCGTCGCCGGCGGGCAGCTCGGTGAACTTTTCCAGGAAGATGGATTCGCTGTGGCCCACGATCTTCCAGGCTTCCTCGGCCGTGAAGGACAGGAAGGGCGACATCCAGCGCAGCAGCGCCTGGGTGATCTGGTAGAGCGCGGTCTGGGCCGAGCGGCGTGCCAGGCTCTTGGGGGCGCTGGTGTAGAGGCGGTCCTTGAGCACGTCCAGGTAGAAGCCGCCCAGGTCCTCGGAGCAGAACAGCTGCAGCTTGGCGACCACGGGGTGGAACTCGTAGACCTTGTAGTGGGCCAGGATCTCCTGCTGCAGCTGGGCCGAACGCGCCAGCGCGAACTGGTCGATCTCCAGCATCTCGCCGTAGGCCACGGAGTCCTTGCTCGCATCGAAGTCGCTGGTGTTGGCCAGCAAAAAGCGCAGCGTGTTGCGGATGCGGCGATAGGCGTCCACCACGCGGGCCAGGATCTTGTCGTCGATGCCCAGGTCGCCCGAGTAGTCGGTCGAGGCCACCCACAGACGGATGATTTCCGCGCCCATCTTGCTGGACACATCCTGCGGGGCCACGGTGTTGCCCAGCGACTTGGACATCTTCTTGCCCTGGCCGTCCACGGTGAAGCCGTGGGTCAGCAGGCCGCGGTAGGGCGCGCGGCCGAAGATGGCCGATGCCAGCAGCAGCGAGCTGTGGAACCAGCCGCGGTGCTGGTCGTGGCCTTCCAGGTACAGATCGGCCTCGGGGCCCTTGTCGTGGTGGTGCTCGGGATGGGTGCCGCGCAGCACATGCCAGAAGGTGGAGCCCGAGTCGAACCAGACTTCCAGAATGTCGGTGCTCTTGGTGTAGTGCCTGGCTTCCTCTGCGCCCAGGATATCTTCGGTGCTCACGCGGCTCCAGGCCTCGATGCCGCCTTGCTCGATCATGGCTGCCGCCTGGTCGATGATCTCCATGGTGCGCGGGTGCAGGGCGCCCGTGTCCACATGCAGGAAGAAGGGGATGGGCACGCCCCAGCTGCGCTGACGCGAGATGCACCAGTCGGGACGGCCGGCGATCATGGCGCGCAGGCGGTCCTGACCGTTTTGCGGGTAGAAGTTGGTCTGCTCGATGGCGTCCAGCGCGATCTGGCGCAGGGTCTTCTCGGGCTTTTGCGCGGGATCGGTGAACACGCCTTCGCCTTCGTCCATGCGGATGAACCACTGGGCGGCCGCGCGGTAGATGACGGGCGTCTTGTGGCGCCAGCAGTGCGGATAGCTGTGGCTGATGGTGGTGGTGTCCATCAGGCGGCCCGCGACCTTCAGGGCGTCGAGGATGACGGGCACGGCCTTCCAGATATGCTGGCCGCCGAACAGGGGCAGATCGGCCGCGTACACGCCGTTGCCCTGCACGGGGTTCAGGATCTGCTTGTAGTCCATGCCGTTGGACATGCAGCTGTTGAAGTCGTCCACGCCATAGGCAGGGGCCGAGTGCACGATGCCGGTGCCGTCGTCGGCGGTGGCGTACTCGGCCAGGTACACGGGCGAGATGCGGTCAAAGCCCTTGTCCACATGGGCCAGCGGGTGCTTGAAGGGCATGTGGTCGAGCTTTTCGCCCTTGGCGGTGGCAAGCACGCGGCCCTCCAGCTTCCAGCGGGCCAGGCATTTCTCGACCAGCGCGGAGGCCACGATCAGCAGGCCGCGCTCGGTCTCCACCAGGCTGTATTCCAGATCGGGGTTGACGTTGAGCGCCTGGTTGGCAGGAATCGTCCAGGCCGTCGTCGTCCAGATGACGATGAAGGCTTCTTTGTCGAGCTTGTCCAGGCCGAATGCTGCGGCCAGTTTGGCAGGCTCGGCTGCGGGGAACATCACGTCCAGGGTCTGACTTTGCTTGTCGGCGTATTCGATCTCGAACTCGGCCAGCGAGGAGGCGCAGTCAAAGCACCAGTACACGGGCTTGAGGCCGCGGTAGACAAAGCCACGCTCCATCACCTTCTTCAAGGCACGCAGCTCGGCGGCCTCGTTGGCGTAGTTCATGGTCTTGTAGGGGTGGTCCCAGTCGCCGAGCACGCCCAGGCGCTTGAAGTCCACCATCTGCTGATCGATCTGCTCGGCGGCAAAGGCGCGGCTCTTGGCCTGCATCTCGTCGCGCGGCAGGTTGCGGCCATGCAGCTTCTCGATGGCGTTCTCGATGGGCAGACCGTGGCAGTCCCAGCCCGGTGCGTAGAGCGCGTCGAAGCCTTCGAGCTGGCGGCTCTTGACGATCATGTCCTTGAGGATCTTGTTCACCGCATGGCCGATGTGCAGCTTGCCGTTGGCGTACGGAGGGCCGTCGTGCAGGATGAACTTGGGCGCGCCGCTGCGGGCGTCGCGCAGCTTCTTGTAGATGCCCTTGTCGTCCCATTCCTTGGCCCAGGCGGGCTCGCGCTTGGGCAGGTCGCCGCGCATGGGGAAGGGGGTGTCGGGCATGTTCAGCGTGGCGCGGTAGGCGGACGCTTCGGGCTTGTTGGACTTCGAATCAGACATGGGGAACCTTGAAAGCAATGCAATGCCCGGGCAGTTCTGCCAGGGCGTGAATGGTGAGGTGAGCGCCAGTGCGCTGCTGCGCCTGAGGCGTGCGAGCAGCGAGCTTCAAATTCGGTCGCGCGTGGTCTGGCGACGAGTCTCTGTGTGCGACGAGGTATGGGACGGTATGTGGGCCGAGGCGAAAAACGCGCGCGCGTCTTCGCAGTCCTTGGCGATGCCGACCGTCAGGGCATCGAGACTGTCATACTTCAGCTCGTCGTGCAGTTTGTGCAGAAGTTCCACGCGGATGATTTTACCGTAGGCACCTTCTCCACCCAGCTGGGCGGGCCAATCGAAACAGTGGGTCTCCAGCAGCACCCGGCCGCCGTTGATGTCGTCGGGGTCCAGCGAGGGGCGCACGCCCAGGTTGGCCACGCCCTGCAGCGGTTGGTCCGTCAGTCCGTGCACGAGCACGGCAAAAATGCCGCTGGCGGCGGGCTTCCAGTGGTCGAAGCGCAGATTCAGCGTGCTAAAACCGTCCTCGGCCCCGCTTTGGGATTCGGCCAGCCTGCGGCCCAGCTTGCGTCCATGCACCACATGGCCCGAGATGCGGTAGGGGTGGCCCAGCAGCTTGGCGGCCTGCTGCATGTCGCCGGCGGCCAGCGCCTCGCGCACGGCCGTGCTGGACACGCGCAGGCCATGGACTTCATAGCTGTTCATGCGGGCCACATCAAAGCCCAGGGCCTGGCCGGAGTTGTCCAGCATGGCGTAGTCGCCCGCGCGCTTGGCACCAAAGCGGAAGTCGTCGCCCACCAGCACGTATTTGGCGCCCAGACCCGAGATCAGTACATCCTGAATGAAGTCTTCGGGGCTTTGGCTGGCCAGAGCCTGGTTGAAGGGCAGGATCACGACCTGATCGACGCCGCAGACTTCGAGCTGGCTGAGCTTGTCGCGCAGCGTGCCCACGCGGGCCGGGGCCAGCTCAGGCCTGCCCAGCTTCTTGGCAAAGTAGTCGCGCGGGTGCGGCTCGAAGGTCATGGCGCAGCTGGGAATGCCGCGCTGGGCCGCCTCGGCCTTGAGCAGGCCCAGCATGGCTTGATGTCCCCGGTGCACACCATCAAAATTGCCAATAGTCACAGCGCAGGCCGGAGCCAGGCCGGGATGATTGATACCGCGAAAAATCTTCATGGGCTGCTTTGTTATTTGTAGCAACTGGCGCCGATGCATGCGACACAAGCCGTCAATTTGACATAGTTTCAGAGTATATTGCTTCAAATCAGGCAGCTGTGGAGGCTGCACGATTGTGCTCAAAAGCGCCAAGATGCTTGTCCGTTTTCCGTGGTCGATGTTTGACTGTATGGAGGCTGGTTGTGAAAGTCTTGAAGCTGACAGCCCAGGGGCTGCCGCAGTCCTGGGTAACGCTGGAGCAGGCGGCGCTGCATTACGCAGCAGAAGATGTGCGCTGGGAAGCCGGTGTCGAAATCGCCTGCTTTCGTGGTGGCCACAATGCGGTGACGGGCAAGCAGTCAGTCATTCACATCAACTCCATCATCGGCACCAAGGGCATGCCGAATATCAACCCGCACGAATTGCTGCCGGGGCTGACGAATGGCAAGCTCTTTGCGCGTGACCGCTGTGTCTGCGCCTATTGCGGGCGGCAGTTCCACGAGGGCGATCTCACTCGCGAGCACATTGTCCCCGTGAGCACCGGCGGGCAGCACAGCTGGATGAATCTGGTCACTGCCTGCCGCGCCTGCAACCACCGCAAGGGTGCCAGAACGCCGGAGCAGGCACGCATGCCTTTGCTCTACACGCCCTACACGCCCACGCTGTGGGAGGATTTCATCCTGAGAAACCGCCGCATTCTGGCCGACCAGATGGAGTTTCTCGTGGCCCATGTGCCGCGTGGATCACGCTGGCGCAGCTAAAAAAAGCATGAAAAAAGCCCCGGGCCGGAGCGCGCGGGGCTGTAAAGAGAGGACGGGAGAAAGCGCTCAGGCGGTGGCAGAGACGGCCTTTTGCCAGGCCTCGTAGAGGTCTTCGCCCGTGTCGCGCACGCGCTGGCCGATCAGGGCCATCTCGCGCTGGTCTTCGGGCTTGGCCAGTTCCACATAGCCGCGCGCGGCCGACAGGTCGTAGGGCTCGCCGTCTTCGTTGGAGTAGGCGAAGTACACCTGTTTCACGCCGGCCAGCAGCATGGCCGTATAGCACATGGAGCAAGGGTAGCCGCTGGCATACATGACGGACCCCGACAGATCGGTGCTGCCCTGGGCCTTGGCGCCTATGCGCAGGGCCTGCATCTCGGCGTGGGCCGAAGGGTCGCAGAGCTCATCGACCTGGTTGACGGCGCGCGCCAGCACCTGGCCGTCCCTGACCAGCACGGCGCCGAAGGGCCAGGTGGGCTGCTGGCGGCCCTTGACATTGCCCATGGCCAGGCGGATGGATTCAAGCAGGTATTTGCCGCTGTCGTTTGCGTTGTTCATCGAGTCGTTCTCCTTGGTAAAAAATCAGCTGCCGCGGTAGGTGTTGAAGAACCACGGCGAGCACAGCATGGGCACGTGGTAGTGCTGGGCCGCATCGAAGATGGAAAAGCGCACCAGCACTTCTTCCGACAGCGCCGTGGGCTCCTTGAAATGCTCGCCTGTGTAAAAGCGCAGCTCGAAGTCCCCGGTGCGGGCCGCGGCGGCGGCCAGCATGGGGGCGTCGGTGCGGCCGTCGGCATTGGTGCGGGTGCTGTTCAGGCGCTGCGCGGGGGTCTGCGCCACGTCGTAGAGTTCCACCCGCATACCGGCTATGGGGCGGCCGGTGGTGAGGTTGAGTACATGGGTGCTGATGCCTGCCATGGTGGTCTTTCGATGGGTTGCGATAGAGCGCAGATATGCCGGCTCAGCTGCCGCGCGAATAGGTGTAGCTCCAGGGGCCAAACTGAATGGGCAGGTGGATGCGCTCTGCCGTGTTCACGATCTGGAAGCGCACCGGCACCTTGGACAGAAAGCTCGGGCGCGGCAGCTTGGCGCCCTTGGCCGCAAAGTACTCGTCCACGTGCAGCAGCATTTCGTAGCGGCCGCTGCGGTAGCTGTCGTCGATCAGCAGCGGCTCGTCGGCGCGGCCGTTGGCGTTCACAACAAAGCTGCGTATCGGCACATGGGTTTCGCCGTCGAAGCGTGAAAAGTCGATGCGCAAGCCCGTGGCCGCAGAGCCATGGAGGGTGTCCACGGCATGCATGGTCAGGCGCGGGCTGACGCCATGCAGCACGATGGGGCCGGTGGCCTGTGCCGGCGCTGGCGGGGGCGTGTCGGCGGCCAGTGCGCCGTGTGTGCCAGTCAGCGCCGAGGCACCGAGCACGAGGCCAGAGAGCGCGAACTGCCGACGCGATGGGGTTGATGTGGGTGTGGAATGCATGCGGGATGACTCCTTCAGGCGTTCTTGCGGCGCTGGATGCGGGCGACGAAGGCGATGGCGAGAACCGCTGCCAGTGCTTCCACGATGGCCACCAGATACAGGCCCGGAGCGACCTTGCCGGTAGAGGCTTTGATCACGCCCATCAGATAAGGGGCGCCGAAGCCGGCCAGATTGGCCACCGAGTTGATCAGCGCCACGCCCACGGCAGCGGCGCCGCCGCTGAGCAGCATATTGGGCATCTGCCAGAACACGGGAATCGCGCTCATGGTGCCCACCAGTGCCAGGACCATGGCCGTCAGTGCCACCATCACGGGGATGCTGTCCATGCCCATGGTGACGGCCAGGGCCAGCATGCCCACGGCGCCCAGCAGGGTCGAGCCCGCGAAGTGCCAGCGCACCTCGCCACGGTGGTCGGAATGGCGACCGTTGATGATCATGCCGGCCGCGCCGAGCAGATAGGCCGCGCCGGCGATCCAGCCCACCTGCATGGTGGATGTGAAGCCGGCTTCGCGAATCACGGTGGGAATCCAGAAGGTCAGCGTGGAGTTGGCGCACAGCAGGCAGAAGAACACGGCGATCAGCAGCCACACCATGGGGTTGCCGAACAGGGTGCGCCAGTCGCTGTGGCGCTCGCCCTGCGCCTTCTGGTCGATCTCGAGCTGCTGGCGCACGACGGCGCGGTCCGTGTCGGTGAGCCATTTGGCTTCCTCGGGACGGTCGGTCATGTAGAAGTAGGCAAAGATGCCGGCCAGCACCGAGGGGATGCCTTCGATGATGAACAGCCACTGCCAGCCGTGCATGCCGTGCGCGCCTGCGGCCCAGGTCATGATGCTGCCAGCCAGCGGGCCGCCGATGACGCCGGCGATGGCAGAGGCCGACATGAAGGTGCCGAAGGCCTTGGCGCGGCGCTTGGACGGATACCAGAAGGTCAGGTAGAGGATGATGCCAGGGTAGAAGCCGGCCTCGAACACGCCCATCAGAAAGCGTAGGATGTAGAACTGGGTCGGTGTCGTCACCCAGGCCTGCAGGATGCAGATCAGGCCCCAGCCTATGGTGATGCGCATCACCGTTTTCTTGGCGCCTATCTTCTGCAGCAGCATGTTGGACGGCACTTCGAACAGGAAGTAGCCGATGAAGAAGATGCCGGCGCCCAGGCCGTAGACGGCTTCGCTGAACTTCAGGTCGTCGAGCATCTGCAGCTTGGCGAAGCCGATGTTGACGCGGTCCAGCCAGGCCAGCACCCACAGCACCCCCAGAAAGGGCAGCAGGCGCCAGGAAATCTTGGCGTAGGTGGCGTCGACCTGATCGACGGAAGCAGCAGTGCCGCTGATCGGCACATGGTGAGCACTCATGGCAAGTCCTTGTCTCGGAAATTTGTTGTTGGGTTTGCGGACACTTGCATGGTCGCGGCTTGTGGCGATATGCGAAACTAAGCGCCTGCTATGAGCCGCATAGCAAAATGCATATCTCTAGGGAAAACACGTGTCTCGCAGCGAAGAACCGTTCGATACCTATTTGCTGCGCGTGCTGTGCACCTTGATCAGCGAAAAAAGCGTATCGCGCGCGGCAATACGCCTCAATCAGTCACAGCCGGCCATCAGCGCGGCGCTGCGGCGATTGCGGGCCATCTTCAACGACCCGCTGCTGGTGCGCGACAAGAACCGCATGGTGCCGACGGCGCGCGCGCTTCAGGCCGTGGAGCAGGCACGTGCGGCGCTGGGTCTGATCGATGGGCTGCTGAGCGTCGGCAAGGAATTTGTGGCCGAGACCACGCAGCTGCGCTTCACCATCGCCATGCCCGACTATCTGGCACCGCCCTTCATGGCGCGCGTGGTCCAGCTCATGCGTGCGCAGGCGCCAGGCGCGAGGCTGGTGCTGCTGCCGCTGGGCCAGAGCTTCGACTACGAGCAGGCCCTGCAAAGCGGCGAGGTGGATATCGTCATCGGCAACTGGCCAAGCCCGCCCGAGCATTTGCACATGTCCACGCTGCTAGAGGACGAGGTGGTCTGCCTGCTCGATGAAAAGCATGCTCTGGCCGAGCCGGGCCGGCTCACGGCCGAGCACTATCTGCAGGCCGCGCATGTGGTGTTCACGCCTTACTCGCCCGATCAGCGCGGCGTGGTGGAGAGCAGCCTGGGCACCATGCGGGTCAGCCGTGACGGCCGCGTGCAGTGCTCGCATTTCTCGATGGCACCGGAACTGCTGGTGGGCACCGACCTGCTGCTGACCACCAGCCGCCATTTCGCGGCCTATCACGCCAGGCGGCTGCCGCTGGCCATGGTGCCTCTGCCCATGGGCAACCGTGTCATGCGCTTCTACCAGCTATGGCATTCGTCCCGGCACCGGGATGCCTCCCATATCTGGCTGCGCGCTCTGCTCAATCAGGCCTCGCAGGTGCTGACGGCATCGACGTAGCCTGCTGCTATACGGGCTATAACAAGCCAGCACTGTGAGGCGGCAAACGCGCTTCCTACACTGGCCTCATGACCAGCACCACTACCTCCTCCATCCCCACGCTCGACGAGCTCAACGCCATGACTCACGCAGCCTTTGCGGCTGCGCTCGGCGAGGTTTTTGAATACGCCCCCTGGGTGGCCGAGGCGGCCGCGCAGCAGCGCCCCTTCGCCAGCCTCGATGCACTGCATCAGGCCATGCTGGCGGCCGTGCATGGCAGCCCGCGCGAGCAGACCCTGCGCTTTCTCTGCGGCCACCCCGAGCTGTCCGCCAGTGCCGTGCGCTCCGGCACGCTGACCGTTGACTCCCAGCAGGAGCAGCAAAGCGCGGGTCTGGGTGATCTGGAGCAGGCTCAGGGCGAGCGCCTGGCCTTGCTCAACGAGACCTATCGCAAGCGCCATGGCTTTCCCTTCATCGCCTGTGTGCGCCACTACACGCGCGCCGGCCTGTTTGCCGAGCTGGCCTCGCGCACCGAGCGCGGCACCGAGCAGGAGTTCGCCGAAGCCCTGCGCCAGATCGGTTTCATCAGCCGACTGCGCCTGGCGCAGCGCGTGAGCGCCGTCAGCCTGCAAGCGGCCTGAGCCCTCCAGTGCGGCCCAAGCCTTGCAATGCGGGGCTTTTCTTGTACTGGCTGGCCGCTTGGCACCGCAGTCGGGGTTCGCTGCCCATGTGCAGCAGACGCCGCATGTGCGGTGCTGGCGCGGCACGGGCTGCCTACTGCCGCAGTGGGTAGTTCTGGGCGTCGGCTGAAATCCCCGCATGCTTGTGATTGAATTCGGGTTTGGACCTCATTTCTCGTTTTCATGATCGTCAGAGATCGCCCGTCGGGCTTCAAGCTGCTGTGGATTGTCCGGGGCTCGGTGCTGCAACGCATCATAGGTGTGCTTGCCGTCAATATCGTGCTGGCCATCATCGTCACCGTGGCGCATGGCACGCTGTTCCACACCAAAGTCCCCATCACGCCGATTCCGTTCACCCTGATCGGCCTGCCGCTGGCGATTTTTCTGGGCTTTCGCAACAACACCGCATATGCGCGCTACTGGGAGGGACGCAAGCTCTGGGGCGAGATCGTGATCTATGCACGCACGCTGGCGCGCCAGTGCCTGAGCCTGATCGAGCTCGATCACCCCATAGATCCGCGCCAGCGGGCCAACGATGTGCGGGTGCGCATGGTGCACCGGGCCGTGGCTTTTTCTCATGTGCTGCGGGCCCAGCTGCGCGCACTCAAGGACGATGTGTCTGCCCAGCAATGGCTGACCCATGCCGAGTGGCAGCGCCTGCAGCAGCTGCCGCTGAATCAGCGCACCGATGCGCTGATGCTGGCCATGGGCAAGGATCTGGGCCAGTGCGTGCGCGACAGGCGCATAGACCCCTGTCTGGCCGTGGAGCTTGACCGCACCCTCAATGGCTTCACGACGGCCGCAGCCTCCTGCGAGCGCATCCGCAATACGCCGATTCCGTTTTCCTATACCTTGCTGCTGCACCGCACGGCCCATCTGTACTGCTTTTTGCTGCCGTTCGGACTGGTGGACATCACGGGCTTCATGACACCGTTTGTCGTGGCCATCGTGGCCTATACCTTCTACGGCCTCGATGTGCTGGGTGACGAGCTGGAAGAGCCATTCGGCATGGAAAGCAACGACCTGGCGCTGGACAGCATCTGCCGCAGCATCGAGATCAGCCTCAGCCAGTCGCTGGGCGACCCCCAGGTTCCGGAGCCGCTCAAGCCGGTGGACTATCTGCTGACCTGAGGCTCTCCACCATGCCAAAGCCCTGAACTCCTCATTCAGGGCTTTGTTCTTGATGGCGGCTGGCGCCCGTGCGGGCTAGATCGTGGCGCGATCCTCGTCCACGGCCTTTTGCCAGGCCTGGTACAGATCCTCGCCGGCATCGCGCACGCGGTGGCCGACGACGGCCAGCTCGCGCCGGCCTGCGGGGCGGGCCAGCTCCTCATAGCCGCGCGCGGCCGACAGGTCGTAGGGCTCGCCGTCTTCGTTGGAGTAGGCGAAGTACACCTGCTTCACGCCGGCCAGCAGCATGGCGGTGTGGCACATGGAGCAGGGATAGCCGCTGGCATACATGACCGAGCCGGACAGATCGGTACTGCCCAGCTGCCTGGCGGCAATGCGCAGGGCCTGCATCTCGGCGTGGGCCGTGGGATCGCACAGATCATCGACCTGGTTGACGGCACGCGCCAGGACCTTGCCCTCACGCACCAGCACGGCGCCGAAGGGCCAGGTCGCTGATTCGCGGCCCTTGACATTGCCCATGGCCAGGCGGATGGACTCCAGCAGATACTTTTCGCTGTCTTGCTTGCTCATGCATGTCTCCTTGATCTTGGTGAATGGCGCAAAGATCATAGGAAGAGCGGCAGGCTCCATAGTGCATGCAGGAAGCAAAACAGCACGCCGAAGCGTGCTGTTGACTTTTGGTTCTGGTTTGAATGCAGTTGCCGTGATCTTGATGAATGTTGATGCAGGCTTTCAGGCAAAGACGCCAGCGCTGTCCTGCATATGGGCCGATACCGTACCCAGATGATGCAGGGTGTCGCCACCCGTCATCTCCATCTGGGTCAGGCGCTTGAAATAGTGGCTGCCCACATATTCGTCCGTCACGCCGATGCCGCCATGCAGCTGTACGGCCTGCTGGCCCACATAGCGCATGGACTGGCCCAGCTGCACCTTGGCGCGGGCGATGGCGACATGGCGTTCCTCGGCAGGCGCCACCAGCTTGAGCGTGCCGTAGTAACTCATGGAGCGGGCCAGCTCCAGCTGCATCTTCATATCGGCCACGCGGTGGCGCAGGGCCTGGAAGCTGGAGATCACCACGCCAAACTGCTTGCGCTGATTCATGTACTCGGTGGTGAGCTTGAGCGTCTGCTCCATCACGCCCACGCCTTCGGCGCAAAGAGCGGCATTGGCCACATCCTGGGCCAGGCCGAGGGCCGCTACGCCATTGGTGGTGATCAGCGTGGCCGCAGCCGACCGGCAGACCAGATCGGCCGCGCGCCCTTCGTCCTGCGTGGCATAGGGCTTGGTGGCGACGCCTTCGCTGCCGTTCTCGACGAGAAAGAGCGCAATCTTGCCGTCGAGCTGAGCGGGCACGATAAAGGCGTCGGCCTGGTCGCCTGCAGGAACAATGTTCTTCGTGGCATCTACCGTATAGCCATCGCCGGACTTTGACGCCTTTGCAGCACAAACATCAAGCCGGTAGCGCGCCTTGCGCTCCTGCGATGCGAGCACCACGAGTTTTTCACCGCTGGCGATACGGGGCAGCCAGGCTTGCTTGACAGCGTCGTCGCCAAACTGCCCGAGCAGGGCGGAGGCCGCGAATGCCTGGGTCAGCGGCTCCATCACCAGACCACGGCCCAGCTCCTCCATGACCACCATCACATCGACCGCGCCCTGGCCCAGGCCACCATATTCCTCGGGCACGGTGAGGGCCGTCAGGCCCAGTTCGGCCAGCTCGTTCCAGACCTCGCGCGAGAAGCCGCCCTGGCTGGCAATGCTCTGGCGGCGCTCGAAGGTATAGCCCTTGTCCACCCAGCGGGCCACGGCATCGCGCAGTTGTTGCTGGTCGTCGGAAAAATCGAAATCCATATTTGTCTCCTGCCACCGGGCCGCAATTGGCGCGAAGCGCCAAACCAGCCCAGCGAAGCTCAATCTAGAACCCCCTCCCGGAGGGGGCGTGGGGGGGCAGAACGAATTCGCGCAAGCGAAACATCGTCGCCTTCACTGCTTCTGAATCAGCCCAGCACGGTTTGGGCGACGATGTTTCGCTGCACCTCGTTGGAGCCGCCATAGATGGTGGTCTTGCGCATATTGAAGTAGGTCGCGGCCAGCGGCGCATTGCCCAGCACGTCGCCGGGATAGTCGCCCTGGTAGCCGGCTTCCATGGCTTCCTGGATATAGGGCAGGGCATAGGGGCCTGCGGCCAGCATCATCAGCTCGGAGTAGCGCTGCTGGATCTCGCTGCCCTTGATCTTGAGCAGGCCGGCGATGTCCAGCGGGTTCTTGCCCGATTTCATGGCCGAGAGCACGCGCAGCACCAGCATCTCCAGCGCGATCACATCGATCTCCAGCAGGGCGATCTGATCACGGAAGCGCTGGTCTTCCCAGACGCCTTCGGTCTTGGCGATGCGCTTGAGGCGCTCCAGCTCGCGCTTGGCTCGGTTCACATCGGCGATATTCGTGCGCTCGTGGCTGAGCAGGTGCTTGGCGTAGGTCCAGCCCTTGTTTTCCTCGCCGATCAACTGGTCGGCAGGCACTTGCACATTGTCGAAAAAGACCTCGTTGACCTCGTGCGAGCCGTCCAGCAGCTTGATGGGGCGCACGGTCACGCCGGGCGACTTCATGTCGACCAGCAGGAAGCTGATGCCGGTCTGGGGCTTGCCTTCGTTGCTGGTGCGCACCAGGCAGAAGATCCACTCGCCGTACTGGCCCAGCGTGGTCCAGGTCTTCTGGCCGTTGACGATGTATTTGTCTCCCACGCGTTCGGCGCGGGTCTTGACACTGGCCAGGTCCGAGCCCGAGCCCGGTTCGGAATAGCCCTGGCTCCACCAGACTTCGCCGCTGGCAATGCCGGGCAGAAAGCGCCGGTGCTGCTCCGGTGTGCCATAGGCCATGATGACCGGCGCCACCATCACGGGGCCGAAGGGCACGATGCGCGGCGTGCCGGCGAGTGCGCATTCTTCCTCGAACAGATGCTTTTGTACGGCGCTCCAGCCGGGGCCGCCGAATTCCTTGGGCCAGCCGTAGCCGAGCCAGCCTTTTTTGCCCAGAATCTTGGCCCAGCGCTGCATGTCCTCGCGCGTCAGGTGCAGATCGTTGCGCACCTTGTGCGCAATATCCTCGGGCAGATTTGCCCGCACCCAGCTACGGATCTCTTCGCGAAAAGCCTGTTCTTCAGGGGTGAATGCCAAGTTCATGCGTTGTCTCCTGCAAATGCTGGAGATTTGTAGCACGCACGTTCTTTTTCTGGCTGTCCGGGTTGCGACAAATGGCGGGAAACCCCAGGGACGAGCACCCCCTGAGCGGCTGAGCCTGTCTGCCTTCCTTTGCCTGGCGTGCGCCAGTTTTTGGCACTGGCGGGGCGTTTGTCATGAAACAGGCCGCCAGCGCTTATTGGATCAACGCTGGCAGCTATCAGTTTCTCTGTGGATTCATTCAGCCGGGGCTGCAGGCGGCTCCACGCCCAGCGATTCGCACAGCATCTGCACGGTGGCGCGCAGCTGGGCGACTTCGGCTTCGAGCGCATCCACACGCTGCTGCAGGGCCGATGCATTGCCGCCTGTGCTGGCGCTGGCGCTGCCGGTGCTTGCCAGTGCGTTGACATCCACCGGGCCGCAAAGCAGGTGGGCCCAGCGCTGTTCGCGGGCACCGGGGGCGCGCGGCAGCTGCACGACCAGCGGGCCGCCTTTTTCCTCGCTGCGTTCGCGCAGTTCGTCAAGAAAGGCCTCGACCGAGGAGATATCGGCAAAGCGGTGCCAGCGCTCGGAGTTGATGCGCAGCTCGCCGGCGGTCTGGGGGCCGCGCAGCATCAAGAGGGCCAGCAGCACGGCCGACTGGTCGGGCACGCCAATGCCGCGCGGGAAGTTGTGCTCCCAGCGCGTGGAGCGCACGCTGCTGATCTGTACCGACAGGGTCTTGAGGCGCAGGCTGTCCAGTGCCTCCTGGGCTTCGCCCTCGCTGACTTCCATCACCGGGTCGCGGCTGGACTTCTGGTTGCAGCCCGTGACCAGGCTGTTGAGCGTGAGCGGATAGCTGTCGGGCACGGTGCGGGCCTTTTCCATCAGCGTGGCCAGAACGCGGGCTTCGATGGCGCTCAAAGGGGTGTTGCGTGGGTCAAACGGCATGGGGTCTCCTCGAAAGTCTTAGGGCAGCGCACAAGAACTGGTGCAAACCCGATAGGGTTTGTCCGTCAATGCGACAATCGCCGCCCATGAAAAACATCGTGATCCTCATCTCGGGCGGCGGCTCGAATATGGCTGCCATTGTGCGTGCATCCCAGCAGCAGAACTGGGCAAAGCAGTACAACGCCCGCGTGAGCGCTGTGGTGAGCAACAAGGCCGAGGCCCAGGGCCTGGTGTTCGCTCGGGGCAACGGCATCGCCACCGAGGTACTGGATCACAAGCAGTTCGACAGCCGCGAGGCCTTTGATGCCGAGCTGGCGCAGGTCATTGACCGTCACTCTCCGGATCTGGTGGTGCTGGCCGGTTTCATGCGCATTCTCACGCCGGGCTTTGTTGCGCACTATGAGGGCCGGCTGATCAACATCCATCCCTCGCTGCTGCCGGCCTTTACCGGTCTGCACACCCATCAGCGCGCCATCGATGCGGGCTGCAGGTTTGCGGGCTGCACCGTGCACCGCGTGACGGCCGAACTCGATGTGGGCCCCATCCTCGATCAGGCTGCCGTGCCCGTGCTGCCTGGCGACACGGCCGAGCGGCTGGCGGCACGGGTGCTGGTGCAGGAGCACATCATTTACCCGCGCGCGGTGCTCAATCTGCTCAAGGGTTGATGCAGGTTTGATCGCTGTCAGCGCTTGATGCATGCTTGATGCATAAGCGCTGGAGCCTGTTTTCATTCGGATTTCTGCTGCTGCGCGGGCAAGCGGCGAAAGCGTGGCTGCTCCACGCCATCAATCACCACGGTCTCGTTGAACATGGCGGCAGGGCGCACCCACAGACCGTGTTCGCCGTACAGGGCGCGGTACAGCGTCATGGGCTCCAGTGTTTCGCTGTGGCGCACGGTGCCCACCACCTCGTAGCGCATGCCTTTGTAATGCTCGTACAGACCGGGCTCGGTGGTGATCAACGGGGGAAGTTCGGAGTGGCTCATAAGGATGCTGAAGCGGTGAGGGCAGTGAAGGGGTTGGAGCCTGGCGGCGTGTGAGAATCCTGCCAAAGTATTCAATCAGGGAGGCAGGGCGGCGCCATGGAACAGGCAGATTATGTGCATCTGGTGCGCGTCAGCGAGCTTGCCAGCGCCGAAAACAGTCATGCATACAGGCGCAGCGTGGCCTTGTTTGCCGCACTGGGCTATGCCTGGGTGCTGGGTTGCCTGGCTCTGGCGCTGTGCCTGCTGTTCTGGGCCGGCTCGCATCTGCTGGCCGGGCAGTGGCGCTTTGTCTGGATCATGACGGCCATTGCCAGCCTGAGCCTGTTCTGGAACTGCCTGCGCGCGCTGTGGTTCAAGGTGGACAAGGCCGAGGGCATTGTTCTGATGCCCGAGGACGCCCCGGCCCTGTTCGAGGCGCTGGAGCGCATTCGCCGCAAGATGGCAGGCCCCGGGATCGATGCCGTTTATCTGACCCGGGACTTCAATGCCAGCATTCGCCAGGTGCCGCGCTGGGGTGTGCTGGGTGGCGTGCGCAATGAGCTGAGTCTGGGTCTGCCGCTGATGATGGCGCAGGACAGAAACCGTTTGCTGGCCGTGCTGGCCCATGAATACGGCCATCTGCGCGGCGGGCACGGCAAGTTCGGTGCCTGGGTCTACCGCACGCGGCTGAGCTGGACCCGGCTGTACGAAGGCATGCAGGGTGACTCCGGCGTGGCCTCGTTTGCCACGCGCAGGTTCCTGCACTGGTATTTCCCGCGCTTTCTGGCCAGGACCTTTGCCATGGCGCGCCAGGACGAGTACGAGGCCGACAAGGCCGCAGCCGGCCTGCTGGGCCGGGCCGTGATGGCCGAAGCGCTGGTGGAAATCGACCTGCGCCAGCAATGGTTTCAGCAGAAATTCTGGCCGCTGCACTGGCGCTCGGCTCGCAAGCATGCAGTGCCCATGGGGCCGTACAGCGCCATGAAGTACTGGCTGGCGCAGCCCGTCAAGCCGGCGTTTGCGCGCCAGGCGCTCAAGGCCAGCCTGCGCCTCAAGTCCGGCCTGGAAGATACCCACCCGGTGCTCAGGGAGCGCGTGGATGCGCTGACCGGCGAGCGCCCGCAACTGCCGCAGCAATGGTCGGCGGGCGGTGCGCTGGCCTTGCTCAACCCGCGCAAGCTCGGCGAATGGCTCAAGAGCTTCGACAAACAATGGTGCCTGGAAAACGCCAGCGCCTGGAAGGAGCATCACGCCCGCCTGGCGCGCAGCGAGCGCATGCTGGCTCAGCTCGGCGGCGAGGGCTACCAGTCCGTGGCCGACCTGCTGCTGCGCGTGCATCTCATGCGGAGGCTGGACCCCCATGCCGAAGTCAGGACGCTGTACCAGGAGGTGCTGCGCCGCGAATCCGACAACGCCAAGGCGCTGGCAGGCATGGTTGACGTGTTGCCGCCGGACATGGGCGATGTGCAGCTCGACCTGCTGGAGCGCCTGTTCGATCTGCATGTGGAATATCGCTGGTGGGCCGCCAATTTTGCGGTGGAGCTGCTGGAGTCCCGTCAGCAGATCGGGGTGGAGGGCGAGTCGGTCCAGGCGCTCAAGCTGTGGCGCGAGCGGGTCAGACAGACCAGCGAGCTGGAAGACCGGTTTTCCGAAGAGCTGATGCAGACGCCTTTGCTCAACGCTCTGCTGCCGCATGGACTGACGGATTTCGAGATTTCAGAGGTCGCGGCCGAGCTGCGCAATTTCCGAGCGGTATCTCAGGCCTGGCTGGTGCGCAAGCAGCTCAACACCATTCGCAGCCGGCCCGTTTTCCTGCTGCTGGCCGAGATGGACGGGCTGGGGGAAGAGGAAGGCGACGCGCTGGGGGCGCAGATTCACGACGCTCTGGAGCTGCCCGGCAAGCTCTACGTCATGCGGGTGCAGCAGGCCGCAACGCGCGACGACATCGCACGCCAGGGCGTCAGACCCGTGTATCTGCGCGCCTTTGCTGGCTAGACATGGCTTACGCAAAGCAGGTTCAAGCAAGAGACTCACTCCCAGGCGCATCTTGGGGGACCTTGGTTTTGCCAAATTCATAGCTTCTACCGCTTGCCTTGATTGATTTTCAATTTGTTTTGAATCCAAGATCAAGGAATGACTTACGATGTAAGCTATGATTTTTATAGTGAAGCCGCCGGCAGTCAGAGGGCGTCATATGGATATGCGGGCAGTGGGACAATTGCGCCCATGCATCCCAAACAGCTTCTCGACGCTTGCTCTGAACTCGTCAAGCGCGCCCTGACATTTGAACACCCGGCCGATTCCGTGGTGTCCTATTTCTTCCGCGAAAACCGTTACCTCGGCCCGCGCGAACGCGCCACTCTGGCTGAAACCACTTACACCGTGCTGCGCAAAAAGCTGCTGTTTGAAGGCCTGGCGCATTCGGGCAGCGGCGCACGCGAGCGCCGTCTGGCCATCCTCGGCTTTGCCGCCGTCCTGCGCGAGCAGGCCAAGAAGGAAGGCAAGGTCAAGAATAAGGAAGGCCAGGACAGCGAGACCTTCATCAAGGCCGCGCTGACGCCCCAGGAACTCAAATGGCTGGCTGCCTGCGACGGCATCAAGCCCGAAGAGCTGATGGAGGCGCACCGCCACAACCTGCCCGAGTGGCTGGTCGAGCCGCTCAAGGCGCAGGTCGGTGATGAGTTCTGGGCTTTGGCCGAGAGCATGGAGAAGGCCGCTCCGCTCGATCTGCGCGTCAACACCCTCAACGACAAGCGCTCCGATCTGCGCAAGGAACTGGAAAAAGCCGGCATCAAGGCCGAGCCCACACCGTTCTCGCCCATCGGTCTGCGTGTGGACGGCAAACCCGCGCTGGCCAAGGTCGATGCCTTCAACCGTGGCGCCATCGAGGTGCAGGATGAAGGCTCGCAACTGCTGGCACTGATGCTGGACGCCAAGCGCGGCGAGATGGTGGTGGACTTTTGCGCCGGTGCCGGCGGCAAGACCCTGGCCATTGGCGCTGCCATGCGCAACACCGGCCGTCTGTATGCCTTTGACGTATCGGGCCACCGTCTCGATGCGCTCAAGCCGCGTCTGGCCCGCTCGGGCCTGTCCAATGTGCACCCCGCAGCCATTGCCCATGAGCGCGATGAGCGCGTCAAGCGCCTGGCCGGCAAGATCGACCGCGTGCTGGTCGATGCACCTTGCTCGGGTCTGGGCACGCTGCGTCGCAACCCCGACCTCAAGTGGCGCCAGAGCGCCAAGGCGGTGCAGGAGTTGACCGTCAAGCAGGCATCCATCCTGGAGAGCAGCGCCCGTCTGGTCAAGGCCGGCGGACGTCTGATCTATGCCACCTGCTCCATCCTGCCAGAGGAGAACGAGGCCATTGCCGAAGCCTTCAGCGCAGCGCACCCCGAGTTTGTGCCGCTGGACGCGGGCGAGGTGCTGGAGCAGCTCAAGATTGCCGACGGCGACAAGCTTTGCAGCGGTGGTGACGAGGGCCGGCGCTATCTGCGTCTGTGGCCGCATCAGCACGAGACAGACGGGTTTTTCGCGGCTGTTTGGGTGAAAAAGGCGTAACTTCGGTGCAAATTCGGTATCTGCTGTCGGGGAATCGACAGCAGACCGGTCGGCGGCTCACCTAAAATGGCACGACCGTGCTTATCGGGTGGGCGCGGTTTTTTGCCAAAGGCTTTGTTATTTATGTCGCTGGATATCGGCTTGATCTGGAATGCCGTCGTGGATTGGATGGCCAATGGCCTGTGGGATCTGTCGTGGTGGCAGCTGCTGCTCTACACCCTGATTACCACCCACTTCACGATTGCGGGCGTCACGATCTATCTGCACCGCAGCCAGGCGCATCGGGCGCTGGATCTGGGGCCTATTCCCTCGCATTTCTTCCGCTTCTGGCTCTGGCTGGGCACGGGCATGGTGACCAAGGAATGGGTTGCCATCCACCGCAAGCACCACGCCAAATGCGAGACCGCAGATGACCCGCACAGCCCGCAGACGCGCGGCCTGGCCAAGGTGATGCGCGAAGGTGCCGAACTCTACCGCGCCGAGGCCCAGAACGAGGAAACGCTCAGGAAATACGGTCACGGCACACCCGACGACTGGATGGAGCGCCACATCTACCGCCATTCGGTGATGGGCCCCTCGCTGATGCTCATCCTCAATGTGGCGCTGTTCGGCGTGATCGGCCTGTCGATCTGGGCCGTGCAGATGGTCTGGATTCCGTTCTGGGCTGCGGGCGTGGTCAACGGCGTGGGGCATTTCTGGGGCTATCGCAACTACGAAGCGACGGATGCCTCCACCAATCTGCTGCCCTGGGGCCTCATCATTGGCGGCGAAGAGCTGCACAACAACCACCATACCTTCCCCACTTCGGCCAAGTTCTCCGTCAAGCCCTACGAGTTCGATATCGGCTGGTTCTACATCAGCCTCATGCAGAAGCTGGGCTGGGCCAAGGTCAAGAAGACTCCGCCGCGTCTGCGCATGGGCGCCGTCAAGCCCGTGGCCGACGAGCTGACGCTGGAAGCCATCATTGCCAATCGCTACGAGGTCATGGCCCGTTATGCGCGCGGCGTGCGCACCGCGGTTCAGCACGAGCTGGATCTGCTCAAGCACAAGCAGGCGCAGAAGTCGGATGTCTCCCTGCTCAAGGGCGTGCAGCGCTGGCTGCACCGCGATGCCGACAAGGTGCCCGAGCGTGCCCAGGAGCAGTTGGCGCAGGCGCGCGCTGCGCACCCGGTGATTGACCAGATGCTGGTCATGCGCGAAGAGCTGCGTCAGCTGTGGCTCAACACCAGCCTGAGCCGCGAGCAGCTGACCGGCCAGTTGCAGGCCTGGTGCCAGCGCGCCGAGGCCAGCGGCATTGCGGCACTCAAGGATTTCTCCGTCAAACTGCGCGCTGCCCACGTCTGAGGCCGAGCTTGCCAAGCTGCTGCCAGATTCTGGCAAGCGCGAAGCTCAGGCCTTTTTCCTCTTCAAGCCGCTTCGCTGCCCTGTTCGGGCGGGGGCGGCTTTGCTGTATCTGTGCCGCCGGATATTGAATCCAGGCCGCACCTGCCGGCGTGCTCAGCTGCACCCAGGTGCGACTGGGGCAACGCCAGCTTTGCCCGGTTTGCAGCACCATGACCTGGCCGAAGTGATTGTCGGTAAAGCTCAGTGGCCCGATGGCCAGACGCAGCGCCCCTTGCTGGCAGAACAGTTCGCTGCCTTGCTCAAACAGCAGCGATGCGGCTTGGCCGCTGTTGAGGCGATGTGTTTTCGGGGGGAAGTCCGGCTGTGACATGGTGGCTAGAGGTCTGTGATTCAGGCCCTCAAGCGTAAGGAAGCACGGCTTGGCAGAACAGGCACAGCCAGCGTAATGTGCAGGCGTAGCAGCGCGGATTCCGGTGTATCTGTTCTGCTGTGTTTGCTGACAATCTGTATCTGTTGCAGAACAGGGCTTGCTGGCATGATGCCTGCCCGGTCCTGCGTTTTTGTCATCATGCTGACTTCCTCCCCCTCCGAACCACAGCCTGTCGATGATGCGGCAAGCGATGTGCTGTTGCCGCTGTACCAAAGGCTGGCCGCGCACTACAGCGCAGCCATAGAGCTGGGGAGCCTGAAGCCCGGGGAGCGCATGCCGTCGGTGCGCGAGCTGATGGCGCGGCATGGCATCAGCCTCTCGACGGCCTTGCAGGTGCTGCGTTTTCTGGAGGCGCAGGGCTGTCTGGAGGCCAGGCCGCGCGTGGGCTACTTTGTGTGCGCGACGAGGGCGGGTGATATCCCTCTGACCAGCGAGCCGGATCTGAGCCAGCCGCTGGCTCCCAGTGCACATGCGCATTTCGTGGGTATCAACGAGCATATTTCTCTGCTGCTCGAACGTGGCCGCCAGGCCGAGGTCTATATGGACATCGGTGGCTGCACGCCGCCGGCCTCCTTGTTCGATCATCACTATCTGAACAAGACCGTCACCAGGCTGCTGCGCGAGCATCCGACACTGCTCTCACAAGGGCGTTCACTGCTGGCCAATCAGGGCAATCACCCGCTGTTTCAGCAGGCCATGGCCAGACGGGCGCTGGCCTCCGGTATCCGTGTCGCGCCTGCCGATGTGCTGGCAACCACAGGCAATTCGGAAGCCGTGAGTCTGGCGCTGGCTGCCGTGGCATCCCCCGGGGATGTGGTGGCCGTCGAATCGCCGACCTATTACGGCCTGCTGCAGGTGGTGGAGTCCTTGCAGCTGAAAACGCTGGAGATTCCCTGCAGCCCGCGCACCGGCATGTCCATCGAGGCGCTGGAGCTGGCCTTTCAGACCCAGCCGCGCCTGAAGGCCGTGGTGGTGGTGCCGGATCTGCAGATGCCGCTGGGCGCGCGCATGCCGGACGAGAACAAGGCCAGGCTGGTGGCCCTGTGCGCAGCCCATGGAGCGGCGCTGATCGAGGATGACTCCTACGGCCTGTTTGTCGAGGGGCTGCCGGTCAAGCCGCTCAAGGCCTGGGACAGTGTCTCCGGGCATGTGGTCTATTGCCAGGCCTTCAACAAAAGTCTGGCGCCGGGCCTGCGCCAGGGCTGGATGAATGGCGGCCAGTGGCATGGCCGCATCCAGATGCTCAAATTTGCGCAAAGCCGCAATACCCAGACGCTGGGGCAGCTGGTCGTGGCCGAGGTGCTGGGCTCACCCACTCATCAGCGCAGCCTGGAAAAGCTCAGGCAGCAGCTCAAGCAGCAGCGCGAGGCCATGGCCAGACTGGTGGCGCGCCATTTTCCACTGGGCACGCGCATGAGTCTGCCAAGCGGCGGCCTGTGTCTGTGGCTGGAGTTCCCGGCGCAGCTGTCCACGTCGGACTTGTTCACGGCAGCCCTGGCGGGCGGCATACGCATTGCGCCGGGCAGCATGTTCTCCAACTCCGGCCGGTATGAGCACTGCATGCGGCTGGCCTGCACCCATCCGGTCAACGAGCTCATGGACAGGGCGATGCAGGATCTGGGCGCTATGGCCTGCCGGCAGCTGGGACAGAATCCGCGCAGCTAGCACCGGCCGAGGTCCTTTATTTCGTCGGTTGACCGGCCATGCACTTGCTCAGGAATTCGCGGGCTTTGCCGCCTTCCTTGTAGAAGGTGCTGATCACTTCCTTGCCTTCCACGGAGACCTTGAAGCGGGCTTCTTGCTCTTCACCGAGCTCCTTGACCAGTGCTTCGGGGCCGCCCAGCGCGTAGACGATGGCGCCCCATTTGCCATTGGACATGGTGTAGTTGATGGCGCCAACCTCCTGGGGCCGGTCCTGGTTCTGGGTCAGAGTGGTTCTGATCTTGCGCGGGCTGGCGGGCTGGGGAATGTCCATGCCCAGAAAGGTCAGCAGGGCGCCGTTGTGCTTGGCCGTGGGGCCGGAGAGCTGAACGGCACCGGACATGCTGCCAAAAATCGCCGCACATTCAAGACCCGAGCGCGGGTTTTTCTCGTCATGCGAAAACATCCAGTAGCCCTTGCGCAGTTTCTGATACTGCGGGTCTTGTGCAATCCTCTGCCCTTCCTTGAGCAGCTCCTGCCCCTCGCGCAGCAGCTCCAGCTGGCTGCGTGCCAGTCCGCCCAGTGCATCGGCAGGAGAAGGCTCGGCGCGCTGGGTGGCGGCGGGCGCGGAGCTGAACTGTTCGCACACGGGCACGGAGGCCAGACCCGGTGAGCCGCCTGTCATGCCGACCTGGCGCTGGCCGGGGCCCGGTCCCGTGGGGCAGATGAAGGTCTGGCCGAAGACGACTGGCGACACGGCAAGCGAAAAAAGCAATGTGCTCAGCGTCCGGCGATTCATGTGATCCATCCCTGTTGGTTGCAAAGTGCCAAGTATAGGGAGGCTCGCCGCGTCAGCTCTCACGCAGCGACAGGCGTCGCCAAGGCATGAAAAAACCGCCTGCACTTGCGTGAGGCGGTTT
Organism: Comamonas sp. GW821-FHT11H03; assembly: GCF_058807955.1. Lineage (NCBI taxonomy): Bacteria > Pseudomonadati > Pseudomonadota > Betaproteobacteria > Burkholderiales > Comamonadaceae > Comamonas > Comamonas sp. GW821-FHT11H03. The sequence continues at coordinate 468,540 of NZ_JBXARF010000002.1, forward strand.
TTCAAGAAACAGGCCGAATTACTTCAGCTTGGTTTCCTTGTACTCGACGTGCTTGCGAGCCTTGGGGTCGAACTTGATGATCGACATCTTTTCAGGCATCGTCTTCTTGTTCTTGGTCGTTGTGTAGAAGTGACCGGTACCAGCAGTGGAAGCCAGCTTGATCTTTTCGCGTCCGCCTTTAGCAGCCATGGTGTTTCTCCTTCAGGAAATTAAGCTTGGCCACGAGCGCGCATGTCTGCGAGCACGGAGTCGATACCGTTCTTGTCGATCAGGCGCAGAGCAGCGCTGGAAACGCGCAGGCGCACCCAACGGTTTTCGCTCTCCACCCAGAAGCGGCGGTATTGCAGGTTGGGGAGGAAACGACGCTTGGTCTTGTTGTTGGCGTGGGAAACATTGTTGCCCACCATGGGCTTCTTGCCCGTAACTTCACATACGCGTGCCATTGGGACACTCCGATAGTTGAATCGGCCGCCGGCTCTGGAATCCTGCAGGAGCAGGAGGTGCCGACAACCTCACCTCGCCAGTTTGTAATGGGTGGCGGTAGCCCGATTGCGGAAGTCCCGAAGCACGGTAAAGCGCGAAACTGGAATTCAGCAAAGTCTGCGATTATAGCGTTCTCGCAAAAAAGCCCCTGGTGCCGGCCAAAACTGGCCAAACCCAAGGGCTTTTGCGCCGAACATGCGCTAACAACCGCTCAAACGCGTTGGTGTTATCAGGATTCCTGTTCCAGGAAGCGCTGGGCGTCCAGGGCCGCCATGCAGCCGGTGCCGGCGCTGGTGATGGCCTGGCGGTAGACATGATCCTGGCAGTCGCCAGCGGCAAACACGCCTGGCACGCTGGTCTGGGTGGCAAAGCCCTTGAGACCGCCCTGAGTGATGATGTAGCCGTTTTCCAGCTCCAGCTGACCCTGGAAGATGTCGGTGTTGGGGTGGTGGCCGATGGCAATGAAAGCGCCTTGCAGCTTGACCTCTTCGGTGTGGCCGTCCTGCGTGCTCTTGATGCGGATGCCGGTCACGCCGCTCTGGTCGCCCAGCACTTCATCCAGGGTGAAATGGGTCTTGAGCTCGATCTTGCCTTCCTTGACCTTGTCCATCAGCTTGTCCACCAGGATGGGCTCGGCCTTGAACTTGTCGCGGCGGTGCACCAGGGTGACCTTGCTGGCGATGTTGGACAGGTAGAGAGCTTCTTCCACGGCCGTGTTGCCGCCGCCGATCACGCAGACGGGCTGCTCGCGATAGAAGAAGCCGTCGCAGGTGGCGCAGGCGGAGACGCCGCGGCCCATGAAGGCTTCCTCGGAGGGCAGGCCCAGGTACTTGGCCGATGCGCCGGTGGCGATGATCAGCGAGTCGCAGGTATAGACGCCGCTGTCGCCGGTCAGGGTGAAGGGGCGCTTGGAGAGGTCAACCTGGTTGATGTGGTCGAAAACGATCTCGGTCTTGAAGCGCTCGGCATGCTCCTGAAAACGCTGCATCAGCTCGGGGCCCTGCACACCCATGACGTCGGCAGGCCAGTTGTCTACTTCGGTGGTGGTCATCAACTGGCCACCCTGGGCCATGCCGGTAATCAGCAGGGGCTTGAGGTTGGCACGGGCCGCATATACGGCTGCGGTATAGCCGGCAGGGCCGGAGCCGAGGATGAGAACTTGTGCGTGTTTGGTAGAGGACATGGAGCGGAACTCTGAAAAAAGCAGGCCGACAGCCGGCGCGCGGTCATGAAAACATTGGGAAGGTGTGGGAGTATCGCTCCGGATCAAGGTCTGCGCGTGCAGCTGTTTTTAATCACCGGAATTGTTAAAAATGATAGTGATGAAGCGAATCTGGCTGCCGTATGGCAGTTTTGTTGCATGTGCTTGCATTACGCTGAGCGATCGTCTTGGCCGAATGTACCGCTTGGATAAGGGCCTAAGGTAAGCTTGCGCCTGCGTATGACATATACATTGAACGCTTCGAACGCGTCCTCCTCCAGCAAATCGAAATCCCGCGCTGCCGCTCCGCGCTATGGAGTGATTCGCTTCAGCCAGGAGGTTTTGCTGTTGATCGGCCTGCTGGCACTGGTGTTCTGGCTCATGGCCATGTTCACCTACTCGCCGCAAGACGCCGCCTGGTCCACCTCGGGCGCCGGGCAGAGGCCGTTTGTGCATAACTGGATGGGCCGTGTGGGTGCCTGGCTGGCCGATGCCTGCTACTTCGGCTTCGGCATGTCCATCTGGTGGCTGGTGCTGGCCGCCGTGCAGACCTGGGTGACATCGCTGGTGCGCTGGATGCGCGGCGGGGTGAACAAGGACGGCAGTCCTCTGGCGCTGATGCCGCTGTGGCGTCGCCGATTTCTGTTCTGGGGAGGCCTGGCCATTCTGATGATTGCCAGCTGCGCGCTGGAATGGACGCGTCTGTACCGTTTCGAGAACCTGCTGCCCGGCCCTGCCGGTGGCGTGTTTGGTTACATGATGGGCTTCAACGCCCTCAAATGGCTGGGCTTTGCGGGCTCGGGCCTGATCGGCATCTGCCTGTTCGTGCTGGGCGCTGCCATGGTGTTCGGCTTTTCCTGGGGCACGCTGGCCGAAGGCCTGGGCGCGCGCCTGGACGGTATGGTGCAGTTTGGCCGTGAGCGTCGTGAAATTGCCAAGGATGTCTCTGTCGGCAAGAGAGCGGCCCGCGAACGCGAGGAAGTGGTGTTTGACCGCACCGACGGTGCGATCGCTGCACCGGCGCATCAGCCTGTGCAGATCATCGAGCCCGTGCTGCAGGAGGCCAGCCAGCCCAGCGCCCGGGTGGTGAAGGAGCGCCAGAAGCCGCTGTTCACCGATCATCCGGACAGCAAGCTGCCTCAGGTGGACCTGCTGGATCAGGCCCAGCAGCGCCAGGAGCTGGTGTCTGCCGAGACGCTGGAGATGACCAGCCGGCTGATTGAAAAGCGCCTCAAGGACTTTGGCGTGGACGTGCGTGTGGTGGCGGCCATGCCCGGCCCTGTGATCACGCGCTACGAGATCGAGCCTGCCACGGGCGTCAAGGGCTCGCAGATCGTCAATCTGGCCAAGGACCTGGCGCGTTCGCTGTCTCTGGTGTCGATTCGTGTGATCGAGACCATTCCCGGCAAGAACTATATGGCCCTGGAGCTGCCCAACGCCAAGCGCCAGTCGATTCGTTTGTCCGAGGTGCTGGGCTCGCAGGTCTACCACGATGCCAAGAGCCTGCTGACCATGGGACTGGGCAAGGATATCGTGGGCAACCCCGTGGTCGCCGATCTGGCCAAGATGCCCCACGTGCTGGTGGCCGGTACGACCGGCTCGGGCAAGTCCGTGGGTATCAACGCCATGATTCTGTCTCTGCTCTACAAGGCAGAGGCGCGCGATGTGCGCCTGCTCATGATCGACCCCAAGATGCTGGAAATGTCGGTCTATGAAGGCATTCCCCATCTGCTGTGCCCGGTGGTCACCGACATGAAGCAGGCGGCCAACGGACTGAACTGGTGCGTGGCCGAGATGGAGCGCCGCTACAAGCTCATGAGCAAGCTCGGCGTGCGCAATCTGGCCGGCTACAACAGCAAGATCGACGAGGCCAAGGCGCGCGAGGAGTCGATTCCCAACCCCTTCAGCCTGACGCCCGAGGAGCCCGAGCCGCTGCAGCGCCTGCCGCACATCGTCATCGTGATCGACGAGCTGGCCGATCTGATGATGGTGGTGGGCAAGAAGATCGAAGAGCTCATCGCCCGTCTCGCACAAAAGGCGCGTGCCGCTGGCATTCATCTGATTCTTGCGACCCAGCGCCCCAGCGTGGACGTTATCACCGGCCTGATCAAGGCCAATATTCCGACCCGTATTGCCTTCCAGGTCTCCAGCAAGATCGACAGCCGCACCGTGCTGGACCAGATGGGAGCCGAAACCCTGCTGGGCATGGGCGACATGCTGTACATGGCCAGCGGCACCGGTCTGCCGATCCGCGTGCATGGTGCTTTTGTCTCCGACGACGAGGTGCACCGTGTGGTCAGCTATCTCAAGGAACAGGGCGATCCCGACTACATCGAAGGCATCCTGGAAGGAGGCTCTGTCGACGGCGAGGGCGGCGATGAGGATGGCGAAGGTGGGGGCGAAAAGGACGAGCTCTACGATCAGGCCGTCGAAATCGTGCTGAAAGACCGCAAGGCCAGCATTTCCTATGTTCAGCGCAAACTGCGCATCGGCTACAACCGCTCGGCCAATCTGCTCGAGCAGATGGAAAAGGCCGGCCTGGTCAGCTCGCTCACATCCAGTGGGCAGCGCGATGTTCTAGTTCCGGCTCGCAGCGAGTGAGCCGCACAAGAAGGAGATTCATGAAACGTCTTTTGACTGCAATTTTGATCGCCGGCAGCGCAGGTGCTGCAATGGCCGATGGCCTGAAAAGCCTTGAGTCCTTCATGAAGACCGTGCAGGCCGGCAAGGCGGATTTCACCCAGTCCGTAACCTCGCCGCCCAAGTCCGGGCAGGAGGCGCGTACCAAGGTCTCCAGCGGCAGCTTCGAGTTCCAGCGGCCCGGCAAGTTCCGTTTCAACTACACCAAGCCTTTCGAGCAGCTCATCGTGGCTGACGGCAAGACGCTGTGGCTGTACGACGCCGACCTGAATCAGGTGACGGAGCGTGCCCAGGCCCAGGTGCTGGGCAGCACACCGGCGGCCATCCTGACATCGGCCACCGACCTCAAGGCCTTGAAGGCCGATTTCGAGCTGGGCAACCAGCCTGACGCCGACGGTCTGGAATGGGTGCTGGCCAGTCCCAGGCAGAAAGGCGGCCAGCTCAAGAGCGTGCGCATAGGCTTCACCTCCGAGGGCAAGCTGGCGGCGCTGGATATCGAGGACAGCTTTGGCCAGCGCTCGCTGATGCAGTTCAAGGGCCTGCAAACCCAGGCTTCGCTGCCGGCATCGACCTTCCACTTCACGGTGCCCAAGGGGGCCGACGTGCTCAAGCAGTAAAGATCGCGGCACGCATCAGCAAAAAGGCCTGCGGATTGTGTCCGCAGGCCTTTTTGTTGCAGGAATCGGGTTTAAGCCCTTGTGAGTAGAGCGCAGCCAGTTGCGCTTTGGTAGGGGCTGTGATCAGGCGCGTGTGGCGTTTGCGGCACTTTGCTTGTTGCCGATGGCGAAGTCCAGCAGGCCTGCAATTACCAGCACGCCGACCACGGGGATGACCCAGCCCATGCCCAGGGCGGCGCCGGGCAGTTTGTCCAGCCAGGCGGGCACCAGTGCATCAAGCTTGGCGGCCTTGGCAGCGTCAAACAGGCCAAAGATCAGGGAGACGGCCATTACGGGAATGTAGACGCGCGCCGGCTGATTCCAGCGGTGCAGCAGGCTCAGAGCGATCAGGGCGATGGCCACGGGGTACAGCCCCACAAGCACTGGCACGGCGACGGCAATCAACTGGGCCAGGCCCTGATTGGCCACGGCTGCACTGAAGACCGACAGGCCGATGACCATGGTGCGGTAGGAGATGCCGGTCAGCTCGCTGAAGAAGCTGCTGCAAGCGGTAATCAGGCCCACGCCAGTGGTCAGGCAGGCCAGCATGATGACGATGGCCAGCAGCCACAGGCCAGCGGGGCCAAAGGTCTGCTGTACAAAGGCCGTGAGGATCTGCACGCCGGTGGTGGCGTTGGTAGCCAGTTCGCTGTTGGTGGCACCCAGGTACATCAGCGAGACATAGACCAGGCCCAGGCAGGTCGCGGCAATGATGCCGGCGTAGATGCAGTAGCGGGTGTGCAGCTTGCTGTCGCTCACTCCAGCCGCCTTGATCGCGTTGACGATGACGATACCGAAGATCAGCGAGGCCAGGGCGTCCATGGTCTGATAGCCCTGCAGAAAGCCTTCGGAGAAGGCGGCCGCCTGCGTGGCATAGGCCTCGGTGCTGAGACTGTAGCCATCCACAGGAGCCAGCACGGCGGAGCCGCCGAGCACGGCAAGAGCCAGAATCAGCACGGGCGTGATGATCTTGCCCACGTTGTCCATGAGCTTGCCCGGGAAGAGCGACAGCAGCGCCACCGCCACAAAGTAAGCGATGGTGAAGGCCAGCAGCATGGCGGGCGTGTTACCGACAAAGGGAGCCAGTCCCATCTCGAAGGATACGGTGGCCGTGCGCGGCGTTGCAAACAGAGGGCCGATGGTCAGATAGATGGCCACGGCCAGCACCAGACCGGCAATTCGGCCGATGGGGCTGGTCAAGGTGTCCAGACCGCCACCCACGCGTGCGAGAGCGACTACGCCGAGAAGGGGCAGACCGACACCCGTCAGCAAAAAGCCGGTTGAGGCGCCGAGCAGGTTTTCTCCGGCTGCCAGGCCCACCATAGGCGGGAAGATGATGTTGCCAGCCCCGAGGAACAGGGCAAAGGTCATGAAGCCGAGGGCAAAAATGTCCCAGGTCTTGAGTTTTTTCATACGCTTAGGCTCAGGCGTGCAGCGCTGGCACGCCCTGGAGCAATGTGGAACCAAGGAAAGTTGCGGATGCTTTCGATTGATTTCTGGCTGATGGCGGTAGCCCTATCAGGCACAGGCATTGCGTGGCGCAGATGAGGCGGCCCGCAATGAATCTAAGCGTGCTGCCGGGCCTGGCTGGCCTGGTTTTTGGCAGGCCGGATGGGGGCAGTACCTCCATGGGGCGAGGGGTGGCCTCGTTAATGGAGAGATTGAATCCGTTAAAACGCTATTTTCTCTTATGAGAAATTCTGATAAGGATGCAGGGGTTAAGGTGGATAAGTAATGCCGGCCTTCGTTGTGCAAACAGCCCCAACCCATTTGAATGCGCAACTGCCCGGAGCGTTGGATACTTGAGGGGTCATGGTCACGCACATCAACTCCCATTCCCCAGCCGTTCCCCATCAGCCCCTGGCCGAGCGCCTGCGACCGCACACTCTGGCCGAAGTCATCGGCCAGCAGCATGTGTTGGGCGAGGGCATGCCGCTGCGCCTGGCCTTTGAGTCGGGTCGCCCGCATAGCTGCATACTCTGGGGCCCGCCGGGGGTGGGCAAGACCACGATTGCGCGCCTGATGGCCGATGCCTTTGATGCGCAGTTCATCTCCATCAGCGCCGTGCTGGGCGGCGTCAAGGACATCCGCGAGGCCGTGGAACAGGCGCAGGCAGCGCGAAGCGGACTGTTGCAGCAGCGCACCATTGTGTTTGTGGACGAGGTGCATCGCTTCAACAAAAGCCAGCAAGACGCCTTTTTGCCTCACGTGGAAAGCGGGCTGTTCACCTTCATCGGCGCGACCACGGAGAACCCGTCGTTCGAGGTCAACTCGGCCCTGCTGTCGCGGGCGGCCGTCTATGTGCTGCAAAGCCTGACGACTGACGATTTAGGGCAGATTGTGGCCAAAGCCCAGGCCATCAAAGCGGTTCCAGCGATTGAAGATGAAGCGCTGGAGCGCTTGATTGCCTATGCTGACGGCGATGCGCGCCGCTTGCTGAACACGCTGGAGACCCTGTCCATCACGGCCGAGCAGGCCGGTGTGGAAAGCATTACCGATGGCTGGCTGCTCAAGGTGCTGGGCGAGCGCATGCGCCGCTATGACAAGGGCGGCGAGCAGTTCTACGACACCATCAGCGCACTGCACAAATCCGTGCGTGGCTCGGACCCCGATGCGGCGCTTTACTGGTTTTGCCGCATGCTGGATGGCGGCGCCGACCCGCGCTATCTGGCGCGTCGCATCGTGCGCATGGCCTGGGAAGACATAGGACTTGCCGACCCGCGTGCCATGCAGATGTGCAACGATGCCGCTGCGACTTATGAACGCCTGGGCAGTCCCGAGGGCGAGCTGGCCCTGGCCCAGGCCGTGATCTACCTGGCCGTCGCGCCCAAGAGCAATGCCGGCTACATGGCCTACAACAAGGCCAAGGCCTTTGTGAAGGGTGACTCTACAAGGCCTGTGCCGCTGCATCTGCGCAATGCACCTACCAAGCTGATGAAGCAGCTGGACTATGGGCGGGACTACCGCTATGCCCACAGCGAGGAGGGCGGCTTTGCGGCGGGCGAGCGCTATTTGCCTGATGGAATGGAAGATCAGGGCTTCTACCAGCCCGTGGCGCGCGGGCTGGAAATCAAGATCGGCCAGAAGCTGGCAGAACTCAAGGCGCTCAACGACGCCGCCCGTGCGGCAGATGACGAGCCGGCAGGCTTGTAAAGAGCGAGTTGTCCAGGTGTTGCGCAACTGGCACTAGTTGAATGCTGCATTTTTTGCGGTGTTTTCAGGGTTTTTCGCTAGATTGAGTAGCGGCCCATGACTAAGTGCCTGTATTTATTGGACTTGCGCTGTCGATGAAATTATTGCGCTGCAGCATTTGGGGCTTGCGCACGGGAAACCCCGGCCCTGAGTCCTGAAAACAGCTCCCTAGAATCGATTCACTCTTTTGCGACAAGCGGCCCACAAAGCGGCGGACTGCAGAAGGGGAACCATGGCATCGCTGGCTCCGTCGTTCGGGATGAGAGGCTCGCAGTGTCTCCGTCTTGGATCGAGGGAAGGGGAGCGCGCTTATGGATATCTTGCTGCAGCAGATCATCAATGGTCTGGTGTTAGGCAGTATGTACGCCTTGATAGCCCTGGGCTACACCATGGTGTACGGCATCATTCAGCTGATCAACTTCGCGCACGGCGAGGTGCTGATGGTGGGGGCTTTGACCAGCTGGAGCTGCATCGGCCTGATGCAGGAGGCCATGCCTTATCTGCCGGGCTGGCTCATGCTTTTGGTTGCCGCCATCATCGCCTGCGTGGTGGCCGCGTCGCTGAACCTCGTGATCGAGAAGGTCGCCTACCGGCCGCTGCGCAACAGCCCGCGACTGGCGCCGCTGATCACGGCCATCGGTGTCTCCATCCTGCTGCAGACCCTGGCCATGATCATCTGGAAGCCCAATTACAAGGCTTATCCCACGTTGCTGTCGTCCACGCCCTATGAGATCGGCACGGCGGTGATCACACCCACGCAGATTCTGGTGCTGGTGGTCACGGCGATTGCGCTGGCCACGCTGATGTATCTGGTCAACTACACTAGGCTGGGGCGCGCCATGCGGGCCACGGCCGAGAACCCGCGCGTGGCGGCGCTGATGGGCGTCAAGCCCGATATGGTGATTTCCGCCACCTTCATCATCGGTGCCGTGCTGGCGGCGATTGCCGGCATCATGTACGCCTCCAACTACGGCACGGCTCATCACACCATGGGCTTTCTGCCGGGTCTCAAGGCCTTTACGGCGGCCGTGTTCGGCGGCATCGGCAATCTGGCCGGGGCCGTGGTGGGGGGGCTGCTGCTGGGGCTGATCGAGTCCATAGGCTCGGGCTATATCGGTGACCTGACGGGGGGCGTGCTGGGCAGCCAGTACACCGACATCTTTGCCTTCATCGTGCTCATCATCATCCTGACGCTGCGCCCTTCGGGCCTGCTGGGTGAGCGTGTGGCGGATCGTGCCTGAGGAGTGCCCATGAAGAACAACAAGACACTCCACTGGATTCTGGGCGGCATAGGCCTGCTGGTGCTGCCGCTGATCTTGCAGTATTTCGGCAACGCCTGGGTGCGCATCGCCGATCTGGCCCTGCTCTATGTGATGCTGGCGCTGGGTCTGAACATCGTGGTCGGCTACGCCGGCCTACTGGATCTGGGCTATGTGGCCTTCTATGCCGTGGGCGCGTATATGTTTGCGCTCATGGCATCGCCGCATCTGGCCGAGACCTTCGAAGGTTTTGTGGCCCTGTTTCCCAACGGACTGCACACCTCGATCTGGCTGGTGATTCCGCTTGGAATGCTGCTGGCCGCCTGTTCGGGCGTGCTGCTGGGGTTGCCGGTGCTGCGGCTGCGCGGTGATTACCTGGCCATCGTGACACTGGGCTTCGGCGAGATCATCCGCATCTTCCTGAACAATCTGGATCAGCCCGTCAACGTCACCAACGGCCCCAAGGGCATTGGCCAGATCGATTCGGTCAAGATCTTCGGCTTCGACCTGGCCAAGCGGCATGAGATCTTCGGCTACGACATCTCCTCCGTCACGCTGTACTACTACCTGTTTCTGGTGCTGGTGCTGGCCACCATCGTGATCTGCTACCGCCTGCAGGATTCGCGCATAGGCCGTGCCTGGATGGCGATCCGGGAGGATGAAATCGCCGCCAAGGCCATGGGCATCAATGTGCGCAACATGAAGCTGCTGGCCTTCGGCATGGGTGCTTCGTTCGGCGGCGTGGCTGGCTCCATGTTTGCTGCCTTCCAGGGCTTTGTCTCGCCCGAGTCCTTCAGCCTCATGGAGTCCGTGATGATCGTGGCCATGGTCGTGCTCGGCGGCCTGGGCCATATTCCCGGTGTGATTCTGGGGGCGGTGCTGCTTTCGGCCCTGCCCGAGGTGCTGCGCTATGTGGCCGGGCCGCTGCAGCAGATGACCGATGGACGCCTCGATGCCTCCATATTGCGCCAGTTGCTGATTGCCCTGGCCATGATCGTCATCATGCTGATGCGCCCGCGCGGCCTGTGGCCCACGCCCGAGCATGCCAAAAGCCTGGACCGTCAGTCCTGATGACTGCACAGACAAGGAATGTGAACTGATATGGCAGAGAGCACGACTTCCGCAGTCCTTCATGTCTCGGACATCTCCAAGCGCTTTGGCGGGTTGCAGGCGCTATCCGGTGTGAGCATGAAGATTGACAGAGGCCAGGTCTATGGCCTGATCGGCCCGAATGGCGCAGGCAAGACCACGTTTTTCAACGTGATCACAGGCCTTTATACGCCCGATACCGGCAAGTTCGAGCTGGCCGGAAAGCCCTATGAGCCGACGGCGGTGCACAAGGTGGCTCGGGCCGGCATTGCCCGGACCTTCCAGAACATCCGCCTGTTCGCCGAGATGACGGCACTGGAAAACGTCATGGTCGGGCGCCATGTGCGCACGCATTCGGGCCTGCTCGGGGCGGTGTTTCGCACCAAGGGCTTCAAGGCCGAGGAAGCCGCGATCCGCACCCGCTCCCGTGAGCTGCTCGACTATGTCGGCATCGGCAAATATGCGGACTTCAAGGCGCGCACCCTGTCCTATGGCGACCAGCGTCGCCTGGAGATTGCCCGAGCATTGGCGACGGACCCGCAGCTCATTGCGCTGGATGAGCCGGCCGCCGGCATGAACGCGACCGAGAAGGTGCAGCTGCGTGAGCTGATCGACCGCATTCGCAACGACCAGCGCACCATCTTGCTCATTGAGCACGATGTGAAGCTGGTCATGGGTCTGTGCGACCGCGTGACGGTGCTGGACTATGGCAAGCCGATTGCCGAAGGCACGCCTGCCGAAGTGCAGAAGAATGAAAAAGTGATTGAAGCCTATCTGGGCACGGGAGGCCATTGAAGATGCAGGATCAAGTGCTGGAACAGGCGCAGGCCTCCAAGTCCACGGCCCCGGTGTTGCTGCAGGTCAAGGGCCTGAAGGTGGGCTATGGCGGCATTCAGGCTGTGAAGGGCGTGGACTTTCAGGTGCATCAGGGCGAGCTGGTGTCGCTGATCGGCTCCAACGGCGCGGGCAAAACCACGACGATGAAGGCTGTCACGCGAGGGCTGCAGATTGCCGATGGCGACATTCTTTACCTCGGCAAGAGCATCAAGGGCAAGGGCGCCTGGGATCTGGTGGCCGAAGGCCTGGTCATGGTCCCGGAGGGGCGCGGCGTGTTCGCTCGCATGACGATCACCGAAAATTTGCTCATGGGTGCCTACACGCGCAAGGACAAGGCCGGCATACAGGCGGATATCGAGCGCATGTTCGGCATCTTTCCGCGTCTGAAGGAGCGCAAGGATCAGTTGGCGGGCACCATGTCCGGGGGCGAGCAGCAGATGCTGGCCATGGCCCGCGCGCTCATGAGCCAGCCCAAGGTGCTGCTGCTGGACGAGCCATCCATGGGCTTGTCGCCCATCATGGTGGACAAGATCTTCGAGGTGGTCAGCAATGTCTATTCGCTGGGCGTGACCATGGTGCTGGTGGAGCAGAACGCCAGTCGCGCGCTGGCGCTGGCCGATCGGGGTTATGTCATGGAGTCCGGCATCATCACCATGACGGGGCCGGGTCAGACCTTGCTGAGCGATCCGCGCGTGCGTGCGGCTTACCTGGGAGAGTAGGTCTCGAAGCCCCTTGGCGCTGTCGATCGCGGTGCGCTATCCCGCCGTGACGCTCTCCTGCAGTCAAGGGTGAACCCTAATTCCCCTGAAATTCAAGAAAATGACAAAAAAATGACGTTTTTTATGGTTCTTTGATTGTTTTATTCATTTCTTTTTAGTTCCTTTTAATTCTTTTTTGTTATTGAATAGAATTTGTATATTACAAAAAGAAGTATTTGGAACGTTTTCGCGTGGCAAGGTGACATGCTCCTGCAGTCGGTGCATTCGACGGGCGGATTTCTGCTTTGTGCTGTTGTCAGGAGGAATCACAGGCTTTGTGACAGCTCCTAGCATGGCTCAGAGCTTGTATTTTATTTTTCGTGGTGCCCGAAGGGGTGTCTTGAAGACGCGCTGAAACGCACAATGACTCAAGAGTAAACTCCGCCCCGTTTGAGCCGGGAACCATGCACTTTTTTTTGCAGTGAGTCGCCTGGTTTCTTTTCCCCGGTAAGGAGCATTCATGCTGTTTGGCAAGCTATTGCCGCGCGAAGGCAATTTTTTCGAGATGTTCAATCAACATGCGGACCGCATCGTTGAAGCAGCTCATGCTTTCTCGCAACTCGTTGCAAATTACAACGATCTCCATCTGCGCGAAAAATACAACGCCGATGTGGACAACGCCGAGCGCGCAGCCGACCGTGTGACCCATGATGTCACCAAGCTGCTGCACAAGACCTTCATCACGCCCCTGGATCGCGAGCATATCCACTCGCTGATCAACACCATGGACGACGTGGCCGACCTGATTCAGGACTCGGCCGAGACCATGGCACTGTATGACGTGCGTCACATGACAGACGAAATCACACGTCTGACCGATCTGTGCGTGCGCTGCTGCGAGCGTGTGCGTGATGCCGTCAAGCTGCTGGACCGCCTCTCGGACCCCACGATCGTGGACGCCGCCAGCAAGACCTGCGACGAGATCGACCGCCTGGAAAGCGATGCGGACCGCGTGATGCGTGCGGCCATGAGCAAGCTGTTCCGTGAAGAGCCCGATGTGCGTGAGGTGATCAAGCTCAAGGCTATCTATGAGCTGCTGGAAACCATCACGGACCGCTGCGAAGATGTGGCGAACCTGATCGAGGGCATCGTCCTCGAGAATTCCTGATTCTCGCTGGAGTCCGATCATGGAGCCGGTACAGGCAGCCCTTTGGGTTGTAATTTTGCTGGTGGTGCTCGCCTTGCTGTTCGATTTCATGAACGGCTTTCACGACGCTGCCAATTCGATTGCCACCGTGGTTTCCACGGGGGTTCTCAAACCTACTCAGGCCGTGGCATTTGCTGCGTTCTTCAACGTTGTGGCGGTTTTCGTCTTCCACCTCAGTGTGGCGGCAACCGTGGGCAAGGGTATTGTTCAGCCGGGCATCGTTGACACGCATGTCGTGTTCGGCGCTCTGGTGGGTGCCATCACCTGGAACATCATCACCTGGATCTACGGCATTCCCAGCAGTTCCTCGCATGCCCTGATTGGCGGCATCGTGGGTGCGGTGATTGCCAAGGCCGGCGCGGGCGCGCTGATCGCCAGCGGCATCTGGAAGACTGTGGCCTTCATCTTCGTCTCTCCCGTGCTGGGCTTTCTGCTGGGCTCGCTGATGATGGTGCTGGTCGCCTGGATTTTCCGCCGCGCCAGCCCCAATCGCGTGGACAAGTGGTTCCGCCGTCTGCAACTGGTGTCTGCTGGTGCCTACAGCCTGGGTCACGGTGGTAACGATGCGCAAAAGACCATCGGCATCATCTGGCTGCTGCTGATTGCGACGGGTTATGCCAATGCCGGTGATGCCGAGCCTCCCTTGTGGACCATCGTGAGCTGCTATCTGGCCATCGGTATGGGCACCATGTTTGGCGGCTGGCGCATCGTCAAGACCATGGGTCAGAAGATCACCAAGCTCAAGCCCGTCGGTGGCTTCTGTGCCGAATCCGGTGGTGCTCTGACATTGTTCTTTGCCACCTTCCTGGGGGTTCCCGTCTCGACCACGCACACCATTACCGGTGCCATCGTGGGTGTGGGCTCCACGCAGCGCGCGAGTGCCGTGCGCTGGGGCGTGGCAGGCAATATCGTCTGGGCCTGGGTTCTGACGATTCCTGCCAGCGCCTTTGTGGCATCCATTGCCTACTGGGTCAGCCTGCAACTGTACTGAGATGCAACTGTACTGAGCTTGTGTACTCCTTGGTTGATAGCTGTTGGCGCTTGTCAATCAAGGGTGGAATGCCAAAAAGGCTTCGCATTGCGAAGCCTTTTTTATGGCGGAAACGCGGTCGTCAAGCTGCAGCTTCCTGCAGACTGGATAGGGCCTGCCGCTGCAGCAGTGATCTGAGCTGGCTCACTGGTGCCGGGGGGCTGAGCAGATAGCCCATGAAATGCTCGCAGCCATATTGCGCCAGCAGGGCGCGCTGCTCCAGGGTTTCCACCCCTGCGCCGACGATCATCATCTGATGGCGGGCGGCCAGCGCGATGGCCGCCTGCACGGCGGCTTCGGCGGCATTGTTGGGCCCCAGGCGCTGCACCAGAGACTGCGAGAGCTTGAGCTGGTTCAGGGGCAGCTGCTGCAGCGCTTGCTGCATATGGAAGCTGCCACCAAAATCGTCGAGTGACAGCCCTACCCCCATGGTGCGCAGGCGGGTGAGCGTGGGCACAATATCCGCGTGCGAAGGACTCAGGGCTTGAGTGGAAAGCTCCAGCAGCAGCAAGGCCGGGTCGGCCCCTGTCTGGCTGATGATGCCCTGCACCTGCTCGGCCAGGTCGGCTTGCCTGAGCTGCCTGGCGCTGATGTTGACGCAGATGGGCAGCTTGCCCAATTGCAGGTCGGCCCTCCATCGGGCCAATTGCTCGCAGGCGGCTTGAATGCTCCAGCGGCCCAGGGGAGTGATGATGTCGGTTTCCTCTGCCACCGACAGGAAGATGCTCGGTGGTACCAGTCCTCGCCTGGGATGGCGCCAGCGCAGCAGGGCTTCCAAACCGTTGACGTCGCCGTTGACGGAATATTGCGCCTGGTAATGCAGCTCGAACTGGCCGAGGCGCAGGGCTTCGCGCAGCTCTTGCTCCATGCGGTGGCGATCATTGGCCTGGATGCGCTGCTCGGGGCTGAAGAAGTGCAGGCCTCGGGCTTCCTCGTCGCGCAGACGGTACATGGCGCTCTCAGCCTGCTGCAGCAACTCGGTGGCGGAGCGGGAGTGGGGGCCGAACAAAGTGGCGCCGATATTGGCCTCCAGCATCGCGCTTTTGTTGCCGAGCTGGTAGTTGCCGTTCAGGCTTTCCTGCAGACGCTCTCCCAGGCGCTCCACCAGCACCGTGGTCACTTCGATATCCGGGGACAGATCCGAAACCATGATGACGAAATGCGTGGCATCGAGTCTGGCCACGGTATCGCAGGAGCGTACGCAGGCGAGCAGGCGCTGTGCGATGTTCTGTGCCAGGCCGGCCGGGCTCTCGCCTGCGCTGGCGGACGAGCCTGCCACTGGCCCCATGTCTATGGTCAGCAAGGCCCCGCGCCAGCCCGTGCGCTCTGACTGGATCATGGCCTGGGACAGCCTGTCCAGCAGCAGGCGCCGGTTGGGCAGATTGGTCAGCACATCGAAGAAGGAAAGGCTTTCTGCCTCGTTGCCATGAGGCTGCAGTTCCTTGCAGGCCAGCACGGTGTAATTGGCCGATAGGGCGTGAGCCGACAGATTGAGCTTGCGCCCATTGGGCAACTGAAACTGGGCATGGGCCTGCTGGCGTGCAATCAGGGCTTGATGACTCCCGGCGATATGGCTCAGAGCCGGTGCAGCGCTTGCCGGTGCTGCGGTTGCGGCAGCTTGCAAAGCGGCTTGCAGAGGGATGCCTACCTTGAGGGTGGCGGCCAGCCAGGGAAACAGCTGCAGGTAACCATCATTCCAGCGCTGAGCCCGGTTCTGGGCATCCAGCAGCACATAGCCGCTGCTGGTCTGTTCGAGAATGCGGAAAAGCTGTTCTCCGTACACACCTACCAGACTGGTGGCAGCTGGAAAGGAGTGTTGCCCATGCACTTCGGATCTGGCAGATTTTTCGTTGGTTGCAGACATAAGGCCTCTTCGGACTGGTGCAGCAAAGCCGTCGTAGTGCGAAAACTGCTGGGATGCAGTCTTTGCAAGATGTGCGTCAGTTGGGCATTGTGAGTTCTGTGGAATCGGCAGGCGGCGCTTTGCGTCCAGCAGGTGGAAAATTAGACTTTTGCTTACAAAAGCGGCGAGGCCGAAGCCGCTTCGGCGTGGGCGAAAACCCCTGGTTCAGAGCGCTGCAGCTACTGCGAAATCTTGCGCGCCTCTTCGACCTGGTATTCGAAGTAGTGCTGGAAGCTGTAGGCAATACTGGCCATCAGCACGGTGGCCCCCAGCATCAGGGACAGGCTTACGGCAAAAATCGTCGCCCATTGGGTGCGTCCCGCAGGCGCGTCGGCCTCTATAGAGGGATTGAAGAGCCGGTTCCAGTTTCCTGGCTCCATCAGGCCGTAGAGAATGGCGCGCAGGGCGCAGCCCGCGATGGTGAAGCCCAGCAGGGGGATCAGCAGCCAACTCAGCCTGTCGTCCTGCCCCAGCTGCTGCACGCGTTCGATGCCGTAGACGCCGAGTGCCGTGGGAATGGGCAGCAGCCAGCCCAGCCAGTCCCCAAGGCCGTGCAGGTAAAAGCGATGCAGCCCGAGTGGGCCGCCGAGCAAGGCCAGCCAGGCGGCAACTGTCTTGTTTTTGGGGCGAGGGGCTGGGGTGGAGGCGGGAGCAAGTGGGTTCATGGTCTGGTGCGCAGGCAGAAAACGAAAGAACCCGTCCATTATTCCCTTCGCGCGGAATGCGGGGCTCAGGGCAATTGCGGTTCACTTTCAAGGAGTCCTCTGTGTCGACTATGCCCATTTGTCGTTGCTATAGGCAGCTTTGACAGAACTCGATATAATTTCGGGTTTTACGGCGTGTCGCTGGCCGGGTGGTCATGTCGCGTGTCTCAAACGCTGTAAGAAAACCTGCGCAGCTGGTCAAATTTTTGATGGCACTGGCTGTAACCACCCGAAGGAAACATCATGGTTGTTATTCGTCTCTCCCGCGGCGGCTCTAAGGCTCGTCCCTTCTACAACATCGTTGCAGCTGACAAGCGCGTTCGTCGCGACGGTGCTTTCATCGAACGTCTGGGTTTCTACAACCCTAGCGCTCGTGGCGCCGAAGAAGGCCTGCGTCTGGCTCTGGACCGCGTGAACTACTGGAAGAGCGTTGGTGCTCAAACTTCCGATACGGCTGAACGCCTGATCAAGGAAGCTGCAAAGAAGGTTGCTGCCTAATTTAGGCGGTCGCTCTCTAGGCACCTTTACCAAAGCGGGTTCCGTTGGCTTGACTGACGGAACCCGTTTTTTTATTGAAATTCTGCATTTTTTCTGCTGATCCCATGAGTCACATGCCTGTCCTTCAAGCCACGAGCTTGCCTGCTGATGCCATTGAAGTCGGTCGCATTGCCGATGCCTGGGGAATCAAGGGCTGGTTCAAGGTTCATGCCTTCAGCAGCGCCCCAGAGGCCCTGTTTGCCGCCAAGGACTGGTTTTTGCAGCCTGCCGAGAAAGGCGCCAAGCATTTCACCGGCACCGTGGTGCTGCCCGTCAAGCAGGCGCGCTTCCATTCCGACACCATTGTGGCCACCTCGCTTGAGGTCGCTGACCGCAACGCTGCCGAGGCTTTGCGCGGTGCCCGCGTCTTTGTGGCACGCGAGCATTTCCCCAAGGCCGAGGATGGCGAGTTCTACTGGGTGGATCTGATGGGACTGAACGTGGTCAACCGCGAAGGCGTGGCCCTGGGGGTGGTCAAGGACTTGATGGCCACCGGCCCGCAGACCGTGCTGGTGCTGGGCTATGAAGAGGACGGCAAGGAGCAGGAGCGTCTGATACCCTTTGTCGATGCCTATGTGGATTCGGTGGATCTGGCCGGCAAGAAGATCGTGGCCGACTGGCAGCCCGATTATTGAACTGGAAAGCCTTTTTGCTATCTAGTTTGTAGCTGAAATCGCTTTTATACCAATGCGTTTCGACATTATTACGCTGTTCCCTGAACTGTTCGCTCCATTTCTTGAGAGCGGGGTGACGCGTCGTGCCTACAGCTCGGGCCAGGTGGCAGTGCATCTGTGGAATCCGCGTGACTGGGCTGAAGGCAATTACCGCCGTGTCGATGATCGACCCTTTGGCGGAGGCCCCGGCATGGTGATGATGGCCGAGCCGCTGCAGCGCTGCCTTGAAGCGATTCGCTCGGCACGCACCGAGGCCGATGCCCAGGAGCATGCCGAGCCTGCTCCTGTCGTGCTGTTCTCACCCATAGGTACGACTCTCAAGCATGCGGTGGTGGCCGATTGGGCCGAAAGCCGGGGGGCGGTGCTGCTCTGTGGCCGCTATGAGGGCATCGACCAGCGTTTTATTGATAAAAATGTCACTCATCAATTGAGTCTGGGTGACTTTGTCCTTTCGGGTGGCGAGCTGGCAGCCATGGTGCTGCTGGACTCTTTGGCGCGTCTGCAGCCCGGCGTGCTCAACGATGAAGGCAGCTTTCAGCAGGACAGCTTCAATCCTGCGCTTGACGGCTTGCTGGACTGTCCTCACTACACGCGCCCGGAGGTCTGGGATGATCAGGAGGTGCCGGCAGCGCTGCTCTCCGGCCACCACTCCAATATCGAGCGCTGGCGCCGCGACCAGCGCCTGCGCATCACGGCCGAGCACAGGCCCGAGCTGATAGAGCAGGCCCGCGAGCAGGGGCTGCTCAACGCCAAAGATGAGGGGTTTTTGGCAAAAACAGCGTCCAAGCTATAATCTCAGGCTCTTTGATCCTCTATCCGGCCGCTGCAAGGAAATGGCGGAGCCGCTTCGGCAGCTCGCTTAATGCAGCAATAGCACCAATCCCGGTGCTTGCCAATTCTGGCGCGGACAAGATCAAGGTGGACTAAATCATGAATCTGATCCAGACCCTCGAGCAAGAAGAAATCGCTCGCCTGAACAAGACCATCCCCGAATTCGCCCCCGGTGACACCGTCATCGTGAGCGTGAATGTGGTGGAAGGTAGCCGTAAGCGCGTGCAGGCTTACGAAGGCGTGGTGATTGCCAAGCGTAATCGCGGCCTGAACAGCGGCTTCACAGTGCGCAAGATCTCCAGCGGCGAAGGCGTGGAACGTACGTTCCAGACCTACTCTCCCCTGATCGCCAAGATCGAAGTCAAGCGTCGCGGTGATGTGCGTCGTGCCAAGCTGTACTACCTGCGTGAGCGCAGCGGCAAGTCTGCTCGTATCAAGGAAAAGCTGCCCCAGCGCGTTAACAAGACTGCTGCTGCAGCCGTGTAATACGCGTACCGGAAGCGATTCCGTAAAAGCCGCTACAGTTCGCTGTGGCGGCTTTTTTTATGCCGACCTTGGCTTTGTGATTCTTGCTTTTGGTTTTGGCTGAACACCTACATGCCTGCAACTGATAATTCTTCGCTCCCCGTGTTGGGCATTGTTGATCCGCGCCAGGCGCGCCTGCTGGGTAGAGACAGCCAGCTGCCGGCCGTGCCGCCGGATGCGCAGACGCCGCAGGCCCTGCGCACGCGCTTTGCCCAGCCGCCACAATGGCTGCCCGAGGCCATGCAGGAAAAACGCATCACCGCCAGGCAGCCTTCCGACGCGGCCGTGCTCGTGCCCATCGTCCTGCGCGAGCAGCCCACGGTATTGCTGACCGTGCGTTCGGCCGGACTGTCCACGCACTCGGGCCAGGTGGCCTTTCCCGGCGGCAAGCGCGACCCGCAGGATGTCTCGGCCGAGGCCACGGCGGTGCGCGAGGCGCATGAGGAAGTCGGGCTGGCCCCGAGGAATGTCGAGGTGCTGGGGCGCCTGCCGATTTATGTGACGGGGACCGCGTTCCACATCACGCCTGTGGTGGCTCTGGTCCACCCGCAGGCCAGCTACTTCCCCAACCCGGGAGAGGTGGCGGATCTGTTCGAGGTCCCGCTGTCCTATCTGCTCAATCCCGCGCATCATGAGCGTCATGCCATGCAGTGGCAGGGCGTGGATCGCGAATGGTTTGCCATGCCCTATCAGGACGGTGAGCAGCAGCGCTATATCTGGGGTGCGACAGCAGGCATGTTGCGCAATCTTTACCGTTTTTTGGCGGCTTGAGACAGCAGTTGTAACGAGCCGACAAACAGCGCCGCTATGATGAAGCAATGAGCTTTTTTGCCATCCTGATCGCACTGCTGCTGGAGCAGGCACGTCCGCTGGCCCGGTCCAACCTGGTGCAGGCCGGTTACCGCGCCTGGACCGTGACCGTGCGCAGCAACTTCGATGCGGGCAAGCCCCATCACGGCTGGCTGGCCTGGGCCATGGCCGTGCTGCTGCCCAGTCTTATCGTGCTGGGCATATTCTGGGCGCTGATGGAGTTCATTGGCTGGCCCGTCGCGATGCTGTGGAACGTCGCCGTGCTTTATGTCACGCTGGGTTTCCGCCAGTTCAGCCACCATTTCACGCGGATTCGCGATGCGCTCGATGCCGGCGATGAATTTGCCGCCCGCCAGGCCCTGGCCGACTGGCAGCAGGTCGATGCCAGCGAGGTGCCGCGCAGCGAGGTGGTACGCCACGTCATTGAGTACTCGGTGCTGGCAGCACACCGCCACGTGTTTGGCGTGCTGTTCTGGTTTTCGATTCTCTCGGCCCTGGGACTGGGGCCGCTGGGGGCCATTCTCTACCGCATGGCTGAATACCTGTCACGTGCCTGGTCGCGCAAGGGGGCGGAGGGGCTGCGGGCGCCGACCAGCGAGCGCTTGCAGTCCGCCGCAGCCAAGGCCTGGTATGTGATCGATTGGTTGCCGGCGCGGCTGACGGCGCTGTCCTTTGCCATGGTGGGCAGCTTTGAAGAAGCCATAGACAACTGGCGCGTCTATGCGCAGCGCTTTCCCAATGACAACGATGGCGTGATTCTGGCCGCCACTGCGGGTGCCATCAATGTACGCCTGGGGGGCGAGGCCTTGCGCTTTCGCGATGCAGCCGACGGTGAAGAGGGCGACGATGCACAGTGGGCGGGCAGCGATGTCACTCCGGGACGAGAGCCGGAAATGTCTCATCTTCGCAGTGTGGTGGGGCTGGTCTGGCGTTCGGTCGTGGTCTGGCTTCTGCTGCTGGCCTTGCTGACCTTTGCCCGTCTGCTCGGGTGAGCACCCGGACATGGCCTTCTGCGTGGCAGCCGCTGGGCGCATGAGCGTTTGAGCCGCAGCGGGTCACCGAGGTGCTGCGCTGCGCAGAGCCACATGCGAAGGTGGCTCAGGTGCTACGGGCATGTTGGGCGCGGTTCAAGGTGCCATCAGCGAGCAGGACGCTCGTGGCGCGTGGCGCGATAGAAGCTCAGTATGCGTCGCACATATTCACGCGTCTCCGCATAAGGAGGCACACCGCCATATTGCTGTACGGTTCCTTCGCCCGCGTTGTAGGCGGCCGATACCAGTGCCACATCACCCTCGAAGCGCTCCAGCAGCCAGCGCAGGTAGGCCAGGCCGCCACGCACGTTCTGCTCGGGATTCCAGGCATCGCGCACGCCAAAACGCTCGGCCGTCTCGGGAATGAGTTGCATGAGGCCCTGAGCGTTGCGCGGCGACAGCGCCTGCGCCTCGAAATTCGACTCCGAGCGCACGATGGCCAGTGCCAGCCTCGGGTCGATCGAGAACCGGGGCGCGAGGCGCTGCACCAGCTCGGCCATGCGCCGCTTCTGCCTGGGCAGACTGCTCACATAGCTGGCCACCACCTCGTGGGGGACGGCCTCCTGGCTGGCCTCCAGAAACTCCTGTGCGGGCGCATCGCCCTGGGTCAGGCAGTCGGGCAGCCGGTCGCCGGGCAGCTTGCCGGCCATCAGCAGCTGGGCTTTCTCATGTCCGCGCTGGGCGGCCAGGGCCAGCAGCGTCGTGCCCGTGGCAGGGTCGGGTGTCATGCCTCGGCCCTGCAGCAGCAGCCGGCCCAGCCGGTATTGGGCCTCGAGGCTGCCATAGCGTGCCGCCGCGCAATAACGCTGGGCGGCGCGCCATGGCTGCTGGCGCTGCTCGGCCTTGTAACCCTCTTCGATCCAGCGAGACAGCGTGGGCGGCTCGTCGTCCCAACTGGGGGCGGGCTCCGTGCCCTGGGCCCAGCACAGACTCATGCCCGCAGACAGCGCGACGGCGAGGGCGGCTTGCAAGCAGGGCTGAAAAACTCTGGGTTTCATGGCGTGAACACCGGGTTGTGGTCGGCAGCCTATCCCGGATGCGGCGCAATCGTGCCGGCGCTCATCGGGCCTGGAATGGCTGCGTGGCAAACGCTGAAATTGCTCTCGTATGGCGCGGCCTTCCGGCTTGGCGGGCCTCGCGCTCAGTAGCGGGGCTCCTGACTCAATTCCTCGAACAGCTCGCCATAGATCCGGTAGCGGTTGGCGCTGATGGCGTGGGGGCTGTCCTGCGCTTCGACCTGGGCCATGACGGCGCAGCCAGGCTCATGCAGATGGGTGCAGTTGTAGAACTTGCACTCGTCTGCCAGCGCGCCGATGTCGGGCATGCAGGCGGCCAGTTGCGTGGCGGCAATGTGATAGAGGCCGAACTCCTGAAATCCGGGCGAGTCAATGATGGCCGTGGTGCGAGCCTCATCCACCCAGTACAAGGTGGTGCTGGTCGTGGTGTGCTTGCCGGTGTTCAGCGCCTGCGAAATTTCGTTGGTCGCCACCTTGGCATCGGGCAGCAGCAAGTT
The DNA here is from genome assembly GCF_058807955.1 of Comamonas sp. GW821-FHT11H03. Taxonomy (NCBI): domain Bacteria; kingdom Pseudomonadati; phylum Pseudomonadota; class Betaproteobacteria; order Burkholderiales; family Comamonadaceae; genus Comamonas; species Comamonas sp. GW821-FHT11H03. The sequence continues at coordinate 491,360 of NZ_JBXARF010000002.1, forward strand.
GATCAAGGTGCTCTTGCCTACGCCCGAAGGGCCGAGAACCAGCGTGGTCTTGCCTTGCAGCAGACCGATGATGGCGTCGCGGTCTTCATCGTCCGCATCTTCCAGCGACAGCGGCAGCACCATGTAGTGCGGCGCCGCGTCCGCTGCATCGCGCATGCTCCGGTAGGGCTCCAGCCGCTGCCAGGCGCGCAGAAAAGGCTCTTCCAGGTCCATCTTGTTGAGCGCAATGATGGGCTTGATGTGCGCGGCCTCGGCGGCGATCAGGGCGCGGGCGAGCTGCACTTCGCTGAATACCGGCTCGGCGGCTATCAGAATCAGGAGCTGGTCCAGGTTGGCTGCAAAGGTCTTGGTGCGAATGTCATCCTGGCGGTAGAAGACGTTGCGGCGCTCCACGACTTTTTCGATCGTGCCTTCATCGCCCTGGCCGGGTGGGGGAGCCAGCCATTGCACATGGTCGCCCACCACGGCCTGGCTTTTCTTGCCGCGCGGATGGCAGATGCGGCGCTCGCCGTCCGGGGTCTCGACCACGCAGTGGCGGCCATAACTTGCGACCACCAGGCCTGTCTGGGTGCCGCCTGCTGCTTGGGCGCCTTGGCGCCGTCCTTGTTTTGCCATAAGGATCAGGCCGGATTCAGCAGTGCTTCGATGCGGCGCGCGCAGTCGATGTCGGTCTCGGAGATGCCGCCCACATCATGGGTATTGAGGCTGACCTTGCAGCGGTTGTAGCCGACTTCCAGATCGGGGTGATGGTCCTGCTGATGGGCAATCAGGGCCAGCGCGTTCACAAAGGCCATGGTTTCGTAGAAGTTCACGAAACGGAAGGTCTTGCTGATGGCCGCATGGCCGGCCGACAGCTCCCAGCCCTCAAGGGCTGCCAGCTGCTCTTGCACTTGCTCTGTGCTCAAGGCACTGCGCTTGAGTTGGGACCAGTCTTTTTGTTGCAGTGTGGGTGTGCTCATGTCTGAAACCGTTGTGGTGTTACAAGCTGCCTGCGGGAGCCGGCATGCGCGCCAGGCGATCCACGGCAGGAGGATGTGAATAGTAAAAGCTCACATACCATGGGTCTGGCGTGAGTGTGGACGCATTGTCCTCGTAAAGCTTGAGCAGTGCCGAAGCCAGCTGTGCGCCATCGGCCTGCTGCATGGCATAGGCATCGGCCTGGAACTCGTCGCGGCGCGACATGGCGGACATCAGCGGTGTGAGGAAGAAGCTGAACACCGGCACTGCCAGCATGAACAGCAGCAGGGCCAGCGCATTGTTGTCGGCAGCCACATCGATGTTCGGGCCCAGCAGCACCGAGACTCCGAGTCCCGTGTAGAACCAGAGCTGCTGACTGAGCCAGCCCAGCAGCGCAAAACCCAGCAGCGAGGCGCCAAACATCAAGGCCATGCGCTTGCTGATGTGCTTGTGCTTGAAGTGGCCCAGCTCGTGCGCCAGCACGGCTTCGACTTCGCCGGGGCTGAGCTGCCTGAGCAGGGTGTCGAAGAAGACCACGCGCTTGGAATTGCCGAAGCCCGTGAAATAGGCGTTGGCATGCGCCGAGCGGCGGCTTCCGTCCATCACGAACAGTCCTTTGGCCGCAAAGCCGCAGCGCTCCATCAGCCGGGTCACGCGGCTCTTGAGGCTTTCATCGGCCAGCGGCTCGAACTTGTTGAACAGCGGTGCGATAAAGCTGGGGAAAATCCACATCAGCAGCAGATTGAACGCCGTCCAGGCGCCCCAGGCCCAGAGCCACCACAGCTGCCCAGTCGAGCCCATGAGCCAGAGAATCAGGGCCGCCAGCGGCAGGCCGATGATGGCGGCCACCAGCGTCGACTTGAGCAGGTCGCCCAGCCACAGCCCTGGCGTCATCTGGTTGAAGCCGAAGCGCTGCTCCAGCCTGAAGGTCTGATAGAGCGACAAAGGCAGCTCGATCAGCGCCGAGATCACGGCAAAGCAGGCTAGCAGCGCCAACTGCTGCCACAGGCCGGGGTCCATGAACGCGAGCAGCCAGCGGTTGAGCCAGTCCAGCCCGCCCAGCAGCGTCCAGCACAGCAGCACGGCGGCCGACAGCGTGATGTCGATCAGCGACACCTTGGCCTTGGCAAGCGTGTAGTCGGCCGCTTTCTGGTGGGCGGACAGGCTGATGCGATGGGCGAATGCCGGCGGCACGGCGCTGCGATGGGTGGCCACATGACGCACCTGGCGCGAAACAAGCCACACGCGCAGCAGCCATTGCAGGGCCACGGCCGTCGCAAACAGCAGCGAAAGTGCCAGTGTGAAATCTAGTTTGGAAGCCATGTATTGGCAGTGTAGGCGACAATTTGCGCCATGTCTGAAGCTTCCTGTACGAATTCCGTCAGCGCCGCCCCCGTGGCCGCTACCCCACCGGTTCTGCCCAAATCCGATCTCAATATGGTGTGGCTGGACTGCGAAATGACGGGGCTGAACCCCGATCATGATCGAATCATCGAGATTGCCGTGGTGGTCAGCAGCTCCGATCTGCAGATTCGCGTCGAAGGCCCGGTATTTGCCATTCATCAGTCCGACGAGCTGCTGGGCGGCATGGATGCCTGGAACAAGGGCACGCATGGCAAAAGCGGCCTGATCGACAAGGTCAAGGCCTCGACCATCAGCGAAGCTGAGGCGGAAGCCGCGCTGATTGCCTTTCTGGGCAAATACGTGCCCAAGGGCAAGACGCCGCTGTGCGGCAACAGCATCGGTCAGGACAGGCGCTTCATGGAGCGCTACATGCCCAAGCTCAACAATTTCTTTCACTATCGCAATATCGACGTGAGCACGCTCAAGGAGCTGGCCAAGCGCTGGAAGCCCGAGGCCTATACCTCCTTCAAGAAGGCACAGCGCCACACGGCCCTTGCCGATGTGCACGAGTCGATCGACGAGCTGCAGCATTACCGCCGCCAACTGCTCAGTGTCTGATGGCACGGTGGCGGGCCAGGGTGTATAGCCCTGCCACTTGCGGGAAAACCCGGGGCGTGCGACAATGCGCTGCTTACCCGATCAATGGGTAATTTTTGCGCATCTCCATCACACACCGGGTTCTTACTTGCGTGCAACGGCCTGCATACAGCCGACACGACAAGCCATAACACCCATCTGCCCCGTTTTGCGAACGGGCCAGTCAAAGTTTGACGGTGGATGTTGATAACCAACCGTCAAAGAAGCGAGCAGCACGCTGACTGCGTCGCTTTTTGCGTGAGCTATTCATGACAGAAAACTCCCTGGAGCAGGGCCAAGTGGCCGCTGCTGATATTGCTTTGTCTTCGCCTGAAATCGATTCCCGTCTGGACGCCATGCTGGCCGACATGGACGCAGAAGACACTGCTGCTGAAGAAAACACTGCAGAAGAAATTGCTGCAGAAGAAACTGCTGCTGAAGAAGTCCCTAACGGCTTCGTTGAACTGGGCCTGGCCCCAGAGCTGGTTCAGGCTGTGGCCGACCTGGGTTACACCCAGCCCACACAAGTGCAGCAAAAGGCCATTCCTCTGGCCATGGGCGAAGCCGCTGATGCCGGCGGTTTCATCGACCTGATGGTGTCCAGCCAGACCGGCTCCGGCAAGACCGCCGCTTTCCTGCTGCCCGTGCTGCACACCCTGATTGAGCAACGCGCCCAAGCCGATGCCGATGCCAAGGCCGAGTTCGAGCGTCTGTGCGCAGAAGCCACCGCCAAGGGCGAGCCTGTGCCCAAGCGCAACAAGCGCAAGGACCCTACCAACTCCCGCAACTTCAAGGCTGCCGTACCTGGCGCCCTGGTGCTGTGCCCCACGCGTGAGCTGGCCCAGCAGGTGGCGCATGACGCCATCGAGCTGGTCAAGCACTGCCGCGGCATTCGCATTGCCAACGTGGTGGGTGGCATTCCTTACCAGCTGCAAATTGCCAAGCTGCAAAACGCTGACCTCGTGGTGGCCACTCCCGGCCGTCTGCTGGATCTGCAGCGTTCCATGCAGATCAAGCTGGACAAGGTTCAGTTCCTGGTGGTCGACGAAGCTGACCGCATGCTGGATCTGGGCTTCTCCGACGATCTGGCTGAAGTCAATGTGATGACTGCCCAGCGCAAGCAGACCATGATGTTCAGCGCTACGTTTGCACCTCGCGTGCAACAGCTGGCCATGCGTGTGATGCACGACAACGGCTCCGGCGTGAAGAAGCTGACGATTGATTCGCCTCAGGAAAAGCACGCCAGCATCAAGCAAGTGCTGTTCTGGGCTGACAACGCTCAGCACAAGCGCAAGATGCTGGACCACTGGCTGCGTGACAGCAGCATCAACCAGGCCATCGTGTTTGCATCCACACAAGTGGAATGTGACGGCCTGGCTACCGACCTGCAGCAAGACGGCTTCTCCGCCGTGGCTCTGCACGGTGCTCTGAGCCAGGGTCTGCGCAATCGCCGCCTGATGGCGCTGCGCAACGGTCAGGTCCAGATCCTGGTGGCTACCGATGTGGCTGCTCGCGGTATCGACGTGCCCACCATCACCCACGTCTTCAACTACGGCCTGCCCATGAAGGCTGAAGACTACACCCACCGTATCGGTCGTACCGGCCGCGCTGGTCGCGAAGGTACTGCTGTGACGTTTGCGGAATTCCGCGACCGTCGCCGCGTGTTCGATATCGAAGGCTATACCCGTCAGCAGTTCAAGGCCGAGACCATTCCCGGCATGGAACCCCAGCAGCGCTTCCCCGCAGCTGGCGAACGTGACGGTCGCCGTGGTGGTGGCGGCGGCGCTGGTGGTCGCGGCGGCTTTGGTGGTCGCCGTGATGGCGACGGCTACGGCCGCAAGTCCGGCTTCGGCAGCTTCGGTGCCGGCCGTGGCAATGACCGCGGCGGTTTCGGTGGTGATCGTGGTGGCGACCGTGGCGGTGACCGCTTCGGTGGCGATCGTGCCGGCTTTGGCGGTGCACCTCGCGGCGATCGTGGCGAGCGCGGTGCGGATCGTGGCTTCGGCGGCGGTCGTCCCGGCTTCGGTGGTGGCGAGCAGCGCCCGGAGCGCAGCTTCGAGCGTCGCGATGACCGCGGCAGCTTCGGCGGCGGCGATCGTGGCGAGCAGCGCGGCGGCGGCTTCCGTGGTGGCGAATCGCGCGGCTTCGGCGGCGGTGAATCGCGTGGCGGCTTCGGCGGTGGTCAGCGCCGTGAAGGCGGCGACTTCGGTCGCAAGAGCTTCGGCGGTGGCCGTGAAGGCGCTCATGCAGGCGCTCCCCGCGAAGGCGGCTTCCGCGGTGGTGAGTCGCGCGGCTTCGGCGGCGGCGATCGCCGTCCCGCCTTTGGTCAGAGTGCCGGAAAGCCTTTCCAGCCCCATGGCGAACGTGGTGGCGAACGCAGCTTTGAGCGCAAGCCCCGCGCACCGCGTCGCGACGAGCGTTGATCGCTGATTCGGGCTGCGGCCCGAAGCATGAAAAAAGCCGGCTCTTGAAGCCGGCTTTTTGTTGCCCGAACGGGGCTGGAATCTTGCTTAAAAAGTGAGCTGCTAGCGTACGTCATTCAACGATTTCAGATATTTTTCAATCTGAAATCTATGAATGGTGTGCGGTAGCTGCTCCTTTTTTTAATTTTCAGAGGCATGGCGGCCGATGTCCGGCCAGTGGTGGTGCAGATAGATCCAGGCGACCAGACCGATCAGCATCATCAGAATCGAGCCCGTGGCCAGCAGTGCGGCCGAATGCATGACCAGCGGCGCAATCACGCCGGCCACAAAGCCGTTGGCCGCCGAGCCCACTACGGCCTGCAGGGAAGAGGCCAGGCCGCGCCGCGCAGGGTGGATGTCCAGCACCAGCAGCGTCACCACGGGCACCATCAGCGCCCAGCCGTAGGCGAACAGGCTGATGGGAATCAAGGCCCAGCTCACATGCGCGGGCCAGATCAGATTGGCCACCAGATTGATGATGGAGGTCACGCACATCACCAGAAAGCCGTGCCGGATCTGGCGCTTTGGCGGGATGCGTCCGGCCAGCCGGCCGCTGGTCCAGCTGCCGGCCATGATGCCGCCGATGGTGGCGATGAAGAACCAGAAGAACTGCGTGGGCTCGAGCTGCAAGATATCGCCCAGAAAAGCCGGCGCCGACAGCAGATAGAGAAACATGCCGTTGAACGGAATGCCGCTGGCCAGGGCCAGCAGCAGAAAGCGTGGGTCGGTCAGCAGCACGCCATAACCTTGCATCAGCGGCTTGAAGCGAAAGGGCTGACGTTTTTCCGGGGGCAGAGACTCGGGCAGGAATTTGATGTTGATAGCCCAGAGCAGCACGCCAACCGCGGTCAGAAACCAGAACACCGCCTGCCAGCCCAGGTGCACGAACAGCCAGCCACCCATCACCGGAGCGAGTGCGGGGGCGATGCCAAAGAAGATGGTGATCTGTGCCATCAGGCCCTGGGCCTGGGCGGGCGGAAAGATATCGCGCACGATGGCGCGCGAGACTACGATGCCGGCGCCCGTGGACAGGCCTTGCAGCGTGCGGAAGATCACCAGCTGGGTGATATCGCGGGAAAGTGCACAGCCCGCAGAGGCCAGTGCAAAGGCCACCAGCCCCCAGAGAATCACAGGGCGGCGGCCGAAACTATCGGCCAGCGCGCCATGGAACAGGTTCATGAAGGCGAAGCCCAGCAGATAGGCAGACAGCGTCTGCTGCATCTCTATGGGCGTGGCACCTAGTGCCTGGGCGATGCCGGAGAAGGCAGGAATATAGGTGTCTACGGAAAACGGCCCGAGCATGCCGAGGATGGCCAGGAGAACGGCCAGTGTCCAGCGTGGACCGCGCCAGAAATGTTGCATAGGAGATCAGTTGGAAGCCTGCGGCTACTGCGCCGCAGTGCTTCCGAGCATGCCACAACTGCGGCAGGCTTTGCTGTGCGCTGCGCCGCTCAGTTGGTGTAGGGGATCCAGGCGTCAGTGCCGGACTTGAGTAGATATTGTCCGCTGTCGTCATGCATGACGACGACATCTGCGTTTTCTGCAACGAAGCGCGTGCCCTGCAACTGAGCCACCCGGTCGGCCAGTGGCGTGGCTCCGGGGCGATAGGGGCTGTCCTGCATGAGGTTGTTGACCAGCGTGAAGAGGTCGAAGTAGCTGGTGGGCTTGCTCACGATCAGAGGGCCGGTTTGGGCGGAGGGCTGAACGGCAGGGGCTGCTCCAGTCGCACCGGCTGGATGCGGCAGGCCGATGAGCTTGATGGCCGTGGGCACCAGGGTCACGCGCGGGCCGGGGATCTCGCGCATGCCAGAGATCTGCATCTTGTCACCCCGCAGCGAGGCGCCGTGCTCGGGCACAAGCATCAGCAGCACAGGGCGGCCGCTGGACTCAAGGAAGCTGATGAAGCGGTCCAAGTCAGACAGCAACTGTGTGAGCCGTGGCTTGTAGGTTTGCAGGCTGTTGCGCGATGCAATGCCGGGCACACGGTTGCCGTCGTGTAGCGTGATGGTGTTGTAGTACAGGGCCACGGGCTCGTTGCCGCGGCTTTGGCGTTCCTTCCACCACTGCGACAGCAGGGCCAGATCGTTGTAGACGGGAGAGCCGTCGAAACTCTGCATGGCTTCAGGTGCGCCCTGGTTCTTCTCCATCTTGCCTGCGAAGCCGCCGCGCTCCTGCAGCGACTGGGCAAAGCCGTCAAAGACGCCGTTATGGTTGAGCAGGGCACTGGTGTGGTAGCCGACCTGTTCCAGACTGGGGAAGACGTTGCAGGCTGCGTCCGTGCCCTCATAGAGGGCCTCGTGCGGCATCTGGCCGCAGCTGCCGTGCAGCACGCGCAACTGGGCCGGGCCGCTGTAACTGGCCGCACTGTTGAACTGGGTGAAGACGGCGTCGAAGCGCTGCAGCAGAGGTGTGTCGCGCATGCCTTCGAACTGCATGTCGTCCCAGGCCAGTGAGCACACATGCAGCAGCACGATGTCGAAGGGCGGTGTGGTGCCCGAGGCGAAGTTCAGGCGGCGCTGGTGTTCACTGGCGTAGAAGTTGGCAAGCAAGGCATCGGGCGTGGCTGCGGGTGCGGCGGCACCGGGCTGGGCGCTGTCTTGGGTCTGGGCAAGCACGGGCTTGGCAGCTCCTTGTTGCAGGCGGGTGACCAGAGGAACGCTCAGAATGGCCAGCAGTGCAAACGTGGCAAAGCGGATGCGGCGCGCCAGCGCGCTGTAGAGCGCCAGCAGAACGACAAAGCCCAGCAGGGCCTGCCAGGAGACGACGCGCTGCACCAGCTCCAGCATGTAGCTGGCACTGAAGCCGGACAGCGCCGAGACCTGGGACAGCACGCGCGAGATGGGCGGGAAGTGCGTGTCGTAGTACAGCAGGGCGATGGCCGCGATCAGGCCCACGGCCAGGCGCAGGCTCTTCCATAGCCGTGATTGCAGTGGCCAGAACACAACGACGGCCAGCAGCAGGTTCAATAGCCAATGCAGGCTCAGGTAGCCGGCGTAGTGCAGGCCGACCTTGGCAAGAAAATAGAAACTCCAGTAGCTCATGGCGTGCTCTTAGAAGACGTGAGAAGGGACTGTCGGGCGCTGCGCATGTCCGCAACCAGGGAGCGCCAGAACTTGCGGTATCCATGCAGGCCCAGGATGCCGAGTTCAAGCAGGCCCTGCAGGGGTTTGTCGGTGTCGTGTTCGTTGCTCCATTCGCGCCAGGCGGCGGGGCGCGCGAACGTGCATTGCACCAGCTGTATCTGCTGGGACTTGTTCAGTTCGCCGAACTCCAGCCCTATGGCACCGTTGGCATGGCAGGTGATGACGCGTGCGGGGAAGATGCATTCGCGCTGGTCGAACCACAGGCCAACATCCAGGCTGCTGTCAGGCGGCAGGACCAGGCCCGGCGGGGCCTGCAGGCCCAGACCGGACATGGAGAAGTCGGTGCAGTTGGTCTTGAGCACATGACCCGAAGGCAGGTACAGCGTGGCTGGCAGCTCGGATGCCACGCGGTGCATGCGGCGTACCTGCTTGGACTCGGTGGCCACGCCCAGCGCCGTGCCCAGCATGAAGATGCTGTAGGCCGTCCAGACCATATTGAGCAGCACGGTCAGCGGCTCGTCGGAGTTGGCGTAGACAAGGCGCCACACGCCCACAAAGAAGGCAGTAATGTTGAGCAGCACCAGTGCCGTGTAGGGCCGGGAGATGGCCCAGTCGAAATAGCTGTGCGTGACAAGCCCGCCCTTGGCCGTGACGTTGAATTTTCCATGGCGTGGCGACAGCAGGGCCACCGTGGTGGGAAGGGCGATGTACCAGGCCAGTACGGTTTCATAGACCTCGGCCCAGAAAGTGTGGCGGAACTTGCCCTGTACGTGGGCGTTGGCGATGTTGGTCTGCAATATGTAGGGCAGCACATAGAGCATCAGCAGCAAGGCATTGGTGTTGATGATGTGCAGCTCGAAGAACAGATAGGCCATGGGGGCCGTCAGGAACACCAGTCGCGGCAGGCCGAAGAAGAAGTGCAGCATGGCATTGGCATAGCAGATGCGCTGCCACAGGCTCAGACCGGCTTTGAGGAAGGGGTTGTCCAGCCGGAAGATCTGGGCCATGCCACGCGCCCAGCGGATGCGCTGGCCGATGTGGGCAGAGAGGCTTTCGGTGGCCAGGCCCGCAGCCTGTGTTTCATTGATATAGGCCGTGTTGTAGCCCTTGCTGTGCAGCTTGAGCGCAGTGTGGGCATCTTCGGTCACCGTCTCCACGGCAATGCCGCCGACTTCCAGCAGGGGGCCGCGCCGCAGCACGGCGCAGGAGCCGCAGAAAAAGGTGGCATTCCAGAAGTCGTTGCCGTCCTGGATGAGGCCGTAGAACAGCGCCCCTTCGTTGGGCACGCGGCGGAAGGTGCCCAGGTTGCGCTCAAAAGGGTCGGGCGAGAAGAAGTGATGCGGCGTCTGCAGCATGGCGCACAGCGGATCGCGCTGGAACCAGCCGCCGGCGGTCTTGAGGAAGCTGCGCGTGGGAATGTGGTCGCAGTCGAAGATGGCAACCAGATCGCCATGGGTCTGGGCCAGAGCATGGTTGAGGTTGCCGGCTTTGGCGTGACGGTTATCCGTGCGGCTGATGTAGCCCACGCCCAGTTGGCTGGCGAAGTCGCGGAATTCCTCGCGACGGCCATCATCCAGAATGTAGACCTTGAGCTTGTCCTCGGGCCAGTCCAGCGCCATGGCGGCCAGCACCGTGGGTCGGACCACGCTCAGGGGCTCGTTGTAGGTGGGGATGAAGACATCCACTGTGGGCCAGCTCGAGGGCGATCCGGACAGCGGGGTGGGCTTGCGCTGCAGCGGCCAGGCCGTCTGTATGAAGCCCAGTATGACGATGAGCCAGGTGTAGGCCTCGGCGGCGAGCAGGCCGTAGCCCAGCGCCGCTTCCAGGGGGCTGTCGAACTGCAGCGTGTTGTTCATGCGCCACCAGGCATAGCGGCCCATGGCCATGAGGCTCAGTGTGGACAACGCCAGCGACGGGAAGCGCCCCGGCAGCTTGCGCAGGACCAGGGAGAGCAGCCAGATGATGATCAGGAAAAGCAGCTGCCCGGCCCAGCTCAGGGGCGTAGTCATGACAACGGCCGTGACGGCAGCGCCTGCGCCCAGCACCACCCAGCGCATGCCAGGAATGGCGAACAGCGGGTGCAGCAGCGAGTCGGCCTGACGGCCGAAGGCGTCCGAATCGATGCGCGAGGCCACGCGTTCGGCGCTGCGCATGGCTATGCGTATGGGCCAGGACAGGATCAGCAGCAGGGGGCGCAGCAGCAGCCACACGCCGCTCCAGATCCAGGCCAGCGCATGGAAAATGGGCAGCAGCACTGCGGTCAGCAGGTTTTCCAGTTGCATGCCGCCTTGGCGACCTGAAGGGTTGGGGCGAAGGAACAGGGCCAGCAGCCACTGTTGCGGCGAGGCGCCGGAATCCAGTTGCAACTGGTGCGCCAGCCATTGCAGCGGGTCGGGCACCTGTGCGGAAGTCAGAGGCATCCAGGCCTGCGTGCGGCGGGGTAGCACGAACAGTCGCCTGGTCCACGAGGACCACTGCGCGGGCTGCTCGACTTGCAACTGATTGGCCAGCCAGAGGGCGCTGAAGTGCAGAGGATTCATGGCGGATCCTGGGGCAGGGGGGCGAGACCTGACAGCAGCCTGAAGGCCAGTCCCTGGAAATCGTGGGCGGACTGCGCTTCGGGCAGGCTTTGGTGTACACACAGGCCTTGCGAGAGGGCTTCGCAGATGGCTTCGTCGTCATGGACCAGATCCAGCAGCAGGGCCTCCCCCCATTGCTGGCGCAACTGCTCCAGCGCGGCCTGCTGGGTCGGGCGGCGCGGTGAGTAGCGGTTCACGACCAGTTGCAGCCGCGTCTGGGGCGCCAGGCTTTGCTGCAGCGCCTGTATGGCGGCATGCGCCTGCAAGGTGCGCTCGGAAGCGTCCAGCACCACGACCGCCAGGTCGGCAGTTTGCAGGGCTTGACGGCCCAGGGGTGAGCATGGAGAGGGTGCGTCCATGACTACGAGGGTGGAGGATGACAGGTCCAATGCTTGCAGGTTTTCGGACAACCAGTTGGGATGGCTATGCCAGTGCGCTTGCAGGCGGCTGCATTCCTGGTCATTGAGGTAACCGCGCGGCAGGTATTGCAAGCCCGCAGAGTTGGCCATTGCAGCCTGGCCCCACCACTGTTGCTGCAGCAGCGCATTGCTCCAGCCCTGTGCGGCGCAGGAAGGCAGACCTAGGTAGCGTCCCAGCATGTTGCCGGGGCTCAGGTCCAGGGCCAGGCAGTCGCTGCCGCGCTGCGCAGCCAGTACCGACAAATGGGCGGCCACAGTGGTACAGCCTGAGCCTCCGAGGGGGGAGATAAAGACGAGACGTTGCATGAGGCTTAGCCTTTTCCTGGAGGACGCGCCGATGGTCCTGGCTGGTAGGGCTGGAGATAGCGGGGCTTGCGCAGGCGGCCCAGCAGCTTGCTGCCGGATTCGATGCGTCCGAGCAGCCACAGTGCCACGGCGATGGCGATGCCAGCAGTGATACCGGTGAGGAACGGGAAAAAGGACATGGCGTATTCCTAGGCGCTGTGAGGCGGGGAAGGACGTCTGGGGATGGGGCTGTGGCCCATGACCGATGCGCTTGTGGCTGCACCTGTCGCTGGTGCGATACGGGGCAGGTTTGCAGATGGCTGCACGGAGTGGTGCATCTGTACGTCAATCGGGGGACGGGCAGTCGTGCCTGGCATTGTCACTGCGGTGTAGTCGGGTAGCCCAGCCTCGGCGGCCGATTGCAGGCGACCCAGCATCTGCAGCATGCCTTCGTGGCTACTGTCTGAAGTCTGGGAACTGAATAACTGGGCCAAGGGCTGCAGGAAAAGACGGGGCAGGGCGGTGTCGATATCGGACTCCCCACAGGCGAACAGGAAGACGTAGATGGAATCATGGTCGGCGGTGATGAGGTCTCCGTCGCGTGAGGGGCGATAGGCTTCTATGGCCTGGATATGGGAGGCATGGCTGAGCAGCCGCAACTGGATCAGGCTATGGCTCAGGCCCATGGGTTGCGTCTTGCGCAGCATGTTCAGGGTCAGGGTGCAGAAATACGCAGGTTGCTGATAGCCCCGTTCCGGAATGGGCAGAAAGGCGTCCAGGGCCTGCTCGTAGCTTTCGGGAACCTGGCGCGAGAAGCGCTGGGACTGCAGCTCTCGCAGTCGCTGCAGCAACCGGGAAAAGCTCAGCTCGCGGTAGATGACGTCGTTGGCACCCAAGCGCAGCAGCGCCTGCTCGCTGTTCAGGCGTAGCTTGCCCACGGTTTCGCGGACCACGATCTTGAGCGTCTGCGGATGGCTGCATCGCAACTGGTGAACCATGCGAGCCAGGGCTTCGAATTCGACGCTGTTGCCGGCGTCCAGCAACACGGTTGCACCTATGGCTTGTTGCACGGCTTCGGGGATCAGTTCCCGGGTCTCGACCACATGCCAGGACGCAGGCGGCTGGCGCTGGTCCGCAACGGCGGCCTGCGTGGCATAAACATCCAGTTCGTCGGGCGCGTGTACGAGCTGTGCGGAGGCCCCCCGCATGACGACGCCGTTGGCGTGCAGGCGTTGGGCGGGATCGGCCCAGTCTGGCGCCTGCAGGCCCAGCCGGATGGCGAAGACGGCCCCCTGTGAGCTGTTCCAGCGCTCCAGGCTCAGAGCCAGCTCGTTGCCGTCCTGCTTCAGGAGGGCGTAGTACGGGAAGGCATGAGCAAAGCTGGTCAGCATGCCATGCACTTCGTCGCCTGGTGCTTCAAAGCACAGTATCACGGGCGCCTTGCGCAGGCTTGCCCATTGGTGGAGTTGGCCGGCCAGACGGTGGATACGCTCCAGGGAGGCGCCGCTGAACAGGGGTGAGGCGTCGAGCAGGCACAGCGCCTGCTGCGGTTTCAGGCCCGCGCGCTTGAGATCCTTGTGCAGGGCGGCAAAGCCGGCCTCCTGCAGCTGGCTCTGGGCGGTGCTAGGCAGTACCCAAGCGTCGGGACGGGGGGCTGTGTGATTGTCCGGCTGGGTGGCGAACAGACGGTCCAGCAGGGGCGCATCAGGAGCCACCAGCATGGTGGGAAATTCCTGGCACAGGTCCTGGACCAGATGCCGGCGCCAGTTCTCGAAAGCCGGCCCGGACGAGCCAGCGAGCGCGATCACGCCGCTGTGCGGCAGCTTTCCCATATCGTCCTGCAGGCCGTCTATGCCCAGGTTGCCGGCGGCAAGAGCGGGGCTGGTGTGGGCCATGGTCGTCTGTTGCATGTCAGAAGCTTGAGTAGGGCTGTACAGGGCGGGGGCGGTTCACGAGCGGTGCGGTTACCGGGTCGAGCAGGAAGCGCGCATAGAGCATCAGGCTGGATGGCGCGTAGTAGGCCGATCTGTCCATTTCGAACTGCGCGCCCAGGGCCAGGTTGGAGGTGAGTTGGTGCTCGACGACCGCGCGCAGTGATCTGCCAAAGCCCGTGCTGCTGCCCCCCGTGTAAACGGCCGACCGCCCCAGCGCGTTTGCCTGAGCCTGCAGCCGTGGGTCGGTGGGGAAATAGTCCATGGCGTTGCTGGAGCTGCTGGAGAAGGAAACCGAGGCACGCAGCAGCCATGTCCACTTGCCTTCGCGGCCGCTCCATTCCAGCGGCAGGGCGATGGAGGCGTAGCGGTTGGGGCTGTAATAGCCGCCATGGCCCCAGCTGTATTCGGACAGGTCGCGTGCATAACCCCAGAAGGACAGGGCTGCGCCCAGGTTGACGAGCTGGTTGGGGGTGCGCCAGACATCGCGGTCCAAGGCCGCGCGAAGCTGCCAGCGGGTGTTGCTGCGCACGTTCTTGCCGGTCAGGGCCGCGTAGTTGCCACTGAGCGAGGCCCCAAAGCCGCCCACATTGGTGGAGGCGCGTGCAGACACGCCTGTGGCGACTACCCCACCCCAGGTCTGGCCGGTGATGGGGTCATGGGCACCGCCATAGGCAAGAAGGCTGCCGGTCAACGGGCGGCGCGACACCTCGAGCCGGTAGCCGACATCGCGCCAATCGCCGGTATGCGCAACGCCGCCGACCACGTTGGTGACGGGCATGCCGGCTCCGGTCGTACCTATATCCCATTGCCAGCGGTCGGCCTGGTAGCCGAAGCCCACGTTGAAGCCATCTGCCTTGGAGTGAGCTCCCGTGGTCGGATATCGGGCCGAGGGCCAGGCTGCGACCTGGCCGTAGCTCATCGCATCGCTGGCGTTTCTGGGCTGGGCACCGGCATCGAGATGGACCTGGTCCACATGCAGGAAGTAGAGACCGTCATAGCCGCGCGGGAACCATGCCACGGCGGGGCGCTCCCAGCCGTGCAGGGAGGAGATGCCATCGGTGGACGACTTGCGCAGTCCGGTCTGACCAACCTCGACCCAGCTCTGGCGGCGCCCTTCTATGGATGCAATGTCCGATTCGATCTTGGTCACGGAGCTGGGCTGGGGGGCGGCGGTACCGTCTGCAGGCAGGCTGCGGCGCTCGATGGACAGTGCGTCCCGGTAGGAGGACAGGGCCTGGGCGTAGTGGCTTTCCGAACGCTCCAGGCGCGCGCTGTGCAGCAGTACCTCGGTGTCGTCGGGGTTGCCGGCCTTCAGCGATGCGAGCAGTACCCTGGCCTCATCGGGCTGTCCGATCCGCTGCCACAGCCGTACCAGGGCGAGTTGGCGATAGGACTCCTGGCTGGCCGCACGCTGCTGGGCCCACTGTGCTTCCGCACGGGCGGCTTCTAGCTGGTACATGCGCGCGAGCGCATTGCCGCGGCCTATGTGCAGGTCGTAGCTGTCGGGCGAGTCCTTGAGTGCGATGTCGAACTGTTCGAGGGCTGCGGCGTTTTCATTGGCCGCGAGCATCAGGCGGGCGCGGGCGGCACTGCGCTGGGCCTGAGTGGTCTGGCCCTGATGCAGGGGCGAGGCTGCCAGCCGCTGTGCCTGCGCCAGGCGAGCTTGGCTTGTGGCCTGATCCACCTGCCGTTCGAGGTGGCTGGCCTGAATTCCCAGCAGGTCCGCATCCTGATCGGCTGTCCAGTCCTTTCGTGCCAGCAGCTGCGCAAGCAGAGATTGCAGCCGGTTGTCCTCGGCCGCGCGGCCGAGCAACTGAGCCAGCCGCAATTGGTCAGCGGGCTCTGGGGCGGGGAGTCTGGCCATACGACGGTCAAAGACTGCTACGGCTTCCTGGGGCTGGTTCATGCGGAACCAGGCGTTGGAGACCGCGTATAGCAGGTCGCTGTCGTTGCCTGCAACGCGCTCGGCGGCTTCGAGCCGCGCCTTGGCCTGCACAGGATCGCTTGAAGTCTGGGCAATGTAAGTATGGATTTGTGCGCTGTTCAGCAGACTGCGCATGGAGTCGCTGTACTGGGCTTCGGGGATTTTCCGCATGTCGGAGAGTGCGCCCTCGTCGTCATTGACGGCGCTGCGGATCAGGGCTCGCGCATAGCGCATGTCCGGCTCTGTAGGGGCGAGGTCTATGCCAGCGTTCATGACCTGCAGCGCCGATTCGGGTTGCTGCATGCGCAGATAGGTGCGTGCCAGCCGGTGCCTGAGCCAGGGATCGGCAGGGGTAAGCTTCAGAGCCTGTTCCTGCAGGCCCAGCGCCTTGCTCAATTGGCCGGCCTCTAGCGCGGTATTGGCTTCGCGGTCGAGCAGACTGGCTTGCACGGGCTGAAGATCCTGGGCCAGGCTGGCCTGTTCCTGCGCGGTCTTTTCGAGCAACTGGCGTGCGCGCTCGGGCTGGCCCTGGGCTGCGTAGAGATCGGCCAGGGAAGTCAGTGCGGAGACATTGCCGGGATTGCGCTGCAGGGCCCGCTGGTAATAGGTTTCGGCGCCGGCCGCATCCTGGTTGCGGGCCTTGATCTCACCGGCCAGCATCAGCGCTTGAAAATTGCCGGGTTGCTGTTGCAGGGCCTGCTGCGACAACTGCTGTGCCGATGCCAGATCATCGACCTGGAGTGCGGCTTCGGCGGCGCGCAGATGGGCCCAGAACTGGGCCGTGGTGCGCAGGTCTTGCCATTTACTCTGATGGTCTATGGCGTAGGCCTGGTCCAGCAACGGTAGTGCTTCGGCATGGCGGCCCTGGCGCATGCGCAGCAAGCCCTTGTTGCCCAGTGCCTGAGCGTCGCGAGGCCTGCGTTGGAGCACTTGGTCGAAGCTGCGCTCGGCCAGCTCGAACTGTTCCTTGTCCAGTGCAGCCAGGCCGCTCCTGAGTGCAATGTCGGCAGGGTCGCGCACGGCCTGCGTTTGACGGAATGGAGCGCTGCCAGAAGGGCGCTTTATTTTTTCGGGTGTCAGGGCCGCGTCTGCCGTGTTCGGTGCAGCGGGCTGCACCGCCACCTGCGTCGCAGGCTGTGCGTCAGGTGGAGGGCCGTCGCCAACGATCTGGTAGTACTCGCGCATCAGGCTGCCGGTCTGCGGTGGGCCTGCAGGGAAAAGCTGACGGGCAATGGCGGCGGCCTCGGTCTTGCGTCCCGCACGGGCCATGAGCCGCATCTGGGCGAGCTGCTGCTTGCCTGGGCCGTAGGCATTGATCAATGCGGCGAGATCGCGCGTCGACTGGCTTGAGGGGTTGGAGCTCTGCAGGCGGGCGAGGAGGCTTTGCGCCTCCTGGGTCTTGCCTTCCTGCAGTGCGATATCTCCCAGCGTGGCTAGGCCTTGAGGCGAGCGTGGGTTGATGGTCAGCAGCTTCTCTATTGACTGACGCGCCAGGTCTGCGCGCTGGCGGCTGTTCCACATCTGGGCTGTGCGCAGCAACTCGGCCTCCACGGCCTGGGCGGAGCCGGGCTGTGCCATGGAGGAGGTGCAGCACAGCAGGGTGGCCATTGCAATGACGCCCAGCGGCTGATACGTGCAAGCGAAAGGAATCATGGTTGGGTGATCCACCTGGGCTGAAACTCGCCGAGCCTGCCAAAACGGAATTGCTGCTGCATCCAGCCAAGCCCGAACAGGGCCAGGCATTGTTCGTAGTAAGCCGTGGGCCGCAGGGACTGATCCTGGATGCGGGTCTGTTGGGCCTGCACGGCCTCTTCGTCCCCCTGGGCGTGCAGAAAGGGCAGCATGGCGGCGCTGAAACCGCTGGGCGCCATGCCCATGCTTTCACCGCTCATGGGATCTATGCGCTCAGGTGGACGACCGGTGTCGCGCACCAGCCTGGCCATGGGGCGCAGTGCGGTCAGTACCTGAGCGCGTGCTGCAGCCTCGGGGTGCAGCATGCCAGCCCAGAGATAGACGCGGATGGCGTTATAGGCACCCATGGCCTTGTCTTTGTCCGTGTCCCTCAGAAAGCCCTGCTTTGTGTCGTATATCACCCAGTCGGGCGAGATCCCCTTGGGCGCAGAGTCCACCGTGAGCCTGAGGGAGCTGGCACGCAGTGCCTTCCAGCGCGGCTGCCGGGGCAGGGCCTGGGCAAGGCAGTCCAGTACCTGCAGCGGCACGTAGCTGGGGTTGAGGCGCCATTGGCCCTCGCCGAGCTTGAAACCCTGGGGGCCGGGCAGTAGCGTGGGCCCCAGTCCAGACAGGTCATCGGTTTCCTTGTCCAGCAGCAGGGCGCCCATGACCGAGGCCATCGCGCGGTAGCGCCGGTCATTCCATAGCCGTCCGGCCTCGGCCAGAAGGTAGACGATCCACAGATCGGCGTCTGAGGCTGCATTGGTGTCCAGAGGGCCCCAGCTGCCATCCGGTTTTTTGCCCCATAGCCACGCGGGCAGAGCGGTGCTCAGGTCACCCGCGCACAGGTTGTTCTCCGTCCACTGCAGCAGCAACTCGAAGGTCGGGCGATCATTGGCCGCCAGCGCAAAGAACAGGGCGTAGGCCTGGCCCTCGGAATAGGTCTGGCCGCCCTTCTCATCGTCAGAGACGATGCGCCCGTCCTGGGTCATGAAACTGCGCTTGAACTCTTCCCACATCGGCCAGGGCGTCGTTGCAGCTTGCACAGGTCGTGTCGTCAGACAGGCCAGCGGCCCGGCCATGCTCAGGCTGGCTGCCGATAGCAGCCAGCTGCGGCGCTTGAACTGCCGCTCAGGCATTGTTATTGCCCCCAAGGCGGCGTGCAGCCAGGGAGCGCAGCGCGCCGTAGACCAGGAAGGTGAGCAGCAGGCCCGTGACGATGCCGGCCAGCGCCAGTGCCATGGGGTGATTGTGCAGATGGAACCACATGCGCTGCCACCAGGGCAGGTCGCCCACATAGTAGATGGGATTCACGCGGAAGCTCTCCACCTGCTCGGAGCGCAGAAAGCTCAGGTCGCCGTGCATGGCGCTGATCTTGCTGGAGTCGCTCAGGCTCCGGTAGATCTGTGCCATGGCAATGTCGTCGCTGGCCGTAAGGCCGACGACACTGCGGCCCTTTTGTAGTGGGGATTCGAAGCCCACGATGGCTGCCAGCGGGCCCTTGCCTTCCAGAGTGGCCAGCCCGCTGCTACCTGGTGTGGGGGCATCTGAGGCGTGCTGGAACAGTTCGCTGAGTGAGCTCACGGCACGCTCGAGCAGATGGGTGGTGCGTTTGCCTGCGACGATCAGAGTCGGAATGTCCTGTGACCATTTCTGCAACAGGCCGTCCTGGTCACCTGCAGATATCAGCAGGATGTCCGTATCGCGGGCCTTTTCGATCTGGCTTGCATTCATCAGGTTGAAGCGTATGCCGGCCAGGCCCGTGGCTGCGCTCATGCGGGCCACGGCTGTCAGATAGGCTTCGGCATCGGCTGCGGTAGGCTGGTTGGGCAGGACGATGGAGGTTTGACTGAGGTCGGCGTACTTGGTGAACGGGTAGCCGCTGTTGGCATAGGCTGCCAGATTGGGCATGGGCAGGTAGTGCCTGAAACCTCGCAGGTCGATGCTGGACTCGGGGTCTATGGCTGCGCGCAGCTCTGTTGGCAGGGTGGAGCTGCATTGGCCGAGGTCGGTGGCAGGTAACTGAAAGCCTAACTGCAGCTGGTTGTCTCCTCCTACGAGAAAAGAGGGAATCCGGAAGTCCGAACTGGCCTGGGTGCTGCCGTCCTCGAACAAGGGCAGCATGATGGTGCTTTTGCCGCTCTTGTCGTCATCTGCGGCGCGTAGCGGATAGGCCTTGATGAACCGGTTGTTGATGGAGACGCTGAGCGAGCCATGCTGTGATACCGAGTTCGGTGTGTAACGATAGTTCAGCTGCAGCGGAACGCCGCGGGCATTCCAGGAGAACAGATCTGGCGCCATGCGCGCAGGAATGTTGATGGTGTTGTTGAGTGCATAGCCGCGCAGCTGCAGGTCCGATGGGCTGTTCACCAGCTCGGACAGCAGAACAGGCCGCTTGGTGGTCAGCCAGCGCGGCGCGTCGTAGGGCTTGCGTTTTTCAGGGTACTCCAGCTTGGTCACCTGCATGCTGCTGCCGCTCAGCGCGGCTTTGCCCAATGCCAGGGCGTCGGCAGCCTGCTGTAACTGGGCATTGTCCTTGCCCTGTACCACGAGCAGCTTGATGGCTGGATGCTCGGGGTGGGACATCATGGTCAGCGTGGGGTGGGTGACGGGTGGCTGCTCCTTGAGGAAGTCTGGGCGGTGGTCGTTGGTGGCAAAGACCACTGAGTTACGCTCGGGCAGCTGGTTTTCGAAAAGCGGGAAGCGGTTGCCCCGGTAGCCCGACAGCATGCCTAGCCAGCTGGCCACCGAGCCTGCGGCCTTGAGCTGACCCATATCCTTGGCATCGGCAAAGACGAAGGGGACGTTGACAATCTGGTTGTCGCGCGAATCGAAGAAAGGAGCGGGTAGAAGCTCCAGGGAATCGCTCAGCGGCAACTGGCGCAGCGTCAGATCAAGTTGGCTGTCGTTGCTGATGGATGCCCACAAGCTGGTGTGGTTTGGCATCTCGCAGTCCATCGTGTAGTGGCCGACGAACTGAAAGCGTAACCGGTTGTAATTCGTGAACAGGCGCGGATCGATGGGGATTTCCAGCTTATGTGGGACTCCCAGCTGCTCCTTGGGCAAGGAGATAGTCTGCAGCAACTCCTCGTTGAGCAGTAGTTTGATGTGTGACAGTGACGGAATCAGGGATGGGGACAGTGTAAAGGTCAGGCGCAGAAGGGCGGATTCGACCAGTTCGTCACGACGCACGCTGATGTTGACGCTGCCTTCGCTTTCCACGCCTCGCAGCATCATGGAGCTGCCCTGACCCAATTGCTGGAAGGTTGGAGTGAGTTCGCGACGCGGGAGCCCTGCAAGCGGGTTGGCTGCCAGTGCGGCGGTTGTGGGGGCGCTGGGCGGCTGTTCCTGCGCAAAGCCGCAGACGGCGGGAGTCAGCAGAGTCAGTCCGATGGCGGCAAGAGCCCAATGAGGAATGTTGGATTTATTCGGAATTGGGGACACTTTTGCTCCTCAAACTGATTTGTTGGCTGGATGGGCAGATGCACCAAGACATGCTTGCATTGATATTTTGGTATGCGCTGGTAATAGTTTTTTATTAATGTTGAAAAATTGACATTGTTTTAATCAATGACAACCATGAAATAGGGGGGCGATTGGAGTAGGAGAAGGGTAAATCAAAAAAAACAAAAACAAAAAACCCGCTGTTCTTGCGAACAGCGGGTTGCTGATTTTGGTGGGCCCTGAGTGATTCGAACACTCGACCAACGGATTAAGAGTCCGCTGCTCTACCAACTGAGCTAAGAGC
>NZ_JBXARF010000002.1:512499-852936 GCF_058807955.1 Comamonas sp. GW821-FHT11H03
GAATAAATTTTTGGTGGGCCCTGAGTGATTCGAACACTCGACCAACGGATTAAGAGTCCGCTGCTCTACCAACTGAGCTAAGAGCCCGCCGGAGTAAATCCGGAGGATCAATCTGAAGAATCAGACTGAAGAAATTTGGTGGGCCCTGAGTGATTCGAACACTCGACCAACGGATTAAGAGTCCGCTGCTCTACCAGCTGAGCTAAGAGCCCCACACAACGCCTGCGCTGCAAGCGAGACCGCAATTATGCGCTAATTCTGGAGGGCTTGCAGGAAAACCCGCAGGTTTTTTTAATCCAGTGCATTGCGGCGCTGCAATTCGACGAACAGGCCCGCCTGGTCCAGGTCGCCCAGGCCGTTTTTCACGCCCTCGGCATAGAGCTGCTCCAGCAGGCCGGTGATGGGCGCGTCAAAGCCGACTTCCTCGGCCGTGGCGATGGCATTGCGCATGTCCTTGAGCTGCACCGTCATGCGCCCGCGTGGCGCAAAGTCGTGCTTGACCATGCGTTCGCCATGCACTTGCAGGATGCGGCTGTCGGCAAAGCCGCCGGAGATGGCTTCGCGGACCTTGGCCGGGTCGGCGCCGCCGCGCTCGGCCAGCAGCAGGGCTTCGGCCACGGCACCGATGGTGATGCCCACGATCATCTGGTTGGCCAGTTTCGCCAGCTGGCCTGCGCCATGCGGGCCTACATGGGTGGCACGGCCCAGCGCGGCAAAGATGGGCAGGGCTTGTTCGAAATCCGAAACTTCTCCGCCGGCCATGATGGCCAGCGTGCCGGCTTCGGCTCCCAGCGTGCCGCCCGAGACGGGGGCATCCAGATGGCGCACGCCCAGCGCGGCAAGCTTGCCGGCATGTTCGCGCGCTTCGCGTGGCTGGATGGAGGCCATGTCGATGAACAGCGAGCCCTTGGGCAGGGCTTCGGCAACCCCCAGCTCGAACAGCACTTCTCCCACGATGGCGCCGCTCTCCAGCAGGCTCACGGCAAAGTCCACGCCGCGCACGGCATCTGCCGCGCTGTCGTGGATGCTCGCGCCATCGGCAGCCAGCGGCTCGGCCTTGGCGCGGGTGCGGTTCCAGACATGGACTTCATGGCCGGCCCGGGCCAGGCGGCGAGCCATGGGCAGGCCCATCATGCCCGTGCCCAGAACTGCGATCTTCAAAGTGTTCATGGCGTTGTCTCCCTGGAGTTCTGATGAATGACGACATGCTAAGCCCTGACGAAGGCCGCAATGGAGGCCATGATCACAGATCAGTTGTGCGCGCGGGATGCAGAACCAGGAACGCCAGAAACAACAAGGGCAGCCTGAGCTGCCCTTGATGCTTTTTTTTGGAGGTTCACCTTCGCGCTGGTGAGTCGCGCCTGGCGGCCTACATCAGCAGATGCTCGCCGGCGTTGTCGCCGCCGAGGATGACGTAGTTGACCTTGCGGATGTCCATGAGCTTGGTGCCGCCTGCGTAGCTGATGGAGGACTGCACGTCCTGCTGCATCTCGACCAGCGTGTTCATCAGCGGGCCCTTGACGGGCTCCAGAATGCGCTTGCCTTCCACATGCTTGTACTCGCCCTTGTTGAAGTCGGAGGCCGAGCCGTAGTATTCCTTGAACAACTGGCCGTCGACTTCCACCGTCTTGCCGGGCGACTCTTCATGGCCCGCAAACAGGGAGCCGATCATCACCATGGTGGCACCGAAACGGATGCTCTTGGCGATATCGCCGTGGCTGCGGATGCCGCCGTCGGCGATGATGGGCTTGGTGGCCACGCGGGCGCACCACTTGAGCGCCGACAACTGCCAGCCGCCCGTGCCGAAGCCGGTCTTGAGCTTGGTGATGCAAACCTTGCCGGGGCCCACGCCGACCTTGGTGGCGTCCGCACCCCAGTTTTCCAGGTCGATCACGGCCTCGGGCGTGGCGACGTTGCCGGCAATCACGAAGGCCGCAGGGATCTTGGCCTTGATGTAGGCAATCATGTTCTTCACGCTCTCGGCATGGCCGTGGGCAATGTCGATGGTGATGTATTCGGGGCAGATGCCGTCGGCCACGAAACGGTCCACCGTCTCGTAGTCCGGCTGCTTGACACCCAGAGAGATGGAGGCAAACAGTCCCTTGGACTGCATGTCCTTGGTGAAGGCCACGTTGTCGATGTCAAAACGGTGCATCACATAGAAGAAACCGTTTTGTGCCAGATAGGTGCAGATCTTCTCGTCCACCACCGTCTTCATGTTGGCGGGCACCACAGGCAGCTTGAAGCTGCGGTTGCCCAGCACGACGCTGGTGTCACATTCCGAACGGCTTTCCACGCGGCAGATGCGGGGAAGCAGAAGAATGTTGTCGTAGTCGAAGATTTCCATGGTTCCAAGCTCCGGAAAAGGTCACGGCGGGAATCTCACCCACCTCAATTTTCAAGGATAGGCGCTTGGCTTGGAGCCCGGTTTTTGGCAGTGCCGGCATGCAGCAGACAAAAAAAAACCGGACCTCAAAAAACTTGGGCCCGGTGATTGATTCTATACGGCGCTGGCGCAAATCGTATGTCCCTGCATTGTTATGAGGGTTATAAGGATTTTCTTATAGGAGCGCTTTCGCTCTGCGTGTCACCTGGTGTGCCATAGGCCCGCATGAAGGCATCCACGGCGCGCTCGGTGCACAGGGCAATCTCCTGCGCCGTAGGGGCGGGCAGGTGCTGGAACATGAAGCGAGGCAGCAGCTCGGCCTCCAGCAGCGCCAGCAGATGATGGCGCATGACCTCGGTGTCGGCGCGGCGCAGCAGCCGGCGCTCTATGCCCTGCTGCAAAAAGGCATTGATGGCGGCATTGCCACGCGCCGGTCCCATGTCCCAGCAGCGCTGGCCGATATTGGAGCGCCCGCCTTCGGAGACCAGCAGGCGGCGCACGGCCATCACCTCCGGCGAATACAGCAGACCCAGGAAACGCTGGCCAAAGTTGCGCAGTGTCTGCGCCGCATCGTCATTGCCGGTCTGCAGCGCCAGCATGGTGTTCTGGAAGTCGGCTTCGGAGGCCTGAAACATCACCTCCAGAAACAGCGCTTCCTTGGACGCAAAGTAGTTGTAGAGCGTGGCCTTGGAGCCGCCCAGCCGGGTGCAGATCTCGGACATGGAAGTGCGCTCAAAGCCCAGTTCGCCAAAGGTGGCCGCTGCAACGTCAATGATGGCCTGTCGCTTTTCTTCCGTTTTGGTGCGCATGGGGCGAAATGTCCTGGGGCGGTTGTGATGTCTTTCAGTGTAGCGCTTGCGATCTCGAACGCTGGAAACATATACTGTACCGTACAGTTCATTATTAAAGTATTTCATGACTCAATGCATAGCCGTCGAGGCGCAGAGGATTCGGCCCAGGCGCCATGGCTGGTGGGTTCTGGGCTTGCCTGCGGTTCTGGCAGCCTGCGCCCAGATTCCCGAATGGGAGGGCAAGGCACTATTGGCGCAGCCCGTGCCCGAGACTCTGCAGGCTGCAAGCCATGCCCCGCCCATGGACTGGCCCACCCGGCAATGGTGGCAGCGCTATGGCGATGCACAACTCGATCAGCTGATTGCCCAGGCCCTGGAGGGCGCTCCCGATATGGCCGCCGCCGCAGCCCGCGTGCGGCAGGCCAGGGCCATGCTGGGGGTGAGCGAAGCGGCCTCTGCGCCGCAGCTTTCCGCCCGCGCCTCGGTCAGCGAGGACAAGCTCAGCTACAACCATCTGACGCCAGAGGCCTTCGCGCCGCGCGGCATGAATGACTACGGCCGCGCCACGCTGGACCTGAGCTGGTCGCTGGACCTGTGGGGCAAGCAGCGCGCCGCCGTGGCCGCCGCTGCCGGCGAGTTGGCAGCGAGCGAGGCCGATGCCGCGCAGGCGCGTCTCGTGCTGTCCAGCAATGTGGCCCTGGCCTATGCGCAGCTGCTGCGCCTGGCCGCCAATGCGCAGACGCTGGAGCAATCGGTGCAGGTGCGCCGCACCACGGCCGATCTGTTTGAGCAGCGCTATGCCAACGGGCTGGAAAACCAGGGCAGCGTGCACAGCGCCAGGGCGCGTCTGGCAGCCGCGCAGGCCGAGCTGGCACAGATGCAGGAGCAGGTCGCCTTGCAGCGCAACAGCATTGCTGCGCTGATCGGGGCCGCGCCCGATCGTGGTGCTGCCATCGAGCTGGATGCCGGACGCCTGCAATCACCGTGGCAGCAGCAATGGGCCTTGCCTGAGCAACTGCCGGCGAATCTGCTGGGCCGTCGCCCCGATGTGGTGGCCGCCCGCCTTCAGGCACAGGCGCTGGAGTCGCGCGTGGCATCGCAGCAGGCCGAGTTCTATCCCGATGTGAACCTCAGCGCCTTTGTCGGCGTGCAGTCGCTGGGCCTGGACATGTTGACCCGAAGCGGCTCCGGCATCGCCAGTGTGGGGCCGGCTGTCAGCCTGCCGATCTTCAATGGCGGCCGTTTGCGCTCGCAACTGGGTGCTGCGCGTGCCCGCTATGACGAGGCCGTGGCCCAGTACCGCAGCACGCTCAACCGGGCCTTGCAGGAGGTGGCGGACAACGCCGTCAGCCAGCGAGCGCTGCAGCAGCAACTGGCGGCCATGCAGCAGGCCGTGACGGCTGCGACCGAGGCGCATCGCGTGGCGCGCAACCGCTATGAGGGCGGGCTGGCGCGCTATCTCGATGTGCTGTCGGCCGAAGACCAGTTGCTGGCCAGCGTGCGCCAGCTGGTCGATGTGCAGTCGCGTGCCCTGACGCTCGATATCGGTCTGCATCGCGCACTGGGCGGTGGCTGGAGCGAGTCTGCCGGTGCCCCTGATGCGGTCTCGCCAAAGGTCTGAGCCGCTTTCCTGAACTGAATCACGACCTACGCACAACGGGTTCAGGCAAGACGACTGTCTCAGCAGGCAGACCGTTATTGCAATCCCGTTTGCGTAAGTCCTATGAATATTTCCAAGGTTTTGTATGACTGAAAACGCTTCTTCCGTGAACGCGAATCCTGCTGCGCGCGAACAGCGCCGCAACCGGCTGCTGGCCGCGCTGGCAGGTGTGGTGCTGCTTGCCGGCGGGGCTGCCGGCGCCTATTGGTGGCTGCATGCCTCCCACTTCGTCTCCACCGACAACGCCTATGCGGCGGCCGAGGTGGCGCAGGTCACGCCCTCCATAGGCGGCACGGTGCTGGAGGTGCTGGTCAGGGACACCCAGGCCGTCAAGCAAGGCGATGTGCTGGTGCGCATCGATCCCACGGACGCCAGGCTGGCACTGGCCCAGGCCGAGGCCGAGCTGGCTCGCGCCACGCGCCGCGTCAAGGGCTATGTGGCCAACGATGGCGGGCTGAAAGCGCAGGTCACGGCACGCGAGGCCGACGAAAAACGCGCCGCCGCCCAGTTGCTGGCAGCCGAGGCCGATATGGCGCGCGCCACCATCGACCTGCAACGCCGCCAGGCCCTGGCCAAGAGCGGTTCGGTCTCGGGCGAGGAGCTGACGCAGGCGCAGAACGCGTTTGCCGCAGCCAAGGCGCAGCAGGCATCGGCCGTGGCCGCCCAGGCCCAGGCCAGGGCCAACCGCGAGGCCGCCATTGGCGCCAAGCAGGTCAACGCCACGCTGATCGAGGGTGCGGATGCCGAGACCAATCCCGAGGTGCAGCTGGCGCAGGCGCGTCGCGACCAGGCACAGGTCGATCTGGATCGCAGCACGGTGCGCGCTCCCATCGATGGCGTGGTGGCCAAGCGCAGCGTGCAGATCGGGCAGCGCGTGCAGGCCGGCGCGCCCCTGATGACGGTGGTGCCGGTGCAGCAGATCTATGTGGATGCCAACTTCAAGGAGGGCCAGCTGGGCAAGGTGCGTGTGGGCCAGCACGTGCAGCTGCAGTCCGATCTGTACGGCAGCGATGTGAAGTACAGCGGCACTGTGCTGGGCTTCAGCGGCGGCTCCGGTTCGGCGTTTGCAGCCATTCCCGCGCAGAACGCCACGGGCAACTGGATCAAGGTGGTGCAGCGCCTGCCGGTGCGCATTCAGCTGGATGCTGGCGAGCTGGCCAAGAACCCGCTGCGTGTGGGCCTGTCCATGCAGGTGACGGTGGACACCCGCAGCGGTCCTGCCGGCGCAGCCGGCGTTGCGACCACGGCCGCGCAGTGAGTGCCTCATGAGTGATCACAACGCAAGTGCGGCCGATGCGCCTGCCGTGCCCATGGCCGCCGGCATGGTGCCGCTGACGGGGGGCACGCTGTGGCTGGCGGCCCTGGTGCTGGCCGCAGCCAATTTCATGGCCGTGCTGGACATGACGGTGGCCAATGTCTCCGTGCCCAGCATTGCCGGCAATCTGGGCGCGACCACCAGCCAGGGCACCTGGGTCATCACCAGCTACGCGGTGGCCGAGGCCATCACCGTGCCGCTGACCGGCTGGCTGGCGGCGCGCTTTGGCGCGGTGCGCGTGTTTGCCACGGCCATGGGCTTGTTCGGTCTGGCGTCGCTGCTGTGCGGCCTGGCCAATTCCCTGGGCATGCTGGTGTTTGCGCGTATCTTGCAGGGTCTGGCCGGCGGCCCGCTGATGCCGCTGTCCCAGTCGCTGCTGCTGCGCATCTTCCCGCCGCGCATGGCGCCCGCAGCCATCGGCCTGTGGTCCATGACCACGCTGATCGCTCCCGTGCTGGGCCCCATCGTGGGCGGCTGGATTTGCGACGAGTACACCTGGCACTGGATCTTTCTGATCAACATCCCGGTGGCCCTGGTCTGCGCGTTTGCGGTCTGGCATCTGGTCAGGCGCTACGAGCAGCCGCTGCTCAAGAACCCCATAGACACCGTGGGCCTGATTCTGCTCATCGTCTGGGTGGGCTCGCTGCAGCTGATGCTGGACGAGGGCAAGAATCTGGACTGGTTTGCCTCGCCCATGATCGTGGCGCTGGCTGCGGTGGCCGTGGTGGGTTTTGCCGCCTTCATGATCTGGGAGCTGCATGCCGAGCACCCGATCGTGGATCTGCGCGTCTTCAGGCACCGGGGCTTTTCCATGGCCGTGCTGACCATCAGTCTGGCGTTTGCGGCCTTTTTTGCCGTCAATGTGCTCACGCCGCTGTGGCTGCAGAGCTTCATGGGCTACACGGCCACGCTGGCCGGTCTGGTCACGGCATGGACGGGGCTGTTTGCGCTGTTCGTGGCGCCGGCTGCGGCCGGGCTGGCGGCCAGGGTGGACCCGCGCCGGCTGATCTTTGGCGGCGTGTTCTGGATGGGGGTGATCACCTGCTTGCGGGCGTTTGCCACGACGGACATGGGCTATTGGGACATCGCCCTGCCGCTGATGTTCATGGGGCTGGGCCTGCCGTTCTTCTTCATACCGACCACCGGACTGGCGCTGGCCAGCGTGGAGCCGCAGGAGATGGACAACGCGGCCGGCCTGATGAACTTTCTGCGCACCCTGTCGGGCGCAGCGGCGGTCTCCATGGTCAACACGGCCTGGGAGAACGGAACGACGCGCAAGCATGCCGAACTGGTGGGCCTGAGCGACGCCGGCGGCGAGGTGCTGCACGGGCTGCAGCAGTCGGGCATGAGTGCCGATGCGGCGCTGTCGGCGCTCGATCAGCTCATCACCAGCCAGAGCGTGATGCTGGCCACCAACCAGATCATGTTCATCATTGCGGGCGGCTTTGTGCTGGCGGCCTGCGTGATCTGGCTGGCACCGAGGCCGAGCCGCGTGGTCGAGCCCGGTGCGGGCGGCCATTGAGGGCGACGGCTTGAATGAATTGATAGCTGCTTGCGCATGATATGAATGAGTTTCAGGTATGAAAATATCTGAAACCATTATCAATCAAGCGTAATAAGCTATTTTTTCAGGAGTGTCAAGCCGCGAAAGCAGCAGCAAGTCGCAGGGAGTCGCCAGCATTTCTACAATGGGAGGCTATGTTCCCGATCGACCTGCTTGACTCCGCGCCAGACGGTGCAAATTCTGGCGCCAGCCCCGCCTCTCACTCGCCCCTGCTGACCGGCCTCAACGATGAGCAGCTGGCTGCGGTGACCCTGCCTGCGGGCCATGCGCTGATTCTGGCGGGTGCCGGCTCGGGCAAGACGCGCGTGCTGACCACGCGCATCGCCTGGCTGCTGCAGACCGGGCAGGCCACGCCCGGCTCCATCATGGCGGTGACCTTCACCAACAAGGCCGCCAAGGAGATGCTCACGCGCCTGTCGGCCATGCTGCCCTACAACGTGCGCGGCATGTGGATAGGCACGTTTCACGGCCTGTGCAACCGTCTGCTGCGCGCCCATTACCAGGCGGCCAAGCTGCCCCAGGCGTTCCAGATTCTGGACACCCAGGATCAGCTCTCGGCCATCAAGCGCCTGTGCAAGCAGTTCAATGTGGATGACGAGCGCTTTCCGCCCAAGCAGCTGATGTACTTCATCGCGGGCTGCAAGGAAGAGGGCATGCGCCCCGGCGATGTCGTGGCCACGGATCCGGACACCCGCAAAAAGGTCGAGATCTACCAGCTCTACGAGGAGCAATGCCAGCGCGAGGGCGTGGTCGATTTCGGCGAGCTGATGCTGCGCAGCTACGAGCTGCTGCGTGACGATGCCCATCTGCGCCACCATTACCAGCGCCGCTTTCAGCATATTCTGGTGGACGAGTTCCAGGACACCAACAAGCTGCAGTACCAGTGGCTCAAGCAACTGGCGGGCGACGATGTGGGCGGGCGCTACGAGTCGGCTGCCAGCGTGATTGCCGTGGGCGACGACGACCAGAGCATCTATGCCTTTCGCGGCGCGCGCGTGGGCAATATGGCGGACTTCATCCGCGAGTTCGACGTCAGGCACCAGATCAAGCTGGAGCAGAACTACCGCAGCTACAGCAACATCCTCGACTGCGCCAATGCGCTGATCAGCCACAACAGCAACCGCCTGGGCAAGAACCTGCGCACCAGCCAGGGCCCGGGCGAGCCGGTGCGCATCTACGAGGCGCCCAGCGATCTGGCCGAGGCCGCGTGGATGGTCGACGAGATCAAGCAGCTGGTCAGAAACGACGGCTTCATGCGCCAGGAAATCGCCGTGCTCTACCGCAGCAATGCGCAAAGCCGGGTGATCGAGTCGGCACTGTTCAATTCCAAAATTCCCTATCGCGTCTACGGCGGCCTGCGCTTTTTCGAGCGCGCCGAAATCAAGCACGCGCTGGCCTATCTGCGCTTGCTGGAGAATCCGCACGACGACACCAGCTTCATGCGCGTGGTGAACTTTCCCGCACGCGGCATCGGCGCGCGCACCATCGAGCAGTTGCAGGATGCGGCGCGCAGCAGCGGTTGCTCGCTCAGCGATGCCGTCACCGCCGTGGGCGGCGCAGCAGGCACCAAGCTGCAGGGCTTTGTGGCCCAGATCGATGTGCTGCGCGAGCAGACGCAGGGGCGCACGCTGCGTGAAATCATCGAGACCGTGGAAGAGCAAAGCGGGCTGATCGAGCATTACCGCAACGAAAAGGAAGGCGCGGACCGCATCGAGAACTTGCAGGAGCTGGTCACGGCTGCCGAGAGCTTTGTGACCCAGGAAGGCTTTGGCCGCGATGCCGTGGCCATGCCGCTGGACGAGCAGCAGAATGCGCCGCAACTGGGCCAGTCGCCCGTCAGCCAGGGGCTGGATCCGAATCAGCCGCTGCTGGACGAGGCGCTCAGGGCGCCGGCCGGTACGGCGGCCTCCATGGTCAATGCCGACACCGGGGAGACGCTGTCGCCGCTGCAGGCCTTTTTGGTGCATGCGGCGCTGGAAGCGGGCGACAACCAGGCACAGGCCGGCCAGGACGCGGTGCAACTGATGACCGTGCATGCCTCCAAGGGCCTGGAGTTCGATGCCGTGTTCATTGGCGGCGTCGAGGAAGGCCTGTTTCCGCACGAGAACGCCATGATGGATCGTGGCGGTCTGGAGGAGGAGCGGCGCCTGGCCTATGTGGCCATCACGCGTGCGCGCAAGCGTCTGTATCTGAGCCATTCGCAGACGCGCATGCTGCATGGCCAGACGCGCTACAACGTCAAGAGCCGCTTCTTTGACGAGCTGCCCGAAGAGGCACTCAAGTGGATCACGCCCAGACAAAGCGGCTTTGGCAGTTTTGCGCCCTCTTCAGGCACCGGTGGTGCCTGGGGATCCCGGGCTGGAGGTCAATACGGCTCGGGCTGGGGCGGCAAGCAGACCGAAGTCTTTGCCAGCCCGCCGGTGCCACAGCAAAAGGCCGAGCCTGCGCATGGCATCAAGGCCGGTATCGCGGTGTTTCACAACAAGTTCGGCGAGGGCAAGGTGCTGGCGGTGGAGGGCACGGGTGACGACGCGCGCGCCCAGGTCAGCTTCGGTCGCCATGGCACCAAGTGGCTGGCGCTGGCGATTGCCAAGCTGACGATTGTGGATTGAGTTTCCCCAAGTCCCTGGCGCAGAAAAAAGCCGCTGCCTTTTGCAAGGCGCGGCTTTTTTTGTTGAGGCCCGGGCGCGGTACTTACTTGGCGCTGAGCTTCATCTGAGCAGGCGAAGCGGTGAGGTAGCCTACAGCTGCACCGAATTTGCCCTTGTAGTTGGCGTTGATCAGCGGATCCAGCTGGGCCTTGACGTTGGCGTGGATGCCGCCCCAGTCACCGGCGTGCTGGAAGTTGCTCATGATGTAGGTCCAGCCGTTGATTTCGTCCACGGCATGCAGGCCCGTGGATTCGCCGCCGGCAGGCACGGACAGCACGCGCGACAGCTGCTTGGTGTCCACGTTGTAGGCCCACATGAAGTTGTTGACGTGCTGGCTGCTGTCCTCGCCGATGAAGAGGGTGCGCATTTTTTCCGAGAACTTGAGGTTGTCGGGGTTGGCAATCTTGTTGGGGTTGGCGGTGTTGCCCAGGGCGTCGCCCTTGAGGGTCTTGCCATCGGTGTCCAGCAGATCTTCGCCGGCCAGCAGGGGCGCGGTGTCCACGGGCATCCATTCGCTGCTGATGGCTGCGCCGTCGGTGTCCTTCTGGCCACCCTTGAGGTTCAGCGCCATCACCACGCCTGCCACCAGCTGCTTGGGCACCGAGACGCCGTTGCCAGCCACGTTGGCAGCGTTGCCCGCCACCATGGAGGACTGCACGTTTTGCAGTGCGGAGTAGGCAATCTTGTCCTTGGCGTTGACGGTCGTGCCTTCCATCTTGGTGAAGCCCAGGCTGGCGCCCTTGAAGGCGGCATAGCGATGGGTTTCGAGGAAGGCTGCGGCCTTGTCCATGCCGGCGTTGATCTTGATCCACTCGGTCTTGCCGTTGACCACGATCTTGGTGTAGCTGGCGTCGCTGGGGTCGGTCTTGACCACGGTCATGATGTCCGTGGGCTTGAGCGTGTTGGCCAGGTTCTCGATCTCGGTGCTGGTGGCAGAGCCCAGCTTGATCCAGGTCAGGGGGGCAGCGCTCTTGGCGGCGGGGTCGATGGAGAAGCCCGCGCCGACCTTGGCGGCGTACAGCGTGCCCGAGGACAGGTCTTTTTCCTTGTCGGCGACAAAGACGAAGTAGCCGCTGTTGGTGGCGTCGTCACCCATCAGCGCGGTGCGCTGGTCGGGCATGACCTGCACCAGCTCGTGCGAGATGCGGCCCATGCAGAAGTGCTTCTTGATGGTGGCCGTGCCGTCGACGTTCACGATCACTTCGGGCATATGGCCGTAGTGGTAGGGGTTGGCCTTGGCCGGGTCGCCGTACAGGTTCTGGCTGAAGGCCTGCAACTGGGCGTTGGATGCGTTGAAGGCATCAGGCTCGTACTCTTCCGACGACAGATGGGTGCCCCAGGGCGACAGGCTCGCGCCGCAGGTGATCCACAGGCCGTGGACCTTGGAGGTGTCGACGTTGTGGTATTTCACCAGGCTCAGCTTGCCGGTGCTCTGGTCCTGATCCAGCGTCAGCACGGCGATGGGCGAGGGCAGCTTGCCGTACATATCGGTCTTGCCGTCCTGGGCCCAGGTGGTGTATTCGAACTGCACCACGGCGAAGACGGGCAGGCCCTTGACGCCGTCCACCTTGGTGTTGGGCACGGTCAGCAGCGAGGTGCCGTCCGGCGAATCGGAGAAGAAGTGGCGCTCTTTGCCTGCGACCGTCTTGTCGATGATCTTGTTGTTGTAGATGTCGTAGTAACCACCGGCCAGCACCTGGTCGCCCTTGCCGTTGGAGACCATGTCGCCAGTCACGAAGAAGGGTTGGTAGCCCAGGTCGTAGACCTGCTCGCTCTTGTCATCGAAAGCGACCTTGAGCTGGGAGGCCGCATACATGGTCGCCATCTTGTCAGGGGTGCTCAGCGTAGGCGCGGCCATGCTGGTGAAGCTGGCGGACACATAGTTCTTGGTGACAGGAGGCGTTGTGTTGCCACTGTCACCACCACCACATGCGGCCAGCAGGCTGGATGCGGACACGACCGAACCCAGTGGGAGCAGAGGAGCGCCGGAAAAGAGTTGCAGGGCCTTACGACGGCTGAGCAGATTTTGTGCCATGAGAGTTTCGCAGTGTGGGGTGAAGCGCAGACCTGGGGCCGCGCTGAATTGGATGAATGCCAGGGCATGAGATGCATGTCTTGGTCAGTCCTGCGAATCCTAGGAAACGAATATGACAGTGCCATGGCGGCTTGATGACGCCGGGATGAATGATCTGCTGGCGCGGGCCTGTGTTCAGCCCATAAAAAAGCCCCGACCTGAGGGCGGGGCTGGTGCTGGGTGGTAGTGCTCGAGCTTACGAATCCGATGACGGCGGCGCTGTGCCCGACGAGGACTCGATCAGAGTCTGGTCGTCATCGGGCGGGCTGAAGCTGTCACGGAAGGTAAACACAATCGAGGTAAAAAAGATGGCCGCCAGCATCAGTGCCGTTGCCACCATCAGGCCACCGGCAATGCTGCCGATGAGCATGGCCAGGATGCCGGTCACGATGGCCAGGGCCATGCCGGAGACGATGAACACGCCTATCCAGCAGACACCGAACACCAGATAGGCACCGATATTGCGGATGCAGCCGACAAAACTGAAGAACAGCGATTTGACGGGGCTGATTCCATGCCAGTGGATGAGCGCCGGAGCATGCCAGAAGGCCAGCGACAGCGGCAGGTAGAGAAACATGCTCAGCCACATGGCGGACTGGAACTCAGGCTCTTCGGCCAGTTCGCGGGTCATGGGCGTCTGGCCCAGGTAGACGCTGGCAAAAGTGCCGCCGTCCACAAGGCTGGAGGCTCCGATGATGAGCAAAAAGCCTGCGGCATAGAGGCCGCCCAGCATCAGCATGGAGTGCAGATGCTGGCTGCCGGAGCGGAAAGCCACCAGCAGCAGCGCCGGTGTGGGCTTGCGGCCGTGGGCGGCTTCGGATGCCGCGACCATCATGGTCAGCGAGATGCAGGGCAGCAGTGCCAGTGCAATGACGGGGCCGATCAGCGGCAGGGCCGAGATCAGAGACATGCTGGCCATGCCCAGAAAGAAAAGGGCTGCCAGGGCCAGGGGCTGGCTTTTGAAGGTGCGCAGGCCCTGCAGCACCCATTGCAGACCGGTGCCGGGTGGAACGATTTGAAGTTTCATGGAAGAGGCTGAAATACTTTTGCGAGAGCGTGCAAAAGTCGCTTCTTGCACTGTACCCGAGACGGCTGGGCGGGGCCATCAAAAGCCCCGGAGCAATCAGCTGCTTGGTACTCAGTCCAGCGTCAGCGGATGCGCGATGCGCTGGCTCAGCACACGCTCGAAGTGGGTGGGGTCGTGGGGCTGCAGCAGTGCGGCTTCACGCGGCAGATGGAAGTCCCAGAGACGGGAGATCCAGAAACGCAGGGCGCCGGCACGCAGCTGGGCGTTGAGCAACTCGCGCTCGGGCCCGGTCAGCGGACGCACGGCCTGGTAGGCCGCAAGCATGGCTTTGGCGCGCTCGGCATCATGTGCACCTGTTGCGTGATCGATACACCAATCGTTGAGGCAGACCGCCAGATCGAAGAGCCAGGTGTCCACGCCCGCGAAATAGAAGTCGAACAAGCCGGTCAGCCGGTTGCCGTCGAACATCACGTTGTCGCGGAACAGGTCGGCATGGATGGGGCCGCGCGGCAGGGCCGCATAGCCGGCCGAGGCGGCGATATGGTTCTGGTAGGCCAGCTCGGCGCGCAGCATGGCGGCGGTTTCCTCGCCCAGATGGGGCAGGACCACGGGCACGGTTTCATTCCACCAGGGCAGGCCGCGCAGATTGGGCTGCTGGCGGTTGTAGTCCTGACCGGCCAGATGCATGCGCGCCAGCATCTCGCCCACGGCCGCGCAGTGCACGGCAGCCGGGGCCAGCTGGCTTTTGCCGGCCAGGCGGTTGACGATGGATGCGGGCTTGCCGCACACCTTGAGCAGAATGTCGCCGCTGCGTGTCTCGCCCTGCGGGTCCGGCACGGGAATCCCGGCTTGTGCCAGGTGCTTCATCAGGTAGAGGTAAAAAGGCAGCTGCTCGGCACTCAGGCGCTCAAACAGTGTCAGCACCCACTCTCCCTGGTCGGTCGTCAGAAAGTAGTTGGTGTTTTCAATGCCGCCTTGAATGCCGCGCAATTCCTTGAACGAGCCTAGGGGCATGCGGCGCAGCAGTTCGCGCGCATCTTTATCGGAAACTTCGGTGAAAACAGCCATGGTGAATACGCCGGTCTGGGGCGACCGGCCGAACTAGCGGGGAGAAGGTGTCTATATGCAACAGGGCAGTGAAGCACTGCCCTGTCATGAATGGGGGAAAGCGCGCCGCGCTTCAGAATTTGATGAAATTCCAGACGCGGGTGCCCGTGGTGTCGCCGCTGTTGTTGTCGCGGTTGCGGGCTGCGCGGGCGCCGTCGTTGGACTGCACCTCGTACTCGGGCATGGAGCCGACCTTGGGTTGCACGGTGATGCTCTGGGTCTGACCGCCGACACGGGTTTCATCCACACGGCTGCCAGCGTCTTCCACACGGATATGTTCGATCCGCTGGTTGTGCTTGCCGGTGGGCGCTGAGTTGTCCTGCTGACCCTGGGGCGCAGGAGCGACCACGGCATTGGCCGGAGCAGGAGTGGGGGACTGGGCCAGAACGGATCCGGCAGCCAGGCTCAGGATGATGAAAAGTGGTGCAGCGCGCATGATGCATAGATTGTAGGGCGTCTTCGAATGGTCACACCAGGCGCTGCCTGTCTTTGAGGCTGGGGCCTACAGTGTCGGGCACGCGTGCACAATCCAGGGTATGAGCAATTCCAAGACCCTGGTGCTGGTGGACGGCTCCAGCTACCTCTACCGCGCCTACCATGCCATGCCCGATCTGCGGGCGATTCCAGGCGACCCGGCCAGCCCGGCCACGGGCGCTATCCGCGGCATGGTGAACATGATGCAGGCGCTGAGGAAGGACGTGCAGGCCGATTACGCCGTCTGCGTGTTCGATGCCTCGGGCCCGACCTTCCGCGACGAGATGTACACCGAGTACAAGGCCACGCGCTCGCCCATGCCCGATGATTTGCGCAGCCAGATCGAGCCTATTCACGAGGTGGTTCAACTGCTGGGCTGGAAAGTGGTGGCCGTGCCCGGCGTGGAAGCCGATGACGTGATTGCGACCTTGGCGCAGACTGCGGCGGCCCAGGGCATCAACGTGATCGTCTCCAGCGGCGACAAGGACCTGAGCCAGCTGGTGGACGAGCATGTGACCATCATCGACACCATGAATGGCAAAAAGCGCGACGTGGCGGGAGTGACGGCCGAGTTCGGCGTGCCGCCGGCGCTGATGATCGACTACCAGGCGCTGGTGGGAGACACCG
Source organism: Comamonas sp. GW821-FHT11H03 (assembly GCF_058807955.1). Lineage (NCBI taxonomy): Bacteria > Pseudomonadati > Pseudomonadota > Betaproteobacteria > Burkholderiales > Comamonadaceae > Comamonas > Comamonas sp. GW821-FHT11H03. The sequence continues at coordinate 528,176 of NZ_JBXARF010000002.1, forward strand.
TGGACAACGTGCCAGGCGTGACCAAGGTTGGCCCCAAGACCGCTGCCAAGTGGCTGGAGGAGTTCGGCTCCCTGGACAATCTGATTGCCAACGCGGCCGGCATCAAGGGCGTTGCGGGCCAGAACCTGCGCGATGCGATTGCCAGCGGCCAGCTGGCGCTGAGTCGTCAGCTGGTGACCATGAAGACCGATTGCGATCTGTCCGCCTACATCGGCGGCCTGCCGCAGCTCGACGCCGTCACGCTGGGCGAGCCCGATAGCGCCGCACTCGCGCCGTTCTACGAGAAATACGGCTTCAAGGGCCTGGTGCGCACGCTGGGCGCTGCGGCAGCCGAAGCCAAGCCGGCCAAGCCCGGCAAGGCTGCCAAGGTCGACAGCGCCCAGGGCGGTCTGTTCGATGCCGATGACGCGGCGGCGACGGAGGTGGCCGTGGCTGCCCAGCAGCGCGATGTGCTCTACACCACGATTCTGAGCGAGGCTCAGTTCGATGAATGGCTGGCCAAGATCCAGGCCGCCGAGCTGACCGCGCTGGATACCGAGACCGATTCGCTGGACGAGATGGTGGCCCGCATCGTCGGCATCTCCTTCAGCGTGGCCGTGGGCGAGGCCGCCTATATTCCGCTGCGCCACGAGGGCATGGACGTGCCCGAGCAGTTGAACCTGGACATGGTGCTGGCCAGGCTCAAGCCCTGGCTGGAAGACGCCGGCAAGAAAAAGCTGGGCCAGCATGTCAAATATGACCAGCATGTGTTTGCCAACCACGGCATCACCGTGCGCGGCTATGCGCACGACACCATGCTGCAGTCCTATGTGCTCGAAGCCGACCGCCCGCACAATCTGACCAGTCTGGCGCTGCGCCATGTGAATCGCAGCGGCATCAGCTACGAAGACCTGTGCGGCAAGGGCAAGGGCCAGATTCCGTTTGCCCAGGTGAGCGTGGACAAGGCTGCGGCGTACAGCTGCGAGGACTCCGACCAGACGCTGGACGTGCACCACGCCTTGTGGCCGCGCATCCAGGCCCAAGCCGGGCTGCTGCACATCTACGAGCTGGAAATGCAGACCAGCGAAGCGCTGCTGCGCATCGAGCGCAATGGCGTGAGCATCGACGCGGGCGAGCTGGCGCGCCAGAGCAACGATCTGGGCGCGCGCATCCTCAAGCTCGAAGAGGAGGCTTACGAGATTGCGGGCCAGCCCTTCAATCTGTCCTCGCCCAAGCAACTGGGCGAGATCTTCTTCGACAAGCTGGGCATGCCCGTCGTGAAGAAGACCGCCACCGGCGCGCGCAGCACGGACGAGGAAGTGCTGGAAAAGCTGGCCGAGGACTATCCGCTGCCCGCCAAGCTGCTCGAACACCGCTCGCTGTCCAAGCTCAAGGGAACCTACACCGACAAGCTGGCGCAGATGGCCTTGCCCAGCGACGGCCGCGTGCACACCCACTACGCCCAGGCCGTGGCGGTGACGGGGCGTCTGTCCAGCAACGACCCCAATCTGCAGAACATTCCCGTGCGCACGCCCGAAGGCCGCCGCGTGCGCGAAGCCTTTGTGGCCCCCGAGGGCAAGCTGATTGCCAGCGCCGACTATTCGCAGATCGAGCTGCGCATCATGGCCCATCTGTCCGGCGACGAGGCCCTGCTGAGCGCCTTCAAGAACGGCCTGGACGTGCACCGCGCCACGGCCGCCGAAGTCTTCGGCGTGAGTGTGGACGAGGTCAGCAGCGAGCAGCGCCGCTATGCCAAGGTGATCAACTTCGGCCTGATCTACGGCATGAGCAGCTTCGGCCTGGCCAAGAACCTGGGCATTGAAACCAAGGCAGCGGCGGCCTATATCGACAAATACTTCCAGCGCTACCCCGGCGTGAAGCGCTATATGGACCAGACCGTGGAGCTGGCCCATGCCCAGGGCTATGTGGAGACCGTGTTCGGTCGCCGCCTGGTGCTGCCCGAGATCAACGGCGGCAACGGCCCGCGCAAGAAAGCGGCCGAGCGCGCGGCCATCAACGCTCCCATGCAGGGCACGGCGGCCGATCTGATCAAGAAGGCCATGGTGGCCGTGCAGGCCAGGCTGGATGCCGAAAAGCCCGAGGTGCTGGTCATCATGCAGGTGCATGACGAACTGGTGTTCGAGCTGCCCGAGTCCGCCAGGGACTGGGTGCAGGCCGAGATCCCGGCCATCATGGCCGGCGTGGCGGACCTGTCCGTGCCGCTGCTGGCCGAGATCGGCTTTGGCAGCAGCTGGGAAAAAGCGCATTGAGTCTTTCGCCGCAAGGCGCTCTGGGCTTTTTTCAAGAAAGCGCACCAGGCCTCTTGCCAAAGGGGTCGTGCGCGCTTTCGACTCCAGGATGCGCCCGGATTCTTTCGATGCGTAGCTCCTAAAAAGAGAGCTTATAGCGCATGTCAAATAAGAACTTCAGGTTGTTTTTGACCTGAAGTGCTTTGTGAGCATGCGCTTGCAGCTCCTGAATTGTTCTAGCTTGATCCAGGAAATATCTTGTTCAAAGGCTTTGCAATGACGCCCGCCGTGCGCATGGGGCTGTCGATTTCGGTGGCGACGGGGCTGTACGGCATCTCCTTCGGCGCGCTGTCCGTGGCGGCGGGTCTCAGCCTCTGGCAGACCATGGCGCTGAGCGCGCTGATGTTCACGGGCGGCTCGCAGTTCGCCTTCATCGGCGTGGTGGCGGGCGGCGGCAGCGGCGTGGCGGCCGTGAGTGCGGCCTCGCTGCTGGGCGTGCGCAATGCCATCTACGGCATGCAGATGAGCCGCCTGCTGGGCGTCAAAGGGCTGCCGCGCTGGCTGGCGGCGCACTGGACCATCGACGAATCTGCGGCCACGGCATCTGGGCAGCAGGAGCTGGCCGAGCAGCGGCGCGGCTTCTGGGTCGCCGGGGCAGGTGTGTTTGCGCTGTGGAATCTGTTCACCTTGCTGGGCGCGCTGATGGGCAATGCGCTGGGCGATACGCGTCGCTTTGGGCTGGATGGGGCGGCGGTGGCCGCCTTTCTGGGCTTGCTCTGGCCGCGCCTGAATGCGCGCGAGCCGGTGGCGCTGGCGCTGGCTTGCGGGCTGGTGACGGCGATTGCCATTCCTGTGGTGCCGGCAGGCGTGCCCATTTTGCTGGCCGCTGCAGTGGGCGCGTTCTGGGGCTGGGTCAGGCCATCGGAGGCAAAGCAATGACGCTGTCTTTATGGCAATGGATCTTGCTGGCCTGTGCGCTGGCCTTTGTGACCAAGCTGCTGGGCTACAGCCTGCCCGAGCGCTGGATGCGCAGCCCGCGCATGGCCCAGATCGCGGCCTGTCTGACGGTGGCGCTGCTGGCCTCACTGACGGTGATGAACACCCTGGCCAGCGGCACGCGAATCGATCTCGATGCACGCCTGGGGGCCTTGCTGGTGGCGGCGCTGGCCCTGTGGCTGCGGGCACCATTCTTGCTGGTGGTGATTCTGGGCGCGGCCGCAGCGGCGCTGCTGCGTTGGCTGGTCTGAGAACGTCGACATGCTCCGGGTGCCTGCAACGCACTGGCCTTAGACTGCATGGCCAGCCGGGCTTGCTGCGCGAGCCGGGCTGGCTGGAGATCGTCAACACGTTCTGAAATTCCATCATCCCAAGGAGGATCCATGAAGTACGAAGACATCGCTCAGGATATGCAGGGGCTGCTCGGTGGTCGCGCCGATGCCCAGCCCAGCCGCCGCACAGCCTTGCGTGCGGCCCTGGGGGCCGGCCTGGGCGTGGGTTATGCCTGCGCTGCCGGCCCGGTCATGGCACAGACGGCCATCAAGACCCCGGTCGACGGCCTGACGGCAGGCGAGGTCAGCATCGATGTCAAAGGCTTCAAGCTGCCGGCCTACCGGGCCATGCCTGCGGGCCGGCGGAATCTGCCCGTGGTGCTGGTGATCTCCGAAATCTTCGGCGTGCACGAATACATTGCCGACACCTGCCGCCGCCTGGCTCGTGCCGGCTATCTGGCGATCGCCCCCGATCTGTTTGTGCGCCAGGGCGACCCCATGGCCTATGCCGAGATGGCCAAGCTTATGAGCGAGGTGATTGCCAAGGTGCCCGATGCCCAGGCCATGGGCGACCTGGACGCCGCCGTGCAATGGGCGGGTACCCAGGGCGGCGATGTCAAAAAGCTGGCCATCACCGGCTTTTGCTGGGGCGGGCGCATCACCTGGCTCTATGCCGCGCACGCGCCGCTCAAGGCCGGCGTGGCCTGGTACGGGCGTCTGCAGGGCAACAAGAACGATCTGCAGCCCAGCTATCCACTGGATCTGGTGGGGCAGCTCAAGGCTCCGGTGCTGGGCCTGTACGGCGGCAAGGACACGGGCATTCCGCTGGAGTCGGTCGAAGCCATGAAGGCTGCGCTCAAGACCGGCTCTGCGGCGGCCAGGGCCTCGGAGTTCGTGATCTTCCCCGATGCGCCCCATGCCTTCCATGCCGACTACCGCCCCAGCTACCGCGAGCAGGCCGCGCAGGACGGCTGGGCCCGCATGCTGACCTGGTTCAACCAGCATGGCGTGGCCTGATGCTGCATGCGCCGAAATTTTTGGCCCCGGGGGGCTTGACAGCTTTGCTAAGGTGAAAGAAGTCCCGGCATGCCATGCACGTCATGCGCATCCGGGGCTGACGTTATGGGGATAGTCGCAAGCGGGCCGCGTTGGGCGGCGCATTCTGCGAAAATCCCCAAGATTCGCCTGTAAAAGGTTGCGGTTAAGCCATATAAAGCTATGACATTGGTAGCAATTATTCTGGCCACCCTGGCTGCTGGTATCGGCAGTGTCTGGGTGGCCGCGTTGTTGATGAGTCTGGGAGGGGGACGCACGCCGGGGCTGATGCCCCAGCGTCTGCTGAGCCTGGCTGCGGGAGCCTTGCTCGCCACGGCCTTCATGCATTTGCTGCCCGAGGCGTTCGAGAGCCACGGCAAGTCCCATGATCTTTTCGTGGTGCTGCTGATCGGGCTGGTGTTTTTCTTTCTGCTGTCCAAGGCCGAGCTCTGGCACCACGGCCATGAGCATTCGCATGGAGATGCCCACCAGCCTGTTGCCGTGCACCACGCTCACAGTCATGGCCATGATCACCAGCATGGTCACGAACGCCATGACCATGGCGAGCACACGCATGGTCACAGCCATGTCAAGGGCGGCTGGGCCATCTTGACGGGCGACAGCGTGCATTGCTTTGGCGATGGCGTGCTGATTGCATCGGCTTTCGTGGCCGACATCCGTCTGGGCCTGATCGCCGCCCTGTCGGTGCTGGCGCACGAGGTGCCTCACCACATGGGCGATATCGTGGTGCTGCGCCAGTCCAGCAGCAATCGCCGCGTGGCGCTGATCAAGGTGTCCATGGCGGGAGCCGTGACCACGCTGGGCGGGGTGGCCGGCTATTTCCTGATCGGACAGCTGCACGAGCTGCTGCCGTATTTCCTGGTCGTTGCGTCGAGCAGCTTCATCTATGTGGCCCTGGCCGACCTGATTCCCCAGCTGCAAAAGCGCCTGAGCGCCAAGGAAACCGCAGCCCAGGTCTTCTGGCTGCTGCTGGGCATCGTCATCGTGACGGTGATGAGCGGCGCGGCGCACAACCATGGGCACGAGCACGACCACGATCATGGCGCCGAGGTCGGGCAACCGCATGAGCCCGCATCCCCGGCTGCCGGCGAAGCGGCGCACAAGCATTGATTGCGGCTGCAGTCGATAAAAACCGGCTTTCGGCCGGTTTTTTATCGTTCAGGAAATCTCTCTGAGCTCGGTCTTGACCGCTGCCAGCTGGCGGCGCGAGACCGGCAGCAGCTCGGGCACGCCCTGCAGGCGCAGGCCCCAGCCTTCGCCTTCCTGCGGGTCGTCATATTTTTCAAGGCCGCGCAAGGCCGCACGCAGCACCAGGGCGTTGCGGTGTATGCGCAGCAGATGCTCGCCATGGCGGCTTTCGAGATCGGCCAGCGCTCCGTCGAGGACGTAGTTGCGCTGCACGGTGCGCACGGTGATGTATTTCTGCTCGGCCTTGAGAAAGCGCACCTCGGACAGCGGCAGCCGCAGCGTGCTGCCGCGCTCCTGGATCAGCAGCACGGGACCGTTGTCGACGACGCTGCGCGTGCTCAGTGCGCGCTCGGCCTTTTGCAGCGATTGCTGCAGGCGCTCCAGGCGTACGGGCTTGGTCAGATAGTCCACGGCATCGAGCTCGAAGGCCTGTACCGCATGGCTGGCATGCGCCGTCACGAACACGATGGCGGGCGGGTCGGCCAGCTCCGCCAGTGCCGTTGCCAGCTGCAGCCCGTTGCGGCCCGGCATGTGGATGTCCAGCAGCACCAGCTGTACGGGGGTGGGCCGTGCGGCCTGCAGTATCTGCAGGGCCTGGTCGGCATCGGCGGCTTCCTGGATATGGTGCGGGCCATGTGCGCAGTCGCCGAGCAAAGTGCGTAGTCTGGCGCGGGCCAGAGCTTCGTCATCAACGATCAGAATGTGCATGGCGGGATTGTCCCGGTTTTGACTCGCTCTGCAGCAAAGGCACGCTCAGGCGCACCACATACAGCCCGTCGCGCACCTTGGCGCTGAAGCTGCCTTGCAGATCGTGCAGCAACGACAGCCTGGCCTTGACATTGTCCAGGGCCATGCCATGGCCGGTGCTTTGATGCTCGGCGCTGGCCGGCGGCAAGGTGTTGATGATCTGGATCAGCGCCTCGTTGCCGCGCCTTTCCGTGCGCACCTGCAGCTTGCCGCCGCGTGCATTGGGCTCCACGCCGTGGCGGATGGCGTTCTCCACCAGCGGCTGCAGCAGCAGGGGCGGCAGCAGCGCGCCATGCACGCTTTCGTCGAGCTGCCACTGCATCTGCAGGCGCTCGCCAAAGCGTACCTGCTCTATGGACAGATAGCGCTGGGCCAGCTCTATCTCCTGGGCCAGCGTGGTGGTCAGATGCGGCTCGGCCAGCGCATAGCGAAACAGATCGCTGAGGTCTTCGAGCAAGGCCTCGGCCTTGGCCGGCTCGGCGCGCACCAGCGCAATCGCGCTGTTGAGGGTGTTGAACAGAAAGTGCGGCCTGATGCGTGACTGCAGCTCGGTGAGGCGAGCCTGGGTCTGCGCCGGCGTGTTGCCGCGTGCGCGCAGCACCAGCGCCGTCACCAGCAGCGCGGCCAGCAGGCCTCCCGTGACAGCACTGGCCAGCCAGGGGGCTTTGGGTATGCCGATGAAAAACAGCATGCCGCAGGCATAAAGACCCGCAAGGGCGCCCAGCAGCACGCCGGCCAGATACTGGCCGCGCGTGCCCAGGCGCTGCAACTGGTGCTTGAGGCTGCAGGCCGCTATCAGCCAGACCAGGGTGCCGGGCAGGCAGGCCCCGGTGAGCAGGGCGGTGCTGGAAAACCACTCCCACAGCGACTGCGCACCATAGAGGGCGGCCGTGCCCACCACCACCTGTACAAACAGCACGGCGCGCAGCACCACGCCGGCATTGCAGGCGTCGAACACCAGGACCTTGCGGGCCGGGTTGGGGGCGGCAGCGATGAGCGGAGAAATGGGCACGGGCGGTCTGGTCGGGTCTGGTGCAGGGCGGTGATTTGGATGCAGGAGCCGGGCGGGCCAGCATGCGCAAAGAGCATATCCATCGACATGCCCGATCCGAATTTGCGCAAGTCCCGTGATTATTGGCCCGCAGCTGCGCCGCAACTGCAATTCCTGCGGCATCTGTCGGCTGGATGCATCAGCGTTTGTGCTGACTCAAACCGAGGCCGCAGCCCGGCCTGCGGCCTGAAAGCGTCTGAGCGACCAGACCACGCCCGCGAGAATCAGCAGCATGGGCGCCAGCTCGGCGAGCTGGGGCAGGCGCTGTTCATAGAGGAAGTGGTAGGCCAGGGCGAACAGGGTCTCGAACACCAGCAACTGGCCCACGAAGGTGATGGGCAGGCGCTGGCTGGCGGCATTCCACATCCAGTTGCCCAGCCAGGACGAGAGGATGGCCACGGCCAGATTCAACAGCCAGAACAGCTGCCAGCGCTGGGCCGAAATGTCGGGATTGCCGGCACCGCTGGCCTCTGGTGATATCAGCCACAGCAGCGCCCAGAGCAAGGCGCTGATCAGCCCGACGACCAGACCCCAGAGCGTGGACCATTCCGTGCCGTTGAAGCGGCTTTGCGCCAGATAGCGGGTGTTGTCCAGCGCGTAGCGGCTCCAGCAGAGCATGGCCAGCACGGCCATCAGCACGCCCAGCAGATAGCGCCCCTGGCTGCCTTCGGACCCTGTGGTCAGCGCATGGGCGTTGACGAGCACGATGCCGGCCAGAATCAGCGCCATCGGCGCCAGCATGCGGCGCAGCGGAAGCGCGCCATGGGTGTTGCGGCCCAGCAGCGGCACGGTGACGGGCACCAGGCCCACGATCAGCGAGGTCACGGCCATTCCTATCCATTGCACGGCGGTGGCGACCAGGGCAAAGTACACCACATTGCCCGTCAGGGCCAGCCAGACCAGGTGCCGGATATCGGCCGCTTGCAGCCTGGGCAGCAGCCTGGTGGCCCGAGGCAGGAAAACGCACAAGGCCACCACGCCATAGAGCACGAAGCGGCCGAAGGTGATCTGCAGCGGCGAGAACTCCGGCAGCATGGCCGGCACGAGAAAAATCGCGCCCCAGAGCGCACAGGCGGCCAGGGCAAAACCGAGGCCGGAAATCAGGGAAGAGCGGGAATTCATGCCGGGCGGCGCGTCAGCCGGGCGGGCCGCGGCCTGTGAGGAAGGTGAGCGAAGAGGCCGAGATTGTCCGCGCAAGCCAGAAACCGGGTGGCTGCTGCCGGATTTTCCTGATTTGCATGGAAAGGCCGTTCAGGCCTTTCCCATAAAGCGTGGAAAGCTATTTATTAATGAGCGATTGGTGCGTGAGTGCCGCTTTGTCGCAGTGACCGGCAATGGCTCTGGGGCGCTCTGGCACCGGTGTCGGGTCAGGCCGATAAAATCCCTGTTTCTGCTTTGCACAGCCGTCACGCCAAACTTCTGCATTGGGCGGCCTGTGGTTTTACGGGATTGTTGCCCTCACATGTCTACATCTGCTCCTTCGCACAACCAGCTCGATTCCAAGGCCGAAGCCTGGTCTGCCCTGTTCTCCGAACCCATGAGCGACCTGGTCAAGCGCTACACCTCCAGCGTGTTCTTTGACAAGCGCATGTGGCAGGCCGACATCCAGGGCTCTTTGGCGCATGCCGAAATGCTGTCGGCCCAGAAGATCATTGCGGCCGAAGATTTCGCCTCCATCCAGAAGGGCATGGCGCAGATCACGGCCGAGATCGAGGCCGGCACTTTCGAGTGGAAGCTGGACCTGGAAGACGTGCACCTGAACATCGAGGCGCGCCTGACCCAGCTGGTCGGCGATGCCGGCAAGCGTCTGCACACCGGCCGCAGCCGCAACGACCAGGTGGCTACCGACGTGCGCCTGTGGCTGCGCAGCGAGATCGACATGATCGAAGGCCTGCTCAAGGAGCTGCAACGCTCGCTGGTCGACGTGGCTGCCAAGAACGTGGACGTGATCCTGCCCGGCTTCACCCATCTGCAAGTGGCCCAGCCCGTGAGCTTCGGCCACCACATGCTGGCCTATGTGGAAATGTTCAAGCGCGATGCCGAGCGCATGCTGGACGTGCGCAAGCGCGTCAATGTGCTGCCCCTGGGCTCTGCCGCTCTGGCCGGCACCACCTACCCGCTGGACCGCGAGCGCGTGGCCAAGACCCTGGGCATGGAAGGCGTGAGCCAGAACTCGCTGGACGGCGTGTCCGACCGTGACTTCGCCATCGAGTTCACCGCTGCGGCCTCGCTGTGCATGGTGCACGTGAGCCGTCTGTCGGAAGAGCTGATCATCTGGATGAGCCAGAACTTCGGCTTCATCAAGATCGCCGACCGCTTCACCACCGGCTCGTCCATCATGCCCCAGAAGAAGAACCCCGACGTGCCCGAGCTGGCACGCGGCAAGACCGGCCGCGTGGTCGGTCATCTGATGGGCCTGATCACGCTGATGAAGGGCCAGCCCCTGGCCTACAACAAGGACAACCAGGAAGACAAGGAGCCGCTGTTCGACACCGTCGATACGCTCAAGGACACGCTGCGCATCTTCGCCGAGATGATCGGCGGCCAGCTCAACCCCGCCAGCGGCGTCAAGGAAGGCGGCATCACCGTGAATGCCGAGAACATGCGCGCGGCTGCCCTGAAGGGCTATGCCACGGCCACCGACCTGGCCGACTATCTGGTCAAGAAGGGTCTGCCTTTCCGTGACGCCCACGAAACCGTGGCTCACGCCGTGAAGCTGGCCACCATGAAGGGCGTGGACCTGACCGAGCTGCCGCTGGCCGAGCTGCAGGCCTTCAACCCCAACATCGAGGCCGATGTGTTCGAGGCCCTGAGCCTGGAAGGTTCGCTCAATGCCCGCAACACGCTGGGCGGTACGGCTCCGGCGCAGGTGCGTGCGCAGCTGGCCAAGCACCACGCTCGTCTGGTCTGATGGACTCAAGCACTGTGGCGTAACGTTCACGCCTTGAAAGCGCCCTTTGCCGGGCGCTTTTGTTTTGGTTAGTCTGGAAAAAGCATAAGGAGAAAACACATGACGCAAACTCGTCGTCAATGGCTCAAAGCCGGAGTGGGAGCGGCTGCCGCGTCTGCCCTGGGCTCGGTGGCCTGGGCCTCGTCGGGCCAGCCCATCCGCATTCTGGTGGGCTTTCCGCCCGGCGGCGGCTCGGATGCGATTGCGCGCCTGCTGGCCGACAAGCTCAAGGACGAGCTGGGCGGCGTGACGGTGCTGGTGGAGAACCGCCCCGGCGCTGGCGGCCAGATTGCGGCGCAACTGCTCAAGGCCTCGCCTGCGGACGGCCATACGCTGTTTCTCACGCATGACCACACCATCTCCATCCTGCCCAAGGTCGTGAAAAAGCCGGGCTTCGATCCGCAGCAGGACTTCATTCCCGTGGCCGGGGTCGCCACTTTTGTGAATGCACTGGCTGTCTCCAGCAACACGCCGGTGAGGAATCTGGCCGAGTACGCGGCCTGGGCCAGGGGCAGTGCCAAGAACGGCACCATCGGCATTCCGGCTCCGGCATCGACGCCCGAATTTCTGGTCAAGATCCTGGCCGAGCACTACAAGCTCGATCTGGTGGCCGCACCGTATCGCGGCAGCGCTCCCTTGCTGGCCGATATGCTGGGCAATCAGATTCCTGCCGGCATCGCCTCGGTGCCCGACTTCATGGAGAACCAGAAGGCCGGCAAGCTGCGCGTGATCGGCGTGCTGGGCGCCAAGCGTCAGGCTTCCATGCCCGAAGTGCCGACCTTGCTGGAGCAGGGCATCAAGGGCTTCGAGGACATGCCTTACTACGGCATTTTTGCGCCCAAGGGCGTGCCCCAGGCCTTTGTCGAGCGCTTTTCTGCAGCCGTTGGCAATGTGCTCAAGCAGCGTGACGTTTACGCGCAGCTGACGGCACTGGGGCTTACAGTTGGATACATGAATCCCCGCCAATTGGGGGAGCGTGAGGCCGCCTATTCCAGGGTTTGGGCCGGTATCATTCAGCGCAGCGGTTTCCAGCCGCAGTAGTTTCGCGCGTGCGGCACCTGCTCAAGGCCCTGCTTCACTTGTGAGGCGGGGCTTTTTGCATTCTGCCGTCCTGCACTGCTGCGTCGCTGATTCCAGACTTCAGACTCAAACAGCCAGGGCCGGCAGCAGCCTGCCCGAAAAGAAAGTGACTGTATGACTGTGCCTTATGCAGAGGGAAGGAAGAGGGAGCAGATCGCGCCGCACTGGCGCAAGCTGCTCAAGGCAGGCCTGTTATGGGGCCTGACGGCCACAGCGGCCCATGCCGTGGGGGTGCGCCAGTTCAGCCCGCAGGGCGATGTGAGCAAGGTGGGCCAGGTGGTGGTGCAGTTCGATGGGGCCGCCGTGCGCTTTGGCGACCCCAAGGCCGCCGCGCCGGTCAACCTGCAGTGCAGCGATGCCCAGGCCGCCAAGGGCACGGGGCGCTGGAACAGCGAAAAGGAATGGGTCTTCGACTTTGCCCAGAACCTGCCCGCTGGCGTGCGTTGCACGGCCCAACTCAACCCTCAGTTCAAGAGCGTCTCGGGTGCAGCTCTGACGGGCGCAGCCAGCTATCAATTTCAGACCGGCGGCCCGCAGGTGGCCAGCATTGCACCCAACACCTATGAAGAGGTGGACGAGCAGCAGTATTTCGCACTGCGCCTGACGGGCGCGGCATCCGTCGACAGCCTCAAGCAGCGCGTCTGGTGTACCTCCGAAGGCGTGGGTGAGCGCATTCCCGTGCAACTGATCGAGGGCAAGGACCGCGAGGCCGTGCTCAAGCAGCGCCACTGGGACAAGGATGCCGCAAAGAACCCGCAGAACTTCGCGGTGCTGGCCTGTAACCGCCGCCTGACTTCGGGCAGCAAGATGACCCTGGTCTATGGCAAGGGCGTGGCCATGGCCAACGGCCTGGCCAGCAAGGACGAGCAGCGCTACGAGTACCAGGTGCGCCAGCCGTTCAGCGCCGACTTCAGCTGCGAGCGCGAGAACGCCAACGCCGCCTGCCTGCCGATCCGGCCCATGCGCCTGTCCTTCAGCGCGCCGGTGCCGCGCAAGCTGATCGAAGGCATACGCCTCAAGAGCGGTGCCTCGGCCGTGGCTCCCATCATCGAGCAGAACGGCGAAAAGCTGGCCGAGGATTCGCTGGTGGACAGCGTGAGCTTCCCCGCTACCATGCAGCCCAACACCAAGTATGTGGTGGAGCTGCCGCCGCAGTTCAAGGATGCTGCGGGTCGCACGCTGAGCAATGCCAATATGTTCCCGTTGGCCACGGCCACGGGCAATATGCCGCCGCTGGTGAAGTTTGCCGCCGCGCCCTTCGGCATTGTCGAGCGCTTTGCCGAAGGTCCCAAGGGCCCGGCGCTGCTGCCCGTGACGCTGCGCAATGTGGAGCCGCAGCTTCTGGGCAAGTCGCTGGATGCCAGCGTGGTGCGCACCAAGAAGGGCGGCTCGGACGCCGACATCATCGCCTGGCTCAAGAAGGTCGAGCGCTATGACAGCTACAGCGTGGAGCGCAAGCGCGCTGCGCGTGATGTAAAGGTCTTGCCTCCTGTCATCAACGACGACAACAAGCACTGGGTGCAGACCCGCATGCTGTCGCTGCTGGACGGCCAGAGCCAGACCCAGACGCTGGAGCTTCCCAAGGCGGCCAAGAGCGACCCGCGCCCCTTCGAGGTCGTCGGCATTCCGCTGAACCCGGGCTTCCAGGTGGTGGAGATCGCCTCGCCCATGCTGGGCCAGTCTCTGCTCGATGAAGGCTATGGCGCGGGCCGCACCATGTATGTGCGTACCTCGGTGCTGGTGACCAATCTGGCCGTGCACTTCAAGCTGGGTCGTGAAAACTCGGTAGCCTGGGTGACGACGCTGGACAAGGGCACCGTGGTGCCGGGCGCCACGGTGCAGGTCTCGGACTGCAACGGCCAGGCGATTGCTTCGGCCGTCAGTGATGCCCAGGGTCTGGTGACCTTTAACGGCCTCAATCCCAATCCGCCTTCTTGCAGCAATGAAGACGGCTACTACCGCAGCAACTCCTATTTTGTGAGTGCGCGTGCCAAGACCGAGGCTGGCGAGGAGCTGGCCTTTGTCTGGAGCAACTGGAACAAGGGCATAGAGTCCTGGCGCTTCAATGTGCCGACCAGCTCCAGCAGCAAGCGCGACGAAGTGGCGCATACGGTGTTTGACCGCATGCTGTTCCGTGCCGGCGAAACCGTGTCCATGAAGCACTTTCTGCGTGCCCTGACGGGCCCCGGCAAGAACTCCACGGGCTTTGAACAGACCCAGGACAAGCCTGACCGCCTGACCATCACCCATCTGGGCAGTGGCCAGCGCTTTACCCAGGCCCTGAACTGGAATGGCAATGGCAGCGCGAGCAGCGAGTTCCCCATCTCCAAGGCCGCCAAGCTGGGCGAATATGCGGTGGAGCTGGGCTATGCCAACGACAGCGGCCGCCGCTCCAGCTTCAACACCGGCATCTTCCGTGTCGAGGAGTTCCGCCTTCCCGTGATGGAGGGACGTGTGGGCCCGGCCGGCAAGGAGCAGCTCTACGCTGTCAGCAGCGTGCCTGCCGAAGTGCAGATCAACTATGTCTCGGGTGGTGCCGCCGCCAATCTGCCGGTCAAGGTGTCGGCTCTGCTGCGCTCCAAATCGCTGGATTTCGCGGGCTGGGATGGCTTCAGCTTCAACCCGCCGCGCAGCGCCCAGGACGTGGGCAGCAGCGACGACGAGGAAAGCACGGCGGCTGACGACACCAAGGTCGTGGCCGACAAGCTGTCCGTGACGCTGGACAAGAACGGTCTGGGCAAGGTCGCTATCGACAAGCTGCCCAAGTCCGGTGAGCCGCGCGAGCTGCTGATGGAGGCGACCTACGCCGACCCGAATGGCGAGGTGCAGACCCTGCGCAGCACGCGCACCATCTGGCCGGCTGCCGTGGTGGCCGGCGTGCGCTCCGAGAACTGGATCTCGGTGGATCGCAAGCTGCGCTTTCAGGCGCTGACGCTGGATACGGCAGGCAAGGCCCAGGCAGGCGTGCCCGTCAAGGTCGAGGCCGTGGCGCGCATCACCACCTCCAGCCGCAAGCGGCTAGTGGGCGGCTTCTACAGCTACGACAACCAGACCACGCTCAAGAATCTGGGCACCGTGTGCTCGGGCACCAGCGACAGCCATGGCCTGGTTCAATGCGAGGCCCAGCTGTCTCAGCCCGGCGAGGTGGAGCTGATCGTCAAGGCCGCCGACAAGGAAGGCCGCAGCAGCCAGGCCGCGACCTCGGTGTGGGTCACTGGCCAGGGCGAACTCTGGTTCGGTGGTGAAGACCATGACCGCATGGATGTGCTGTCCGAGCGCAAGAGCTATGAGCCCGGCGAGACAGCGCGCTTTCAGGTACGCATGCCCTTCCGCCGCGCCACGGCGCTGGTGGCCGTGGAGCGCGAAGGCATCGTCAGCACCCAGGTGGTGGAGCTGGCGGGTGACAACCCCACGGTGGAGGTCAAGATCGAAGATAACTGGGGCCCCAATGCCTATGTCAGCGTGCTGGCGCTGCGCGGCCGCCTGATGGAGGTGCCCTGGTACAGCTTCTTCACCTGGGGCTTCAAGTCGCCCATGGAGTGGTGGCGTGCCTTCTGGAATGACGGCAAGGAATTCATCGCGCCAACTTCCATGGTGGACCTCTCCAAGCCTGCCTTCCGTTTCGGCAT
Organism: Comamonas sp. GW821-FHT11H03; assembly: GCF_058807955.1. Lineage (NCBI taxonomy): Bacteria > Pseudomonadati > Pseudomonadota > Betaproteobacteria > Burkholderiales > Comamonadaceae > Comamonas > Comamonas sp. GW821-FHT11H03. Next base: position 543,373 of record NZ_JBXARF010000002.1, read on the forward strand.
GTCCGAAATTCGCGTGGGTTTGAAGAGCAATACCCTGGACGTCAAGGTCTCCTCGGACAAGTCCAGCTACAAGGTGCGCGGCACAGCCAAGGTCACCATCAAGGCGACGCTGCCCGATGGCAAGCCTGCTGCGGGTGCCCATGTGGCGCTGGCGGCCGTGGACCAGGCCTTGCTGGAGCTGATGCCCAACAGCAGCTGGAATCTGCTCGATGCCATGCTGACACGCCGCGAATGGGGTGTGCAGACGGCAACGGCCCAGATGGAGGTGATCGGCCGACGCCATTACGGCAAGAAGGCCGTGCCTGCGGGCGGTGGCGGTGGCCGCAGCCCCACGCGCGAACTGCTCGACACCCTGCTGCTGTGGAAGCCCGATGTGGTGCTGGACGGCAACGGCATGGCGCTGATCGAGGTGCCGCTCAACGACGCCCTGACCACCTTCCAGGTGGTGGCCGTGGCCGATGCGGGCGTGAGCCTGTTCGGCACCGGCCAGGCGGCGATCCGTACCACGCAGGATCTGCAGATCATCAGCGGCCTGCCGCCTCTAGTGCGCGAGGACGATCAGTTCCGCGCCCAGGTCACGTTGCGCAACACCTCGGCCAAGGCCATGAAGGTGGAGGTCACGCCGCGTGCCACCATGCTGGAGCTCAAGGCCCAGAAGGTGGAGATTCCCGCTGGTGAGGCGCGTGAAGTGGCCTGGGATGTGAAGGCTCCGGCCCAGCTCTCGGGCACGCGTGTCGAGGCGCTGATCTGGGAGATTTCCGCGCGCGACACCGCTGGCGGCGCCGATGCGGCGCAGGATGCGCTCAAGATCAGCCAGCGCATCGTGCCCGCTGTCCCGCTGTCGGTGCAGCAGGCCACGCTGGTGCAGGTCAACGGCAGCTACAGCGTGCCCGTGAATCCGCCCGCCGACGCGCTGCCCGGCCGTGGCGGTCTGCAGATGTCGCTGGTGCCCAAGCTGACCGAAGGTCTGCCCGGCGTGCGCGACTGGTGGGCCCGCTATCCCTACACCTGCCTGGAGCAGACCACCAGCAAGGCCGTCGGCATGAACAACGCCGAGCTGTGGGGCAGCATCATGGCCCAGCTGCCCAACTATCTGGACGGTGACGGCCTGGCCAACTACTTCCCGCCCCAGGACGGATCGCTCAGCCGAGGCAGCGACACGCTGACCGCGCATCTGCTTAACCTGTCGGCCCTGGCACAAGGCGTTGACAAGCGCTTCGTGATTCCTGCCTCCGATCGTGCGCGCATGGAGGACGGCCTGATCGCGTTTGTGGAAGGCCGCATCCAGCGCAACTTCTGGAGCCCGCGCAAGGATCTGGAAATGCGCAAGCTGGCGGCGATTGCCGCGCTGGCACTGTCGGGCAAGGCCACGCCGCGCATGCTCGACAGCATCAACGCCACGCCCAACCAGTGGCCCACGCACACGGTCATCGACTGGGTGCAGCTGCTGCAGCGCATGAGCGATGCGCCGCAGCGCGACGAGCGCCTGGCCCAGGCCATGCAGATTCTGCGTGCCCGCCTGACCTACAACGGCACGCGTGCCGGCTTCTCGACCGATCAGGACGATGGCTGGTGGTGGCTGATGCAGGGCCCGGACGTGAATCTGGCGCGCCTGATTCTGGCGACCATCAACGATGCGGCATGGGCCGAAGACATGCCGCGTCTGGTCAGCGGCTTTATCGCACGCCAGCAGGGCGGTGCCTGGCACACGACCACGGCCAACCTCTGGGGAGCGCTGGCGTTGCGCCGCTTCTCGCAGAAGTTCGAGTCCGAGCCCGTGGCCGGCAGCACCGTGGCCAGCATGAACGGCAACGAGGCCAAGGTGAACTGGGCTGATGTCAGGCGTGCCACGGCCGAGGATGCGCAGGGCACGGCCCATGCCAGCAGCCTGTTTGGTGATCCCGTGCGCGCCGGCGGTCTGATGAATAACACCATGTTCATGCCCTGGGCCAAGGCCGGCAAGGGCCAGCTCAGCGTCACGCAGCAAGGCACGGGCAAGCCCTGGCTGACCGTGCAGTCCGTGGCGGCCGTGGCCCTCAAGGCTCCGTTCAGCGCCGGCTACACCATCAAGAAGACCGTGACGCCGGTGGAGCAGGCGGACAAGGGCCTGTTCGGTGGCGGCCAGTACACGCGCGGCGATGTGCTGCGCGTGACGCTGGAGGTGCAGGCCAAGACCGATATGACCTGGGTGGCCATCACCGACCCCATTCCCACGGGGGCGACCATTCTGGGCGGCGGCCTGGGCCGTGATTCGGAGATCGCGTCCAAGGGCGAGAAGCAGGAGGGGGCCGGCTGGCTGGCCTATGAGGAGCGCAGCTTCGAGTCCTACCGTGCCTACTACCAGTACCTGCCCGCAGGCACGACCAAGGTCGAATACACGGTGCGCCTGAACAACGCCGGTGAATTCGCCCTGCCGCCCACACGTGCCGAAGCGCTGTATGCGCCCGAGATGTTTGGCGAAATTCCCAACGCCAAGCTCAAGGTGGTGATGCCCAAGTAAGCCCTCGGCGGTTTTCTGCCGGGCTCGGCCAAGCCCCGGTCTGCGCAAGCGGCCGGGGCTTTTTCATGCACTGATGCTATGAATACAGAAGCTGCTTGCGCCTTTGAACAGGATGATTCAAAGTCATTTCAATCTGAAATCTATGAATAGAGAGCGCAAGAAGCTCCTGTTTTTGATGACACTCAAGTTGACACGCGGCTGTCATCCAGTCTTTCTAGACTGGCGCGATGTCTTTGATCGAGCTGGAGAACGTCGCCAAATCCTGGGGTGACGCCACGGCCCTGCATGCCGTGAATCTGCGCATTGAACCAGGCTCGTTCTGCGTCCTGCTCGGCCCTTCGGGCTGCGGCAAATCCACCACCTTGCGCATGATCGCCGGGCTGGACACGCCTAGCTCGGGGTCGGTGCGCATCGATGGTCGCGACGTCACTCATCTGCCGCCCGCGCAGCGCGGCATTGCCATGGTGTTTCAGAACTATGCGCTGTTCCCGCATCTGAGCGTGGCCGACAACATCCAGTTCGGTCTGCAGGTGCGCAAGGTTGCCAAGGCCGAGCGCGAGCAGCGTCTTGAGCAAACGGCCGAGCTGCTGGGGCTGACGGCACTGCTGGAGCGTCGGCCCGGGCAACTCTCGGGCGGTCAGCAGCAACGCGTTGCGCTGGGCCGTGCGCTGGTGGCGCAGGCCAGGGTCTGTCTGATGGACGAGCCGCTGTCCAATCTCGATGCCCAGCTGCGCCAGGAAATGCGCGCCGAGCTGCGTGAGCTGCAGCAGCGTCTGGGTCTCACGGTGGTCTATGTGACCCACGATCAGGCCGAGGCCATGAGCATGGCCGATCAGGTGGTGCTGCTCAACAAGGGTCTGGTGGAACAGGCCGCCGGGCCGCGCGAGATCTATGCCCGGCCCGCAACCACATTTGCCGCGCGCTTTATCGGCACGCCCGCCATGAATATCGTTGCCCTGCAAGGCAACCGGATTGCCGGCAGCGATGTGGTCGTGGCCCCGGATCTGGTGACCGGCAGCGCCTATCCGCAGGCGCTGGGCGTGCGGCCCGAGGTGATTGCCGTGGCAGGTGATGTCGACGGCGGCAACGAGGGGCTGGGCAACGGCATTTCGGCCACCGTGCAGGGCTTTGAATATCTGGGTGCCGATCTGGTGCTGCGCTGCCAGGTTGGCAGCGAGCTGCTGACGGCGCGTGTGCCCGGCCATGCCCATGCAGATCTGCGGCCTGGACAAGGCGTGATCCTGTACTGGCCGCAGCAGGCTGCGCATTGGTTCGATGCGCAGGGCGGGCGCATTCATGTGTGCGGGCAGGCGGTGGAATCCGCCCGCTCCTTGCTGGCCGCAGCCTGAGCCGCCGGTGTTTTCCATTGTCTGCAAATCCCGAGGAGAGATTCCCATGCGTCGCCATACCTTTGTTCACGGCCTGTTCGCCGCTGTCGCCGGCCTTGGCCTGGCGGGCACTGCTCTTGCGCAGTCCCCGCTGGAAGTGCCTTTCTATTACCCGGTGGCCGTGGGCGGCCCCATCACCAAGGTGATAGACGGTTATGCGGCGGACTTCAACAAGGCGCATCCGCAATACAAGCTCACGCCCATCTATGCGGGCACCTATCAGGAAACCATCGTCAAGGCGCTGACGGCGCACAAGGCCGGCAAGGCGCCTGCGAGCTCGGTGCTGCTGTCCACCGATATGTTCACGCTGATGGACGAAGGCGCGATTGCGCCCATTGACGACTTCGTGAAGACCGATGCCGACAAGGCCTGGCTCAAGGGCTTTTACCCGGCCTTCATGGCCAACAGCCAGGCCGGCGGCAAGACCTGGGGCGTGCCCTTTCAGCGCTCCACCGTGGTGATGTACTACAACAAGGAAGCTTTCAAGGAGGCCGGCCTGAACCCCGACAAGGCGCCCCAGAACTGGAAGGAGCTCAAGGAGGCCGCCCACAAGCTGACCAGGAAAGACGCCAGCGGCAAGGTCGTGCAATACGGCATCCAGATTCCGTCCACCGGCTTTGGCTACTGGATGCTGCAGACCCTGACCACGCCCAATGATGTGCTGCTGGCCAATGAGTCCGGCACCCGCGTCATGCTCAACCACCCCAAGGTGGTGGAGGCGCTGAACTTCTGGGTCGGCCTGGTCAAGGACGGCGTGCACCCTGCAGGTGTGGTGGAGTGGGGCACGACGCCCAGGGACTTCATGGAAAAGAAGGCCGCCATCATCGTGACGACCACGGGCAATCTCACCAATATCCGCGCCAATGCCAAGTTCGACTTCGGTGTGGGCCAGATCGCCGGCAATGTCCGCAAGGGCTCGCCCACGGGCGGGGGCAATTTCTACATCTTCAAGAATGCGCCCAGGCAGCAGCAGCAGGCTGCGTTCGAGTTTGCCAAATGGGTGACGCAGCCAGAGCGTGCAGCGCAGTGGAGCATGGACAGCGGCTATGTGGCTGTCTCGCCTGCTGCCTACGAGACTCCCGCACTCAAGAAGTACGGCCAGGAATTTCCCCAGGCACTGGTGGCGCGCGATCAACTGCCCGTGTCGGTGGCCGAGTATTCCACCCATGAGAACCAGCGCGTGACCAAGGTGCTCAACGATGCGATTCAGGCGGCCCTTAACGGCACCAAGACCGCAGCCCAGGCCATGGACGACGCGCAGAAGGAATCCGAGCGCATTCTGCGTCGCTACCAGTAATGAGCAGTCCGGCGCTTGAAACCGGCAAGGGCGCCATGTCTGCGCCTTTGTCATCCAGGGCCGCCCGCCGGCTGGCGCAGGCCGCCGCGCGACAGCAGGCCGTGCATGCCTGGCTGCTGCTCATGCCGGCGCTGGTGCTGCTGCTGGGCTTTACGCACTGGCCGGCCTTGTCCACGTTGATCGACAGCCTGCATGCCACGGGGCGTGGCGGCCAGTCCGGCGAATGGGTGGGTCTGGAAAACTACGCGCTCATGGTCGACGACCCCGTGTTCTGGCAGGCCGTGCGCAACAACCTCTGGTTTGCCGCCGCCACCATTCCGCTGTCCATGGGGCTGGCCTTGCTGATGGCGCTGTGGGTCAACGAGAAACTCGCGGGGCGGGCCTTGCTGCGCATGGCGTATTTCACGCCCACGGTGCTGCCCATGATTGCCGTGGCCAATATCTGGCTGTTCTTCTACACGCCTCAGTACGGACTGCTGGAGCAGGTGCGCGGCGCACTGGGCCTGGACGCGCACAACTGGCTGGGCGATCCATCCACGGCCCTGGCCTGCATCACGCTGGTGGCCGTGTGGAAGGAGGCAGGCTTTTTCATGATCTTCTATCTGGCCGCGCTGCAGACGCTCAATCCCAGCCTCAAGGAGGCGGCGGTCATCGAAGGCGCATCGCGCTGGTATTTCCTGCGCCGCGTGCAGTGGCCGCTGCTCATGCCGACCACGCTGTTCATCCTGGTCAACGCCGTGATCAATGCCTTCCGGCTGGTGGACCATGTGTTCATTCTCACGCGCGGCGGGCCGGACAATGCCTCCACGCTGCTGCTCTATCACCTCTACGAAGTGGGCTTCAAGTTCTGGGATACCGGCTATGCAGCGGCCATCACCGTGGTGCTGGTCGTGGTGCTGGCTGCCGTGGCACTGTTCCAGTTCTTCGTGCTGGACAAAAAGGTGCACTATCAATGACAGCTGCTGCATTTCTGTCGGGGCGCAGGAGCGCACGGGCAAGCCAGGGCGTGAGCTTTTATGGCGCTTCATGGCTGGACACCCTGGCCGCCTGGACGCTGGCGCTGCTGTGGCTGCTGCCGCTGGCGTATGCGGTCTGGACGGCGTTTCATCCGTCCGATGCGTCCACGCGCCTCGATCTGTCGGCGCCCTGGACGCTGCAGAACTTCCGCCATGCCTGGGAAGCCGCGCCGTTTGCGCGCTATTTTCTCAACACCATCTTGCTGGTGGCCATGATTTTGGCGGTGCAGCTGCTGCTGTCCACGCTGGCTGCATTTGCCTTTGCACGCTTGCGCTTTCGCGGCAGCAATGTGGCGTTTGCGCTGGTGCTGATACAGCTGATGATCATGCCGGACATCCTGCTGGTGGCCAACTATCAGACCATGTCCGGGCTGGGCGCGGTCGATAGCCTGTTGGGCATAGGTCTGCCGTATTTCGCCTCGGCCTTTGCCATCTTTTTGCTGCGCCAGACCTTTATGGGCATACCCCGCGAGCTGGACGAAGCTGCGCGCGTGGAAGGTGCCAGCACGCTGCAGATTCTCTGGCGTGTCTACGTACCGCTGGCCAGGCCGGTCTACACCGCGTTTGCGCTGGTTTCGGTGAGCTTTCACTGGAATAATTTTCTCTGGCCTCTGATCATCACCAACAGCGTCCAGGCGCGTCCGCTCACCGTAGGGCTGCAGGTTTTCTCCAGCGTGGAATCGGGCGTGGAATGGTCGAGCATCTGCGCCGCCACGCTGATGACTTCAGGGCCGCTGCTGATCGCATTCCTGCTGTTCCAGCGCCAGTTCGTGCAAAGCTTCATGCGCGCGGGCATCAAGTGAGTGGGATACAGTCAAACCATTTGAGGAGTTGGCGATGCCTGGTCCCGCTGCTGCCGGCGTGCTGATTTATGCCAAGGATTTCCAGAGTCTGGCCGGCTTCTATGAGCAGGTTCTGGGCATGCAGCGGCTGCATGAGGATGCGCACGTCATCGTGCTGGAGTCCGCTGCGTTGCAGCTGGTGATTCATGCCCTGCCTGCCGAGATTGCGGCGCGGGTCAGGATCGGCACGCCACCGCAGCGCCGTGCCGATGTGGCTCTCAAGTTCTTCGTCACCGTGGCGGCGATTGACAATGCCAAAAGCGCTGCGCAGGCGCTGGGCGGACAGGTGTTTGACGAGCGTTGGCAAGGTCCTGGCTTTGCGGCCTGCAATGCCATGGACAAGGAGGGCAATGTGTTCCAGTTGCGCGAGACCTTGGTCTGATCCGCAGCTGAAAAAATAGTGGCAAGTCAGGGCTTGAGCCATTTTCAATCTGGAAAGACACGACAAGATGAATATCCTGACCTGGAACGTGCAATGGTGCTGCGGCATGGATGGACTGGTCAGTGTGGAGCGCATCGTGCGTCACGCGCTGCAAATGGGCGAGCAGGCCGGCGGACTGGATGTGCTGTGCCTGCAGGAAATCGCCGTCAACTACCCCGATCTGCAGGGCCGGCCCGGCGACCAGCCGGCCGAGCTGAAGGCACTGTTGCCGGGCTGGCAGATTTTCTTTGGCGCATCGGTCGATGAGTTCACGCCCCGGGGACATCAGCGTTTTGGCAATCTGATTGCCACGCGGCTGCCGGTGCGGCTGGTTCAGCACTATCTGCTGCCCATGCCGGCAGAGGCCGATATGCGCTGCATGCAGCGCATGTGTTCTGTGGTCACGGTCGAGGACGCGGCGCTGGGGCCGGTACGCATCATGACCACCCATCTCGAATATTTTTCGACGCGTCAGCGCATGGCTCAGGCCGGCGCACTGCGTGCCCTGCAGATGCAGGCCTGTGCGCTGGCCGATGCCCCGCCGCAGCCGGCCAGTGATGGCTCGCCCTATCAAACCAAGCCGCATACACGCCACGCCGTGCTTTGCGGGGATTTCAACTTCGAGCCGCACGAGCCCGAATATGCCGTTCTGTCCGCGCCTTGGGTTGCCGGCGAGGAAGGCTGTCTGCAGGCCGGGCAGTGGCGCAATAGCTGGGATGTGCTGTATCCCGGGCAACCGCAGCCGCCGACCTTCAGACTGGTGGACAGAACCTGGGGAGCAGAGCCCGGGGCCTGTGACTTGATATGGGTCAGCGACAGCTTGTGCCAGAGAGTGCAAACTTGGCGTGTAGACAGCGCCACACAGGCGTCTGACCACCAGCCTGTGATATTGACGCTGGGCTGAGCTTGTTGCTAGTGTCGGAGCTGGAGTCGAGAGACGAGTGGCAGCACAAGTCGCACTGTTGTGAAACCCTGAGAACGTAAACACGTTCTAAAAGAGAGGAGTCTTCATGCCTGTAGAAATTCCGTCCATGTCCATCATGCTGCACCGTAGCTGGTGGGTGCTGTTGTTGCGCGGTGCCGCCGCCATCATCTTCGGCGTGCTGACCTGGATGCAGCCCGCAGCATCCGCCGCCGCGCTGGTGCTGGTGTTTGGCGCCTATGTGTTTGTCGATGGCCTGCTAGGCATCTACACCGCCATCAAGAGCCGCCAGCAGTCGCGTCACTGGTGGGTGGTTTTGCTGTGGGGGTTGACGGGGGTGGTGGTGGGGGTGCTCACGGTCATCAACCCTGCGATTACGGCGCTGGTTCTGACCATCTATATCGGCGTCTGGGCCTTGATGACGGGCGTACTTCAGATCGTCGCGGCGCTGCGTCTGCGCAAGGAAATTCAAGGCGAGTGGGTGCTGGTGCTCGGGGGGCTGCTCTCAGTGCTGTTCGGCATCTTCGTGCTGATGCAACCCGGCGCGGGCATGATGGCCATGCTGTGGGTGCTGGCGACCTATGCCGTCATCTTCGGTGTGCTGATGGTGATACTGGCCTTCAAGATCAAGAAGTTCACGGCTTGAAGGGCAGTGATCTCGCAGAAGCGGCTCGCTGGAGCCGCTTTTTTGCAGCCGCTTGTCTGAGCGGGCAGTTTGCCATGCCATCTTTGGGACAATGACTGCTGACTTCCAACAGCACACAAGGACATGGAACAAGGCATGCAGCGGTATCTCCAGCCCCCGAAAATGAAGCAGTCCTGGCGAACCGTTGGCATGACGGCCGCTTTATGGCTGGGTCTTGCCGCCAGCAGCCATGCGGTGCCCAGCTATGACGAGGTGCGCAGCGACCATCGCTCCTCGGAGACCCTGCTGCTTTCGCGCGAAGGCGAGATGCTGCAACGCCTGCGCACCGACAGCACGGTGCGCCGCGGCTCCTGGGTGGCATTGGCCGATGTCTCGCCGGCACTGCGCACGGCCCTGGTGCTCAGCGAGGACAAGCGTTTCTACGAGCACAGCGGCGTGGACTGGGCTGCCGTCAGCGCAGCCGCCTGGGGCAACCTCTGGAACACGCGCACGCGCGGCGCAAGCACCATCACCATGCAACTCGCCGGTCTGCTGGATGGCGACTGGCGTCAGGGATCGGGCGGGCGCAGCGTGGTGCAGAAGGTGGGTCAGGCCGTGGCGGCCCAGGTGCTGGACAGGCGCTGGCGCAAGGACCAGATTCTTGAGGCCTATCTGAACCTGGTGCCGTTTCGCGGCGAGATCGTGGGTATAACTGCGCTGTCGCAAAGCCTGTACGGCAAGGCAGCTCATGGGTTGGATGCGCGCGAGGCGGCCATTGCTGCGGCCCTGGTGCGTGCGCCCAATGCCTCTGTCGAGCGCGTGGCCCAGCGTGCCTGCGGCGTGCTGCAGGTGATGGTGCCCGATGATGTAGCGGCCAAGGATTGCTCGGCCATGCAGCTCTATACCTCCAGCGTGCTGCAGCGGCGTCAATGGCTGGCCAGCGAGGGCGTGGCCCCGCATTTCGCGCGGCGCTGGCTGGCCTTGCCCCAGAACAGGGGGCAGGAGCAGGTGCGCTCAACCTTGAGCGCGCCCTTGCAGCGCTTTGCGGTGGCCAGCCTGCAGCAGCATCTGCGCGAGTTGCAGGGCCGCAATGTGGAAGATGGTGCGGCCGTGGTGCTGGACAACCGGACAGGCGAGATTCTGGCCTGGGTCGGCTCCTCAGGAACGCTGAGCCAGGCGTCCGAGGTCGATGGCGTCACCGCGCTGCGTCAGCCCGGCTCCACGCTCAAGCCTTTTCTCTATGCCCAGGCGATTGCCGAAAAGCGCATCACGGCCGCCTCGCTGATCGAGGATTCATCGGCCCATATTCCCACGCAGAACGGCCTCTACATTCCGCAGAACTACGACCGGCGCTTCAAGGGCTGGGTGTCGGCGCGCACGGCGCTGGCATCCTCGCTCAATGTGCCTGCGGTGCGCACGCTGGTCATGATCACGCCCGACGCCTTCTTCGAGCAGCTCAAGAAACTGGGCCTGCCGCTGCGCGAAAGCGGGGGCTATTACGGCTTCAGCCTGGCGCTGGGCAGCAGCGAGGTCGCGCTGCTCAATCTGACCAATGCCTATCGGGCACTGGGCAATGGCGGTCAATATCGCCCCGTGAGTTGGGCCTTGCCTCAGGCTGAAAGCCGCAAGGCCGGCAGCAAAACCGGCGACGACGCGCTGCAGGCGCTGGATGCGCGGGCCGCCTTCATCGTGGGCGACATCCTCTCCGACAATATGGCGCGGGCCCCAACGTTCGGCACGGACAGCGTGCTGGCCACGCGCTTCTGGACGGCTGTGAAAACCGGCACCAGCAAGGATATGCGCGACAACTGGGCCGTGGGCTGGTCCGAGCGCTACACCGTGGGCGTCTGGGTGGGCAATGCGGGTGGCGAGGCCATGCATTCGGTCAGCGGCACCAGCGGCGCAGCGCCCATCTGGGCCGATATCATGGGCTTTTTGCATCGCAACCTGTCCAGCCGTGCGCCCAGGGCTCCGAGCGGTGTGCTGCAGCAGCAAGTGCAGTTCGGTGCGTTGGCAAGCGGCGCCACGCCTATCGAAAGCGCACGCGAAGAATGGTTTGTGGCAGGGACCGAGCAATCACTGTTTGCCATGGATCACGTGGCTGGCAGTGCGGAGCAGAAAAACCTTGCAAGGCAAAAAGGCAGCAAGTCTGGCAGCGCTGCGGCTGCGTCCGCTGTGCGTATCTCGCGTCCGGCCAATGGCACCATTTTGGCGCTGGACCCCGATATTCCGCCTGACAGCCAGCGCGTGCAACTGGTGGCGCGCCAGGCCGGTATGGCGGCCGAGCAGGACTGGCGTGACGGCAGCTTGCGCTGGCGGCTGGTGACCCGGCAATACGGCCCGCCTGCGGCTGCCGACAAGAATGCGCAACCCGTGATGCGGGAAGTGCAGCGCGAGCTGGGGCGCGGCAGTCAGCTGGGCTGGCTGCCCTGGCCGGGACGCCACAGGCTGGAGTTGCTCGATGCCTCTGGCAAGGTGCTGGACAGCATTGCGCTTGAGGTGCGCGGTGCCGGGGCACTGGTTGCGGGCCCCGAGGACATCAAGAAAAAAAGATAGACATGAAAAAACTGCTGGTCTGGGCCAGCGGTTTGTAGAAGGGGGCATGGCCGCTGGACATTCCTGCCCCCCAAGCGAAACCATCGGGAGGCAGCAGTGCCGTCTCACCGAGGCGCTCAGCGCACCAATAGATCGCCCGTGATCTCCGAGACCTTCTTGACGCTGGTCAGCGTCATGGCCACGCGCATTTCCTTCTCGAGCAGGTTCAGCAGGTTGGTCACGCCGGCTTCGCCCTCGGCGGCCAGCGCGTAGACGAAGGCGCGGCCTATCATGGTGCAGTCTGCGCCCAGGGCCAGCAGGCGCACGATGTCCAGGCCGTTGCGCACGCCCGAGTCGGCAAAGATCTTGATCTGGCCCTTGACGGCATCGGCAATGGCTGGCAGGGCGCGTGCCGACGAGAGCACGCCGTCGAGTTGGCGCCCGCCGTGGTTGGAGACGATGATGCCGTCAGCGCCGAAGCGCACGGCATCCCTGGCGTCCTCGGGATCGAGGATGCCCTTGATCAGCATGGGACCCTTCCAGAAGTCGCGGATCCACTCCAGGTCCGACCACGAGATCGAGGGGTCGAAGTTCGCGCCCAGATAGCCCATATAGTCTTCGAGCGAGACGTTCTGGCCCTTGTAGGTGGAGATGTTGCCCAGCGTGTGTGGGCGGCCCATCAGGCCCACGTCCAGGGCCCAGTGCGGATGGGTCACGGCCTGCAGATAGCGGCGCATGGCGGCGTTGGGGCCGCTCATGCCCGAGTGCGCGTCGCGGTAGCGGGCACCGGGCACGGGCATGTCCACGGTGAAGACCAGGGTGGAGACGCCAGCAGCCTGGGCGCGCTCCAGCGCGTTCTTCATGAAGCCCCGGTCCTTGAGCACATAGAGCTGGAACCACATCGGTCGGCCCAGCCTGGGTGCGACTTCCTCGATGGGGCAGACCGAGACGCTGGACATGGTGAAGGGGATGCCCTTCTTGTCAGCGGCCATGGCGGCCTGCACTTCGCCGCGGCGGGCGAACATGCCGGTCAGGCCCACGGGAGCCAGCGCCACGGGAATCGAGAACTTCTCGCCGAACAGCTCGATGCTGGTGTCCAGCTGGCTCATGTCCTTGAGCACGCGCTGGCGCAGGGCCACGTCGGCCAGGTCGTCGACATTGCGCGCCAGCGTCTTCTCGGCATAGGCACCGCCGTCGAGGTAGTGGAACAGAAAGGGCGGCAGGCGCTTTTGCGCAGCCGCGCGGTAGTCGGTGGTGGAGGAGATGATCATGAAAAAATGGCGGAGGAAGAGGAGAAACGATCCAGCCGCTTGCGTCGGGCCGCTTCGGCATCCGACTCGGACAGCTTTTCGTGAACATAGGCCAGGTGCTGGCCGATGGCGCTTCTGGCCTGCTCGGGCTCGCCGTCGACAATGGCCTGCATGAGATTGCGGTGCTGCGCAGTCAGATGCTCCAGCGTCGAGAGATCGTCATGCACGAACATCAAACGCCGGTTCTGGGCCACGGTGCCCAGCACCAGCTCGAAGAGGCTGCCCATGAGCTGAACCAGCACGGCGTTGTGCGAAGCCTCGGCAATCGCCAGATGGAACTGCGCATCGGAGCGGGCCGCACTGGCAGCATCGCGCGCCTGCTGGTGGCGCAGCATATCGTCGAAACAGTGGCGGATGCGGTCCCTGTCCTTGTCAGTGGCACGCTGGGCCGCATACCAGGCAGTGCTGAGCTCCAGAGCCTGGCGTGCTTCCAGCACGTCGTAGCGGTATTGGGGGTCGTCGCGCAGCAAGGATTCCAGCGGTGCGACGGCTTGTTCGTGCCACAGCGGCACGCGCGAGCCGACAAAGGTGCCGGCGCCTACGCGGCTTTCGAGCACGCCTCGGCTGGCAAGCTTCTGTATGGCCTCGCGCAGCGCCGTGCGCGAGACCCCCAGTTGCTCGGCCAGCGCCCGTTCGGTCGGCAGCCTTGCGCCGCTCTGGAGCTGGGTGCTCTGGATCAGCTCCAGCAACTGCTGGGCAACGCGGTCGGACAGGCGGATGGCGGACATGGGGTCTGGCAGGAGTTTCAGGTGGTGGGAATCATCCACGGAAACACATAAGCCTGCAGCGTGCAGATGATGCCGATCAGCACCAGGAAGGCCAGGCTGTGCTTGACGGTAAAGCGGAACAGGTCCGATTCCTTGCCGGCCAGGCCTACGGCTGCGCAGGCAATGGCGATGGACTGGGGCGAGATCATCTTGCCGGTTACGCCGCCGGTGGTGTTGGCCGTCACGGCCAGAACCTCGGGCAGCCCCAGCTGCGCTGCCGTCGTGGCCTGCAGGGCGCCGAACAGCGCATTGGCCGAGGTGTCGGAGCCCGTGAGGAACACGCCGACCCAGCCCAGGAAGGGCGAGAAGAACGCAAAGGCCTTGCCGGTATGGGCCAGCGCCATGGCCAGCGTGGTGGACAGGCCGGAGTAGTTGGCGATGAAGGCGAAGGCCAGCACCATGCCGATGGAGTAGATGGGCAGTGCCAGTTCCTTGAAGGTCTCGCCCAGGGTCCGGACTGCCACGGCAGGCTTGAGGCGCAGCAAAAGAATGGAGAGCACGGCGGCGATCAGGATCGCGGTTCCCGTGGCCGACAGCCAGTTGAAGGAATAGACCGCGCCATAAGGCGTGGGCGTGGCAACGACGGGAGCCATTTTCTGCACCAGATTGTGCAGCATGGGAACGGGAATGCTGAAGACCGTGCCGGACAGTGCGCCGCCCGAGGCGAACAGCGCCTTGAAGGGCTTGAGGCTCCAGATGGTCACCATGGCCGTGAGGATGATGAAGGGCGACCAGGCCTTGAGCACCATGCCGGTGGTCAGCTTGACGGGGGCCGCTGTCTGGATCTTTGCCGCGCCCGGCTCGGTGTCGAAGCGGAAGATGCGCTTGGGCTGCCAGAACTTGAGGAAGGTGGTCAGTGTCACCAGGGCGAAGATGGCCGAAGTGATGTCCGGCAGTTCGGGGCCGATGTAGTTGGCTGTCAGAAACTGTCCGAGTGCAAAGCTGCCGCCGCCCACCAGCACCGCAGGCCAGGTTTCCTTGACGCCGCGCCAGCCGTCCATGATGGCCATGAGCCAGAACAGCACGATGATGGTCATGAAGGGCAACTGGCGGCCGGCCATCTGGCTGATGGCCATGACATCGACGCCCGAGACCTGAGCGGCCACGATGACGGGAATGCCCATGGCGCCGAAGGCCACAGGAGCGGTATTGCCGATCAGGCACAGGCCCGCTGCATATAAAGGCCTGAAACCCAGGCCCACCAGCAGCGCTGCCGTGATGGCCACGGGGGCGCCGAAACCGGCAGCTCCCTCAAGAAAGGCACCGAAGCAAAAGCCCACCAGGATCAGCTGCAGACGCTGGTCTTCGGTGACTGACAGAATCGACGAGCGGATGATGTCGAACTGCCCGGTCTTGACCGAGACCTTGTAGAGAAAGACCGCCGCGACAATGATCCAGGCAATCGGCCACAGACCGTAGAAGAAGCCGTAGACGCCTGCGGCCAGCGCGTTGGCGACCGGCATGCGATAGAACAGCAGCGCCACGGCCAGAGACAGCGCCACCGTGATGGTGCCCGCCACATAGCCCTTGAGGCGCAGCTTGGTCAGCGCGAGAAAGAAAAAGATGATGGGTATGAGCGCCACCAGCGCCGACACCCACACATTGCCTGCGGGGTCGTAGTTCTGCGACCAGATTTCTTGCATTGCCTTGATCTCCTGGAGATGCGCGGGGAGGTCAAGCCTCCTGACTGCCCAGAAGTCTTCCCCGTCAAATTTTCAAAAATGACCGTGCGCAAAACCGGCTGTGCCGCGCCATAGGCGGGCCTGAGTTATTCCAGTCTTGCTTGCTAAATTGGTATTACCAATATCGGTCGATTTCAAGTGGAGTGGATTGTATGAAGCGAAATAAGTCTTGAAATTCATGGTTTTCCCTTGATTTATGAAATTAATTGGTAATACCAATTGGGGCGGTATGAAATTCTGAGAACATAAAAAAACCGCAGGCCTGGGGCGCTGCGGCTTTTATGGACAAGCTCATTGCCGTCCCCCTGGAGGGACGCCGCAAAGCGGCTCAGGGGGCGCGTCAATTCACCATCAGATGGAAGGGCCAGACATAGGCCTGCATGGTGACGAACAGGCCCATCAGGCAGGCCAGGGCGATGGAGTGGAAGAACACATAGCGCAGGATGTCGCCCTCGCGGTTGAACCAGCGTGTGGCGGTCGAAGCCACGACAATGGATTGCGCATCGATCATCTTGCCCATCACGCCGCCCGAGCTGTTGGCGGCACCCATGAGGTTGGGGGACAGGCCCAACTGATCGGCAGCGACTTTCTGCATGCCGCCGAACAGCACGTTGGACGCCGTGTCCGAGCCCGTGAGCGCCACGCCCAGCCAGCCCATCAGCGTGCCGAAGAAGGGGTAGAACACACCGGTGTTGGCAAAGGCCAGGCCCAGGGTGGTGTCAGTGCCCGAGTAGCGTGTCAGTGTGCCCAGGGCCAGCATCAGCACGATGGTCAGCAGCGAGTAGCGCACCAGCCAGGTGGTCTTGAAGAAGGTGCGCACTATGGTCACCGGGTTGTACTTCATGACGAAGGCGCTGACGATGGCAGACAGCAGAATGCCGGTTCCGGTGGCCGACAGCAGGTTCAGCGTGTAGACCGCGCCTTCCTTGGTCGGCTGAGGCACCACGGGCGGCATTTTCTCGATCAGATTGTGCAGGCCCGTCATGGGGAAAGCGGGGGCAAACAGGCTGTTGAGCCAGGCCTTGACCGGCGGCAGACCCCAGATGAACACAAACACCGAGAGAATGATCCAGGGTGTCCAGGCGGCGATCAGCGCGCTCCTGCTGTGCTTGGCTACGGGCTGGGGCGGCTTGACTTCGGAGGCGCTGACATCCTTGCCGCGCAGCGAGGCCGAGGTCCAGATCTTCTTGGGCTGCCAGACGCGCAGGAACAGGATCAGGCTGGTCATGGAAACAATGGCCGCGATGATGTCCACCAGTTCCGGGCCGATGAAGTTGGAGACCAGGTACTGGGGAATGGCAAACGACAGGCCGGTGACCAGAATCGCGGGCCAGATCTCCATCATGCCCTTGCGACCGGCAAAGGCCCAGATCAGCCAGAACGGCACCAGCACCGAGAAGAAGGGCAGCTGGCGGCCGATCATGGCAGTCACTTCCATCAGATCGTAGCCATGGACCTTGGCCAGCGTGATGACGGGCGTGCCCAGTGCGCCAAAGGCCACGGGAGCGGTGTTGGCGATCAGCGACAGGCCGGATGCCGCCAGCGGCGAAAAGCCCAGGCCGATCAGAATGGCGGCCGTCACGGCCACGGGCGTGCCGAAGCCGGCAGCGCCTTCGAAAAAGGCACCGAAGGAGAAGGCAATCAGCAGCAGCTGGATGCGGCGGTCTTCGGTGATGCCGGAAAGCGAATCCTGCAGCACCTTGAAGCTGCCGTTCTGCTCGGTCAGCTGATGCAGGAAGATGATGTTCAGCACAATCCAGCCAATGGGCAGCAGGCCGGTGAAGCCGCCGAACAAGGCAGCACGCCCCGCCATTTCGCCGGGCATGTTGTAGACAAAGACTGCAATCAGCAGCGCTGCAATAAGGCCTGCGCCTGCGGCCAGGTGGGCCTTCATGTGCAAAAAGCCCAGGCCCACCAGCATCACCACGACCGGAATGGCCGCAAGCAATGTGGATAGCCACATGTTCGATAGTGGGTCGTAGACCTGTTGCCAAACCATCTCTGTTGTCTCCTGTTTGTTGTGGTGACAAGGATGGTGACTGTGCCAATAGGCTTGCACACCTAGCAATAGCCCTTGATTTTTTCTCGCTGAAGAAAATTTCAAAACCGGCATAAATCACTTCAAACCATAGTGCACCGCCGATCACGACGATGAGGGCTACCATCGGGTTCAATTCCAATTACAAGGCTAGAAGTCGTGAGCGATCTTTCCAAAATCACCTGTATCGAAGACCTGCGTGTGGTGGCCAAGCGTCGTGTGCCGCGCATGTTCTATGACTACGCCGATTCGGGCTCTTACACCCAGGGCACGTATCGGGCCAACGAAGACGAGTTCCAGAGCATCAAGCTGCGTCAGCGTGTGGCCGTGAACATGGAAGGGCGCAGCACGCGCACCACCATGATCGGCGAGGAGGTCGCGATGCCGGTGGCGATTGCGCCCACAGGCCTGACGGGCATGCAGCATGCCGATGGCGAGATTCTTGGAGCCAAGGCCGCCAAGGCTTTTGGCGTGCCGTTCACGCTGTCCACCATGAGCATCTGTTCGCTGGAGGACATCGCCGAGCACACCGATCGCCATCCGTTCTGGTTCCAGCTGTATGTGATGCGGGACAAGGCCTTCATGGAGCGCCTGATCAATCGTGCCAAGGCGGCCAACTGCTCGGCGCTGGTGGTGACGCTGGACCTGCAGATCCTTGGGCAGCGCCACAAGGACATCAAGAACGGCCTGTCCACCCCGCCCAAGCCCACACTGGCAAACCTCATCAATCTGGCGACCAAACCGCACTGGTGCCTGGGAATGCTGGGTACCAAGCGCCGCAGCTTCGGCAATATCGTCGGCCATGTGGATGGTGTGGGCGATGTCTCCTCGCTGTCGTCCTGGACGGCAGATCAGTTCGATCCGTCACTGAACTGGAGCGATGTGGAATGGATCAAGAAGCTCTGGGGCGGCAAGATCATTCTCAAGGGCGTGATGGATGCCGAAGATGCACGTCTGGCGGCGCAAAGCGGTGCTGACGCGCTGGTGGTCAGCAACCATGGCGGCCGTCAGCTTGACGGTGCGCCTTCTTCGATTGCCGCCTTGCCGTCGATTGCAGAGGCTGCGGGCAAGGACATCGAAGTCTGGATGGATGGCGGCATTCGCAGCGGTCAGGACGTGCTCAAGGCCCGCGCACTGGGTGCGCAAGGCACGATGATAGGTCGCAGCTTCCTCTATGGTCTGGGGGCCTATGGCCAGGCCGGCGTGAGCAAGGCGCTGCAGATCATCCACAAGGAGCTCGATACCACCATGGCCTTCTGCGGGCACACCAATATCAACCATGTCGGCAAAGAGATTCTGTTGCCAGGCACCTATCCCAAGCCGTTTGCAGTGATCTGATCCGTGTTGTCGGCGGCTTGCTGCGCTGCAAGCCGCCGCGACCTCTGGCCGCAGGTCAGGAGTTGCCGGCCTTGGGCTTCCACTCCTGCACCTGCTGCTGGATCTTGGCCCGTTGCGCCGGCTTCAATTTCTTGGCAATGATTTCCTGCTGCTTGGCCGAATCCTTCTCGCCATCCCTGGCTGCCAACAGCGCCCAGAAATAAGCCTGGGGCCAGCTTTGGCTGACACCGCGGCCCAAGGCATACATGGAGCCCACGTTGAACTGGCTATTGGCATCTCCTTGTTCTGCCGCAATCATGTACCACTTGAAGGCCTCCTTGCTGTCTTGCGCCACGCCACGGCCATGGTCGTACATATAGCCGAGATTGCTCTGGCTCGATACATGGTTTTGTGCCACGGCAAGGCGGTACAGCCTGACGGCTTCTTCCGGGTTCTCAGCCACGCCCCGTCCGTCGTCATACATCACCGCGAGGTTGAACAGGCCATCGACATCGCCTTGTTCTGCCGCCAGGCGATACCACTTGACGGCCTCTTCATCGCTTTGCGGCACGCCGCGTCCGCGGCCGTACATCAGGCCCATATTGGCCTGGCTTTCGGCGTGGCCCTGCTTTGCGGCCAGCATGAACCACTTGGCGGCTTCGTCATCATTCTTGGGTCCACCGCGGCCCGTGAGATAGACGGCCGCGAGCTTGAACTGCGCCTGGGCATCGCCCGCCTGGGCTTTTTGCAGCAGGTCGGCCGATTGCGCGATGGCCAGAGGGCCGGACAGCAGCAGGGCGGCTGCGCAAAGGAGATGGCTGAATTGCTTTTTCATGGATTGCCTGTCGATAAGGGGTTGCTGTTTCGAATGCGCAAATTCAGCGATTTGTCGTCTTGGGTTTCCAGGCACCGATTTTCTTGTCCAGGGCGGCGCGCTCCGCAGGCTTGAGCTTCTGGGCCGCAGCATCGCGCAGCGACACCGTGTCCTCCAGGCCCTGGGCGGCTGCCAGGGAGTACCAGAAATAGGCCTGAGACAGGCTGCGCTTGACGCCGCGGCCTTCCTCAAACATCGTGCCGAGGTTGACCTGGGCCGTCGCATTGCCTTGCTCCGCGGCCAGGCCCAGCAGTCGGGCTGCCTCCTTCTCGTCGAGCGGCACGCCGCGACCGGTGGCATACATCACGGCGAGGTTGGCCTGGCCCGAGTCGTGGCCCTTGGCGGCCGTGATGCCAAACCATTTGGCGGCCTCCTGATCGCTTTGCTCCACCCCGCGGCCGCTGACATACATCAGCCCCAGGTTGTACTGGGCATCGAGAAGGTTCTGCGCGGCGGCAAGCCGATACCACTTGACGGCTTCCTGATCGCTTTGCTCCACCCCGCGGCCGTCTTCGTACATGACGCCAAGATTGAACTGGCCGTTGGCCTCGCCCTGCGCTGCCGAGAGGCGATACCACTTGACGGCCTCCTGATCGTTCTGCGCCACACCACGGCCACGGTCATACATCAGGCCGAGATTGCTCTGGCTCAAGGCGTTGCCTTGTGCGGCTGCCAGGCCAAACCATTGCGCGGCTTTCTCGTCGCTTTGCAACACCTCACGGCCATCTGCGTACATCTGGCCCAGGTCAAGCTGTGCCTGGGCATCCCCCGCCTGTGCTTTGCGCAACAGGTCTGCGGGTTGGGCCATGGCCAAGGTGCTGGCTAGCAGCAGTGCGGCAGCGGAGTAAAGGTGAAGCATGTTTTTCTGCATTTTTCCTGATGTTCTTGGGATGGAGGTGCCGTTTTCGGCCTGCAACTGCAAAGCTCGTCATCGCTTCAGGCGGCCCTGAGGCCTTTGCCTGAGAGCCGGTGCAGGAGCACGGTGAAGCGGTTCACTGTGCGTGAGCGTGCAGGGACGCTGCACAGCGAGACCTGCGAACACCGGGTCCTGGCCGATTGACGCCTGAGCATGGATCGAGAATCTCTGGAGCACTGGTCATTGCCGTCAATGGAGCAGGCAGATATGCGGATTGCGGGGCAGAGCGAGGAGGCATTCTAGTCACCAAACAGGAACGCCTTTGACTGTTTCTAGCCCCATTGGGCATCACGATCGAGAAGTGCTTATGCGTGCTGCAGGCGCTTGCGCATGGCAAAGCCATAGCCCAGCCCCAGCAAGGCGGCGACGGCCGAGCCTGCCAGAATGCCCAGCTTGGCCGCGCCCAGCAGCTTCGCATCGGCAAAGGCCAGGCCGCCGACAAAGATGGACATGGTAAAGCCTATGCCGGCCAGCAGACCCACCAGCAGCACACCGCGCCAGTTCAGGCCCTCGGGCAGGCTGCACAGCCCGCTCTTGACGGCTAGCCAGGTGCAGATGAAGACGCCCAGGGGCTTGCCCAGCACCAGGGCCACCAGCACGGCCATGGCCGTGGTCTGCGGTGCGCTCGCGCTCAGGTCTATGTCCGAGAATTGCACGCCGGCATTGGCCAGCGCAAAGATGGGCATGATGCAAAACGCCACCCAGGGATGCAGAATCATGGGCAGGCGCAGAGCGGGCGGCAACAGGTCGCGCTGTGCGAGCTGGGCGGTGCGCAGCTCCTGCAGCAGGTGCTGCGGATCGGGCCGGCCGCTGAGCATCTGCTCGCCAGCCTTGCGCATCGCCGTCTGTGCCGTGATCAGCAGCGGCATGGGAGTGGGGCGTACAAACACAGGCGTCATCAGACCCAGCACCACACCTGCCAGAGTGGGGTGAGCGCCGGTCTTGAGCAGGCCGAACCAGAGAATGGCTCCGGGCAGCACATACAGGGGCGCGGCGGCAATGCCCATGCGGTTGAACAGCAGCACCAGCAGCACGCCAGCTGCGGCAACTACAAAGCCCATGGCCTGCAGGCCGCCCGAGTAGAAGAACGCGATGATGAGCACGGCCACTATGTCGTCGATGATGGCCAGGGCCAGCAGGAAGATGCGCAGTGCACCCGGGATATTGCGGCCCAGCAAGGCCAGCACGCCCACGGCAAACGCGATGTCGGTCGCCGTCGGAATTGCCCAGCCGTTGAGCAGTGTCCTGTCGTTGCCCGCGAGGGCCACGTAGATGAGCGCGGGCACGGCCACGCCGCCGATGGCTGCGATCAGCGGCAGGCTGGCCTGGCGCAGGCTGGCCAGCGCGCCGTTGTGCAGCTCGCGCCGGATCTCCATGCCCACGACCAGAAAGAACACCGTCATCAGAACGTCGTTGACGATGAAATGCAGATCGGTGCTGAAGCTCCATGGGCCAAGCGTCAGCGCGACGGGCGCATGCCACAGTGCAAAGTAGCTTGGAGCTGCAGCGGAGTTGGCCCAGATCAGGGCTGCCGCAGCGGCCAGCATGAGCACCATGCCGGCGAAGGACTCGATATGCAGCAGGTGCGAGATTTGTGCCTGCACGCGCTCGGTCGCGGATTGCAGCGCGGGGACACGGGGCGAATTTTGGGATGCAAAAGGCGCAGGGGCCTGCACAAGTGTTTGTGGGTCCATGAGTTGGTAGGTGTCTGAAGTCGTGCGCTGAAGGCGTTCTGCACCCGAGGCAATGCCTGCTGGTGCCGTCTGCATTCCTGGACGACTGACGCGCTGGCGGCCCGACCTGCGCATGAACATTCACCTGCCATCGCCACCTCGTGCGGCGGGCACCCGGCTGAAATTGTAGCTAAAGACGCAGCAATGGCCTGGATATGGGGTTTATTTGCCGGGAAAAAGACGTCGCCATCAGCACGGAAGCCGTTCGTGCTTCACGTCGCCTTGGCTTGAGCGGGCGGACTGCACGAATCGCGTCAGCACTGCCCGGCAGCCGGCGCTATGCTGGCGCGTTCACAAAAAAGAAAGCGTCTCATGCCGGGCATAGGAATGGAATATCTGTGGGTGGGAGTGGTGCTGTTTGCGGCGGCGGCGCAGACGGTGCGCAACACGGCCCAGCGCTCGCTGACGACGCAGGTCGGCACCCTGCCGGCCACGCTGGTGCGCTTTCTCTATGGCCTGCCGTTTGCCGCCGTCTATCTGTTGGCGCTGTATGGTCTGGGCGATCCGTCCCAGGTGCTGCCGAAGTTCAGCGTCGCGTATCTGGGCTGGATTGCGCTTGGTGCGCTCTTTCAGGTCGCAGCCACGGTCGCCTTGCTCATGGCCATGAAGGAGCGCAACTTTGCCGTGGCGGTCACGCTGTCCAAGACCGAGGTGCTGCAGGTGGCCCTGTTTGCCGCCATGTTCCTGCATGAGCTGCCGACCCGGCTGGCGCTGCTGGCCATGGTGCTTGCCACGGTGGGCGTGCTGATGCTGTCGCTGCCGCCGCGCGGGCAGCTGTTCACGCTCTCGGCCTGGACCAGCAAATCCTCGGTCTACGGGCTGATCTGCGGCGCCTGTTTTGCGCTGGCCACGGTGGGCTTTCGCGGCGGCGCGGTCGAGATCGCAACACTGGGCGTGAGCTCGCCCTGGTTGTCGGGGGCCTGGGGCGTGCTGATTGCGCAGACCATGCAGTCCGTCGTCATGAGCGCCTGGATCGCCAGAACCCATGAACAGGGCTTGCGCCCCATCTTCAAGGCCTGGCGCATCTCGCTGCTGGCCGGCAGCATGGGCGCTGCGGCCTCGCTGGCCTGGTTCACCGCCTATGCCATGCAGGGGGCTGCCGCCGTGCGCACCCTGGGCATGGTGGAGGTGGTGTTCAGCTATATCGTCTCTCGCAAGGTGTTCAGCGAGAAGCTGTCGCTGACGGAAAAGCTGGGCATGGCGCTGATGATGCTGGGCCTGGTGCTGATCTGTCTGCAGCTCTGATTTCAAGAGCTGCTTGCGCTTTTCAGTGTTCATTTTCAAGGTGAAAAGTCCTTGAAATTAAACGTGGAATAGCAAAATAAGCTCCTGAAAAAATAGCTTTCTGCAGCGAGAATGCGCGATGCCGTGCCTGGCTTGTTGCTACAGTTCCTTGAAGCCGCTATCAGGCGCTGGCGGTGGTCAGCGTGGCCGGCTGTGACCGCCTGCTGGCGCTGCCCATGGACTGCAGCACGACATCGCCGACCATGTCGGCGGTGACGGCCGACAAGGTCCAGCCCAGATGGCCGTGGCCGGTGTTGTAGAACACGCAGGGCTTGTTGCCAGAGCCCACGCGCGGCAGCATGTCCGGCATCATGGGACGCAGACCGGCCCAGGGCACGACGCTGCGTGTGCTGACGCCCGGGAAGCATTGCTGCACCCATTCGATGAGCGGTCGGATGCGGTCGGCGCGGATGTCCTTGTTGTAGCCGTTGAATTCGGCCGTGCCGGCCACGCGGAAGCGATCGTCACCCAGGCGGCTGGTGACCAGCTTGGTCTCGTCGTCCAGCAGGCTCACCAAGGGGGCAGCGGCTCGGCTGGCTTCATCCGTCAGATTGACCGTGATGGAATAGCCCTTGACCGGGTAGATGTTGACGCTGTCGCCGAGCTGAGCGGCCAGCGCGCGGCTGGCCGTGCCCGCGCAGACCACCATGGCGTCGAAGGTCGAGGTTTCGGTTTCCAGACCCTGGCGCACGGTTACGCTGGCCTGCTTGCCATTGCTGTCCACCGCCACGATCTCCTGACCGTAGCGGCATTGCACGCCCAGTCGCTCGCAGGCGGCGGCAAGGCCGCTGGTGAACTTGTGGATGTCGCCGGTGGAGTCGCTCTCGGTGAAGTAGCCGCCATAGAAGGTTCCGGACAGGGTCGGCTCGATGGAGCGCATCTCCTGCGGTGTCACGGCGCGGCGCTCCAGCCCGCCTTTGGCCAGCAACTGGGACACCTTGCCCGCATGTTCAAAGCCTGCTCGGTCGCGGTAGATATGCAAGATGCCTTTTTGCTTCAGATCGAAGTCAATGCCTTCGCTGGCCGCCCAGCCAAACAGGTGTTCGCGTGCCGCAATCGCCAGTCTGGCGGTCTCCACGGTGTTTTTCTCGTAATGGGGGATGGCAGCGAGAAACTGGCAGAACCAGGAAATCTTGTGCCAGCTGGGCTTGGGGTTGAGCAGTAGCGGAGCATCGCTCTTGAGCATCCATTTGAGGCCCTTGACGATGGTGGACCAGTGGGTCCAGACCTCGGCGTTGGAGGCCGAGAGCTGGCCGCCATTGGCGAACGAGGTTTCCATGGCGGCATAGCGCTGCTTCTCGAACAGGGTGACGGAAAATCCGCGGCGTGCGAGGGCGTAGGCGGTGGTCACGCCCGTGATGCCACCGCCGATGACGGCGATTGTCTTCATGATTCAGATTCCAGATGCGTCAAGGGTGGAGCCCGTGCGCAACATGCGCAGCGGACGCCCCCTCTGTTCTGGACCTGAGAGATTCACGAGGCAGGGCCTTGCGGCGCTGCTCGCTTGCTCCTTCGGTATGCCCGGCGGACGATGACGTCCGGACATTCTTCAGAGTGTCTGAAAGCGATGCCGATCCTTTGGCCTGAGAGTTTCCGGGGCGGTTGCTCCTTCGGCGCTGCATGCGCCAAGTTTGCGCTGCAGTCTCTCTCGGCATCACCGGGCTGAGAGCCTGTGGGCAAATGTAGGAAGAATGGCGGCGTCTGGATATACGGGTTTACTCGACTTCTGCGCCAGGGGGCAGCCATGGCCGATCATGCCGCTTCTGTAATATTTGATAGCAATTACCGCATGTGCCCTGTAGAACTCAATGTTGTTTGACCATGAAAGTGAATATATTCATGCGCAACATGCTTTCAAATTCATAGCTATAAGCTCTGTCAAGAGTGCCTGAGCAGCCCCAGAGTCAGCCCCTGCATTGGCACAGCGGCTCATGGACGTTGGTGGATTTGGGCAAAATATCGTCTTTGCCTGTCAATGGGCCCGGCGATATCACCGCTTTGCCATTGAAGCACCCGACCGGGGTGGCTGCCGATTCAGAATGCAACTGGCCTATCCGCCATGGCGTTCTGCTGTCATGGCTTCGTTCCTTTGTCCTTGTTGACCGCGACCGTCATGGTCGCCTTTTTGCGTTGCCAGTCGCAGCGCCTGCGGGATGGTTGGGTGTTTTGTCCGGATGGGCGCAAACCATTACAACAAGACATTTATGTCCCAACCCAACTCAAGCCAGCAGCTCGCGCCGACTGGCGATGGTGACGATAAGCAGCCCCGCTTGCACCGGGTGCTCAAGCAGCGCCACCTGAGCATGATCGCCATTGGCGGCGCCATCGGCACGGGCCTGTTTGTGGCCTCCGGCTCGGCCATCGCCCAGATCGGCCCCGGCGGTGCCGTGCTCACCTATCTGCTCATCGGCATCATGGTCTACTACATCATGACCAGCCTGGGCGAGCTGGCTGCCTTCATGCCTGTGGCCGGTTCCTTCTCTACCTATGCCTCGCGCTATGTAGATCGCGGCTTCGGCTTTGCGCTGGGCTGGAACTTCTGGTTCAGCTGGGCCGTGGTGGTGGCGGTGGATCTGGTGGCCTCGCAGCTGGTCATGGCCTACTGGTTTCCGAATGTGCCGGGCATCCTCTGGAGCGGCCTGTTCCTGCTACTGATGGTGGGGCTGAACGCGTTTTCCGCGCGCGGCTTTGCCGAGGCCGAGTACTGGTTCGCGCTGATCAAGGTGCTGGCCGTGGTGGCCTTTCTGATCACCGGCGTGCTGATTCTGTTCGGCATCATCAGCAACGGCCATGCGCCCGGTTTCGAGAACTGGACCACGGGCGATGCGCCTTTCGTCGGCAGTTTCGCGACCTTTGTGGGCGTGGCCATGATCGTGGCCTATTCCTTCCAGGGCACGGAGCTGGTGGGCGTTGCGGCGGGCGAATCCGAGAATCCGCGCGAGAACGTGCCGCGTGCGATTCGCCAAGTGTTCTGGCGCATTCTGCTGTTCTATGTGCTGGCCATCATCGTCATCGGCTTTCTGATTCCCTACACCGATCCGCAGCTGCTGCGCACCGATGTGGCCGATATCGCCGTGAGCCCGTTCACGCTGGTGTTCCAGCACGCGGGCCTGCTGTCGGCGGCCACGGTGATGAATGCGGTGATCCTGACCTCGGTGCTGTCGGCCGGCAACTCGGGCATGTATGCGGCCACGCGCATGCTCTACAACATGGCCACCGAGGGCAATGCGCCGCGCATCTTCTCCCGGCTGACCCAGAACGGCGTGCCGCTGGTGGCCTTGATCGGCAGCACGCTGGTGGCCAGCCTGTGCCTGTTCTCCTCGCTCTACAGCCCGCAGGCCGTCTATATCTGGCTGCTGAATCTGGCCGGCATGACGGAGTTCATCGTCTGGCTGGGCATTGCCGTCAGCCACTACCGCTTCCGTCGCGGCTATGTCATGCATGGTCATGATGTGGGCCTGCTGCCCTACAAGGCCGGCGCCTTCCCCTTCGGACCCATCTTTGCCTTTGTGCTGTGTCTGGTGGTGACGCTGGGCCAGAACTACCAGGCCTTCCTGGAAGATCGCATCGATTGGGGCAGCGTGGTCTCGACCTATCTGGGCATTCCGCTGTTCCTGCTGTTCTGGCTGGGTTACTGGCTGGTCAAGCGCAAGACCTGGATCAGCTATGCCGATATGCGTTTTGACGAGCTCGAAGACATCAAGCAGGGCAAGGTGTCGTCCTGAGGCGGTTTGAGCCTTCCCCTTCTTCGTGCGGGAAGGGGTAGCGGCAGGGGCGGGAGCTGCTTGCTGTTTCCCGGTGCCCGTGTGCCTGTTTGACGCATGGCTGCCGTCTCTTGCCAGCGCAGGCAAAATCGGCACTGTGAGCGATCTTCCCACCAGCCCCGAGCCCAGGCCCAGGCGCATAGCGCATCTGGACATGGATGCGTTCTACGCCTCCGTGGAGCTGTTGCGCTACCCGCAGCTCAAGGGGCTGCCGGTGGTGATCGGCGGCGGGCGGCGCAGCTTTGACGAGCAGCTGCTGGCGCGGCATGCGGGGCGGGCGCTGTCCGAGATCCCGGTGGCGGACTTTCCGCTGCTGCGCGATTACACGGGGCGCGGCGTGATCACCACGGCCACTTATGCGGCCCGGCAGTTCGGCGTGGGCTCGGCCATGGGCATGATGAAGGCCGCCAGGCTGTGCCCGCAGGCGATTCTTCTGCCCGTGGACTTTGCCGAGTACCGGCGCTTTTCGCGGGCCTTCAAAGAGATCATCGTGTCGATTGCGCCGCTCATGGAGAACCGTGGCGTGGACGAGGTCTACATCGACTTCACCGACGTGCCCGGCGGCCAGCGCGAAGGCGGACGCGTGCTGGCCCGGCTGATCCAGAAATCCATCTTCGACGCCACGGGCCTGACCTGCTCGGTCGGTGTGGCTCCCAACAAGCTGCTGGCCAAGATGGCCAGCGAGTTCAACAAGCCCAACGGCATCTCCATCGTCCAGCCCGAAGATCTGCAAAGCCGGATCTGGCCGCTGGCTTGCCGCAAGGTCAACGGCATAGGGCCCAAGGCCGATGCCAAGCTCAAGAGCCTGGGCATAGAAACCATTGGCGACCTGGCCGCGCAAAGCCTGCCACAGCTGCTGCACTGGTTTGGCAAAAGCTATGGCCACTGGCTGCACGAGTCGGCCTGGGGGCGGGACGAGCGCGCCGTGGTGACCGAGAGCGAGCCGGTGTCCATGAGCCGCGAGACCACCTTCGAGCGCGATCTGCATGCCGTGCGCGACAAGGCCGAGCTGGGGGCCATCTTCACGGACCTGTGCGAGCGGCTGGCCGAGGATCTGCGGCGCAAGGGCTATATGGGACGTACGGTGGGCATCAAGCTGCGCTATGACGATTTCAGGATCGCCACGCGGGACCAGACCCTGAACCTGCCGATACAGGATGCGGCTGCCATCCGCCTGGCTGCAGGCCAATGCCTCAAGCGCGTGCCACTGGGCAAGCGCATCAGGCTGCTGGGGGTCAAGGTTTCGGGCCTGATCGCCGAGCAGCTCTGGCAGGCCAGCGCTCACGATCCGGTGGCAAGAGAGCTACTGCTGAGGCCTTATGGTTTGACCTCCGTCAAGCATTTGGATCCCTATACCGCATCTCTGTTCTGAGCCTGGGGGATCGGGAATCATCACTGTGCGATGATTCAAGTGTGAATTTGTGTATCTGGTTAACCAGCTGACTACGGGATGCCTGATCGCTCACTCTCGAACAAAAACTACATAGGCCTATTGGAGGAGTGCAAAGCATGCGCCTGAACCTGCCGGTATCTCAACAAAACTACGACTTTCCGGGTGACGAGCTGTTGGTCTCCAGCACCAACACCAAGGGCGAGATCTCTCACTGCAATCCGGCCTTCGTGCGCGTCAGCGGCTATGCCTACGAAGAGCTGATCGGCCAGCCGCACAATCTGATTCGCCATCCCGACATGCCGGCCGCTGCCTTCAAGGACATGTGGCGCACCATTGCTCATGGCTATCCCTGGACGGCACTGGTCAAGAACCGCCGCAAGAACGGCGATCACTACTGGGTGCGGGCCAATGTCACGCCCATCATGGAAGGCGGCAAGCCAAGCGGCTATCTGTCGGTGCGTACCAAGCCTTCGGCCAGGGAGGTGGCCGAAGCCGAAGCGCTGTACGCGCGCATGCGCGACGAGGAAAAGCAGGCACAGGCCAGCTTCCGCCTGCGCGCAGGCTCGGTGCGCCGTCTGGGCCTGATGGGCTGGTGGGATGGTCGCAAGGATGTGGGCCTGGTGGCGCGCATGGCCTGGTTGCTGGCCATCGTGGCATTGATCGCCATGCTGCCCGATATGCTGGGCTGGCAGGGTGCAGCCGCCTGGGGCTGGCGTGCTGCAAGCCTGGTGGCTGGCGGCGCATTCGTGCTGTGGCGCTTTCAACGGCGCTGCGTGGCGGGACTGGAGGAAGCCAGCCGCTTTGCTGCCGATGTGGCCGCCTGCAACCTGAGCACCGAATGCAGCCAGACCTACAGCGGTGCCATGGGGGCGCTGATGCTGAGGCTGCAGCAGATCCAGATCAATCTGCGCGCCGTGGTGGGGGATGTGCGCACCGAGGTGCAGGGCTTTGCCCAGACCGCCCATGAAATCGCCCAGAGCAGTTTCGATCTGGCAGGGCGTACCGAGTCGCAGGTCACCAGCCTGCAGCAGACAGCGGCCTCGATGGAGGAGATTTCGGGCACCGTGTCGCAGACGGCCGATACGGCCCAGTTCATGGCCGGAGCCAGCGACGAGAGCAGCAAGGTGGCCAGCCGCAGCGGCGCTGCCATCAGCGAGGTGGGCCAGGCCATGGAACATATTCGGGGCTCCTCGACGCGCATGAGCGAAATCATTGGCGTGATCGAGAGCATTGCCTTCCAGACCAATCTGCTGGCACTGAACGCGGCCGTGGAGGCGGCGCGTGCCGGCGAGCAGGGGCGCGGCTTTGCCGTGGTGGCGGGCGAGGTGCGGGCACTGGCCCAGCGCAGTGCCGAGGCGGCCAAGGAGATCAGCGTGCTCATCAACCGCACGGTCGACGGCATCAACGACGGCAATGCGCGCATGCGTGCCGCAGGCCAGACCATAGACGGCATGGTGCAGGCCGTGGACAAGGTCGGCTCCCTGGTGCACCAGATCAGCATTGCCACGCGTGAGCAATCGATAGGCATCTCCCAGGTCAACGAGGCCGTGGCCCAGCTCGACTCCGTGACTCAGCAGAATGCGGCTCTGGTGGAGCAGTCGACCAGCGCCGCGCAATCGCTGCGCCAGAGTGCCAAGACGCTGGAGCGTTCGGTGGACGTGTTCCATCTATAGGCTTTTGTGGCCTTGCTCTGAAAAGGCAGCCGTGGAGCTGCCTTTTTCACATCGGCTTTGGGTAGGATTGCGGCATGAGTGTTGTGCTGATCCTGATCGCCATTGCGGCGCTGGCCCTGTGTTTGCTGATCTGGCTGATATCGCGTTTGCGCGCTGACGCCAGACCGGCACCGTCTGCAACTGTGGGGCAGGAGGCCGAGCCGTCTGTGGCCCAGGCCAGAACGGCGTCGGAGGCTGCGGCGCAGACACCCTCCGATCAAGAGCTTGCGGCGCAGGCGGACATGGTGTCGGAGTCCAATCGGGATGTGAATTTTCGCCCCCAGGGCGAGCGCGGCATGGGCGGCCCCATCTACGGCGACGTGCTGTGTGCGGACGGCGTCTATCTGCCCCATGTCTGGGAGATGGACATGCACACCTCCTATGACGGGCGCTGGCTGCGCACGGGCTTTTACGACAGCGAGGCCGCCCATCTGGTCGATCGCAAATCACGTCGCAGCTGGCGCATAGACAAGCCGGAAGGCGAGCTGCTGGATGCCATCCACTGGCGCATGCCGCGCTGGAGTGGCGAGAGCATCAACGAGAGCGGCATTGCCGACGATGCACATGTGATCATGTCCGATGCCAACTTCGAGGGCTGGCTGGGCGAGCATATGGCTGCGCAGCCGCAGCCCCTGCAGCAGGTGGTGGATCTCTGGGTGCCGGCAGACTGCCTGCCGGTCGAAGTCGCCCGGCCCATGCCAACCCTGCCGCAACCGGCTCAGCCCAGCTCGGTGCCGCCGGTGCTGCTGCAGCGCCACTGGCCGGCTTCGCTGCGCAAGCTGCGCTACCCCATGGCTCCGCTCCAGAATCCGCACTGGCAGCTGATGCTGGGCGAGTCCCCCCAGCCCTGGGTGCTGGACGAGAATCACAGCATGGTCTGGCGTGCCGATGCCCAGGCCTTTGCGCTTTATGCCTACCCGACCCAGGGCGATGCCAGCCAGGCCAGCCTGCGGCTGGCCGTCTGGACCATGGAGGGGGGCTGGCAGCAATGGCCGGAGTTGATGCCCGAGGACCGCAAGCCCTGGGCGCTGGGCCTGGCACGATTGGGCCTGGCCCGGCCGGGTGATGAGCAGGAGTCCGGTGCTTTGCCGCTGAGCTGGCTCAATGAACTGCTGCTGCAGAAAGTGCAGCTCGATATACCCGAGACCGAACGCCTGCACGATGGCACCAGCATCAGCTGCGCCATGAGCGAGGTGGATGTCTGCGCAGCCCATCAGCGCGATGGTCTGCCCATCACCCAACCCTCGCTGCCCGTGAGCTTCGACTGGCTGCGTGACCCGGCGCAGCCCGCGCTGTGGCGCGCGCAGAGCGAGCCACTCAAGGGTCAGCGCCTGATCTGGACCCTGTCCAAGCCCGCCAGGGAGGAGCTGGGTGAAACAGCGGCCTACAACCTGCAATGGGGCGAGCGCCATCTGCCCGGCAGCTGGGCGCTGGAGCATGTGATCGTGCAGGGGCGCTGGGCGGTTCTCATGCCCCATGGCCGCGCCCCGATTCGCGGCGGCAGCGGCAGCCTGCAGGTCTGGGATGGGGAGCGACTGCAAAGCGTGGACCTGCCCTGGCCCGTGGTGCGGCTGGCTGCTGTGCCGTCGGTCAAGGGCGGCATGGCCGCCCGCATGCGCGTGCTGGCGTTGACGGCCAGTCTGGCGGACAAGGACTGGGACCCCTCCACCGCATCCTGGCGCTGGCCTCTGCAGTCCGTGTCGGCCAGCCATCTGGCCAGACCCGACTGGCGCCCGCTTTACTCCGAGCGCGAACTGGCGCCCGATGCGCAAGGGCGCTGGCAGTTGCTGCCGCGCTGGCGCGAGGTGAGGCAGATCCAGCATCCCTGCTCCGACGGCGACTATGTCTGGCGTGACGAGGTGCGCGGCGACACCGTCTGGTGGTGGGGCGGCGTGAACGAGCGTGTCAACCACTATTGGCAGCATGATGAACCTCGCAAGGATGGCGTGATCATGACGCGCAGCGGTCTGGCGTTCTGCGGTGTCGGGCCCTGCGCCTGTCCCCATCCTTCAGGCGAAGGCTGGGCCTTGCTGGAGCCGGTGGAGACACGCCATGGCGAACAGGGGCAGTGGCAGCTGCACTGGCTCAACCCTGTGGAAAAGGAAGTGCGCACGCTGACGCTCAAGGCGCGCATGCCGGTGCTGCAGGGCTGGGATGCCCAGGGTCTGCATTGGCAGGATCTGCCCTTGCCTGACGAGGCGGCGCTGCAGGGTGAGGCCAGCGCGGTTCACAAGTCCCAGGCAGAGCCGGCGGCGCCGCGTCAGCTGGTGGTGGCGCAGACCTGGCAGCGTGCTGCGGTCGAGCCCCTGCGCCAGGGCATGAACGGGCTTTGGCTGCGCATTCAGGATCTGCGTTATGCCGAGGCTTTGCTGGGGCAGGATGACTGCCCTTGGAAGAGTTGATCTCCCTGAGCCGCGTTGCGGCCTCCCCTTGAGGGGGACGGCAGCCTTGCTGCGGGGCGGCCCTTGCTGGCTGCCCTTGATTGGGCCGTGCCGCTGTTACTGGCGGGCGGTGCGCACGTTGGCGGGCAGGGCGCCCGGGTGGCTGGTGCGCAAGGGGTTGATGTCCAGGCCGCCACGGCGCGTGTAGCGCGCGTAGACGGCCAGCTTGATGGGTTTGCAGCGGCTCCAGATGTCCATGAAGATGCGCTCCACGCATTGCTCATGGAATTCGTTGTGGTTGCGAAAGCTCACCAGGTACTGCAGCAGACCTTCCTGCTCGATCTGTGCGCCGCTGTATTGAATCTGCACGCTGCCCCAGTCGGGCTGGCCGGTGACCAGGCAGTTGCTCTTGAGCAGGTTGCTGACCAGGGTTTCGCTGACGGGCGCTTCGTCATGGTTGGCACGCAGCAGCTCGGGAGCCGGCGTGTACCGGGTGCACTCCACATCCAGGCGGTCCAGCAGCAGACCGTCGAGCTCGTGCACTTGCTGGGCATCGAACTGCTGCGCTTCCAGCAGCCGCACACCCACGCTGCCCTGGGTTTGGCTGCCGCGCCAGGTGGCTTCGGACAGATCACTGCGCAGGCGCGCCAGCACCTCGCTGGCGTCGGCAAAGCGGGTGTTGTTGAAGCTGTTCAGGTACAGCTTGAAGGACTTGCTCTCGATCAGGTTGGGCGTTTCGCAGGGGATGGTGAAATGCGCCAGCGCCACCTGGGGCTTGCCGCGCAGATTGAGCCAGGAAACTTCAAATGCCGTCCACAGATCGGCGCCAAAGAACGGCGGGTTGATGGCAGCGCCGATTTCCTCGCGCTTGGCAAGGCGCGGCAGGGGAAAGAGCAGGGACGCGTCGTACTGGTCCACATAGGCCGAGCTTTTGCCCAGCTGCGATTGTTCAGGGGTATGCATGATTCAAAAACAAAATGACCAGCAGTAAAAAGGATAGCTGCTGGCGCTTTATGAGTAAGGGCTAGCGCCTGTTTTACTTGAACTCTCGTTCACGCAGCCACTTGGTGGCAATCCATTTTTCGCCCTCCAGCACGGGGGCGCCGCCGTGCAGGGTCTTGGTGGCCGGGTCGGGCCGGTTGTAGCTGAAGAATACGGCATTGCCACGGCGCGGAACGACCTGCAGCCCTACATCGGGAAAGGTGGTTGCGCCGCCGCGCGCGGGCTCGTTGAGATACATGACCAGGGTTCCCACGCGCTGGCCGCCACGTTTGAGTATGGTCGGCGTGCCGGGCTCGCTGGGGGCGAAGTAATCGTAATGCGGCTTGTACTCGGCGCCTGGTCGGTAGTGCAGCACCTGCATGCCTTCGCCGTTTTCCAGCGGCCAGTTCAGCAGTCTGGCAATGCGCTGCTCGACACGGCTGATGAGCTCGTTTTCTCCGCGCTGGAAGAACATGCCATTGCTGGTGCGGTCGTCGTTGATGGCCTCGCCACCGCTTTGGTTGTCCACGGTCAGCGAGCGCTGCATGCGCGGGCGGGCAGCTGCGATGATGGCATCGCATTCCTCGTTGGAGAGCAGGTTGCCGAACACCACGACGCGCGGGTGGCGCACGCTCATCAGCACATGGACATCGCGATCGCCGGCATGGACGCAGCAGGGATCTGTCAGCAGATCGGGCTCGGGAACGCCTGACTCATGGACCTGCACTGCCACATCGGCTTCGGGTCTGGCTGCTGCGAAAGGCAAGGGCAGTACACCCTCCTCGGGCAGGGCCAGCGCGCGGCGTGCGAGATGCTCGGCCCAGCCCGCCTTGCGCATGGATTGCAGCAGCGATGGCAGTGGCACGCCAGAGGCGCTTTGTGTGCGCACCCATTGCATCAGCTCGGGTGTCAGGCCGGGAGGTGTGACGAACTCGTCTTGGGTGGAAGTGCTCATGTCGACAATGCTAGTGCGCACTGATGCCGATTTCAATGTGCAGCGTCAGTCTTGCTGCTTGCGGCGGAACACCAGCTTGCCGGGCGTGCTGGCCTGCTCGGCCAGTGCATAGCCTTCCAGGTCGAACTTGCGCAGGTCGGCCACCTTCTTGGCCTTGTGCTGCACGGCCCAGCGCACCATCAGCCCGCGCGCGCGCTTGGCATGGAAGCTGATGATCTTGTATTTGCCGCCCTTGAAGTCCTCGAAAACGCATTCCACCACGGGAGCCTTGAGTGCCTTGAGATCCACGGCCTTGAAGTATTCCTGAGATGCCAGGTTGACGACAATTCGCTCGGTCTGGGCGTCACCGCGCTCGGCTTGCGCGCTGCTGCGCTCGTTCAGGTAGTCGGCAATCTGGGTTCCCCAGAACTGGTAGAGGTTGCTGCCCTTGGCGTTTTCCAGCCGGGTGCCCATCTCCAGGCGATAGGGCTGCAGCAGATCCAGCGGGCGCAGTGCGCCGTAGAGGCCGCTCAGGATCACGACATGCTCCTGGGCCCAGTCCAGCTCCTTGGGCTTGAGGCTGGCGGCATTCAGGCCCTCATAGACATCGCCATTGAAGGCCAGCACGGCCTGGCGCGAGTTCTTGGCGGTGAACCTGGCGCTGAACGCTTCGTAGCGGCCCACATTGAGCACGGCCAGCTTGTCGCTGATTTTCATGAGCTCGGAAATCTGCTGGGGCGACTTCTCGCGCAGCACTTCGATCAGTTCCAGGGGCTGCTTTTTGAATACCGGCAGCGTGTGTGGCAGCTCGGCGGAAATAGGGCTTTCATAGTCC
Source organism: Comamonas sp. GW821-FHT11H03 (assembly GCF_058807955.1). NCBI lineage: Bacteria > Pseudomonadati > Pseudomonadota > Betaproteobacteria > Burkholderiales > Comamonadaceae > Comamonas > Comamonas sp. GW821-FHT11H03. The sequence goes on from NZ_JBXARF010000002.1 coordinate 578,840, forward strand.
AGCGATTTGGCCGGAGAGATCAGAAACAACATGGCTTGACGTTCACTCAATCAAAGAAAGGGCGCATGAAAAAGGGCCAAGGCCCATCCACGGAAGTGGACAGTGCCTTGGCCCAGTGATGCCGCAAGGCAGTCTGCTTAGGCGTTGACGCCTGTAGCCTGTTCTTCCTTCTCGAACGGCAGCTGCATCAGGCTCAGATCCTTGCGGGTCTCGACCAGAATCAGCGGGCCTTCGTCGAGCACCACCACGGGTGGGCGCTCGCGCGGAATGCGCACGGGCTTGGGCTCGGCGGCAATCGCAGCCTGGACGGCGGCGATCTTTTCGGCATCGGAGTTGATCCATTCCAGACCCGATGCGGCTGCCAGGGCTTGCAGCTCGGCAATCGGCAGCGCGTAGCTCTGTGCCTTGGGCGCTGCGACTGCGGGGGCAGGAGCTGCAGCTTCAGCCACAGGCTCCACGACTGCTGGCTGAGGCTCTGCGGCAATCGCAGGCTCCGCCTGCACGGGCTGGGCGGGTTCGGCTTCAGGAGCGACAGCTGTCACTACGGCTTCTTCTGCAACCACGGGTGCCTGCACTTCTGCCGCAACAGGCGCTTGTTCTGCCTGAGCCTGAGGTGCAACAGCATCAAAGTAGCTGCGGCGTGCCGGCTGCTCGCCAGCGTCTGCGGCAGGCAATTCGACCGGGGCCTGGGCTTCGGCTGTCTGCTCGGCAGCCTGGCCTTCCGCCTGGGCGTCGCGCGGTGCACGGTCGCGGCGGTCACGGCCATAGCGGTCGCGCGAACGGCGCTGACGGGGCTCGCGAGCTTCGCCGCCTTGTGTGCCATCCTGCACCTGAGCGTCAGAACCCTCGACTGAGGCGATGTTCAGCGCCGCTTCGTCGGCCACGGCCTGCATGGCGGGCTGGGCATCGGCGTTGCGATTCTGGCGCTCGCGGCGGCCTTCACCGCGTTCGCCGCGCTCATTGCGTTCCGCACGTTCACCGCGCTCCTGGCGGTTGCGCTCGGGCTTGGGAGCTGCGTTGAACTCTTCGCCATTCAGCGCGGCTTCTGCCACCTGGGGCTGGCGGTCGTCGCGGCGCTCATTGCGTTCGCCACCGCGGCGACTGCCGCGCTCGGGGCGGTCCTGGCGCTGCTGCTGCTCGGGACGCTCGTTGCGTTGCTGCTCGTCACGGCCCTGGGCATTGCGGCGGTTGTTGCGGTCTGTGCGTTCGCTGCCATTGCGCTCCGCGCTGTTGCGGTCGCTGCGCTCGTTGCGGTCACCGCCACGGCGGTTGCGGTCACCGCCACGGCCTTCGCCTCGGCGGCCGTCGCGGCTGCCTTCACGGGCGGCAGGAGCGGCAGCCTCGGCTGCGGGAGCGGGCGCTGCCACGGGAGTCTGTGCGCCAAAGCCGAACAGATTCTTGAGCCAGGCAAAGAAGCCTTGCTCGCGCACCACAGGGCGGGCCGCTACGGGAGCGGGTGTCGCGGCGGCAGCGGCAGTGCGCGGCTGGCGAGGAGGGCGAGGCTCGGCAATCGGTGCGGGAGCATCGGGCAGCACCCCCTTGATGACGGGAGTCTGCTTGTTGGTGGGCTCCTGCGAGCGGCGGGTGACGGTGGTCACCTCTTCGGGCTCGTCGGCCAGCTTGTAGCTGGCTTCCATGGATTCCAGGCGCGCGTCGTCGTGCTTGAGGCGCTCGAGCTTGTAGTGCGGCGTGTCCATGGACTTGTTGGGCACCATGATCACGTTGACGCGCTGCTTGAGCTCGATCTTGGTGATTTCACTGCGCTTCTCGTTGAGCAGGAAGGAGGCCACTTCCACGGGCACCTGGCAGTGCACGGCGGCCGTGTTGTCCTTCATGGACTCTTCCTGGATGATGCGCAGAATCTGCAGCGCCGAGCTTTCCGTGTCGCGGATGTGGCCGGAGCCGCCGCAGCGCGGGCAGTTGATGTGGGCGCCTTCGGACAAGGCAGGCTTGAGGCGCTGGCGGCTCATTTCCATCAGTCCGAACTTGCTGATGGTGCCGAACTGCACGCGGGCGCGGTCCTGGCGCAGGGCATCGCGCAGGCGGTTTTCCACTTCGCGGCGGTTCTTGGCCTCTTCCATGTCGATGAAGTCGATCACGATCAGGCCGCCCAGGTCGCGCAGGCGCATCTGGCGCGCCACTTCGTCGGCTGCCTCGAGGTTGGTGCGGGTCGCGGTTTCCTCGATATCGCCACCCTTGATGGCGCGGGCCGAGTTCACGTCCACGGAAACCAGGGCTTCGGTGTGGTCGATCACGATGGCTCCGCCCGAGGGCAGGGTCACGGTGCGCGAATAGGCGGACTCGATCTGGTGCTCGATCTGGAAGCGCGAGAACAGGGGGGCGTCGTCGCGGTAGCGCTTGACGCGGGCAGCATGCTCGGGCATCACATGTGCCATGAACTGCTGGGCCTGTTCGTAGATGTCATCGGTGTCGATCAGGATGTCGCCGATGTCATTGTTGAAATAGTCGCGGATGGCGCGGATCACCAGGCTGGATTCCTGATAGATCAGGAAGGCGCCCTTGGAGGACTTGGCGGCACCGTCGATGGCACTCCACAGCTTGAGCAGGTAGTTCAGGTCCCACTGCAGCTCGGGAGCCGAGCGGCCGATGCCGGCAGTGCGCGCAATGATGGACATGCCCTTGGGGTACTCGAGCTGGTCCATGGCCTCCTTGAGCTCGGCGCGGTCCTCGCCCTCGATGCGGCGCGAAACGCCACCGCCACGGGGGTTGTTGGGCATCAGCACCACATAGCGGCCGGCCAGAGAGATGAAGGTGGTCAGGGCTGCGCCCTTGTTGCCGCGCTCTTCCTTTTCGACCTGGACGATCAGCTCCTGACCCTCGCGAATCACGTCGTTGATGCGGGCCTGGCTGGGCGAAACGCCTTCGGCAAAGTATTGCTTGGAGATTTCCTTGAAGGGCAAAAAGCCGTGGCGGTCTTCGCCATAGTCAACAAAGCAGGCTTCGAGAGAAGGCTCGACGCGGGTCACGACGGCCTTGTAGATATTGCCCTTGCGTTGTTCGCGACCTTCGATCTCGATCTCGTAGTCCAGCAGCTTCTGGCCGTCAACAATGGCCAGACGGCGTTCTTCAGACTGCGTCGCGTTAATCAGCATCCGTTTCATGATGCGCTTCCTTTATTCGTTTTATGGGGCACGCTGGTCACAGACCAACGTGCCTTTGACTGGTAATCAAAGACAGGCTCAACAGGAGCCGTGATGCCAGACGAACGCGTTGAAACGGATGAGGAATCTGGGGCGGTACAGGACGGCGCTACTGGCCTGATCTCAAGTCAGTAGCGGAGGTACAGGCCGGGGGACGAGCGGGAGAGGACGCGCATGCAGACGGGGTACAAAAGAAGCCGATGCGCGTGCTAGGGAGGTGGGTGGTTTCTTCAAGACATGGCTCGTCTCGGGGGCCGGCCGTGCCTTGCCCCAGAGGTTGATCAGCAATGTCCAAAAGATCCACATGCTCGTTGAGAGAACCGGCAGTTGCAGGCTGCTTTTGCCTGGTCAACTGCACGGTATGAGATTCCGTATCAGTGTTTCAATTCGTCAGCCTTTGCCAGGCTTTCACAGGCTGCTGCAGCTCTTCTTGACTGCAATTTGCGTGTGCAAAACTGGCGGGCATCGACCTGCCTGTGCGGTGGGAAATGATTGTTTGGACTAAACTCCATGCGAATCAATCACTTACAACTAAGCTCGGCACAGGTGAAACACATTATAGAGGGCAAACCGGCGCAGGGCCGGTCACAGAATACGGCTGCGGCCTCGGTACGGCTGATCGAGGTCGATGAAGACTCTGCCGGACAGCGACTTGACAACTTTCTCATGCGCCACCTCAAGGGGGTGCCCAAGACCCATGTCTATCGCATCATCCGCAGCGGTGAAGTGCGTATCAACAAGGGGCGCGTGAGTGCCGAGACCCGGGTTCAGCCCGGCGATGTGGTGCGTCTTCCCCCGGTCCGGATTTCCGAAAAAGTGACTGAAAAAGCGGAACGCCCGGCACCGGCTAAGGACTTTCCCTCCCTGTTGGATGACGAACACATGATTGCGTTGTCCAAGCCTGCCGGCGTGGCCGTGCATGGAGGCTCGGGCGTGAGCTTTGGCGTCATCGAGCAACTGCGCCAAGCGCGTCCCGATGCCAAGTTTCTCGAGCTGGTGCACCGGCTGGATCGCGAAACCTCGGGCATTTTGCTGGTGGCCAAAAAGCGCTCCGCACTCATCAATCTGCAGGACCAGTTTCGCGAGCGCGAGACCGGCAAGACCTATCTGGCGCTGGTGCAGGGAGCCTGGCCGGCCAACAAGAAGGTCATCGATCTGCCGCTGCACAAGTATCTGCAGGCCGACGGCGAGCGCCGCGTGCGCGTGACCACGGCCGATGACCCGGATGGAATGCGCTCCATCACCCTGGTCAAGGTCAGGAAGCTGATCGAGCCGCGCCCTCTGCAGGGACTGCCAGCCATGAGTCTGCTGGAGGTGACCATCAAGACGGGGCGTACCCACCAGATTCGCGTGCATCTGTCCTCGCAGGGGCATCCCATCGTGGGTGATGACAAATACGGCGATTTTGATCTCAACCGTCGTGTGCAAAAGCAGGGGCTCAAACGCATGTTTCTGCACGCCTGGCGGCTACAGTTCAATCATCCCGCCAGCGGCGAGCGTGTCGAGCTGCGCGCCGAGTTGCCGCCGGAACTGGCGGATTTTGTGAACTGACTAGGCTCCATGACTACTGAAAACCATAGCGCCCGGCGACCACGCCGCTTCGATCTGATTGCATTTGACTGGGATGGGACCGTGGCGGACTCCACAGCCATCATCAGTCGCAGCATCCAGGAGGCGGTGCGTGATGTGGGCGGCACCGTACCCAGCGACGAGCAGGCTGCCTATGTGATCGGCATGGCGCTGATGCCGGCCCTGGCCCGCGCGGCACCCGATGTGCCGCCCGAAAAATATCCTGAGCTGGCCAATCGCTATCGCTTTCACTTCTTCAAGCATCAGGACGATATCTGCGTGTTTGACGGCATCCTGCCGCTGCTTGCCGAGCTGCGTGAGCGCGGTCACTGGCTGACCGTGGCCACGGGCAAGAGCCGCATGGGGCTCAACCATGCGCTGCAGGACCCGCAGCTCAAGGGATTGTTCGACGGTTCGCGCACGGCCGATGAGACCGCCGGCAAGCCCAGTCCGCTGATGTTGCACGAGTTGATGGCCGAATTCGGTGTGGAGCCCGAGCGAACACTGATGATTGGCGATACCACGCACGATTTGCAGATGGCGCAGAACGCCGGCTGTGCCTGTGTAGGGGTTTCCTATGGTGCCCATGCTCCCGACGGCTTCTCGCAGTTCAATCCGCTGTTCGTGGCCGACTCCGCAGCGCAGCTGCGGGCCTGGTTGCTGGCCAGCGCGTGAAGGCCGCCATGACGCAGACCGTGGAGTTGTGCGCCAGTGCCGCTTTGGTCGAGGGCGGTCGGGCTGTGGGCTTTGACGTGCGGTATGCCGGCCAGGGCAGCCGAGCTTTTGCAATTCGCTACCAGGGGCAGGTCTATGCCTATCTGAATCGCTGCAGCCATATTCCCATGGAAATGGACTACCAGGAGGGTCAGTTTTTTGACGATTCCGGTCGCTGGCTGTTGTGTTCTACCCACGGAGCTGCCTATGAACCTGACAGCGGTGCCTGCGCCGGCGGTCCTTGCCGTGGCGGGCTGGTAAAAATCGCCTTGAGCGAAAGCGATGGCGTGGTGCACTGGCATACTGGGCCACAACTGAAACCTCCAGAGTTTTGAGATGAGTTCCCCAAACACCCCTGACAATCATGATTCCCAGCAGCATGTGACGCCGGGCGCGGACCTGTGGTCCAAGGCTTCTGCCGCATCCGCCGAAGCGCCAGCTGCGGCCAAGGCCTCCGGGAATGGGGGCTGGGAGCGCGATGTGCTGGAAAAGCTGGTGTTCGCCTCCATCAAGGAGCAGCGAGCAGCACGGCGTTGGCGCTTTTTCAGCCGTCTGCTGTGGTCCGTAGTGGTGCTGCTGGTGCTGTGGGCGGTGTTCTTCAAGGATACGGCCACCAAGACCAGCACCTCACCCCATACAGCGGTGGTGGAGATCAAGGGCGAGATCGCCTCGGGTGCGGACGCCAGTGCCGAGCTTGTGGTGGCCGCCATGCGCAGTGCCTTTGAGGATTCGGGCTCGCGTGCCGTGGTGCTGCTGATTAACTCGCCCGGCGGCAGCCCCGTGCAGGCAGGCATCATCAACGACGAGATGACGCGTCTCAAGGCCAAGTACAACAAGCCTCTGTATGCGGTGGTCGAGGAGTCCTGCGCCTCGGCGGCCTACTACATCGCGGCGGCGGCCGACGAGATTTTTGTCGACAAGGCCAGCATCGTGGGCAGCATCGGCGTGCTCATGGACGGCTTCGGCTTCACAGGGGTGATGGACAAGGTGGGGGTGGAGCGCCGCCTGCTGACGGCTGGCGAGAACAAGGGGTTTCTCGATCCGTTCAGCCCCATGTCGGCGCAGCAAAAGGAATTTGCGCTGCAGATGCTGGAGCAGATTCACCAGCAGTTCATCGGCGTGGTCAAGGCCGGCCGTGGCGACCGTCTGCATGAAACCCCCGAAATGTTCAGCGGACTGTTCTGGACCGGCCAGCAGGCCGTGGAGCTGGGTCTTGCCGACAAGCTGGGCAGCCTCGACTTTGTGGCGCGTGAAGTGGTCAAGGCCGAGGAAGTCATCGACTACACCCGCCGCGACAATGTGGCCGAACGTCTGGCCAAGCGATTTGGTGCGGCCATCGGCGAGGGCTCGGTAAAAGCCATGCGCGGGCTGGTGCCCAGCATTCGCTGATCAGGTATCACAGAGGCGTTAACCCTTTCTGGATAAACGCCAGTAGCTATCAAAAAAGCCTGCGGTTTGGCCGCAGGCTTTTTTGTTTCCTGGCGCTCAACGGCCTATGGCAAACACCACCGGCGTGCGATTGTCGGGTGGTGCATTGCGCTGGCGCCATTCGCGCACCAGATGGCTTTCAATGCGCGCCGTCTCCAGCGTCAATCCGCTGGCCAGGGCCAGCCTGGTATTGGGTTGCAAGGTTTGCAGCAACGCCTGCCAGAGGGCTGCATTGCGGTAAGGCGTCTCGATGAACTGCTGGGTCTGGCCTTGACGCAGGGCCAGGCTCTCCAGTTCCTTGATGCGGGCCGTGCGCTCAGCGCCATCCTGAGGTACATAGCCGACAAAGGCGAAATTCTGGCCGTTGAGGCCGCTGGCCGCCAAGCCCAGCAGCAGCGAAACCGGCCCCGTCAGCGGCACGACGCGAATGCCCAGATCATGGGCGGCACGCACGATGGAGCTGCCGGGGTCGGCCACGGCGGGCATGCCCGCCTCGCTGATCAAACCCATGTCCTGCCCGGCCAGTGCCGGTGCCAGCAGGGGTTTAGGGTCGAAGACGGCGCCGCCCTTGTTGCCGTGGTCGCCTTTTTTGTGGGCTTCGCGTGGCAGCTCGGCAATGTTCTGGGCCTGCAGCGGCGCAGCCAGCGGGAACAAGGCGTCGATACGCTTGAGATAGGCTCGGGCCGTCTTGGCGTTTTCGCTGATCCAGTGAGTCAGAGAGGCGGCGCGGCGCAGTGTGCCCTCGGGCAGCACCTCGGTCAGCGCTGTCTGGCTTTCGCAGCCAAAATCGAGTGGAGCGGGCACCAGATAAAGAGTGCCTGCTTTGCTTTGGGAAGTCTCGCTCATGGCAGCACCACTCCTGCAGCACGCAGCAACTGGCAGGTGCGGATCAGCGGCAGGCCTATCAGTGCCGTGGGGTCGTCGCTGACGATGGCATCCAGCAGGGCGATGCCCAGGCCTTCGCTCTTGGCCGAGCCTGCGCAGTCATAGGGCTGCTCGGCGCGCAGGTAGCGCTCGATTTCAAGGTCGTTCAGCTCGCGAAAGCGCACTTGCACCGTGACCACGCTGGATTGCGTGAAGCCGGTTTCGGTACAGCTCACGCAGACGCCGGTGTGGAAATTCATCTGGCGGCCGCTCATCTGGCGCAGCTGTTCGGTGGCTCGCTCGTGGGTGCCAGGCTTGGACAGGGGCTGGCCGTCGAGCTCGGGCACCTGGTCGGAGCCGATCACAATGGCGCCAGGGTGCAACTGGGCCACGGCCTGCGCCTTGGCTATGGCCAGACGCAGACTCAGGTCGTGGGGTGTCTCGCCACTGAGCGGGGTTTCATCCACTTCGGGAGACACTGTCTCGAACGGCAGTTGCAGGCGGCTGAGCAACTCACGGCGATAGCGCGAGGTGGAGCCAAGAATCAATGGACGCTCAAGTCGTCCGGCAATCAATAAGTCGGGCATTTCGGGATTCTCTTACACTGGCTGCATGAGCAAGGATTTTTCTGCGACCCGGCTGGACGTGCGTGCATTCGCGCAGGCTGCAGGTCATGTGCATGGTCAGGCACCGTTGTCGGACTTCAAGCGTCTGGCGGCCGATGCGTTGGCGATTACTGGAGAGCAGCCCCTGGTGCGCTGGGAAGCCGAAGGCGAGCTGGTGGAGCAAAAAGGCGGCAGCGGCCATGTGTGGCTGCACCTGAGTGCCGAGGTGGCTTTGCCGCTGACCTGTCAGCGCTGCCTGACCGAGGCCGATATTCCCCTTTACGTGGATCGGTCATTTCGCTTCGTTCCGGACGAAGAGACGGCAGAGCTGGAAGATGACGACAGCGATGAGGATGTGCTGGCATTGAGCAGCGAGTTCAATCTGCTGGAGTTGATCGAGGACGAGTTGCTGATGGAAGTGCCTGTAGTGCCTCGCCATGAGGTCTGCCCGGTCCCCGTCAAGCTAGAGGTCAGCGATGACGCCTTCGAGCAGGCCAGTGAGCAAAAGGAAAACCCTTTTGCCGTGCTGCAATCTCTCAATGTAGGCAAGTCTGCCGACTGATCCATCCCATGGCACGGTGGGGATTTGATTTTGCCTGGGCCGCGAAAAGCGTTTGCGCTATAATCGTGAGCTTCGCGCGAAACCCCCTCGTGTCTTTAATGGGCTGATCGCGTTTTTTTAGGACTTGCACGGTCAAGGGCGCCCTCTCGCTGAGGGTGTCGAAAGGCAGAGTTTTTTGCCCGGTCTTGCTGTGTAGGTCGTGTTACCAACCCTTTCAAGATACACAGGAGCCATCATGGCTGTTCAGCAAAACAAGAAGTCTCCCTCCAAGCGCGGCATGCACCGTTCGCACAATGCACTGAATGTGCCTGGCATCGCTGTTGAAGCCACCACTGGCGAAACACACCTGCGCCACCACATCAGCCCCAACGGCGTGTACCGTGGCCGTCAAGTGCTGAAGAACAAGTCCGAAGCCTAAGCGACGACTGCATTCACAAAGCCTGTTGCTACATTTTTTGTAGCAACAGGCTTTTGTTTTTATAGGGATATTTGCAAAATCAGTCATGGCCGCCCTTGCTGCACAATTCCGGGACTGGTTTTGCAAATAACTCCTGTTGTGGTCTCAGGACCGTTCAGTTCATCACCCCAAACCCGATTGGACCTGTCAGTCGCCCATGATTACTTTGGCTGTTGACTGCATGGGGGGCGATCATGGCCCCCGCGTCACGCTGGTCGCGTGTCGTCAGTTTCTGAATTTACACCCCGATGTGCATTTGCTGCTGGTCGGCAAGGCCGATGAGTTGGCTGGCTTCAAACACGAGCGTGTGACCGTCGTCCCCGCCACGGAAGTGGTGAGCATGGATGATCCTGTGGAAATCGCCCTGCGCAAGAAAAAGGACTCGTCCATGCGCGTGGCCGTGCAGCAGGTCAAGAATGGTGCGGCTCAGGCTGCAGTGTCGGCGGGCAATACCGGGGCGCTGATGGCGATCTCGCGCTATCTGCTCAAGACGCTGGATGGCATTGACCGTCCTGCCATTGCCTTTGGTTTGCCCAACGCCAAGGGTAGCGACACCACCATGTTGGACCTGGGGGCCAATGTGGACTGCACGGCGGAGCATCTGCTTCAGTTTGCGGTCATGGGCTCGGCCCTGGTGTCGGCGCTCAAGAACACGGAGGCGCCCAGCGTCGGCCTGCTCAACATCGGTGAAGAGCTGATCAAGGGCAGTGAAGTCATCAAGCGTGCGGGAGAGCTGCTGCGCGCCGCAGGCGAAGCGGGCAACCTCAACTTCTACGGCAATGTGGAAGGCAACGACACCTTCAAGGGTGTGGTGGATATTGTCGTGTGCGATGGTTTCGTTGGTAACGTTGCGCTCAAGACCACCGAGGGGGTTGCCTCGATGATCTCGGGGATTCTCAAGGAAGAGTTCAAGCGCAACATCTTCACCAAGATTGCTGCCATCATTGCCTATCCGGTGCTATCTGCGCTGATGAAGCGTGTTGATCACCGTCGTTACAACGGCGCTGCATTGCTGGGTCTGCGCGGGCTGGTCTTCAAAAGCCATGGCTCGGCCGATGCAATGGCATTCGAGCATGCTTTGAACCGCGCGTATGATGCGGCACGCAACAACCTGCTTGACCGTGTCCGCAGCCGTATTGCTGCTGCCGCACCATTGCTGCTGGCAGCGCAGACGGAATCTGGAACTTCGGCGCCCTGATAGAAGACATGAGACGCTACGCACGCATCATTGGTACCGGCAGTTACCTGCCGCCCCGCCGCCTGACCAACAACGACCTCGCAGCCGAGCTGGCTCAGCGCGGCCTGGAAACCTCGGACGAGTGGATCGTCGAGCGCACCGGCATTCGTGCTCGCCACTTTGCCGAGCCCGATGTGACCAGCAGCGACCTGGCTCTGGAAGCCAGTCGCAACGCCATCGAGGCTGCAGGCATAGAGGCTTCGGATATTGATCTGATCATTGTCGCAACGTCCACCCCGGACATGGTGTTTCCCTCGACGGCCGCCATCCTGCAGCACAAGCTGGGCATCAGCAACGGTTGCCCAGCCTTTGATGTGCAGGCGGTGTGCAGCGGTTTCGTCTATGCCCTGGCGGTGGCCGATTCCATGATCCAGACCGGCGCTGCCAAGCGCGTGCTGGTGGTGGGCTCCGAAGTCTTCAGCCGCATCCTGGATTTCAACGACCGCACGACCTGCGTGCTGTTCGGTGATGGCGCAGGCGCCGTGGTGCTGGAGGCCTCCGATGAGCCCGGCATCCTGTCCACCGAGCTGCACGCTGATGGCAGCCATGTCGGCATTCTCTGCGTGCCGGGCAATGTCTCCGGCGGCAATGTGCTGGGCGATCCCTTGCTCAAGATGGATGGTCAGGCCGTGTTCAAGCTGGCGGTGAGCGTGCTGGACAAGGCGGCTCGCTCCGCGCTGGAAAAGGCAGGTCTGACGGATGCCGACATCGATTGGCTGATTCCGCATCAGGCCAATATCCGCATCATGCAAAGCACGGCACGAAAGCTCAAGCTGTCCATGGACAAGGTGGTGGTGACTGTCGATCAGCATGGCAACACCTCTGCGGCGTCGATTCCCCTGGCGCTAGACCATGGCGTGCGCAGCGGCCAGGTCAAAAAAGGCCAGACCGTGCTGCTCGAAGGCGTGGGTGGCGGCTTCACTTGGGGTGCTGTGCTCCTCAAGATGTAGCTGTAAGCGCAATCTGGATAAGCGTTTAAGGCAGTTTTTATACTAAGAAATATGAAGAAATTCGCATTTGTATTTCCTGGCCAGGGCTCTCAGTCCGTAGGCATGCTGGACGGCTGGGGTGATCATCCTGTCGTGGCTCAGACCGTAGCCGAGGCCTCCGAAGCTCTGGGTGAGGATGTGGGCCTGCTGATCAAGCAAGGCCCCAAGGAAGCGCTGGCGCTGACGACCAATACCCAGCCCGTGATGCTGGTGGCCGGTGTGGCGGCCTGGCGTGTCTGGCAGGCCGAAGGCGGCGCGCTGCCCGATGCCGTGGCCGGTCACTCCCTGGGCGAGTACTCGGCGCTGGTTGCGTCCGGCGTGCTGACGCTGGCTCAGGCCGCACCCCTGGTGCGTCTGCGCGCCGCTGCCATGCAGGATGCCGTGCCTGTGGGCACGGGCGGCATGGCGGCCGTGCTGGCGCTGGATGCTGAAAAGGTCAAGGCAGTCTGTGCCGAAGTGACGGCCCAGCTGGGCGGCGCTGAAGTGGTGGAAGCCGTGAACTTCAACGACCCTGGCCAGACCGTGATCGCCGGCAGCAAGCTGGCCGTGGAAAAGGCCTGCGAAGCGGTCAAGGCGGCCGGCGCCAAGCGCGCCCTGCCTCTGCCGGTCTCCGCACCTTTCCACTCCAGCCTGATGAAGCCCGCTGCAGAAAAGCTCAAGGCCGCGCTGGCCGAGCTGACACTGGCTGCTCCATTGATTCCCGTCATCAACAATATCGACGTGACCGTCCAAACGGACGCTGATGCGATTCGCGATGCCCTGTACCGCCAGGCCTTTGGCCCGGTGCGCTGGGTGGAGTGCGTGCAGGCCATCAAGGCTCGCGGCGTGACCCACATCGTGGAATGTGGGCCCGGCAAGGTGCTGGCCGGCATGGTCAAGCGTATTGACGCCGACCTGACGGGTGCTCCCCTGTTTGATACAGCCAGCCTGGCTGACGTGAAAGAATTGCTCGCATGACTGATAACCAGACCAAGCCCCAGGTTGCCCTGGTCACCGGTGCCACCCGTGGCATTGGTGCCGCCATCGCGCAGGAGCTGGCCTCCAAGGGCTATCAAGTGATTGGCACGGCCACATCGGATGCTGGCGCTGAAAAGATCAGCCAGGCTCTGTCCGCCTTCGGTGGCCGTGGTGTCACGCTGAACGTGACTGACGGCGCTGCCGTGGATGCCCTGATCGACTCCATCGTCAAGAATGACGGTGGCCTGCATGTGCTGGTCAACAACGCAGGCATTACCCGCGATACCCTGGCGATGCGCATGAAGGATGACGATTGGGATGCTGTCACCGACACCAATCTGAAGGCTGTTTTCCGAGTCAGCCGTGCGGCTATTCGTCCCATGATGAAGCAGCGTTTTGGCCGCATCATCAGCATCACCAGCGTGGTCGGCGCCTCGGGTAATGCCGGTCAGGCCAACTACGCTGCAGCCAAGGCTGGCGTGGCAGGCATGACCCGTGCCCTGGCCAAGGAACTGGGCAGCCGCGGCATCACCGTGAACTGCGTGGCTCCCGGCTTCATCGCCACGGACATGACGGCAGATCTGCCAGAGGCGCAGAAGGCTGCGCTCAAGGCGCAGATCGCCATGGGCGATCTGGGGCAGCCCAGCGACATCGCGCATGCGGTGGCCTATCTGGCTTCTGCCGGTGCCGGCTATGTGACGGGGCAGGAATTGCACGTCAACGGCGGCATGTACATGTAAGAAATTTCGGCAGTTTGCGCGGTGTTTGTCGCACTTGCTGCCAGAAGCTGAACACTTTTGCAAGTTCAGTGGCCGTTTCCTCGCGACGGCCAGCCGCCAAGGGGCTTCTCCCGAAACGGCTAGAATCGCGGGTTCATTCACAACCCCCTGAGGGAAACCATGAGCGATATCGAAGCACGTGTCAAAAAAATCATTGCCGAACAACTCGGCGTTGAAGAGTCCCAAGTGACCAACGAAAAGGCCTTCGTGGCTGACCTGGGCGCTGACTCCCTGGACACAGTGGAACTGGTGATGGCCCTGGAAGATGAATTCGGCATCGAGATCCCTGACGAAGACGCAGAGAAGATCACGACGGTGCAAAACGCCATCGACTACGCCAATACCCACCAAAAGGCCTAAGGTCTTTTTTCAGCGATCAGTTAAAGGTTTGAACGCATGAGCCGTCGTCGCGTTGTCGTGACCGGTCTAGGCTGCATCTCCCCCGTGGGTAACACGGTGGGCGAAGCCTGGGCCAATCTTTTGGCCGGCCAGTCCGGTATTGACCTCATCACCAAGTTCGATGCGTCGAACTTCTCCTGCAAGATTGCAGGTGAGGTCAAGGGATTTGATGTGGAGAAGTACATGAGCGCCAAAGATGCGCGCTCCATGGATACCTTCATTCATTACGGCATCGCGGCTGCGGAGCAAGCCGTTCTGGACGCAGGCCTGCCCACAGGCGAAGCCCTGTCCGAAGACCTGGCCACACGCATTGCCTGCGTGATCGGCTCGGGCATTGGCGGCCTGCCGCTGATCGAGAACACTCACGCAGAACTGGCTGCCCGCGGTCCTCGCCGCATCACGCCGTTCTTCGTGCCTGCTTCCATCATCAATATGGTGGCAGGGCATGTGTCCATGCGATTTGGCTTCAAGGGGCCGAATCTGTCGATAGTGACAGCCTGCACCACAGGCCTGCACTGCATCGGCGAAGCCGGACGCATGATCGAATACGGCGATGCAGACATCGTCGTGGCCGGTGGCACGGAAGCCACTGTTTCGCCTCTGGGTGTCGGCGGCTTTGCTGCCATGCGTGCGCTGTCAACGCGCAACGATGACCCGAAGGCTGCTTCGCGCCCCTGGGACAAGGACCGTGACGGTTTTGTGCTCGGTGAAGGTGCTGGCGTGCTGGTGCTCGAAGAGTACGAGCACGCCAAGGCCCGTGGCGCAAAGATTTACGCGGAGCTGGCTGGCTTTGGCATGAGTGCCGATGCCGGTCACATGACGGCTCCCAATATGGACGGCCCCCGCCGCGCCATGCTCAACGCTTTGCGCAATGCCGGTGTGAACCAGGATCAGGTCAACTACCTGAATGCGCACGGCACGTCCACACCGCTGGGCGATGCGAACGAATCCAATGCCATCAAGGCGGCCATGGGTGAGTTCGCCAAGAAGAATCTGGTGGTCAGCTCGACCAAGTCCATGACGGGTCACCTGCTGGGTGGTGCTGGTGGCATCGAGAGCGTTTTCACCGTGATGGCGCTGCACGACCAGAAGATTCCTCCGACCATCAATTTGGTGAACCAGGATCCCGGGTGCGATCTGGACTATTGCGCCAACACAGCGCGTGACGCCAAGCTGGAAGTCGCCGTGAAGAACAACTTCGGTTTCGGCGGTACCAACGGCACACTGGTCTTCAAGCGCGTCTGAGTCGCGTCGAGCCGCTTCTGCACAAGCCCGCACCGGCCCTGGCCTTGCGGGCTTTGTTCTATGTGCGGCTTGATCGTGCTTTCCCTAGCTTTGCTGCAGCCGGGTTTTCGCACATGGTCGGCCCATGAGTGCTCGCTACCATGCTCCAGCCGTTGCCTATGTCTTTGTCCGGCCTAGCTGGGCCGGAGGGGGGCTGGTGCTGACCGGAATGGTCCTGCTGATGGCTCTGCTGGTCTGGTGCCTGCAAGTCCAATCGGGCTGGTTGCAGGTGCTGCTGGCTTTACCGGCCTTGATCCTGGCCGCGGTGCTGCTTTACGGGCAGTGGCGCAACTGGCCGCAAGGACGTCTGCTCTGGAATGGCGAGCATTGGTTGCTGGAGGCCGAAAACCTGTCAACCGCTCGGTCACTGCCTGTGCGGCTGGCGGTGGGGTTTGATGGTGGCCACTGGCTTTGGCTCAGTGTTTCGGATGCTTTAGTGTTCAGGACCAAGGGCGGAAGGCGCAAGGCGCTATGGATTTTCCTGTCCCAACGACACAGCCCCGAGCAATGGGGAGACTTGCGGCGTGCGGTATATTCCTCCATCGTGCCGCTGGCAGAGCAAGGCTAGGCCTTCGCCGGTTATGGCAGCACGCCGCTTGGCCTTTCATGACACCTCCCGATTTTCCCACTCCCTCTGCCGACAGCGATCTGGCTCTGGTCGAACGAGCCAATGCTGGCGACACACGGGCTTTTGAGCTGCTGGTCATCAAGTACCAGCGCCGCATCGAGCGTCTGGTGGGCCGCATGGTGCGCGATGTCGACCTGGTGCCCGACATTACGCAGGAAACCTTCATCCGCGCCTACAAGGCCTTGCACCAGTTTCGCGGCGAGGCCCAGTTCTACACCTGGCTGTACCGCATTGCCGTCAACACGGCCAAGAAGGCCTTGATGGAAATGCATCGCTCGCCGGTGATAACCGAGAGCGCGTTACACGCTGGGGACGATGACGATGAAACTTCTTTTCACAGACAGGAACTAACGACTCAGGAAACCCCGGAAACAGTGTTGGCGGCGCGTGAAATTGCCGAAGCCGTCAATGCCGCCATGGAGGCTTTGCCCGAGGATTTGCGCCAGGCGGTCACGCTGCGCGAAATCGAGGGGCTCAGCTATGAAGAAATCGCGCAGGCGATGGACTGTCCCATAGGTACGGTGCGCTCGCGCATCTTTCGGGCACGCGAGGCGATTTCGGCCAGGGTCAAGCCCCTGCTGGAGCGCCAGGGTGGAAAGCGTTGGTAGTACAGGCAAGACGAGCAGGTGAACTTCATGAATGACGATCTGATCAAGCAGGAACAGTTGTCGGCCCTGGTGGATGGCGAGACTTCCTCGGTCCAGATGCAGGACGTGCTTTCCTATGCGGAAAGCGACGAAGGCCAGCATTCCTGGGCCATGTATCACCTGATTGGCGATGTGCTGCGTTCTCCCGAGCTGGCCCATCACAGTCAGCACGATATTCTGAGCCGCGTGCGCGCTCATATGGAGCGCGAGCCGATCCGCGGCATTCATCTGCCCGGTGTGACCGCAGATGCAGCCAGCTCCCTGGGTTTGGGCGGTCTGGAACAGATCACAGCAGCCGAGGAGCGCGGGCAGGCTCAGGGCAACGGCGCAACCGTGGTCAGCCTGCCTGCCCGTCAGGCGGCCAATGCATCGGTCTTTCGCTGGAAGATGGCCGCCGGCTTTGCTTCGGTTGCTGCCGTGGCCGCCGTTGGCTGGGGGGTCATGCTCGCAGGCTCGGGGGGGCTGTACGGCCGCCAGGGTGGGGCGCAGCTCGCTGCTCTGAGCCCGAATGCCGTAGTGGCCGCTGCGCCTGCTGCATCGCTGGGCTTGAGCCAGCCCGTTTCGGACGGTGAAGAGACAGCCATGCCCTTGGGTTCGGAGGCCCAGTCTTCCACCGTGGTGGCAGTTGCTGGTCCCAACGGCCAGACCGTGATGCTGCGCGATCCGCGTCTGGACGAATTGCTGGCTTCTCACCCTCAGCAAAGCAGCGCGCCCAATCTGCAGATGCCGGCCAGCTTTTTGCGCAATGCAAGCTTTGCCACGGCCACCCGCCATTGATGCTTTTCCACACAGCCGTCTTGGCCTGAAATGCATGGTTTCAGGTCTAGGCTTTTTCCCGGCTTGCGTACGCAGCTATTGATTTAGGATCAGTTGGGCGCAGATACTGTTTCATCTGCGCCCAATTTGAAGGGCCGGATCGCTTTCAGTCGATGGCGGCTTTTGCCAGAAAGCGTTTCAATGCTCTCACCTATTTTCTCTCATGGGTCTGATTTGGCGACCCGTTCTGTCAGACGACTCGAACAAGGAATAAAAACGATGCGCACACCAGCCTGGACGACGCTCAAATCCCGTGTTTCGGCTACAGCCATTGCCAGTGCTATGGCGATCGCGGCTCTGGCCGCAGGAGGCATGCTGCCAGTTACTGCTGCTCATGCCCAAAGTGCTGCAACGGCGCGCGGTCTGCCGGACTTCACGGATCTGGTCGATCAGGTCGGACCTTCCGTGGTCAACATTCGAACGCTGGAGAAGGTCTCCAACAACAGCGCCGAAGCTCTGGGCATGGATGAGGATATGCTGGAGTTCTTTCGCCGCTTCGGCCTTCCCGTGCCCAATGTGCCGCGTCAGCGTTCACCCAAGGGCGGTCAATCAGAGGAGGAGCAGCCCCGTGGCGTGGGCTCTGGCTTCATCCTTACGGCCGACGGCTATGTGATGACCAATGCCCATGTGGTAGACGGCGCAGATGAAGTCATTGTCACGCTGACGGACAAGCGCGAGTTCAAGGCAAAAATAGTCGGCGCAGACAAGCGTACCGATGTCGCCGTGGTCAAGATCGATGCCAAGGGGCTTCCCGCGGTCAAGATCGGCGATGTGAGCAAGCTGCGTGTGGGCGAGTGGGTCATGGCGATAGGCTCGCCCTTCGGACTCGAAAATTCGGTCACAGCCGGCATTGTCTCGGCCAAGCAGCGCGACACCGGAGACTACCTGCCCTTCATCCAGACCGATGTGGCCATCAATCCCGGCAACTCGGGCGGCCCGCTGATCAATATGCGCGGAGAGGTGGTGGGGATCAACAGCCAGATCTATTCGCGCTCGGGCGGTTTCATGGGTATCAGCTTTGCGATTCCCGCCGATGAAGCGATTCGTGTCAGCGATCAACTGCGTGCCACCGGCAAGGTCACGCGCGGCCGTATTGGCGTGCAGATTGGTCCCGTGACCAAGGATGTGGCCGAGTCCATAGGCCTGGGCAAGCCAGAAGGCGCTCTGGTGTCGGCCGTCGAGCCGGACTCCCCTGCCGCAAAGGCTGGCGTGGAGGCGGGCGACGTGATCACCAAGTTCGATGGCAAAGCCATCGAGAAGGTCTCCGATCTGCCGCGTCTCGTAGGAAATACCAAGCCAGGCACCAAGAGCGCCATTACCGTGCTGCGCCGTGGCAAGCTCAAGGAGTTGAGCATGGTGATTGCCGAAGTGCCTTCCGACGAATCTGCCAAGACCAAGGCTGGCAGCAGCGGTGCAGGCAAGACTCCATCCGGTACGCTGGAGAACAAGTCGCTGGGTCTGACGCTGAGCGAGCTGACGTCTGCACAGAAGAAGGAGCTGGCCATCAAGGGCGGCGTGCGCGTGGCGGCTGCGGTGGATGCCGCAGCCCGTGCCGGCTTGCGTGAAGGCGATGTGATCCTGCAACTGGCGAATGCGGAAGTCTCCGATCTCAAGAGCTTCGAGGCTGCCTGGGCCAAGGCCGACAAGTCCAAACCCGTCAATGTGCTGGTGCGCCGTGGTGACTGGGCGCAGTATGTATTGATTCGCCCTGCCAAATAACTGTGGTGAAAAGCCTGCATGGGCTTGTTGCCATTTCGTGATCTGAAATGACAACAAGCCCTCAGCCTGTCAGTGTCCCTATGCCATTGGGTAGAATCCCACGCAAATGCATGGTGGTTGGACGCAAAAAATCACGCTGACAGGCGGTTTTCAAGCGGTGCAAAAGCCTTTGCAATCTCCGGCTGCTGATGGCTAAACAGTGTTTTTCGGTTTGTGGATAATTTGTTGATAAATGAATTCGAAAATCACAAACCGAAACTTGTCAAGCCTTGCCGGGTCTTGGCTTGCGGCCAGTTTTGCCTACAATAAAGTCCCAACTATCGCAGTTGCCAGAGATTGTTGGTTAAGGGCGCGCCGCTTGAGGGACGCGCCCTTTTTTCTTGCTGCTGCAGGCCACTTTTTTCAATTCCAAAGCTGTCTTTCTCGTTGATGAATCACATCCGTAATTTCTCCATCATTGCGCACATTGACCATGGCAAGTCCACCCTGGCGGACCGCCTGATCCAGCGCTGCGGAGGCCTTGCCGACCGCGATATGGAAGCCCAGGTGCTGGACTCGATGGACATCGAGAAAGAGCGCGGCATCACCATCAAGGCCCAGACCGCGGCCCTGCAGTACAAGGCCAAGGATGGTCAGGTCTACAACCTGAACCTGATCGACACCCCCGGCCACGTGGACTTCTCCTACGAAGTCTCGCGCTCGCTGTCGGCCTGCGAAGGCGGCCTGCTGGTGGTCGATGCCTCCCAGGGCGTGGAAGCCCAGACCGTGGCCAATTGCTACACCGCGCTCGATCTGGGCGTGGAGGTGTTCGCCGTCCTCAACAAGATGGATCTGCCCCAGGCCGATCCCGAGAACGCCAAGGCCGAGATCGAGGACGTGATCGGCATTGATGCCAGCGACGCCATTCCCTGCTCGGCCAAGACCGGCATGGGTATCGACGAGATCCTGGAAGCCATCGTGGCCAAGGTTCCTGCCCCCAAGGGCAATCCCGACGGCCCGCTGCGCGCCATGATCGTGGACAGCTGGTTCGACCCCTACGTGGGCGTCGTGATGCTGGTGCGCGTGGTCGACGGTCAGCTCAAGAAGGGCGAGCGCTTCAAGATGATGGCCACAGGCGCAGCCTATGAAGCCAACAACATCGGCGTGTTCACCCCTGCCAACCAGCCGCGCGATGCGCTCAAGGCCGGTGAGGTGGGCTACATCATTGCCGGCATCAAGGAGCTCAAGGCCGCCAAGGTCGGCGACACCGTCACGCTGGAAAAGAAGCTACCCAACAACCTGGGCCCGGCCGAGAAGGCCTTGCCCGGCTTCAAGGAAGTCAAGCCCCAGGTGTTTGCGGGTCTGTACCCTACCGAAGCCTCTGAATACGACCAGTTGCGTGATGCGCTGGAAAAGCTGCAGCTCAACGATGCGGCGCTGCAGTTCGAGCCCGAAGTCTCGCAGGCGCTGGGCTTTGGCTTCCGCTGCGGCTTCCTGGGCCTGCTGCACATGGAAATCGTGCAGGAACGCCTGGAGCGCGAGTTCGATCAGGACCTGATCACCACAGCCCCTAGCGTGGTGTACGAAGTGGTCAAGGCCGACGGCGAAGTCATCCAGGTGGAAAACCCCTCCAAGATGCCTGATCAGGGCCGCATGGAAGAAATCCGCGAGCCCATCGTGACCGTGCATCTTTACATGCCGCAAGACTATGTCGGCCCGGTGATGACGCTGGCCAACCAGAAGCGCGGCGTGCAGAAGAACATGGCCTACCACGGTCGTCAGGTCATGCTGACCTATGAAATGCCGCTGGGCGAAATCGTGCTGGACTTCTTCGACAAGCTCAAGTCCGTGTCGCGCGGCTATGCCTCCATGGACTATGAGTTCCTGGAGTACCGCGCTTCCGACGTGGTGAAGGTCGATATCTTGCTCAACGGCGAGAAGGTCGATGCCTTGTCCATCATCGTGCACCGCTCGCAGTCCGTGTATCGCGGCCGCGCCGTGGTCGCGAAGATGCGCGAGATCATCAGCCGCCAGATGTTCGATGTGGCCATTCAGGCTGCCATCGGCGCCAACATCATTGCGCGCGAGACCGTCAAGGCCATGCGCAAGAACGTGCTGGCCAAGTGCTATGGCGGCGACATCACGCGCAAGCGCAAGCTGCTCGAAAAGCAGAAGGCCGGCAAGAAGCGTATGAAGCAGATTGGTTCGGTAGAAGTGCCGCAGGAAGCCTTCCTGGCCATTCTGCAAGTGGAGGATTGATGCAAGTCATGCAGTGGATCACGGCCGCCATCCTGGCGGCCTTTGTAGGCTATATCGCGGCCTGGTACACCGGCTCCATCGAAGGCAACTTCGCATTGCTGCTGTTTCTGGCAACCGTGGTGACCGGCGTGTACTGGCTGGCCGAGCGCTTTTACTTCTGGCCGCGGCGCCGAGCGGCTGCGGCCGCGTTGGAGCAGGCTGCGGTCGAGCGCCGCGCCGAGCTGGACCGCATGGGCATCGCCAAGACAGACATCGAGGTCTCCGACGACGCCAGGGGCCGCATCCTCATGCAGCCCTGGTGGCTGGACTGGACCGCCGGTCTGTTCCCGGTGATCGCCATCGTCTTCGTGCTGCGCTCCTTCCTGTTCGAGCCGTTCAAGATTCCCTCAGGCTCCATGATTCCGACGCTGATGGTGGGCGACCTGATCCTGGTCAACAAATTCACCTACGGCATCCGTCTGCCCGTGATCAACAAGAAGATCACCGAAGGCAACAAGCCCCAGCGTGGCGATGTGATGGTGTTCCGCTACCCGCCCCAGCCCACGCTGGACTACATCAAGCGTGTGGTGGGCGTGCCCGGCGATGAAGTGGCCTATATCAACAAGCGTCTGAGCATCAACGGCAAGGAGCTGCCCACCCGCGAGCTGCCGGACTTTCTGGACCGTGACGTGATGCGTTACTTCAAGCAGTTCGAGGAAACCCTGGGCGAGCAGCCGCACCGTACCATCGTCAACAACGATGTGCCGGCCTTCATTCAGGGAGCGAGCAACTTCGAGTACAAGGAAAACTGTCGCTACAGCGTTGAAGGCGTGACCTGCAAGGTGCCCGAAGGGTACTACTTCATGATGGGCGACAACCGCGACAACTCGCTGGACTCGCGCTACTGGGGCTTTGTGCCGGACCAGAACATCGTGGGCAAGGCATTTTTTGTCTGGATGAACTTCGGTGATCTGAGCCGTATCGGCCGCTTCCACTGAACACCGGCAATCGGTTCGTCATTTTTCTGGGATACACGGGCAGGAACATGCCCGGCTTCAGAGGGGAAAAGCATGAAAAATCTGGCATTGCGCTCCAGGCAGCGCGGTCTGTCCTTCATCGGTCTGGTGTTTCTCGTGGCCATCATCGTGGCGGTTGCCGCAATTGGCGCACAATCGGTGCCCGTCTTCCTGGAGTACCAGGCCATCACCAAGGCGGCCAACAAGGCCGCCGCTGAAGGCAGTAGCGTTGCCGAAGTCAAGGCCAGCTTTGATCGTTCGGCCTCCATTGATGATTTCAAGTCCATCTCCGGCAACGATCTGAACGTGACCAAGGTCAACGACAAGATCGTCGTGGGCTTCGAGTATTCCCGTGAGATTCATCTGGCAGGCCCTGCCTACCTTGTTTACCGTTTCAAGAAATAGACCTTTCAGGTGGAACCTGCTCTAGTCGCTCTGCAGCAAAGGCTGCAACATCAATTTGCCAACCCGGCGCTGCTGCAGCGTGCCATCACGCACCGCAGCTTCTCTGCCGACAACAACGAGCGACTGGAGTTTCTGGGCGACTCGGTGCTCAGTCTGGCCATCTCCAGCTTGCTCTATGCCAAGCTGGCCTCCATGCCCGAAGGCGATCTCTCGCGTGTTCGGGCCAATCTCGTCAAGGAAGGCACGCTGCACAAGATTGCGCTGAAGCTGCAGTTGCCCGATCTGCTGCGTCTGGGTGAGGGCGAAGCCAAGTCCGGTGGCAAGCAGCGCCCGTCCATCCTGGCCGATGCCGTGGAGGCGCTGATCGGAGCCGTCTACCTCGATGCCGGTTTTGCCGCCGGCGAGACAGTCGTCCACCACCTCTTCGAGGGCGTGGACATCAATCCCCACATGCGTGCGGCCGACAAAGACCCCAAGACCGCACTGCAGGAATTGCTACAGGGCAAGCGCATGAAGCTGCCGCAATACCATGTGGTGGAAATCAGTGGCGCGGCGCACAAGCAGACCTTCAAGGTCGAGTGCACGATTGCCGAATGGAATATCAGCGCCCAGGGCTCGGGAGCATCCCGCCGCATGGGCGAGCAGGCAGCCGCCGCTGCCTTGCTGGAAAAAGTGAAAGCCAAAAATCCATGACCGATGCTGCTAAGAAAAAGATAGCGGGCACCGCAGGTGCAGAAAAAGCCAAGGGCCAAAAAGGTCCCAAGTCTGTGACTACCGATATCAGCGACCCCAACCTGGACTACATCAGCGCCATGCTGGCTGCTGCCAAGCCGGGCAGCACGCCGACCGCCATCCGCGACCAGGAGGAAGAAGCTCCGGCGCGCGTCTACGCGCCCGAAGAGCAGCGCTGCGGCCTGATCGCCATCGTCGGCAAGCCCAATGTGGGCAAGTCCACGCTGATGAACGCACTGGTGGGTCAGAAGATCTCCATCACTTCGCGCAAGGCACAGACCACGCGCCACCGCATCACCGGCATCCGCACCAAGGACGAGACCCAGTTCGTCTTTGTGGATACCCCCGGTTTCCAGACCAAGCATTCCACCGCCCTGAACAAGTCGCTCAACAAGACCGTGATGGGCGCGATCGGCGATGTGGACCTGATCCTGTTCGTGGTGGAGGCGGGCAGCTTCACGCTGGCCGACGCCAAGGTGCTTAGCCTGTTCAAGCCAGGCATCCCCACGCTCTTGATCGCCAACAAGCTCGATACCGTGGGTCGACGCGCCGAGATCGCGCCCTGGCTGCGCGATATGCAGGAGCGCCATCCTTTTGCCGAGTTCGTGCCCATGTCGGCCAAGAACAAAAAGGATATCGAGCGCATGTATGGCATCTGCGCCAAATACCTGCCGCAGCAGCCCTGGTTCTACGGTGAGGACGAACTGACCGACCGCAGCGAGAAGTTTCTGGCTTCCGAGACCCTGCGCGAGAAGCTGTTCCGCTTCACGGGCGACGAGCTTCCCTACACCTCGACGGTGGTCATCGACAAGTTCGAGGAGGAGCCCAGCCCCAAGTTCGGCCGCTTCATGCGCGTTGCCGCCACCATCGTGGTCGAGCGCGACGGTCACAAGGCCATGGTGATCGGCCAGGGTGGCGAGCGCCTCAAGCGCATTTCCACCGAAACCCGCCAGGAGCTGGAAAAGCTGCTCAACGCCAAGGTGTTCCTGGAAGTCTGGGTCAAGGTCAAGTCCGGCTGGGCCGATGACGAGGCCCGGGTCAGGTCCTTCGGCTATGAGTAAAACTTTTTGACCCCCACGCTCGCTCACTGCGTGTGCTCGCTGCCCCCCGAGGGGGCCCGGACCCGGCTTAGGCCGGGTTTTGCCTTGGGGCGGCCTGGCGGCAAAACCGCCCCCTTCACCTTTTTGTTGTGGTACGGAGCAAGTCATGGCTAGCGCCAAACGCGTCGGTGACGAACCCGCATACATCCTGCACCAGTACGACTGGAGCGAATCCAGCCTGATCCTGGAGGTGTTCACACGCCATCGCGGGCGCGTGGCGCTTGCGGCCAAGGGCGTCAAGCGCCATACCTCCAACTTTCGCCCTGTGCTGCTGCCACTGCAGCCGCTCAAGCTCAGCTACACGCTGGGAGCAGAGGGCAATGCCGAGATTCATAGCCTGAAGGGGGCGGAATGGGTGGGCGGGCATGTCATGCCCCAGGGTGATGCGCTGTGGTCGGGCATGTACCTGAACGAGCTGCTGCTGCGCCTGCTGGCACGCGACGACCCTTATACGGCGCTGTTCGACATCTATGCCGGTGTGGTGCGCGTGCTGGCTGGCCAGCATGGCGGCACGACCGAGGCCATCGAGCCCGTGCTGCGCGCCTTCGAGCTGGTGCTGCTGCGAGAACTCGGCCATCTGCCCGATCTGAGGCAGGAAAGCGCCACGCTCAGCCAGGTCAACAGTGTTTTGCGCTACACGCTGGTGGCCGATGGGGGGTTGCGCCAGGCTTCTGGCTACGAACGCGCGGCCCTGACCGGCGTGCAGTGGCAGAGCATAGAGCTGGCGCTGCAGGCCGAGCAGCCGTTTCCGAGAACCCTGAACGCGCTGTCCGAGCCCGAAGTGGCCCAGGCCCTGAAGCCGCAATTGCGCCATCTTCTGCAATACCATTGCGGCTCAACCATGCTGCGCACCCGCCAGCTGATGATGGATTTGCAATCGCTATGAATACCTCTGCCTCCCCACGCACCGCGCTTTCGGTCAATGTCAACAAGGTGGCGCTGCTGCGCAATACCCGCCATCTGGGCATTCCCTCCGTGACGCGTGCGGCGCAGATCTGCCTGGAGGCCGGAGCGCAGGGCATCACCATTCACCCGCGTCCGGATGAGCGCCATATCCGTGCGCAGGATGTGTTCGAGCTGCACGAGCTGCTCAAGAACTGGCCTCAGGCCGAGTTCAATATCGAAGGCAATCCCACGCAGAACCTGATGGATTTCATCCGCCAGACGCGTCCGCATCAGGCCACGTTCGTGCCCGACAGCGAAGACCAGTTCACCAGCGACCATGGCTGGAGCTTTCCCCAGGATGCCGAACGCCTCAAGCCCTTGATTGCCGAATGCAAGGCGCTGGGCGTGCGCGTGAGCCTGTTCATGGACCCCATCCCCGAGCAGATGGCGGCTGCCAAGGCGGTCGGCGCCGACCGCGTGGAACTCTACACTGAGCCCTTTGCCGCCAACTGGGGCCAAGCCGGCCAGGAGCAGCAACTGCAAGCCTATGCCAGGGCCGCGCAGGCCGCGCTGGATGCAGGCCTGGGCATCAATGCCGGCCATGACCTCAATCGCGACAACCTCGCGGCCTTTGTGGCCCGGGTGCCCGGTCTGGCTGAGGTCTCCATCGGCCACGCTCTGGTCGCCGATGCGCTGGAGCTGGGCTATGCCCAGACTGTCAAGGCCTACCAAGCCTGCATCGACTCTGGCATGGCAGACAAAAATTCCTGAAAAAGATAGCTGATAGCACTTTCTAGGTAAGCGTTTTAGGCCTTTTTCTCTAAAAGGAGTCATGGATGATTTACGGCATCGGCACCGATATCTGCGACGTGCGCCGCATTCGCGCCAGCCTGGAAAAGCATGGCGAGCGCTTTGCCCGCAAGGTTCTGGCCGATGGCGAGTTGGCGACCTGGAAGGCGCGCAGCGAGCGCTGGCCCGAGCGCGGCATCCGCTATATGGCCACGCGCTTTTCGGCCAAGGAGGCTTTCAGCAAGGCCGTGGGAATGGGCATGGTCATGCCCATGACCTGGCGCCATTGCGAAGTCATCAAGCTGCCCAGCGGCCAGCCAGCGATTCGTCTGCATGGCGAACTCAAGGAGTGGTTTGAGAAGAACAATCTGACGGCGCACCTGTCCGTCACCGATGAATCCGACTACGCAGCCAGCTTTTGTGTCGTCGAAAGAAAAGAGTGAAACTGGCCTCTGGTGCTCGATATATAAGCGCCGGATGCTATGGAAATATATAAATCATGAGCATGCATGCACCTCTGATCATTGATATTGCCGGCACATCGCTGACCGATGTGGACCGCGCGCGCCTGGCCCATCCGCTGGTGGGCGGCATCATTCTCTTCAAACGCAACTGGGAAGACCGCAGTGCGCTGGTCCAGCTGTGCGCAGATATCAAGGCCGTCAAGCCCGATCTGCTGATCAGCGTGGACCACGAGGGCGGCCGCGTGCAGCGCTTTCGCACCGATGGCTTCACGCATATTCCGCCGATGCGCGCCTTTGGCGAGAAGTGGATGGATGACGGTAAGGGCAAAAAGCACCGCGAAGGCAGCGGCGCCATGCGGGCCATGAACGCTGCCACGGCCGCCGGCTATGTGCTGGGTACGGAGCTGCGCGCCTGCGGCGTGGACTTCAGCTTCACGCCTGTGCTGGATCTGGACTACGGCGAATCCTCGGTCATCGGTGACCGTAGCTTTCACCGCGACCCGCGCGTGGTGGCCGCTCTGGCCAAAAGCCTGATGCACGGCCTGTTACAGGCCGGCATGGGCAATTGCGGCAAGCATTTTCCCGGGCATGGCTTTGTGAAGGCCGATTCGCATGTGGACATTCCCGTCGACAAGCGTAGCCTGACGGCCATCCTCGACGAAGACGCCGCGCCCTATCCCTGGCTGTCCAGCGTGCTGACCGCCGTCATGCCCGCCCATGTGATCTATCCCAAGGTGGACAAGCGCCCGGCGGGCTTCAGCGAGAAATGGCTCAAGGACATCCTGCGCGCCCGTCTGCGCTATGACGGAGCCATCTTCAGTGACGACCTGAGCATGGAGGGCGCGCGCCGCATTGATGGCGCACTCATCAGCTACACCGATGCCGCGTTGACGGCCCTGAATGCGGGCTGCGACATGGTGCTGCTGTGCAACCAGAGCCTGGGTCTGGGCGAGCATGTGGACGAGTTGCTGGACGGCATGGATGCGGCACTGCGCGATGGTCGCTGGGTGCCCGATATCGACTCCGAATCGCGCCGTGTCTCGCTGCTGCCCGATACCGAACCCCAGGCATGGGAGGATCTGATGCGCCAGCCCGCCTATCTGCAGGCGCTGGATCTGCTGCCGTAGGCCAGGACTTGCCCGACCCCGCCATCCGCTGCCTCTGATGCAAGGGCAGCGGATTTTTTTATGGCTTTTGAAGGCCGGGCAGGGCGGTCTCGCACATTTAAGTCTGGCCTCAGCTAGCCGGCTTAGGGTGAGCTCAGTAGCCCGGCAGCGGCATCAGTGCCGCGCCAGTTGTTCAAGAATCACCGAAAGCCTGCATGAATTCGAAGATTTCGAGACCTGAGTCCCGCAAACACCGACCGGGCGTGCTGCGCCAGGCCTTTTCCCTGACCCGGCCCTATTTCCAGTCCGAGGAGAAATGGAAGGCCTGGGGGCTGCTGGCCGCCATCGTGGGCCTCAATCTCGCAGCGGTGTTCATGCTGGTGCAGATCAATGAATGGAACCGGGTGTTCTATGACGCATTGCAGAACAAGCAGGCCGAGGTGTTCTGGCAGCAGCTATGGCGCTTTCTCTGGCTGGCCCTGGTCTATATCGTCATCGCGGTCTACAAGTTCTATCTGACGCAGTTGCTGCAGCTCAACTGGCGGCGCTGGCTGACCGAGCACATGTTGCAGCGCTGGTTGTCGGCCAAGGCGTTCTACCGGCTGGAGCTGGGGCGCTATGGCGTGGACGGCAATGCCAAGGCCCCCGACAACCCCGACCAGCGGATTCAGGAGGACCTGAATCTCTTCACCACCTATACCGTGTCGCTGTCCATGGGGTTGCTGAATGCGGCCGTCACCTTTGTGAGCTTCGTCGGCATTCTGTGGAGCCTTAGTTCCGTCGTCGATATCGGTCTGCCTGCCCTGTTCGGCGGCGGGCAGCTGCAGGTTTCCGGCTTCATGGTCTGGATGGCGGTGCTGTATTGCCTGGTCGGCAGTGCCATCACCTTCTGGATCGGCAAACCCCAGGTCTGGCTCAACAGCCGCCAGCAGCAGCTGGAGGCCAATTTCCGCCACCACCTGATCCGCGTGCGCGAGCATGCCGAAGCCATCGCCCTGGACGGCGGCGAGCGCGTGGAGGGCGCGCAGATCGGCCTGCGTTTTGGCGATGCCCTGGGCAACTACCTGAACCTGATCAAGAAGCAGAAGAGTCTGGGATGGTTTACCAATTTCTTCGGCCAGGCGGCCGTGGTCTTTCCCTTCATCATTGCCGCACCCCGCTTTTTCAGTGGCGCCATCCAGTTGGGTCAGCTCATGCAGATAGGCTCGGCCTTCAATCAGGTGCAGGACTCGCTGAGCTGGATTGTCAACAACTACTCCGATATCGCGGCCTGGCGGGCCACGACCTTGCGTCTGGCCGGTTTTGACGAGAGTCTGCGCGAGCAGGAGGAGCATCCGCTCGGCGTGCAGCTTGC
Source organism: Comamonas sp. GW821-FHT11H03 (assembly GCF_058807955.1). Taxonomy (NCBI): domain Bacteria; kingdom Pseudomonadati; phylum Pseudomonadota; class Betaproteobacteria; order Burkholderiales; family Comamonadaceae; genus Comamonas; species Comamonas sp. GW821-FHT11H03. The sequence goes on from NZ_JBXARF010000002.1 coordinate 607,723, forward strand.
AGCGTCGACCCAGTTGCAGACCCGGGCTCTCGATGTGTCCCTGCCCGCAGGCAGCCCCATCGTGGCGGACGCCGAGCTTCAGATACGCCCGGGTCAGAGGCTGCTGATCAGCGGGCCTTCGGGCAGCGGAAAGTCCACCTTGCTGCGGGCCTTTGCCGGCATCTGGCCCTATGCGCGAGGTCAGGTGGAGCGGCCTCTGGACGCGATGTTCATTCCTCAGCGTCCCTATTTTCCCGACGGCAGCCTGCGCGATGCGCTGGCCTATCCGGAGCCGGCGGCAAGCTACAGCGACGCTGAGCTCAAGCAGGTCTTGCGCGAAGCGCAGCTGCCGCAGCTGCAGGAGCGGCTGGACAGCCAGGCGGCCTGGAACAGCAGCCTGTCGGGAGGCGAGCAGCAGCGGCTGTCCGTGGCGCGGGTCCTGCTCAAGCGTCCGGCCTGGGTGTTTGCGGACGAGGCCACGAGCGCGCTGGACAATGCCGCCGAAGCGCAGATCTACAGCCGGCTGGTGCAGCTGGTGCAAAGCAGAGGCGGGGCACTGGTCTCGGTGGCCCACCGCGACAGCGTGACGGAGTTCCACACGGCCCGCTGGCTGCTTTCGCCGCAGCAAGGGATCCGGGAGGCCGGCCCTGCAGGGAGCTGCTGAAGCAGGCAGGTTCGAGGACAAGCAGTCTCAACCGCAGTGCAGGCCTGCGAGGCTTTGGCTGCAGCTTTCTCGTGGGATGATGTGCATTCGAGAATCTTTGGAGAGCGAGCCCATGCGCGTTGGTGTGCTGACCGGTGGCGGCGATTGCCCCGGCCTCAATGCGGTGATCCGTGCGGTCACCAAGTCCCTGATCAACCATGGCCAGTGCGAGGTGCTGGGCATTGCCGACGGCTTTGAAGGCCTGATGGATGCAAACCCGCGCGTCAGAGCGCTGAGTTGGGACGAAGTCAGCGGCATTTTGCATATCGGCGGCACGATCCTGGGCACCAGCAATAGCGCCAACCCGCTGCGCGATGCGGCCACGCTGGCCCAGGTGGGGAGCAACGTCAAGGCGCTGGCACTGGATGTGGTGGTCGCCATCGGAGGCGACGGCACCATGAGTCTGGCCCACGGTCTGGCGCAGGTGGGACTGCAATGCGTGGGCGTGCCCAAGACCATCGATAACGACATTGCCAACTGCGAGCGCAGCTTCGGCTTTGACACGGCCGTGGCCACGGTGACCGAAAGCCTGCGCCGCATCGAGAGCACGGCCATGAGCCATCACCGCGTGATGATCGTCGAGACCATGGGTCGCCACGCGGGCTGGCTGGCGCTGGAGTCCGGCATTGCCGGTGCTGCCGACATCATTTTGCTGCCCGAGATCGATTACGACCTGCAGTCCATCATCAAGGTTTGCCAGGAGCGCGAGCGGCGTCAGCGCTACACCATCATCTGCATCGGCGAGGGGGCCAAGGAAAGCGGCCAGAGCCTGACGGTGCGCGAGCGGATTGCACACAGTCCCGACCCCGTGCGCCTGGGCGGCGTCGGCCATGTGCTGCGCGAGCGCCTGCAACCCCATCTCCAGAGCGAGGTGCGCACCACGGTGCTGGGCCATGTGCAGCGCGGCGGCGATCCGACTCCGTTTGACCGGGTGCTGGCCACGCAGTTCGGCCACCATGCGGCGCAGCTGGTGCTGGACGGCCGGCTGGGCCATATGGTCACGCTGCAGAACGGCCGCATCGGCAGTGTGGCGATTGCCGATGTGGCCAATACCCAGCGCACCGTGCCGCTGGACAGCCCGCTGCTGACCATGGCGCGCGATATCGGAATTTGCTTCGGCGAGGCCTGAGCTGCGCTAAGGTGTGAGCCTGCGCGCACTTTCGGCGCGCCGGAGAAATTGAGCATGGACCGACATGAAGAAGCCGTGATGCAGTTGCTCACGGCCAACGGTGAGACTTTTGTGGCCCCCAAGTACGAGGTGGCCGATGGCTGGCAATGTCCGGCTTTCGTGGCATTGCGCCCGGCTCGTCGCCAGGTCTATGTGGTCGAGGTATCGGCTTCCGGCTATCCGCTGGCGCTGGTCAACCGTCTCAACGAGCGGGTCGAGAAATGGTATGCCCCGCTGCTGTCGCAGCTGCACGGCCTGGGCATCACGCAGCCCGACTGGGAGATCGCCTGCCTGGTGTTTGTGCGCAGCGATCAGATCGACTGGCTCAAGGAGCGCGTCAAGGACTTGAGCGGCGTGCATGTGCTCGGCCTGGAGCAAGCCAGCAGCCCCTGGGTCTGGGACGATGCGGTCTGGACTTCCGAGATGAAGTTCGACGCGGGATGCATTCCGCAGCGTGGCGGCAAGGCTGTCGGTCTGACGCATTGATGGCCACCGGAAATTTTCATGAAATTGGCCTCAATCCACTTGTATTCAAGCGATTGAAGCTATCGATTTGATAGAGATGCAGGCCCATGAACACCACTCACTTGCAGGTAGGCAGATGACTCTTTTTCGAATTCTGATCGCGGCGGCTTTGACAGCCTGCGCCGCTGCCGCCCAGGCTGCAGACTGGCAGATCTGCGATCTCAAAGTGCAGGTGCGAGAAAAGCAAAGCGGTGGCCGCGCGCTGCAGACCCGCGTGCTCGAAGCCAAGGCCAGGGGTGATGCCGAATGTCCGCAACCGGGCACGGCGCTGAGCTTCAGGCCCGAAACGGCGGACTATCAAAGCGAGCTGCCGCGCAAGCAGTGGCCCAGCCCCGGTGCTGCCGTGACGGTACGCTTTCGCTATCTGGACGGGCAATGCAAGAATCGCGGCGCCTGCCGCATCGAGCACTACTCGCCGATGCCGCACTGAATCTTCCATCCGCTGCGTCATGCGCTGCATCGCTCGGCGCTGAAAGCGGCCCGAATTGCCAAGCTGCGGCCAAGAGAGGCTTGCCTGCTCGCCTATGATCGGGGGCTTGGCCCCATATATGCAGGATGCAACCATGACCACCCTAGGAACCCCTCTCTCCCCCAATGCCACCAAAGTCATGCTGCTGGGCAGCGGCGAGCTGGGCAAGGAAGTGCTGATTGCCCTGCAGCGCCTGGGCGTGGAAACCATTGCCGTGGACCGCTATGAAAACGCGCCTGGCCAGCAGGTGGCCCACCATGCGCGTACCATCACCATGAGCGATCCGGCCCAGCTCAAGGCGCTGATCGAAGAGGTCAAACCCGATCTGGTCGTGCCCGAGATAGAAGCCATTGCCACGCCCATGCTGGAAGAGCTGGAGGCAGCAGGCGCCATCACCTGCATTCCCACAGCCCGCGCCGCGCGTCTGACCATGGACCGCGAAGGTATTCGCCGGCTGGCCGCCGAGACCCTGGGCCTGCCCACCAGCCCCTATCGTTTCTGCGACTCCCTGGCCGAGCTGCAAGCAGCGATCGAGGGCAGCGACGGCCAGCCCGCCATCGGCTACCCCTGTGTGGTCAAGCCCGTGATGAGCAGCTCGGGCAAGGGCCAGAGCAAGATCGACGGCCCGGCCGATGTGGCCAAGGCCTGGGATTACGCCATGGCTGGCGGCCGTGTGGCCAAGGGCCGGGTGATCGTCGAAGGCTTTATTGACTTCGACTACGAAATCACCCAGCTGACCGTGCGCGCCAAGGGTGCGGATGGTCAGATCGAAACCCATTTCTGCGACCCCGTGGGCCACGTCCAGCAGGCCGGCGACTATGTGGAAAGCTGGCAGCCCCACCCCATGCACCCTGCCGCGCTGGAGAAATCGCGCCAGATTGCCAAGGCCGTCACCGACGACCTGGGCGGCCTGGGTCTGTTTGGCGTGGAACTGTTTGTGAAGGGCGAGCAGGTCTGGTTCAGCGAAGTCTCGCCACGCCCTCATGACACAGGCTTGGTGACGCTGTGCACGCAGTGGCAAAGCGAGTTCGAGCTGCATGCCCGCGCGATTCTGGGTCTGCCTGTGGATGCCAGCCTGCGCAACCCCGGTGCCAGTGCCGTGATCTACGGCGGTCAGGATGCCGAAGGCCTGGTGTTTGATGGCGTGGAGCAAGCCCTGGCCGTGCCCGGCACCGATCTACGCCTCTTCGGCAAGCCCGAGAGCTTTGTCAAGCGCCGCATGGGTGTGGCCCTGGCGCGCGCCAGCGATGTGGAGCAGGCCCGTGTGAATGCCAAGCTGGCTGCCAGCAAGGTCAGGCCGCGTCTGCCTTGAGGGAATCAAAAAAGGGCTTCTCAGGAAGCCCTTTTGCATGGAGGCCGGGTATCAGCCGCTCTCAGCCCGAGGCAGCGGCGCTGCCGCCAGGAGTGGTGATGGCCACGGCGCACGCTTCCTCCTGGCTGGTGGCAGGAGTGTTCTCCGTGACCATCGGCATGCCGCCTTTCCAGCGGCGAATGACGCGCTGGAAGATCAGGGAGTTGGGAATCTGCAGCAGATTGGGCATGCCCGCCGGTGCGCTGTCATCCTGCAAGGTGATGTAGAGCATGTTGAGGTCGATCACGCGGCCCTTGGCTCCAGGTTTTTCGGCAGTGTCGAGCACCTCGATATAGTCGCCCAGACGGAAGGGGCCAACGGTGACGATCAGCAGCGCGCAGAACAGGTTGGAGAGCACGCTCCAGGCTGCGAAGAAGGCAACGGCGCCCACGGTGGCAAAGCCGGTGAAAGCCGTCCAGAGAACGGTAGCCGACATGCCCAGGCGCTCCAGAATCGCCAGCACGGCGGCGGCGATGATGATCCAGCGAAACACGCCGCGCAGCGGCATGAGCAGCTCATGAGGCAGGTCGTAGGCCTTGCCTGCGCGCGAGATGATGCGCTTGATGAGCCAGTTGATCAGCCAGGCCACCAGGATGATGAGAAAGATCTGAATCCCGGGAATCAGGATTTCAAGCCAGTCCTGCATCCAATCGGGCAGGCGCATTTGAAGACGACGCATAACCAGTCACTCGAGAAAAACGGCAGAGGTCAGTCCCGAAGGACCGACAGGACAATGCGCCAATCCTAGCGTCTCTTGAGCGCAGCGCTGATAAGTGTCGATCGGCAAGGCTGTGCCGCAACGCTGCTTGGTGGACTGCTAGGCGTGACGCGGCGAATCGAAGGCCTGACCGTGCTTGACTACCCGATGCCGCGCGGGGCGCTGGCGGGCTACTACCCGGAGCTCAACCCCCTGCTGCCGCTGGACTACTACGACCGGATCAGCGGCACGCCAGCGGCGAAATCCATTCCGGTACGGATGCGCGCGCAGGTCGACGTGCCTGCGTAAGGCCCCGTGCCTACAATTGCTCTTTGTCGCTCAGCACGATGCTGCCATCCAGCAGCACCGGCACCATCTGGGTCCAGCCCTTGGCGTTGTAGTCAAGGCTGACCAGGTACACCCAGCCGCGCGCTGTATCCTCGCCCTGCGCCGCAGCGCCTTCGGTAAACCGCTGCAGGCTAACCTCGGAAACCACGAAGTCATCGCTGGGATAGCGCAGGTGCGCGTGGGCCAGCGCGGCCGCCGTTGCTTGATGCACCGACAGCGGCGGCTCGGCGCGTGCCGGGTCGAAGGCGGGAAGCGTTCGCAACCGCGTCCCGCTTACCTGCCAGCGTTCATGGGTGTCGGCGCCATCGCCGCTGGACAGCACGGTCCATTGGCGTTCGCCTGCCATGACCGGAGGGCTCAGCAACGCGGACAGCAGGAAGGCAGCAGAGGCGATGCGGGCAGACATGAAAAAGCTCCAATGAACGTCATGCATCATGACAGCAGGCAGCAGCGACGGGCGCGTCGTGCGTTGGCTATCATCAGCTCGTGGACATATCCGGACTGCTAGATCTGTCTTTGCTCTATGGTGTCCATCTGCATCTCGAAGCTGAAGAAGCGGTTGCGCCCTTGCGATTTGGCGGCGTACAGGGCTTCGTCGGCTCGCATCAGCATGGATTCGGCGCTGGTGTGCTCGTCGGGAATGCAGGTGGTAATGCCGCCGGAGAGGGTCAGCGGAATATCCTCGGTGGTTCCTGGCGGGCGAACCTTGAGGAACTTGAGCATTTGGCCGAGAGCACGGGCGAATGTCATCGAACCGGAGCGCGGGGTATTGGGCAGGATCAGGGCAAATTCTTCACCGCCGTAACGTGCGGCGATGTCGCGCGGGCGCACGCAGACTTCGCGCAGCAGACGCCCGACCTGCTTGAGGCATTCGTCGCCCTGGACATGGCCGTAGTTATCGTTGAAGTGCTTGAAGTGATCGAGGTCGCAAAGCATCAGCGTCAGCGGCCTGCTCTCGCGCCTTGCCGCAGCAATTTCGGCATGCAGCATGCGATCGAGGCCTCGGCGATTGACCAGGCCCGTGAGCGCATCGAGCTCCACCATTTCGTTGAGCTTTTGATTCGCCAGATGCAGCTCTGCAGAGACCGTGACCAGGCGACGGCGCATGTCCAGCAGGCGGCGCATGGCGCGCAGCTTGGCGACCAGCACAATGGGTTTGACGGGTTTGACCAGATAGTCGTCGCCGCCCGCCTCAATACCGCGCCAGACGTCCAGATCGTTGTCCAGGCCGGAGAGAAAGATGATGGGTGTCCACTCGCCGGGCTCGGCCTCGCGCAGCTGGCGCGCGACCCAGTAGCCGTCTTCGCCGGGCAGGCGGATGTCCAGCAGCACCAGGTCGGGCCTTTCGCTGCGAAACAGTGCCAGCGCGGTGCGGCCGTTTTCGGCTTCCAGCACCTGGGTCACGCCGGCCTGGCGAAGTTCCGTCACCAGAGCAGCGCGCATGACGGCCTGATCCTCGACGACCAGCACGGAGAACGGCGTCGCGGAATCGGGCGACGAGAACCGTGCACCGCTGGATTCGATGGCAGACAAAGCTGATGCAGAAGATGGCAGAGCTGTCATGGGAGGAAGATCAGGGGCGGACGCATCTGTAGTTCAGGCATGTTCCGGGGAAATATATGGTTACTTTATACGCCGGTTTCGAGCAACAGGCTTTGCGAATGGTCACGGAGATACTCAGGCCAATTCCAGAGTGGAGTGCGCCTTGCTGCTTTCATCGTGCCAGATGACAAAAGTCTGGGCCGCTGAGCACAGCGTCGTCGCGCCCAGCTGATCGATGAAGCGGCAGGCCGCGAACCGTGCCGATTTGGCCTCATAGTCGGATACCCACTGCTGGCGCGAAGCCCGGCAGGCCTCAGGCTGGGGCCAGCGTCTTTCCTGGGTGGACAGGCCATTCAAGCCCATGCGCCAGGGCTTGCCGCTGACGCGGGCGCGAAAGCACTGCTGCTGATGGCACAGCATGGCATACAGCGGGTCGACCTCAAGCTGCTGGAACAGTGTCTGCACCTCGGGGGAAGATGGGCTGAATGCGGCGTGGGTGACGATGACGCGCAAGCCCTTGGGCGTTTCGTAGACGCGCAGGCCCCAGTCGGGATGGTCGGCGCAGAAGGCCTGAACCCTTGCCAGCGCGATTTCGGCAGGCGGTGGCTGCAGGGCCTGGCTGCGCTGCGCCTGGCGGGACTGCAGCCATTGCTTCAGGCCCGACCAGAAGACCAGGCCGATGCTGGCCACCAGCAGCATCAACAGTGCCGCACCCAGATTCCAGGTCAGCGGGGTCAGCCACAGCCAGGGCAGGGCCAGGGCCAGCAGCAGCGACGAGATGAGAGGAAATCGGGCGGGCTTTTTCTGAAGCGCAAAGTCGATGTCGGCAATGGCCACGTTCTCCGTGTTCAGGCAATGTGCGCCATAGCTGTTGCGGGTCATGACGGATTCATCACGCCGCTCCAGCACCTCTTCGCGAATGGGCATGCCGCCTTCCAGCCCGTATTCACCACGCCATTCCATGCGCTCGAACCCCGCATCGAGGTGGCGTTGCGTGGGGGCGGCCAGCACGGCGTCCAGCGCTTGCTGGGCTCGTTGCTGCGCATGGTTCTGTGCTTCCTGCTGGCTGTGGTCGGACCAGCCCCAACGCTGGACGGTCGCGCCGTGGCGTTGGCCGGTTGCATGGCGCAGCCGCGCTTGCGCCCAGTATTGAGGGATATGCATGGTGGGCCAGTATAGCCATGGGGCTGATGCCCCAGTCACTGGCCAGATGGCCGACGGCGATTGGATGAGCTTGCGCCGGGCTTGGGCTTGCGCGGCTGAGCACGCCCTCAGGCTTGAATGGGTGCGAATGGCAGGTATTCGATCTGCGTGCCACGCACGACGATCGCCGTCGACTCGGGCACCTGTGCCCAGGCCTGCGGCAGATCGACCAGCGGTTCGGACACGATCAAATACGCATCGTCACCAACGGCCGCGATGCGCGGGTCGTCGGGGTAAAGCGCGTGAAGATGCTTGAAGGAGGTGCTGTGATAGAGCGAGCGCGGCGACTGGCCTTCGCTCGCGTAGCGCACGGCCACCAGTTGCTCGCCATCGCTGGCACACACGGTCATGCTCAGCGGGTGAGCGATCCCATGCCTGCGCGCCGTGGCCTCGACAAAACCCGCCATGCGCGCGATGGCCGGCGCAGGACTGTGCTCCAGCCCGAAACTCATGGCCAGAAGAAACATGGTCTCCGAGTCCGTCGAGCCTTCCAGCGAGGTGAAGAACTGCGGATCGATGGCCATGAGCAGATCGCGCCGTACCAGGGGAAAGTCCTCGATCATGCCGTTGTGCATGAACATCCAGCGCCGGTGGCGGAAGGGATGGCAGTTGGTCTCCTGCACCGGCGTATGCGTTGCCGCGCGAACATGCGCAAGAAACATGGGCGCCGACACGGCGCGCGACAGCTCGCGCAGGTTGTGATCGTGCCAGGCCGGCTGGATGCTGCGATAGCGAAAAGGCATATCGTGCGGGTGCTGGTACCAGCCCAGTCCGAAGCCATCGCCATTGGTCGTCGTCGCTCCGAATCTCGAATGCAGGCTTTGGTCGATCAGCGAATGGCGCGCGTGGAACAGCATTGTTTCCAGGGAAACAGGATTGCCCGTATAGGCCAGCCAGCGACACATGGCGCTCTCCTTGTGGACATGGAACCGAGGATTCATCCTATCGGCCCCAGGCACCACCGGGGCAATACCGGTTTTTTGCTGATTTTTTAATAGCTAGTAGCGCTTGCTCTGCTTGGTTTTCAGTGATGAAAGTATCTGAAAACCAAGACAGTCAAGCGCTAAAAGCTATCAATTTCAGACTTACTGTTCGCGGCGCAGGGCAGGGAACAGAATCACGTCACGGATGCTGGCGCTGTCGGTCAGCAGCATCATGAAGCGGTCGATACCGATGCCGCAGCCGCCGGTGGGGGGCATGCCGTACTCGAGGGCGCGCACAAAGTCGTGGTCGAAGTACATGGCTTCGTCGTCGCCGCCGTCCTTGGCTTCCACCTGGGCATTGAAGCGGGCAGCCTGGTCTTCGGCGTCATTGAGCTCGGAGAAGCCGTTGCCGAATTCGCGGCCGGTGATGTAGAGCTCGAAGCGCTCGGTCACTTCGGGACGCTCGTCGTTGGCACGCGCCAGCGGCGAGATCTCGGTGGGGTGCTCCATGATGAAGGTGGGGTTCCACAGCTTCTCTTCCACCACCTCTTCGAAGTACAGCACCTGCAGGCTGGCCAGGGTGCGGGTGGACAGCTTGTCCTTGTCTTCGTGCATGCCCAGCTTCTTCAGGGCATTGGTCAGCCATTCGCGGTTGGCCACGTTGTCGCCGGCTTCGGTGTACTTGACGATGGCTTCGGGGATGGTCAGGCGCTCGAAGGGCTTGGCCAGATCCACGGGCTTGCCGCCGTAGCTCAACTCCAGCGTGCCCACGGCCTTGATGGCCGCGTCGCGGATCAGCTTTTCGGTGTAGTCCATCAGGTCCTGGTAGTTCCAGTAGGCCGCGTAGAACTCCATCATGGTGAACTCGGGGTTGTGGCGCACCGAGATGCCTTCGTTGCGGAAATTGCGGTTGATCTCGAACACGCGCTCGAAGCCGCCGACGATCAGGCGCTTGAGATACAGCTCGGGCGCGATGCGCAGGTACATCTCCTGATCCAGCGCATTGTGGTGGGTGATGAAGGGCTTGGCATTGGCTCCGCCGGGGATGGGGTGCAGCATGGGGGTCTCGACTTCCAGGAAGCCGTGCTCGACCATGAAGTCGCGGATGCCGGCCACCGCCTTGCTGCGCGCCACGAAGCGCTTGCGCGCTTCTTCGTCAGTCATCAGGTCCACATAGCGTTGGCGCACCTTCTGCTCCAGGTCGGCCATGCCGTGGAATTTGTCGGGCATGGGGCGCAGGCTCTTGGTGAGCAGGCGGATTTTCGCGGCCTTGATCGACAGCTCGCCGGTCTTGGTCTTCATCAGCTGACCTTCGACAGCGATGATGTCGCCCAGATCCCACTTCTTGAAGTCGGCATAGACCTCTTCGCCCACGGCATCGCGGGTGACATAGGCCTGGATGCGGCCCGTGGCGTCCTGCACGGTGGCAAAGCTGGCCTTGCCCATCACGCGCTTGAGCATCATGCGGCCCGCCACGCTGACAGCCACGGCAGCGGCGTCCAGGGCTTCGGCATCCTTGTCGCCGTGCTCGGCGATCAGGGCAGCTGCGCGATGCTCGGGCTTGAAGTCGTTGGGGAAAGCGACGCCGCCATGGACCTTGGAAGACTCTCGCAGGGCTTTGAGTTTTTCGCGGCGCTCGGCGATGAGTTTGTTTTCGTCCTGAGGGGCGGTGTTTTCTACCGCAGAAGAGGTGTTTTGTTCAGTCATGAAAAGAGAGCGCCAGCGACAAGCGCCGGATGGAGGCCAGAAACAAGGGGCAGCAAAGATGGCTGCTGCCCGAAACCGGTGATTTTAAGTTTTTTGCCGAAGCAGCGGTAGGCGGGCGGGCAAAGCGCTGACGGGAGCTGCGGTATGCGGCCTCAATGGCTCAGGCCGCAGCCAAGATTGTCAGTTTTATGCTATTGAAAAAGTAGCTTTGGTCGATTGTCAGCAAAGGGATTCAGGCGATTGCAGGCGATTTCAGGCATCGTCCTGCGGGGCCGATCCGGTAATGCCGCTTTGCTCCAGCACATCGGCGATCAGCTCCAGCCGCAGCAGCGGGGCATCCAGCGTCATCAGCTGCTGCTTGATCCGCAGCGCCAGGGGCAGCATCTCGGCCCAGCGATTGGCCACCCAGGCGCAGTCGTGCATCTGCGCCGGTGTGGGCAGCTGGGCGTGATCGGGGTCGTGGTCGTGCAGGTTCAGCAAGGCCTGAGCCAGCGCATAGGAGGTGCTGAGCAAATGCTTGGGAACGGTGACCTTGGGGTCATCGGGCAGCATGGTGACATCGGCCACCCACAGGCCATGTGGCAGTTGCCAGCAGCGCTGGATGTGAAAGCGCTGGGCGCCCCGGCATTGCAGATGCATCAGCCCGGGCTGGGGCGAATCGAGCTGGGCAATACGGGCCAGCACGCCTTCGGAGTGCAGGCGCTCGGTCTGGGCGCCTGCCTTGCGCACTTCCTGCCCCGCCTGCAGCGCCACCACGCCGAAAGGAGCGTCGGCATGCTGGCATTTGCGGATCATGTCCAGATAACGCACCTCAAAGACCTGCAGACTCAACAGGCCTTCAGGAAACAGCACCGTGTTCAGCGGGAACAGGGGCAGGGAATGCAGACTTTGCGTATCGGTCATGGTGCCCGGCTATCATCCCATGAATAGGTGAGTTGCTCACTGTTTTCTGAATTGGGTCACATGCTGTTTGAAATCGTTTTGTTTCTGCTGGATGTCGTCGTCGGGTTGATCAGCGGGGCCTGCCTGCTGCGCATGTACATGCAGGCGCAACGTGTGCCGTTTGGCAATCCCGTGGGGCAGCTGGTCTTTGCGCTGAGCGACTGGATCGTCATGCCGTTGCGCAAGGTCGTTCCGGCCAAGGGCCGCTGGGACAAGTCCAGCCTGATTGCTGCCTTGCTGCTGCAACTGGCGCAGGTGCTGCTGATCTGGCTGCTGCTCGGTGCCAAGGGATCGGTGCTGGCGCTGCCATGGCTGGCTTTTTGCGGACTGGTCAAGGTCATCCTGTCCGGCATGATGGGCATCTTGCTGATCTACGCCATCCTGTCCTGGGTTCAGCCCTATTCCCCCATCTATGGCGTGCTGCAGCGCCTGGCCGATCCGCTGGTGGCACCGATACGCAAGGTGGTGCCCCTGATAGGCAATGTGGACTTTTCGGCGCTGATTGCCCTGATCGGCCTGCAGGTGCTGCTGATGGTGCTCAACTATGTCCAGGCTGGCGGCCTGTCCATGATTGCCGGTGTGCGCTAGGGGCGCTTCCCGGGCCGGCAAAGCTGCACCGCCTTGAGGTTGGCGGACGAAACCTCGTCAATTCCAGAGCCTGCTCCGAGGTGCCTTGTGAATGTCCCGAGGCATGAAAACCGACAAAAAAAGGCTGACGCAGATGAATGCTGCGTCAGCCTTTTTGCTTGGGGTCGGCCGGTGCTTATTCCACGGCGTCCGCAGGCAGGCGTTGCAGCATGGCCAGAGAGCTGGAGATGCGATCACGCAGCTCGCGGCGGTCGACGATCATGTCCACGGCGCCCTTGTCCTGCAGGAATTCGGCGCGCTGGAAGCCCTCGGGCAGCTTCACACGCACGGTGGTTTCGATCACGCGAGGGCCGGCAAAGCCGATCAGTGCCTTGGGCTCGGCGATCACGATATCGCCCACGAAGGCGAAGCCGGCGGACACACCGCCCATGGTCGGGTCGGTCAGCACGGAGATATAGGGCAGGCCCTTCTTGGCCAGACGTGTCAGCGCAGCATTGGTCTTGGCCATTTGCATCAGCGACAGCAGGCCTTCCTGCATGCGGGCACCGCCGGTGGCGGTGAAGCAGATGAAGGGCACTTTCTGCTCGATGGCGGTTTCCACGCCGCGCACAAAGCGTTCGCCGACCACGGAGCCCATGGAGCCGCCCATGAAGTCGAACTCGAAGCAGGCCACGACCACATTGATGCTCTTGACGGAGCCGCCCATGACGATCAGTGCGTCGGTCTCGCCGGTGTTCTCCAGCGCTTCCTTCAGACGCTCGGGGTACTTGCGGCTGTCCTTGAATTTCAGCGGGTCGACAGGAATGACTTCCTGGGCCAGTTCATAGCGGCCTTCGGCGTCGAGGAAATGGTTCAGACGCGCACGCGCACCGATGCGGTGGTGGTGGCCGCAGGTCGGGCAGACGTTCTGGTTCTTTTCCAGATCGGTCTTGTACAGAACGGTTTCGCAGCTGGGGCACTTGATCCACAGACCTTCGGGAATCTGCTGGTGGCGTTCCGTCGGATTGGTCTGCTGGATTTTTGCAGGCAGAAGTTTTTCAAGCCAGGACATGGTTATTTCCTTTTCAGTTTCCACTGCACTGCGCGCCACCCGCAACCCATGAGAGCGGCGCGGCGCAGGCACTGGCGCAATCCCGGTCAGGGACAGCGAGCAAGGGCCGCCCCGCTGCGAGGCTGTCGTCCCCCTTCAAGGGGGAAGCGGCAAAGCCGCTCAGGGGGTGGCTGATTTCAGGGCTGCATTATGCGTCGAGAGCCTTTCGCACGCCACGCAGAAAGTCTATTGCCAAAGGCACGATCTTCTCGTGGGGCTGGTTGTCGAGCAGGTCAATGATGCGGCTGCCGATGATGACGGCGTCGGCCACCTGGCCCACGGTCTGTGCGGTCTGGGCATCGCGAATGCCGAAACCCACGCCTACGGGAACGCTGACATGCTGGCGAATGCGCGGCAGCATGGCCTCCACGGCCGAGGTGTCCAGAGCGCCCGAACCGGTCACGCCCTTGAGCGAGACATAGTAGACGTAGCCGCTGGCCACGCGGGCCACCTGTTGCATGCGCTCCTCCGTGCTGGTGGGCGCCAGCAGGAAGATCAGGTCCATGTCGCGGGCCTTGAGCTTGGCGGCGAACTCCTCGCATTCCTCGGGCGGATAGTCCACGATCAGCACGCCATCGACGCCGGATGCGGCGGCATGGTTGACGAAGGCATCTTCGCCATGGATCTGGTCGTAGCGCTCCAAGGGGTTGGCATAGCCCATGAGCACCACGGGCGTGGTCTGGTCCTTTTTGCGGAACTCGGCCACATAGGCCAGCACCTGGCTCAGGCCCACGCCGTTGGCGATGGCCTTGTCGCCTGCGCGCTGGATGGTGGGGCCGTCGGCCATGGGGTCGGAGAAGGGCACGCCCAGCTCGATCACGTCGGCACCGGCTTCCACCATGCCGTGCATGAGGGGCGGGGTGATGGCGGCAAACGGGAATCCTGCAGTCACATAGGGAATCAAGGCCTTGCGGCCCTCTTCCTTGAGCTTGCTGAAAGTGGCGGTGATTCGACTCATAACTTGTTGCCCCCTGAGGCAGCCTTGGCTGCATCATGTCCGGGAGCGCCCTTGACGGTGAGACCGCGCATGGAGGGGCGGTCGAAGTATTCGGCACCCGACAGGTCGGCCACGGTGCCGATGTCCTTGTCGCCGCGGCCGGAGAGGTTGACGAGAATGGATTGCTCGGCGCGCATGGTCTTGGCCAGCTTCATGGCATAGGCCACGGCGTGGCTGGACTCCAGGGCCGGGATGATGCCTTCGGCGCGGCACAGGTAGTGGAAGGCGTCCAGCGCTTCCTGATCGGTGATGCCCACGTACTGGGCGCGGCCGATTTCCTGCAGCCAGGCATGTTCGGGGCCCACCCCGGGGTAATCCAGGCCGGCGCTCACCGAGTGAGTCTCTGTGATCTGGCCGTTTTCATCCTGCAGGATGAAGGTGCGGTTGCCGTGCAGCACGCCCGAGCTGCCTTTTTGCAGCGAGGCCGAGTGCTTGCCGGATTCCAGACCCTCGCCAGCCGCTTCCACGCCGAACAGCTTGGTGTCTTCGTAGGGGATATAGGGGTAGAAGATGCCCATGGCATTGCTGCCGCCGCCCACGCAGGCAACCACCGCGTCGGGCTGCTTGTCGGCGCCCAGGAACTCGGGCATCTGCGTCAGGCATTCGTCGCCGATGACCTTCTGGAAGTCGCGCACCATCATGGGGTAGGGGTGGGGGCCGGCCACGGTACCGATGATGTAGAAGGTGTTGTCCACATTGGCCACCCAGTCGCGCATGGCTTCGTTGAGCGCGTCCTTCAGGGTCTTGCTGCCGGACTCGACAGGCACCACGGTCGCACCCAGCAGCTTCATGCGGTAGACATTGGGGCTTTGGCGCTTCACGTCCTCGGCACCCATGTAGACGATGCACTCGAGGCCGTAACGCGCGCAGATGGTGGCCGTGGCCACGCCGTGCTGGCCGGCACCCGTCTCGGCAATGATGCGCGGCTTGCCCATGCGCTTGGCGAGCATGGCCTGGCCGATCACATTGTTGATCTTGTGCGCGCCCGTGTGGTTGAGGTCCTCGCGCTTCAGATAGATCTGCGCACCGCCCATTTCACGGCTCATGCGCGAGGCGTGATAGACGGGCGAGGGACGGCCTACATAGTGGGCCAGCTCGGACTGGAATTCGGCGACGAATTCGGGGTCGTTCTGATACCTTGCGTAGGCCTCACGCAGCTCGGTGAGGGCGTGGGTCAGGGTTTCGCTGGCGAAGCTGCCGCCGTAGCGGCCGAAATGGCCGTGGACGTCGGGATACTGGTATTCAAACATGTGTCAGTCTGCAAAATTTGGGCATCAGCTGCGCGTACGGCAGCAATGAAGCGATGAATCTTGTGGGCATCCTTGATGCCTTTGAGAGGCTTGCCGTCGGGACCATCGGCCTCGACTCCAGAGCTCACATCAACGGCCAGAGACAACCCGCGAGGGCGCACTTGCAAGATGCCATCGGTCACGTTTGCAGGCGTGAGTCCACCAGACAAAACGAGGTGAGAGTCGACGCTTGTTGGCAGAAGTGACCAATTGAATGCCTTGCCGCCGCCACCATAACCATCGACATGGGCGTCGAGCAGGATGGCTTGGGCCTTTGAATAACGTTGGGCATATTCTACGAGGTCAAACTGGGCCGCATCGTCTCCAAGGGGTATGCGCGCCGCGCGCAACCAGGGCTGCACGCCCCGGGTGGCGGCCTCGCAATCCGCAGCCGTTTCATCGCCATGAAATTGCACGCAGGCGTTTGATATTCGGTCGCAGGCAGCTATCACATTGGTAGCTGTTTCATTCACAAAGAGCAAAACAGGTGTGACAAAGGGCGGCAGTCGCCGAGCCAGCTCGGCCGCGCGTTGCAGCGTCACGGCGCGCGGGCTTGGTGCATAGAGCACAAAGCCGACGGCATCGGCTCCGGCGGCCACTGCGGCGTCGACATCCTGCTCGCGGGTCAGGCCGCAGATTTTGATGCGGGTGCGGGGGGCAATGGAAGACATGGCAAGTCTCTGGCGTTGCAGCAATCGATGGTGCTTGGCCGCTCAGGGCAGCCAGGCAAACGGGGGAGTGTCTACAGGCAGGCCCCAGCGTGTATCGTAAATGGGGCCGAGAAAGTACAGCCCGTCAGGGGAGAAGGTGGGGGCTGCCACTTCGCGCGAGCGTGCCTCCAGCACCTGCTGCATCCACTCCACGGGCTTGGAGCCCTGGCCCACGTAGATCAGGCAACCCATGATGTTGCGGATCATGTGGTGCAAAAAGGCGCTGCCCTCGAACTCGAAGCGCCAGTAGCCGTATTCCATCTGCGCGTCGCGCATGGGCGCCTGTCCTGCGGGGCGGTAGTGGATGTCGATGCGGCGCAGGGTCTTGACCGGGCTCTTGGCCTGGCAGCCTGCGGCGCGAAAGGACGAAAAATCATGCTCGCCCAGCAACAGATCGGCGGCTGCGCGCATGCGCTGCGCATCCAGAGCCTGAAACACCCAGCCCACCCGGCCCTGGTCCACGCTGGGGCGCACGGGCGATTGCAGCAGAACATAGGCATAGCGGCGCGCGGTGGCGCAGGCCCGGGAATGGAAGCCATCCGGGCCGTCAGCGA
The DNA here is from genome assembly GCF_058807955.1 of Comamonas sp. GW821-FHT11H03. Classification (NCBI taxonomy): domain Bacteria; kingdom Pseudomonadati; phylum Pseudomonadota; class Betaproteobacteria; order Burkholderiales; family Comamonadaceae; genus Comamonas; species Comamonas sp. GW821-FHT11H03. The sequence goes on from NZ_JBXARF010000002.1 coordinate 624,508, forward strand.
CCTCGGCCGCCCATTGCACGGCGATGTCCTTGGGCAAGAAGGTGTTGGTGCCTCGTACCCAGGAGTTGGGCGCGCGCTGCAACTCGGTGTCAAAGTGCACGACCTGCATCAGGCCGTGCACACCGGAATCGGTGCGACCGGCGCAGATGGTGGAGACTTCTTGAGTAGCAAAGCGGCCCAGGGCCGCTTCGAGTTTGTCTTGTACGGTGTTGCCATCGGGCTGGCTTTGCCAGCCGCGATAGGCCTGACCGTTGTAGCTGACGCCAAGAGCTATGCGCATGGCATGGCTCCCGGCGCGGGGTCTGAATGCATCAAATCAATCAACCAATCTGAGAGAGAAGGCTGTGGGCCTTGGCCTTGAGATCGCCATGGGCTTCGGCGATCACTTCCTCGATCAGTGTACGCGCACCGTCGCTGTCGCCGATGGCATTGAACTCTTCGGCCAGGGCCAGCTTGGTGGCCAGCGGGTCCTCCGGTTCGGAGGGGGCTGGCACGGCATCGATCGGCGCGGCGATATCGGATGTGCCCAGATCCAGCGACAGGCCGCTGAGGTCGAAAGTCACCTCGGGTTGTGCAGGAGCGGCGGCGGGGCTGTCGCTCTCCTGGGCTGGCTGCTGCAGGGTCAGGGCTTCGGCACCTTGCACTTCGTCCAGTGTCTGCAGGTTGGAGGATAGGTTCAGCGGAGCTGCATCCAGTCCGCCGCCCGGCTCGGGCGGTGTCTGCAAAGGCAGGGTGAAACTGTTGAGGTCGAACTCGAGCGCATTCAGAGAACTTTGCTCGGCGGGCGCGGGAGCTGCGACTGGGGCCGGGGCTTGAGATGCCGTGGCGGGCAGGCTGAACGAGGCCAGATCATCGAGATCCAGGTTCAGGCCATTGTCTGCGGTTGCAACTGCCGGCTCTGCGGAGGGGGCAGCAGGAGTGTCCCACTGTGCCAGTGCTGCGAAGTCCTGTTCGTTGGGCAAGGAGACTGGTTCGGAGGCCACAGGCGCTGCGCTGGCTGCGGTGTCAGGCAGGTCCGCCGGCAACTCCAGATCCATGTTGAAGTCCATGCCGGCGGGCTCCGTGGGAGGGCCTTCGCGGCTGGCCGCGGCTTCGGCTGCCTGTGCAGCAGCCAGTGCCGAGCCAAAGGCCACGGCCGCGCCGGCACCGCTTTGCAAAGCGCTTGAGGCACTGGTGGGGCTGAAGGCGCTTGGGGTCGCAATTGCCGCTGCAGGAGCTTGGGGGGCGCCGCCCAGCTGGTAGGTCAGATTTTCCGGATCCAGGATGCGGCCCTGATCGGCCAGTCGCTGCCATTCGGGGCCCTTGCCCTGGGTCAGGGCAAAGACGTTGTTGGCCACTGATGCGTAGGCCATGCGGTCATGGCGCTTGGCATAGATTTCAGCCAGCTTCTGGTGCAGCACCAGACGGTTGGGGTCGGTGCGCAGCGCTTCCTTGAGGATTTCCTCGGCCTGCAGATCGCGGCCGTAGGCCAGGTACACATCGGCTTCGGCCAGCGGGTCCACATCGCCGGCGTCGAGCTGGCTGGGAGAGTACTGCATGGACTGGCCCGACATCTGGCTGCTGCTGGTCGTGGTGTCCACGCGCTGGCCGCCGCTGGCGCCGAAGAAGGAGTCCGCGGACAGCTGGCTGTCGCCCAGCATGCTGTCCGCGCCTGCTGCGGCGGCTTTGCGACGCTGAGAAACACGGTAGCCGCCATAGCCCAGAAGCAGGGCCAGCAGTGCTGCACCAGCCAGCGGGATGGTCGGGTCTTCCATCAGGCTGTCGATAAAGCTGGGCTCCTCGGGAATGGGGGCCGGTGCCGCCACAGGCTTGGGAGGTGCAGCCGGTGCCGGTGCCGGTGCCGGCGTGGCAGGCTCGGCTGCGGCCTGTGCCGGTTCGCCTTCGGCCGGAGTTGGTGCAGGCATGGTGTCGCCTGGCTTGGCCGCATCGGCTGCCGCAGCCTCGGGTGTGGCTGGGGTAGCAGGCGTTGCAGCCGCATCAGCAGCCGCAGCCGCAGCGGGGGCAGGCGCTGCTGCATTGGCGGTGCTGGCCGCGGGCACTGTGACTGTGGGGCTTGCCGCTGGCGCAGCGGCAGCCGGGGTGCCTGGTGCGGGAGCGGCAGCCGTACCTGCGGGCTTGGTGGCTGCCGCAATCTGGCTCAGCTCGGCCATATTGCGTTTGAGCTCATCGGCGCGGGCAGATTGGTCTGCGGCCTGTTTTTGCTGGGCCACTTGCTCATCGGCGGCCGCGCCCTTGACGGAGCCCTTGGACAGGGTCAGCTTGTCGGGAGCTGCGGTGGCGGCCTTGGCATCTGCGACATGGGCCTGAACCTGGCCGGACGCGCTGCGGGATGCTGCTTCCACAGGGGCCACAGGCGCCACGCCAGCCAGTTGACGGCGGTACTGGTTGAAATCCTTGGACTGGGCCGCCATGATCTGGCGTGCTTCCTTGGCCGAGGTGGCCTGGGCGGCTGCCTGATCGGGCAACTGGATTACCGCGCCGCTGCGCATGCGGTTGATATTGCCATTGACAAAGGCCTGTGGGTTGCTGCGCAGCATGGCGACCAGCATCTGATCGAGCGAGACGCCTGCTGGTTTGTGCGCCGCAGCAATGCGACCTGCGGTGTCGCCTGTCCTGACGCGAACTTCATCACCGCTGCCAGCCGGCGCTGCAGTGCCAGCCTGGCGCTTTTGCTGAGGCTTGGTTGCCGCTTCATCGTGATCGCGGTCATTGCGCAGGTCCCGACCGGCCATGTTGACGGAGCCGGGTGCCGGGCGTGTAGTCACGGCGGGACGTACAGGCGCAGGTGCAGGCGCAGGCACCACGGCAGGCGTGGCCTGGGCGGCGGTCGTGGGCGTCGGGGCCGGGCGGCGCGTTGCAGGGGGGTCGAGCAGCAAGGTGTAGTTGCGCTGCAGCTTGCCCGATGCCCAGTTGGCATCGATCACCAGGTCGACAAAGGGATCATTGACCGGCTGAAAGCTGCTGAGCTTGAGCACGGCCGAGCCATTGGCGCGTTTTTGCACCTGCACGCGCACCGAGTTGGCCGTGCCTGTGAATTCCATGCCCTGGGCGCGGAATGCCGCTGGCGATGCGATAGCGGCCTGCAGGCTGTCGGCCTCGGCAGCGCTGAGTTGAGGGATCTCGACCTCGGCACGCAAGGGCTCGCCCAGAGCCGACTGCACCGTGATGCGGCCCAGTGCCAATGCCCATGCATCGGTGGCCGGCAGGCTTGACAGTGCGAGGGAGGCTGCGGCGAGCGCAGAAAGTTTCCAGCGTTGCATAGGGCTCAGACTTGATTCGTGCAGCCTACAGCCCTCTTGTTCTTATCGGGTTTGTGGCTGCGGTGCACATAAAAATTGGAAATTCCAGCACGCGGCAAAGGTCTCTCGGCCCGGCGGACACAGTTTGCATTGTCAACGACGCTATTGCAATGTGAGCAATTGCAGGGTCGGCAAGGCTCTCAATTGTTGTCGATTGGCAACGAGCTGAAACCTAATGTAGGTTTGCTGACGGTTTGCATTCGCCCGAATAGGTGGGCAATTGTCGCCCAAGCCCGGGGTCTGGGAAGCAAAAAAGCGCCGCTCATCACGCGGATGAGCGGCGCTTTGCTGCGCTGGATCAAGCCCGCTGCGGGCTTGGTGGCGGCGCAGATCAGGCAGCCAGCAGGATGCGCAGCATGCGGCGCAGCGGCTCGGCAGCGCCCCACAGCAGTTGGTCGCCGATCACGAAGGCCGAAACGTACTCAGGGCCCATATTGAGCTTGCGAACGCGGCCCACGGCAACGTCAAGGCCGCCTGTGGTCGCTGCGGGAGTCAGCTCCTTGACGGTCAGGGCGCGCTCGTTGGCCACGAACTTGACCCAGGGGTTGCCGCCCTTGATCAGGGCTTCGATCTCTTGCAGGGGCAGGTCCTTCTTGAGCTTCAGGGTCAGGGCCAGGGAGTGGCAGCGCATGGCGCCGATGCGCACGCACAGGCCGTCCACGGGGATGGTGGCTTCGGTGCCGAGAATCTTGTTGACCTCGGCCTGGCCCTTCCATTCTTCCTTGGACTGGCCGTTGGGCAGCTGCGCGTCGATCCAGGGGATCAGGCCGCCGGCCAGAGGCGCGCCGAAGAATTCGGTGGGCACATCTTCGCGGATGGTCTGGGCTACCTTGCGGTCGATTTCCAGAATCGCCGAAGCAGGGGTTGCCAGCTCGTCGGCGACGGCGGCGTGCACCACGCCCATGCCCTTGAGCAGCTCGCGCATATGGTTGGCACCGCCGCCCGATGCGGCCTGGTAGGTCATGGAGGAGACCCATTCCACCAGACCGGCCTTGAACAGACCGCCCAGACCCATCAGCAGGATGGAGTTGGTGCAGTTGCCACCGATCCAGTTCTTGCCGCCGGCGGCCAGCTTTTGCTGGATCAGGTCGTCGTTGACGGGGTCGAGCACGATGACGGCGTCGCTCTCCATGCGCAGCGAGGAGGCGGCGTCAATCCAGTGGCCACTCCAGCCGGCAGCGCGGATCTTGGGGAAGACTTCCTTGGTGTAGTCGCCGCCCTGGCAGGTGATGATGATGTCGCACTTGGACAGCTCGGCGATGTCGTTGGCGTCCTTCAGCTCGGTGTGCACGGTGGCCATGGCAGGAGCCTTGCCGCCGGCATTGGAGGTGGAGAAGAACACGGGCTCGATCAGCGCGAAGTCGCCTTCGGCCTGCATACGATCCATCAGCACGGAGCCGACCATGCCGCGCCAGCCCACCAAACCTACCAATTGCTTGCTCATTTGAAACGCCCTTTCAGTTTTGAAAACAGTAGCTTGAGACTGATTCGTCCGGCTCGTCAGGGCCGGAGGGGGCGCGCGACGAACCGGGCTGGGTCAGCCTGTAATCGTCTTAATGGTGATTGCGCGCGCATTCACACCGGCAAGCTTTGCGGGTGTGACGATCTCGGGAGCGAAGGTGCGTGCGGCAAACATAAGAGTTGTCATTCTAGCGACTAGAGCAAAAGCTTGAAGAACTAAAAGCGCTTGAAACTCTAGTCAAAACGTCGAAATAGGTGATTTATTTTTGACGTTTTGTTCGTTTGATGCCGAAAAATGCGTCAGCCCCAAGCCGCCGCCTTGCGGCAGTGGCGGGGTATCAGCGGCTTCCAGGCCTGGATCGTAATGACGTTCTCAGACGCCGGCCAGGGCCTTGACCACGGCATCGCCCATTTCACGGGTGCTGACCTTGGTCGTGCCTTCGCTGTAGATGTCGGCGGTGCGCAGGCCGTCGGCCAGCACCTTTTGCACGGCGGCTTCGATCTTCAGGGCGGCTGCTTCCTGGCCCAGGCTGAAGCGCAGCATCATGGCGGCCGAGAGGATGGTGGCCAGAGGATTGGCAATGCCCTTGCCGGCGATATCGGGGGCCGAGCCGTGGCTGGGCTCGTACAGGCCTTGCTTCTTGTCGTTCAGGCTGGCGCTGGGCAGCATGCCGATGGAGCCGGTCAGCATGGAGGCTTCGTCGGAGAGGATGTCGCCGAACATGTTGCCGGTGACCACCACGTCGAAGCGCTTGGGCTCCTTGACCAGCTGCATGGCGGCGTTGTCCACGTACATGTGGTCCAGCGCCACATCGGGGTACTGCTTGGCGACTTCGGTGACCACGTCCTTCCACAGCTGGAAGGTTTCCAGCACATTGGCCTTGTCCACGCTGGTCACGCGCTTGCTGCGCTTTTGGGCAGCCTGGAAGGCGACATGGGCGATGCGCTCGATCTCGGGACGGGTGTAGCGCATGGTGTCGAAGGCTTCCTCGGCACCGGGGAAGTGACCGTCGGGAGCCACACGGCGGCCGCGCGGCTGGCCGAAGTAGATGTCGCCGGTCAGCTCGCGGATGATCAGGATGTCCAGGCCCGCCACCAGCTCGGGCTTGAGGCTGGAGGCGTGGGTCAGTTCCTTGTAGCAGATGGCGGGACGGAAGTTGGCGAACAGGCCCAGGGCCTTGCGCAGGCCGAGGATGGCCTGCTCGGGGCGCAGGGGGCGGTCCAGTGTGTCGTACTTCCAGTCGCCCACGGCTCCGAACAGAATCGCGTCGGCTTCCTGGGCCAGCTTCAGCGTGGCGGGGGGCAGGGGGTGGCCGGCAGCTTCGTAGCCGGCGCCGCCCACGGGAGCGGTTTCCATCTCCAGACCCAGATCCAGGGCCTCGAGCACCTTGACGGCTTCCGCGACGATTTCGGGACCGATGCCATCACCGGGCAAGACTGCAATCTTCATGATGTTCCTTTGATTAATTTGATAGCTGTCAGCGCTCGTTATTCATAGATTTCAGATTGAATTAATGCTGATATCCATGAATAGAAAGTGCTAGAAGCTCATTTATTGGTAGCAACCTAAAAATAAGCACGCCCCAAACAAGGGGCATCAAGCAAGGGCCTGGGCGGCCCCGCCGCCCCGCAGCGAAGATGCCGTCCCCCTTCCGATGCAACGCATCGAGAAAGGGGGAAGCCGCGGGGCCGCCTAGGCAAAGCGGCTCAGGGGGTTATTTCTGCAAGAGCGTATGCGCCAGCCAGGGCTTTTGCGCCAGGCGCTCGGCTTCGAAGGCCTTGATCTTGTCGGCATGGCGCATGGTCAGGCCGATGTCGTCAAAGCCGTTGAGCAGGCAGTACTTGCGAAAGGCGATGACGTCGAAGGCGATCTCTTCGCCCTGGGGGCGCACGATGACCTGGCGCTCCAGGTCAATGGTCAGCTCGTAGCCGGGGAAGGCCGCCACGTCGTTGAACAGCTGGTCGATCGTCGCCTCGGGCAGAGCGATGGGCAGCAGACCGTTCTTGAAGCTGTTGTTGAAGAAGATGTCGGCAAAGCTGGGGGCCAGGATGGCGCGGAAGCCGTACTGGTCCAGGGCCCAGGGCGCATGCTCGCGGCTGGAGCCGCAGCCGAAGTTCTTGCGCGCGATCAGGATGCTGGCGCCCTTGAAGCGGGGCTGGTTGAGCACGAAGTCGGGGTTGGGCTTGCGGTCGGCTTCGGGCACGCCGGGCTGGCCGGGCTGGTCCAGATAGCGCCACTCGTCAAACAGATTGGGGCCGAAGCCGGTCTTCTTGATGGACTTCAGGAACTGCTTGGGGATGATGGCGTCGGTGTCGACGTTCTCGCGGTCCATCGGGGCGACAAGGCCCTTGTGCACGGTGAATTTTTGCATGGTGTGATTCCAGAATCTTTGGTCTTGGCGACGTTCGCGTCTTGCGTCAGAGACGGCCCGCAAGGGTCGTCCCGCAGCAAAGGCCGTCGTCCCCCTGGGGGGAAGGCGCGCAGTGACTCAGGGGGTTACGCAAATTGACGGATGTCGACAAAGTGACCATGGATGGCAGCCGCGGCGGCCATGGCGGGGCTGACGAGGTGGGTGCGGCCACCGGCGCCCTGACGGCCTTCGAAGTTGCGGTTCGAAGTCGACGCGCAGCGCTCGCCGGGCTCCAGGCGGTCGGCGTTCATGGCCAGGCACATGGAGCAGCCGGGTTCGCGCCACTCAAAGCCGGCGGCCTTGAAGATCTGGTCCAGGCCTTCACGCTCGGCCTGTTCCTTGACCAGACCGGAGCCGGGCACGACCATGGCCAGCTTGATGTTCTTGGCGACCTTCTGGCCCAGCTTCTTGACCACGGCGGCGGCTTCGCGCATGTCCTCAATGCGGCTGTTGGTGCACGAGCCGATGAACACCTTGTCGACAAAGATGTCGTTGATGGGCTTGCCGGGGGCCAAAGCCATATAGGTCAGCGCACGTTCGATGGCGCCGCGCTTGTTGGAGTCCTTTTCCTTGTCGGGATCGGGAACGACGGCATCGATGCCCAGCACCATCTCGGGGCTGGTGCCCCAGGTCACCTGGGGCACGATGTCGGCGGCGTCCAGCTCCACCACGCGGTCGAACTTCGCATCGGCGTCGGAATGCAGCGTCTTCCAGTAGCTGACGGCGGCATCCCATTCGCCACCCGTGGGCGCCAGGGGGCGGCCCTTGATGTAGTTGATGGTCTTGTCGTCCACGGCCACGAGGCCTGCACGGGCGCCGCCTTCGATGGCCATGTTGCAGACCGTCATGCGGCCTTCCACGCTCAGGTCGCGAATGGCTTCGCCGGCAAACTCTATGGTGTAGCCCGTGCCGCCGGCGGTGCCGATCTTGCCGATGATGGCCAGCACGATGTCCTTGGCGGTGATGCCGGGCGCGACCTTGCCGTTGACCTGCACCAGCATGTTCTTGGCCTTCTTGGCCAGCAGGGTCTGGGTGGCCATCACATGCTCGACCTCGGAGGTGCCGATGCCGTGGGCCAGAGCGCCGAAAGCGCCATGGGTGGAGGTGTGGCTGTCGCCGCAGACCACGGTCATGCCGGGCAGGGTCGCGCCTTGCTCGGGGCCCATGACGTGAACAATGCCCTGGCCCTTGTCCATGAAGGGAAAGAAGGCGGCCGAGCCGAACTCGGCAATATTGCTGTTCAGCGTGGTGATCTGTTCCTTGCTGATGGGGTCGGCAATGCCGTCATAGCCGCGCTCCCAGCCGTCGGTGGGGGTGTTGTGGTCGGCCGTGGCCACCACGGAGCTGACGCGCCACAGCTTGCGTCCGGCCATACGCAGACCTTCGAAGGCCTGGGGGCTGGTGACTTCGTGCACCAGATGGCGGTCGATATAGAGGACAGAGGTGCCGTCTTCCTCGGTGTGAACGACGTGCTCGTCAAAAATCTTGTCGTAGAGGGTGCGTCCCATGATGGTCTCGTGAGGTTGGTTTGTTGGGAGGATTCTGTGGTGGCTTGATGCGATGTTTCAGGCCTTGGCACTGGCAGGGCAGAGGTGATCGACCAGCAGGCGGGTGGTCACCGGCAGCGCTTCAAAGTCGCGGGCCACCACGCAGAGTTCGCGGTGCGCCCAGTCGTCGGTGAGCTGCACGGCGCGCAGATGGCCCACGCCATGCATCAGCTCGAAGGCGCGGTCGGGCAGCAGGCCCAGTCCCAGGCCGTTGTCGATCATGCGGCACATGGCGTCCAGGCTGGTGACCTGGATGCGCTGGTGCAGCGGATGACCGGCCTGGGCCGCAGCAGAGCGCATGGCCAGGCTGATCGAGGAGCCCGCATGCAGGCCGACGATGTCCCATTCCAGCACTTCGGTGAAGGCCACGCTTTCGCGTTCGGCCAGGGCATGGCGCTCGGGCACGACGACGACCAACCGATCGTTGCGGTAGCTGCGGTACTGCAGCGGCACATTGCCCTGGGTCAGCTGAACTGTGGCCTGCTGGCCTTCGCTGCTCCTGATATTGCCCAGCGTGCAGATACCGATATCGGCCGTGCCCTCGGCCACGGCGCTCAGCACGTCGGGGCTCAGGTGCTCCTGCAGATCGATCTTGATCTGGCTGTGTTCGCGCGCAAAGGCCCCCAGGTCTTCGGGCAGAAACTGCACGATGGCCGACATATTGGCGTGCATGCGCACATGGCCGCGCACGCCGTCGGCGTATTCGGAGAGCTCGCCTTGCATGCGCTCCAGCCCGTACAGCACATTGCGCGCATGGTGCAGCAGGCTCTCGCCGGCCGGCGTCAGTGTCACGCCGCGGCTGTGGCGATAGAGCAGGGCGGTGTCCACCGTCGCTTCCAGGTCGGACAGCCGCTTGCTGACGGCCGAGGCTGCAATGAACTCGCGTTCAGCGGCGCGGCCAATGCTGCCCAGTTCGCACACGGCGACGAACAGCTGAAGCGAGGTGAGATCGATGCGGCGCGCAAAACTGCGCTCTGAATTCTTCATGGGGTAGGCTCAAGTCTTCTCGTTTCGAGAAGTTTTCAGCATTTTTACCGATTAATCCAGCTGTATCCATCTTTGAATGAGATGTCTGGCTTGGCGATGGGTAAATTTTGGAGATGGGTAAGTTCTTGCTTTGCGATGGATTGAGCAGACCTGAAAAGGCGATGTTGCATTTGTCAGTCTTGCGCACTTGAATTTTCATAGCGAAGACTCTAGATGCCAGAATCGTTTGAGCCTGATCCAGCCTGGGGCGCGAAAGTCTTGCCGGGGCCTGAGTTCCGGCATTTCTTTGACAAAGTAAATCGTCAGTAAAGCAGCCCGGAATCGAGGCTATTCGCTGCAAAAATGTGAGTCATGAGAGTTCCCAATCATCCGATGTCTGACAGTGAGCCTTCCGAGTTGCCAGCTATGGCTTCGGGGGCGCCCCTCTTGCACCGCAGCCGTTGCTGGGGTCAGGTCTGCCTGCTGGCAGCTGCGCTGGCGCTGGGCGGCACTGCCTTGCCAGCTGTGGCCAAAGGCAAGACCCCGGCCAAATCCAGTGCGGCCGCACCAGCCAAATCATCCAAGTCCACCAAGAGCACGACTGCAGGTGCTGCCAAATCTTCATCGGCAAAGTCCGCCGGCAAGGCCGGTAAAAAAGGGCGCGCCGGCCGCAATGCAGCGGTCGCTGGTGCTGCGGCAGCAGGTGCGGCAGCGGCCGCGCCGCTGGGCCGTGAGCATTGGACGCCGGAGGCCAGGAACAACCAGGCCGAAGATGTCAAGGAGCTGGCCGCCGTGCGTGCAGCAGCACAGACGGGCGACGCCAAGGCCCAGTATCTGCTGGGCTCGCGCTACCGTTTTGGCAAAGGTGTGAACCAGGACCTGGCACAGGCCGTGCACTGGTATCGCCAGTCGGCCGAGCAGGGCTATGCCCCTGCGCAATCCGATCTGGGAGTGCTCTACGCCAATGGGCGGGGTGTGGCTCTGGACGAGGCGCAGGCCGTGAACTGGTACCGCAAGGCGGCAGAGCAGGGCGACGGCATCGCCCAGAACAATCTGGGTCTGATGTATGCCGAGGGGCGCGGCGTGGCGGCCGATGATGCACAGGCTGTGCAATGGTTCGAGCGTTCGGCCAAAAGCGGCGAGGCTGCAGGTCAGTACAGCCTGGGGGTGATGCTCTCCAGCGGCCGGGGCGTCAAGGAGGACGGTCGGGCCGCCTTGCAGTGGTTCGAGCAGGCGGCCGACAAAGGCCATGCCGACGCCCAGTACAACACCGGCATGATCTATGCCGTAGGTGCGCTGGTGCCGCAGGATCTGACGCGCGCGGCGCGGTGGCTGGAAAAGTCCGCCGGCCAGGGCAATGCGGCGGCTCAGTCGTCTCTGGGTTTTCTGTATGCCAACGGCCAGGGTGTGCCGCAGGATGCAGGTCAGGCGGCGCGCTGGTTCGATCGCGCAGCCAAGCAGGGCTACACACTGGCGCAGTCGAATCTGGCAGCCATGTATGTCAGCGGTCAGGGGGTCCAAAAAGACATGGGCAAGGCCTATTTCTGGCTGACTATCGCTCATGCCAAGGATCCCTCGCTGCAAAGCCGCATGCTGGCGGCGGAGCAGGCATTGAGCGCCGCAGAGCGGCTGAAGGTGCAGCGCGAGGTGCGCAACTGGAAGCCCGGCAAGGAGTGATGGGTGCGCCACGAAAAAAGCCCATCAGGTAGTGCTGATGGGCTTTTTGTGGGGTGCAGGGGCCTAGCTGAAGAAGCTCTTCAGGCGGTCCGTCCAGCTTTCGCCGCTGGGCGAATGCTTGGAGCCACCTTTCTTGAGCGACTCGTCCAGGTCCTTGAGCAGCTTGCGCTGGTACTCGGTGAGCTTGACCGGAGTCTCCACCACGATGTGGCAGTACAGATCGCCGGGGTAGCTGGAGCGAATGCCCTTGATGCCCTTGCCGCGCAGGCGGAACTGCTTGCCGGCTTGCGTGCCTTCGGGAATGTCGATCGCAGCCTTGCCTTGCAGTGTGGGTACTTCGATTTCGCCACCCAGGGCGGCGGTGATGAAGCTCACGGGCACGTTGCAGTGCAGATCGTCGCCGTCGCGCTCGAAGATGTCATGGTCCTTGACGCGAATCTCGATATAGAGGTCGCCTGCCGGGCCGCCATTGGTGCCGGGCTCGCCATTGCCGGCCGAGCGGATACGCATGCCGTCGTCGATGCCGGCTGGAATCTTCACTTCCAGCGTCTTCTGGCGCTTGACCTTGCCCTGGCCGCCGCAGGATGTGCAGGGCTCGGGGATGATCTTTCCCGTGCCGCGGCAGTGCGGGCAGGTCTGCTGCACGCTGAAAAAGCCCTGGCGCATCTGCACCGTGCCCATGCCGTTGCAGGTGGTGCAGGTCTTGGTGCTGGTGCCGGGCTTGGCGCCGCTGCCGCTGCAGGTGTCGCAGCTGTCCCAGCTCGGAATGCGGATCTGGGCATCCTTGCCCTTGGCAGCCTCTTCCAGGGTGATTTCCATGGAATAGCTGAGGTCGTTGCCGCGGTAGACCTGGCGGCCGCCGCGACCGCCGCGGCCGCCGCCGCCGTTGAACATATCGCCAAAGATGTCGCCAAAGGCCTCGGCAAAGCCACCAAAGCCCTCGCCGCCGCCCATGCCGCGATTGGGGTCCACGCCGGCATGGCCATACTGGTCGTAGGCCGCGCGTTTCTGGCTATCGGAAAGCATCTCGTAGGCCTCTTTGACCTCCTTGAACTTTTCCTCGGCTTCCTTGGCCTTGTCGCCCTGATTGCGGTCAGGGTGGAACTTCATCGCCAGCTTGCGATAGGCCTTCTTGATGTCATCGTCCGAGGCGCTTTTGGCAACGCCCAGAACTTCATAGTAGTCACGTTTGGACATGTGAGTTTTCGGTCGGATGGAACAGGAACGCCGCGCCAGCTCCTGGGAGCCCGGCGCGGCGGCAAGCGGTCAATGGTTTGAGGCCAGGACCTGCCCGCGCTTAGTCCTTCTTGACTTCCTTGACTTCGGCGTCAACCACGTTGTCGTCAGCGGCAGCCGATGCGCTGGCACCGGCAGAGGCTGCAGCGGCAGCTTCGGCACCGCCTGCGGCCTGTGCGTCGGCGTACATCTTCTCGCCCAGCTTCTGGCTGGCCGTCATCAGGGCCGTGGTCTTGGCGTCGATGGCGTCCTTGTCATCGCCCTTGAGCGCTTCTTCCAGCTCCTTGACGGCGGTTTCGATGGCGCTCTTTTCGGCGGCATCGAGCTTGCCGCCATGCTCGGCCAGGCTCTTGTTGACGCTGTGAACAGCGGCTTCGCCCTGGTTCTTGGCAGTCACCAGCTCCAGCTTCTTCTTGTCGTCGGCTGCGTTCAGCTCAGCATCCTTGACCATGTTCTGGATTTCTTCTTCCGACAGGCCAGAGTTCGCCTTGATGGTGATCTTGTTTTCCTTGCCGGAGGCCTTGTCCTTGGCCGACACGTTCAAGATGCCGTTGGCGTCGATGTCGAAGGTCACTTCAATCTGGGGCGTGCCACGCGATGCGGGCGGGATGCCTTCCAGGTTGAACTCGCCCAGCATCTTGTTGGCGCTGGCGATCTCGCGCTCGCCCTGGAACACCTTGATGGTCACGGCAGGCTGGTTGTCTTCAGCCGTGGAGAAGGTCTGCGCGAACTTGGTGGGGATGGTCGTGTTCTTGCTGATCATCTTGGTCATGACGCCGCCCAGGGTCTCGATACCCAGAGACAGGGGAGTCACGTCCAGCAGCAGCACGTCGGAGCGCTCGCCACCCAGCACCTGGCCCTGCACGGCAGCGCCCACGGCCACGGCTTCGTCGGGGTTCACATCCTTGCGGGGTTCCTTGCCGAAGAATTCCTTGACCTTTTCCTGCACCTTGGGCATGCGGCTCATGCCGCCGACCAGGATCACGTCGTGGATGTCGGAGACCGAGATGCCCGCATCCTTGATGGCGGTGCGGCAAGGCGCAATCGTGCGCTCGATCAGATCGTCCACAAGGCTTTCCAGCTTGGCGCGGGTCAGCTTGATGTTCAGGTGCTTGGGGCCTGTGGCATCGGCGGTGATGTAGGGCAGGTTGATGTCGGTCTGTGCGGAGTTCGACAGCTCGATCTTGGCCTTTTCAGCAGCTTCCTTCAGGCGCTGCAGGGCCAGCACGTCCTTGGACAGGTCGACGCCTTGTTCCTTCTTGAACTCGTCGATGATGTAGTTGATGATGCGCTGGTCGAAGTCTTCGCCGCCCAGGAAGGTGTCGCCGTTGGTCGACAGCACTTCGAACTGCTTTTCGCCGTCCACGTCGGCGATTTCGATGATGGAGACGTCGAAAGTGCCGCCACCCAGGTCATACACGGCCACCTTGCGGTCGCCCTTGCCCACCTTGTCCAGGCCGAAGGCCAGGGCCGCAGCGGTAGGTTCGTTGATGATGCGCTTGACTTCCAGACCAGCGATGCGGCCAGCGTCCTTGGTGGCCTGGCGCTGTGCGTCGTTGAAGTAGGCGGGCACGGTGATGACGGCTTCGGTCACGGCTTCGCCCAGGAAGTCCTCGGCGGTCTTCTTCATCTTGCGCAGCACTTCGGCGCTGATCTGGGGAGGAGCCAGCTTCTGGTCGCGCACTTGCACCCAGGCGTCGCCGTTGTCGGCCTTGACGATCTGGAAGGGCATCAGGTCGATGTCCTTTTGCACCTCGGCTTCGGCAAACTTGCGGCCGATCAGGCGCTTGGCAGCGTAGATGGTGTTCTTGGGGTTGGTGACGGCCTGGCGCTTGGCGGATGCGCCGACCAGGATTTCGCCGTCTTCTTGATAGGCAACGATAGAGGGGGTGGTGCGGGCGCCTTCGCTGTTCTCGATCACGCGGGTGTTGTTACCCTCCATGATGGCGACGCAGCTGTTGGTGGTGCCCAGGTCAATACCGATGATTTTTCCCATAATTCTCTCCGTAATCTGTTGAATGTTTGCTTGATTCGTCACTTGTGGGCGTAGTGGCCGGCTTCAAGAGCCGTCACTCACAATTTTTGCCCTGACGGTGGGTTTTCTGATGTCTTGCGGGTTCAGCCCTGGGCCACGGTCACCAGCGCGGGACGCAGGATGCGGTCGGCGATCACATACCCCTTTTGCAGCACGGCAACCACGGTGTTGGCGGGCTGGTCGGCGGGAACCATGGAGATGGCCTGGTGGTGGTGAGGGTCGAACTTCTCGCCCGCAGCGGGGTCGATGGCAAGGACCTTGTTGCGCTCCAGGGCCGAAGTCAGCTGGCGCAGGGTGGCATCCGAGCCTTCGCGCAGCTGCTCGGGCGTGGCGTTCTGGATGGACAGGGCCGCGTTCAGGCTGTCGATCACGGGCAGCAGGCTTTCGGCAAAGCTCTCGATGCCGAACTTGCGCGCCTTGGCAACCTCTTCTTCGGCGCGGCGGCGCATGTTTTCGGCATCGGCCTTGGCGCGCAGGTATTGGTCGGCCAGATCGGCGCTCTTGGCCTTGAGTTCTTCCAGCTCGGCCTGCAGACGACCCAGTTCGTCCGACGCATTGGCTGCCAGTGCCGCCTCCAGTTCCTCGGGGCTGGCGTCGTTGATGGTGTTGGGGTTGTGGTTCTCGGTCATAGGTGGTGAAGGTTTCTCAAAACTTAAGACAATCTGTCTGCCAGATGCGCCCTGGCAGGTCTATTTCAAGACCCGTGTCGCCCAACAAAGGGCGGCGGGCGCAGTAGCTGAGGTGAGCCTGCAGGATTTGCGGAGCATTCCAGGAGAGTAAGTGCTTGTGATTTCAGGACCTCTCGCCTTGATTGACCAATGGTAATCGCAGGTTTATAGGCCCCAGAGTGTACAGATAGTCTGCCACTCGGCTAGAATCTAACGTTTTGCCTTGCCGCACCGCTACAGACGCAGTGGGCGGCGTTTACCCAAAAGGAGTCGTTATGCGTCATTACGAAATCATTTTGTTGATCCATCCGGATCAAAGCGAACAAGTTCCCGCGATGCTGGAGCGCTACAAGGGCATGATTGCTGCTGGTGGCGGCAAGGTGCACCGCGAAGAAGATTGGGGCCGTCGTCAGCTGGCTTACATGATCAACAAGCTCGCTAAGGCTCACTACCTGTGCCTGAACATCGAAGCCGACCAGGCTGTGATGGCTGAACTGGAACACGCCTTCAAGTTCAATGATGCCGTGCTGCGTCACCTGACTGTGCAGAAGAAGAAGGCTGATACAGCTGCTTCCGCCATGATGAAGAGCGTTGAGCGCGAAGAAGCCCGCAAGGCCAACCAGGCCGAGCACGCTTAACAGCATCAGACACTGAAGGAGTGGAAAACCGCGTTGTATTGACGGGCCTTCTCGCAGAGCAAGCTGCTTTGCGCTACACGCCCGCCGGATTGCCGGCCCTGGATTTGCGAATTGAACACAGTTCGCAGCAACAAGAGCAGGGCAGTGCGCGCAACGTGAATGCATCTGTCAAGGCTGTTGCCTTTGGCGCCCTGGCTGAAAAGCTGGCCCGCCAAGCACCCGGTAGTCAATGGACCTTTCAAGGTTTTCTGGCCACGCCGCGCAATAGCAAGATGCTGGTTTTACACATTCAGGATATTCAACAAAATTAATTTTCAAGAGGTCCAGCAATGGCCACGTTCAAGAAATTCAACAAGGACAAGCGTCCTAAGCGCAACACCCAGTCGCTGCTGTTCAAGCGCAAGCGTTTCTGCCGCTTCACAGTCGCCGGCGTCGAAGAAATCGACTACAAGGATGTCGACACCCTGCGTGACTTCATCGCCGAAAACGGCAAGATTGTGCCCGCACGCCTGACCGGCACGCGCGCCATCTATCAGCGTCAGCTGAACACAGCCATCAAGCGCGCTCGCTTCCTGGCTATGCTGCCCTACTCTGACCAGCACAAGATCTAAGGAGCACGACAATGCAAATTATTCTGCTCGAAAAGGTTGTGAACCTGGGTAACCTGGGCGATATCGTCAAGGTCAAGGACGGTTACGCTCGTAACTTCCTGATCCCCTCCGGCGCTGCACGTCGTGCAACAGCTGCTGCCAAGGCTGAATTCGAAGCCAAGCGCGCTGAGCTGGAAAAGGCTGCTGCCGAGAAGCTGGCTGCCGCTCAAGAACTGAGCGAAAAGCTCAACGGCGCCAATGTGAAGATCACTCAGAAGGCTGGCGTTGACGGTCGTCTGTTCGGCTCCATCACCAACGCCGACATCGCTGAAGAACTGGTCAAGGCCGGTTTCGCAGTGAACAAGTCGCAAGTGCGCATGCCCAACGGCCCCATCAAGACCGTTGGCGACGCCACTGTGGTGGTGGCTCTGCACACCGACGTGGCTGCAGAAGTGGCCGTCTCCGTGTACGGCGACCACTCCTAATTCAGGCTTTGTTCTGAATTGGCAAAAAGCCGCCTTCGGGCGGTTTTTTGTTTTCTGGTAATTGTTTGTCTCGCCAGCGTTTTTATAGTCACCCGCCGTGACGTCGCCACCGCCTCCCGCTACGATGGAGGACTTGTCTCTAGGAGTCTCATGTCGTCAGTAATGCCCCCGCTTGATCTGCAAGATGATGCATTCGCCCCGGTCCCGCCTGCAGACCAGCAGGTGGCGCAACTGCGTGTGCCGCCGCACTCCATGGAGTCGGAATCTTCGGTGCTCGGCGGTCTGCTGCTGGACAACAATGCCTGGGAGCGTGTTGGTGACCTGCTTGGCGACGGCGACTTCTATCGACACGAGCACAAGCTGATCTACGAAGCCATCGGCAAGCTGATCAACGCCAGCAAGCCGGCCGACGTGATCACGGTCTACGAGCACCTGCAAGGCATGGGCAAGGCCGAGGAAATCGGCGGCCTGATGTACCTGAACCAGCTGGCGCAGTATGTGCCCAGTGCCAGCAATATCCGCCGCTATGCGGAAATCGTGCGTGAGCGCGCCATCTTGCGCAAACTGGTGACGGCCAGCGACGACATTGCGACCAACGCCTTCAATCCGCAGGGCAAGACCGTGGAGCGCATCCTCGACGAGGCCGAGCAGAAGATCATGGCGATCGGCGAGGAGGGCGCGCGCAACAAGCAGGGCTTCCAGTCGCTGGACACGCTGGTGGTGGATCTGCTGGACCGGGTCCAGGAGATGGCCGACAACCCCATGGATGTGACCGGCGTGCCCACGGGCTTTGTCGACCTGGATCGCATGACCTCGGGCCTGCAGGCCGGCGACATGGTGGTGCTGGCGGCGCGTCCCTCCATGGGCAAGACCTCGTTTGCTGTGAATATTGCCGAACATGTGGCGCTCAATGAGGGCTTGCCGGTTGCCATCTTCTCCATGGAAATGGGCGCTGCCCAGCTGGCGGTTCGTATCGTCGGCTCCATCGGCCGCGTCAACCAGGGCAATCTGCGTACCGGCAAGCTCAGCGACGACGAGTGGCCGCGCCTGACCGAGGCCATCGAGCGATTGCGCACGGTGTCGCTGCATATCGACGAAACCCCGGGCCTGTCCCCGACCGAGCTGCGTGCCAATGCGCGTCGCCTGGCGCGCCAGTGCGGCAAGTTGGGCCTGATCGTGGTCGACTACCTGCAGCTGATGAGCGGATCGGGATCTGCCGCCAGTTCCGACAACCGTGCCACCGAGCTGGGCGAAATCTCGCGGGGCTTGAAGATGCTGGCCAAGGAGCTGCAATGCCCGGTGATTGCGCTGTCCCAGCTCAATCGCTCGGTGGAGCAGCGTACCGACAAGCGCCCCATGATGTCCGACCTGCGTGAATCGGGCGCCATCGAGCAGGATGCGGACATCATCATGTTCATCTACCGGGATGACTACTACAACAAAGAGAGCAAGGAGCCCAATATTGCCGAAGTCATCATCGGCAAGCAGCGTAACGGGCCGACAGGGACGGTGAAGCTCTTCTTCCAGAAGAACCAGACGCGTTTCGAGAATCTGGCTCAGGGCTATGGCACGGACGAATACTAAAAATCATAGCTGTTAGCGCCTGTAGTGTATTGATTTCAGAACTATATGAATCTGAACTCTATGAATACCGGGCGCTGAAAGCTATCAAATTGAATGTGGACATAAGAAAAGCCCGCAAGGCACAGACCTTGCGGGCTTTGTTTTTGAGTGACGCAGGCGCTAGCGGCTGAGCAGGTAGAAGCCAAGACCGATCACGCACAGTCCCAGCACGCCGCAGGCCCAGGCCAGGCGCTGCGCACCTGTGCGCAGCGCGCCCACGGTCGCGACGATCTGGGCATTTTGCTGGGCCAGCTTCTCGATGATCTCCAGCGACTGGCGCTGCGACTGCTCCAGCTGGGCGATGCGCTCTTCCTGCTGCTGGATCAGCAGCAGCGCCTGCTCGCCTGCGGAGGCCGGCGGCGAAATGCGCTGCGCAGCGCTTTGCGCGCTGGCGTCCTGCTCGCGCGCCTCGGCCTGGGCCTCTTTCTTCTTGAGCATGCCCTGGGCGGCCTTCACCACCTGGGGCGTGG
Organism: Comamonas sp. GW821-FHT11H03; assembly: GCF_058807955.1. Lineage (NCBI taxonomy): Bacteria > Pseudomonadati > Pseudomonadota > Betaproteobacteria > Burkholderiales > Comamonadaceae > Comamonas > Comamonas sp. GW821-FHT11H03. Next base: position 643,614 of record NZ_JBXARF010000002.1, read on the forward strand.
CCTTGATGACCTCGCCCCAGGGCACGAGCTTGAGCGCCGCGATCCAGCTGGCCACTTACAGCACCTCGCTGGCGAAGTCCGCCAGGCGCGAGCGTTCGCCGCGCGCCAGGGTGATGTGGCCGCTGTGGGGCCAGCCCTTGAAGCGGTCCACCACATAGGTCAGGCCCGAGCTGCCTTCGGTCAGATAGGGCGTATCGATCTGGGCCAGATTGCCCATGCAGATGATCTTGGTGCCGGGGCCGGCACGGGTGATCAGGGTCTTCATCTGCTTGGGTGTCAGGTTCTGGGCCTCGTCGATGATGACGTACTTGTTCAGGAAGGTGCGACCGCGCATGAAGTTCATGCTCTTGATCTTGATGCGGCTGCGGATCAGCTCATTGGTGGCGGCGCGCCCCCATTCACCGGCATTGCCGCCATCGCCCTTGGCCAGGAACTCCAGGTTGTCGTCCAGTGCGCCCATCCAGGGGCCCATTTTTTCCTCTTCGGTGCCGGGCAGGAAGCCGATATCCTCGCCCACGCTCACCGTGGCGCGGGTCATGATGATCTCGGTGTAGCGGCGCTCGTCCAGCACCTGGGCCAGGCCGGCGGCCAGGGCCAGCAAGGTCTTGCCGGTGCCGGCCGTGCCCGTCAGCGTGACAAAGTCGACTTCGGGGTTGACCAGCAGGTTCATCGCGAAGTTCTGCTCGCGATTGCGTGTGGAAACGCCCCAGACGGCATTCTTGGGATTGCCGAAGTCGCGCAGTGTCTTGAGCACGGCCGTCTTGTCGCGGATCTCGGTCACGCGCATGTAGAGGCTGGGCTCGCCCGGCGCTTCGTAGTAGACGAACTGGTTGATCATCAGCTGGTCGACGATAACGCCGCTGACGCGGTAGTAGGTGATCGCGCCTTCCTGCCAGCTCTCCACATTCTTGCCGGCCTTGGCCCAGAAGTCGTGGGGCAGGGCCAGCGCGCCCGAGTACAGCAGATCGCCATCTTCCAGCACCTTGTCGTTCTGGTAGTCCTCGGCGGCCAGGCCCAGCGCGCGCGCCTTGACGCGCATATTGATGTCCTTGGACACCAGCACCACTTCGCGGTCCTTGTGCTGCTCGCGCAAGGCGGCGACCACGCCCAGAATCTGGTTGTCGGCCTTGCCCTGAGGCAGGCTCTCGGGCAGGGATGCATCCAGGGTATTGGTCTGGAAGTACAGCGTGCCGGTGGCACTGCGCTGACCCGTGGCATTGAGCGGCAGGCCTTTTTCCAGACCGTCGGCGGGCTGGGAGGCAACCAGGGAGTCCAGCGTGCGGCTGACCTGGCGGCCGTTGCGCGCCACTTCGGTCATGCCCTTTTTGTGGTTGTCCAGCTCTTCCAGCACCACCATGGGCAGGAAGATGTCGTGCTCTTCGAAGCGGAACAGGCTGCTGGGGTCGTGCAGCAGCACATTGGTGTCCAGCACGAACAGCGTGGTCGGGCCGGTGCGCGTATTGCGGGCGCGGCGGGCAGGCTTGGCAGCCGCGTCGGCGGGTTTGGCGGGTGCTGCGGCAGCGGGCCCTGTCTTTGCGGAGGCAGCCGATGCTGCGCCAGTCGAAGCTGCGCCAGCCGATGCTGCGGTCGTGGGTGCAGCAGCGGCAGTCGTTGTGGCAGTCTTGCGCGGCTTGATGGTGCTGCGGCGCGGCCTGGTGGCCGCAGGTGCGGTCTCTGGAGTCGCATTCAGGGCGACTCCGTTGGAGGGGTTCAGATCCTCGTCAAGCTCTGCAGTCTGCCTGGCAGTCTTGCGGATGGACGAAAAGGCTTCTGCGGAGAGCTTTGCGGCGCGGTGGCCGGGTGCGGGGGGCAGGGGCATAGTGGACGAACCGTTCTCAACAAGATTCAAAAAGCACAAAGCCGCCTGGAAACCGAGGCGGCTTTGGTGGGGTGAACAGAGAATACTGCGTAGCACTGAGGCATGCCCCATTATGCATAGGCTGCGAGGGCCTGAATGCAGTATTTCCTGTTTTGCCTTGTTTAAAGACTTTGAAATACTTTGCGTGTAGATGAATGCAAGGTTTTCTGTCTCAGGCAGTGGCTCAGGCCACTTTCTTGTCTTGAGTCTTCAGGCTCTTGACGGCCTTGAGAACTTCGTCCACATGGCCGGGCACCTTCAGGCCGCGCCATTCCTGCATCAGGATGCCGTCGGAGCCGATCAGGAAGGTGGAGCGCTCGATGCCCTTGACCTTCTTGCCATACATGATCTTGTTCTTGACCACGCCGAACATGTGGCACATCTTTTCTTCGGTATCAGCGATCAGCTCGAAGGGCAGTTCCAGCTTTTCCTTGAAGTCGTTGTGCGAGTTCATGTTGTCGCGCGACACACCAAACACGGTGGCGCCAGCCTTCACGAAATCCTTGTACTTATCGCGGAATTGCATTGCTTCCGTGGTACAACCCGGCGTGTTGTCCTTGGGGTAGAAATACAGGATCAGAATCTGGCCGTTGTGCGAGGTGTTGGACACCTTGACGCCGCCGGTGGCATTGGCTTCAAATTCTGGAAGTGGTTTGTTGACAACGATCGCCATGCGCTTGTATCTCTCGGGTGTGTTCGTTGAAATGCCGAGGGCGTCGGTGGTATTTTTGTTTTTATCAATCGATTGCCCCCAACCGCAACCTGCGATTTTACCCTGAAATACGTATTTCTCTCAATGTAAGCTTACAAGGCTATGCTATCAGCAGGGCTGCGACCACGTTGCGGCCTTCGCTGGCCAGAACGTTATAGGTGCGGCAGGCCGATGCGGTGTCCATGCTCTCCAGGCCAATGCGTTTGGCGATCAGCGGCCTGAGCCAGGCTGCGGGTGGAAAGCGGTTCTTGCTGCCGCTGCCAAAGAGGACGACTTCCGCATCCAGCTTGGCAAGCTCCTCGAAATGCTCGGCCGTCAGGTCTTCGAAACGGGTGCAGTTCCACTCGGTCAGCAGGCCGCGGGTGCCTACCAGCAGACTGGTTTCATGGTTTTGCTTGTCAACGGCGATCCAGCCCGGGCCATAGCCGGTGATGGTTTGCGCATCGGATTTGTCTGCCTGAAATTTCATGATGGAGAGTGTGCGCAATCGGCGCGCTGGACGGGTGCGATGGCTGCTGTCTCCATACAGAGAGGGTGGGGACATTGCTGCAGCGCGGAACTGTGCTTAAATTATAGGTTTCACCATGGCACTTAATGCGCCCTGGCGTGCCTGAAATCCTTTTGTATTGATTCGCATGAAAACCGTTCAAAAATCCGCCAAGTTAGCAAACGTCTGTTACGACATCCGCGGGCCGATCATGGACGCGGCGAAGAAGATGGAGGACGACGGCCAGAAGATCATCAAGCTCAATATCGGCAATCTGGCCGTGTTCGGCTTCGATGCACCCGAGGAAGTGCAGCAGGACATGATCCGCAACCTGCCCAACTCGGCCGGTTACTCCGACAGCAAGGGCATCTTCGCGGCGCGCAAGGCCGTGATGCACGAAACCCAGCGCCAGGGCATCAGGGGCGTGACGCTGGACGATATCTATCTGGGCAACGGTGCTTCGGAGCTGATCAGCCTTGCCACCAATGCGTTGCTGGACAACGGCGACGAGATGCTGCTGCCTGCGCCCGACTATCCGCTGTGGACGGCTGCCACCAGCCTGTCTGGCGGTACGCCCGTGCATTACATGTGCGACGAGTCCAATGGCTGGATGCCCAATATGGCCGACATCCGCGCCAAGATCACGCCGCGCACCAAGGGCATTGTCGTCATCAACCCCAACAACCCCACGGGTGCGCTGTACTCCAGGGAGCTGCTGCTGCAGATCGTGGAGCTGGCGCGCGAGCATGGACTGGTCATCTTCGCGGATGAGGTCTATGACAAGGTGCTGTACGAGGATGCCAAGCACACGCCGCTGGGCAGCCTGTCCATCGATGTGCTGACCATCACCTTCAATTCCCTCTCCAAGGCCTACCGCTCCTGCGGCTACCGTGCCGGATGGATGGTGATCTCGGGCGACAAGAAGCCCGCCAAGGATTACATCGAGGGCCTGAACATGCTCTCCAATATGCGCCTGTGCGCCAATGTGCCCGGCCAATGGGCCGTGCAGACGGCACTGGGCGGTCACCAGAGCATCGATGCTCTGGTGCAGGAGGGCGGACGCCTGCGCGTGCAGCGCGATCTGGCCTGGGAGCTGATCAACGCCATTCCCGGCGTGAGCTGCGTCAAGCCCCAGGGGGCGCTGTACATGTTCCCGCGCCTCGATCCGGCCGTCTACCCTATCCAGGACGACCAGGAATTCTTCCTGGAAGTGCTGCAGGAAACCAAGGTCATGCTGGTGCAGGGCACGGGCTTCAACTGGCCTGAGCCTGATCACTTCCGCATCGTCTTCCTGCCGCATGAGGCCGATCTGCGCGAGGCCATCAACCGGCTGGCCGCCTTCCTCGAGAAGTACCGCAAGCGCCATGGCACGGACAAGCCCAAGGCCGTGCCGGCCGAAAAGGCACTCAAGCCTGCCAAGGCTGAGAAAGCCGCGTAACACATCTTTTTGATAGCTGATGGCGCTTGATTTTCAAGCGCTTCAGCGCTTTTTTGACCTTAGAACTTATGAAACCCATCCAAGTAGGCCTGTTGGGCATTGGCACCGTAGGCAGCGGTACTTTCAATGTGCTGGAACGCAATCAAGACGAGATTCGCCGTCGTGCGGGTCGTGGCATTGAAATTACCATGGTCGCCGACTTGGATACCGAACGCGCCAGGAGCGTGGTGGGTGACAAGGTCAAGGTGGTCGGCGATGCACGTGAAGTCATCGCCAACCCCGATATCGATGTGGTGGTCGAGCTGATCGGCGGCTACGGCATTGCCAAGGCCCTGGTGCTGGAAGCCATCGCGGCCGGCAAGCATGTGGTGACCGCCAACAAGGCCCTGCTGGCCGTGCACGGCACGGAAATCTTCAAGGCAGCGTCCGAGAAGGGCGTGATGGTGGCTTATGAAGCCGCCGTGGCCGGTGGCATTCCCATCATCAAGGCCTTGCGCGAAGGCCTGACCGCCAACTCCATCCAGTGGGTGGCCGGCATCATCAACGGCACGACCAACTTCATCCTGTCCGAAATGCGGGACAAGGGCCTGGACTTCGACGTGGTGCTCAAGGAAGCGCAGCGTCTGGGCTATGCCGAAGCCGACCCCACCTTCGACATCGAGGGTGTGGATGCAGCCCACAAGGCCACGCTGATGAGCGCGATTGCCTTCGGCATTCCCGTGCAGTTCGACAAGGCCTATGTGGAAGGCATCACCAAGCTGGCAGGTGCCGATATCCGTTACGCCGAACAGCTGGGCTACCGCATCAAGCTGCTGGGCATCACCAAGCGCACGGACAAGGGCATCGAGCTGCGCGTGCACCCCTCGCTGGTGCCTTCCAAGCGTCTGATTGCCAATGTGGAAGGCGCGATGAACGCCGTGGTGGTGAACGGCGATGCCGTGGGCACCACGCTGTACTACGGCAAGGGTGCCGGGTCCGAGCCCACCGCTTCCGCCGTGGTGGCTGACCTGGTGGATATCGCCCGCATGGACGGCTCCGACCCTGCCCACCGCGTACCTGCCCTGGCCTTCCAGAGCAGCACCCTGGCTGCCGCCGGCAACGTGCTGCCCGTGCTGCCCATGGCCGAGGTCGTGACCAGCTACTACCTGCGCATCCGCGTGGCCGATGAAGCCGGAGTGCTTGCCAAGATCACCGGCTTGCTGGCAGGTGCCGGCATCAGCATCGATGCAGTGCTGCAGCGCGAAGCCGACGAAGTGGGCGGTGAAGGCTCGACCCAGACCGACCTGATCATCCTCACGCACGACACGCGTGAAGGGGATATGGACAAGGCCCTGGTCGAAATCCAGGGTCTGCCCACGGTGCTGGCTCCCATCACCCGCATCCGCAAGGAAGAGCTGAACTAAGGACTTGAGCATGTACCGTCGCACTCAAACCGGTTTATTCCCTGTTCCGTGCGGTGTCGGTATTGCAAACTCCTTCAAAGGCTGGCGCCCTATGGCGCCAGCCTTTTTGCTTTTGGTGGCAGCGGGTGCGCAAGCGGCGCCCGTCGACGTCTATCGTGGCACGCTGGGCGGCTCGGCGGTGGTGATGGAGCTGGGCAAGCCAGGTGAGGATGGTGAACGCCAGGGGCGCTATTTCTATCTGCGGCATGGAGTGGATATTCCGCTCCGGGGCGCGCTGAATGCGCTGTCTGAGGCACGTCCTTTGAATAACGACTGGGCGCGTGAAAGCGGTGGCGAGCCTCCCGTGTTGACCGACTCCCAACAGCGCCGCATCGTTTGGCAGCTGCGCCAGCAAGGCACTGCTTTGGCAGGTGAATGGGTGGATGATATTCATGGCAAAAAACTGCCGCTAGCCCTTACCCATATTGCGCAGTACGACCCTGAAAAGATAGCGCCATTCGGTGTGGAGGCCGTGACGTTGGCGATTGTGCAAGGTGCGGGCAGCGGTATTGCATCGGGCGTTGCCATCTCGGCACAGGCCACGCCCTACGACTATCTGAAAGTCGCCGAGCAAAAGCTGGAGCAGGGCAAGGAAGTGGTGGTCAGCCCCACTCTGGCCTGGAGGCCGGTGCGCGATGCGCGTACCCAGTTCTGGTATCCGCGCCTCACGCGTCATCCGAATACCCAAATTCTGGCGCAGACCAATACCGTTCTGGAGCAGCGCCACTGGGGCATGAGCCTGGAGGCGCTGGCCTGTGTGGGCTCGATCTACCAGAACGCGGGCCCGGCGGCAGGCTCACTGGGGGACTTCAATAACGAGTCGATCAAGCTGACGTACCTCTCAAGCGCCTTGATGAGTGTGGTGGAGTCCGGTTCAACCGGTTGCGGCGGCGCGCACCCCAACAATCATTACGACCCCTTTGTGCTGGATTTGCTGCGGGGTGGCTATATGGACTTCACCCGCCTGCTCAAGGACGTGAAATATGGCGAGTACACGCTGGAATACGGTGATCGGCTGTCGCGTTTTCTGAGCAAGGCAGTGAGCCGGTATTCCGAGGATGACAAGGAGTGCACCGAGCTCCTGCCTCAGTACATGGCGCTGATGTTCGACAAGCCCGACAAGATGAGTTTTGTGATCTCCGGCATAGGTCATGCCATGGGAGCGTGCCTGGGCAGCGGCGTCAGTGTCCCGTTCAAGGAGCTGAAGCCCTATATCAAGCCTGGGGCGCAGCGCTATTTCCAGCCCTGAGTCCCCGTTCAGCGCGATATGAGGCAATGGCGTTGGCCGGTCTCTGCATTCACGCGCAGTCAGATCGGGCTTGCTGACCGATAATGGTCAGCTTGGCGGCATGACTTCTGCCCGTTTGGCTGCCCGTTCCGAATTTTAGTTTTTGGCGAGTTTGAGATGCTGTATCTGTCCACCCGCGGCCATGCTGACCGCAAGCGTTTTTGCGATATTTTGCTGGCCGGTCTGGCTCCCGATGGTGGCCTGTATCTGCCCGTCGAGTACCCCCAGATCGACGACGCCAAGCTGACTCAGCTGCGCGAGACGCTGGCCACCCAGGGCTATGCGGCCCTGGCCTTCGAGATTCTGTCGCTCTATATCGACGACATTCCCGCCGAAGATCTGCGCGCCCTGTGTGTGAAGACCTATACCAAGGAAGTCTTTGGCAGCGACGCCATCGTGCCCGTGCGCCAGCTGGACGGCGTGCTGCACATCGAAGCCCTGTCCAACGGCCCCACGCTGGCCTTCAAGGACATGGCCATGCAACTGCTGGGCAATCTGTTCGAGTACGAACTGGCCCGCCGCAACGAGGAACTGAATATCCTGGGTGCCACCAGCGGGGACACCGGCAGCGCGGCCGAGTACGCCATGCGCGGCAAAAAGGGCGTACGCGTCTTCATGACCAGCCCCCACGGCCGCATGAGCCCCTTCCAGCAGGCGCAGATGTTCAGCCTGCAGGACGAGAACATCCACAACATCGCCATCGAAGGCGTGTTCGACGACTGCCAGGACATCGTCAAGGCCGTCTCCAACGACCACGCCTTCAAGGCCCAGTACAAGATTGGTACTGTCAACTCCATCAACTGGGCGCGTCTGCTGGCCCAGGTGGTCTACTACTTTGCCGGCTATCTGCAAGCCACCCGCTCCAATGACCAGCAGGTGAGCTTCACCGTGCCTTCCGGCAACTTCGGCAATATCTGCGCAGGCCATGTGGCGCGCCAGATGGGGCTGCCGATTGCCAAGCTGGTGGTTGCCACCAACGAAAACGATGTGCTGGACGAGTTCTTCCGCACCGGCATCTACCAGGTGCGAGGCTCGGCCAACACCTACGAGACATCGAGCCCCTCGATGGACATCTCCAAGGCCAGCAATTTCGAGCGCTTTGTGTTCGACCTGGTTGGGCGCGACGGCGTGCGCACCAAACAACTGTTCGCTGAAGGCGTGGCCAAGGCGGGCAAGTTCGATCTGAGCACAGACCCCGCCTTCAAGGATGCGGCCGGCAAGTACGGTTTTGTGAGCGGCAAGAGCACCCACGCCGACCGACTGGCCACCATCAAGGACACCTTCGAGCGCTTTGATCAGATGATCGACACCCATACCGCCGACGGTGTGAAGGTGGCGCGCGAGCATCTGGGCGCCGAGCCCATGCTGGTGCTGGAAACCGCTTTGCCCATCAAGTTTGCCGCGACGATCGAAGAGGCGCTGGGCCGCCAGCCCGACCGTCCCGTCAAGTTCAACGGCATCGAAGACCTGCCCAAGCGCGTGGTCGTCATGGCTTCCGACGTGGACAAGGTCAAGGCCTTTATCGCCGCAAACTGCAGATAAAGTCCTGCGGCGCTAAGCTTGAAAAGCACCTGTGGCTTGGCGACAGGTGCTTTTTTCTTTGAATAAAATTGGTGTTCTGCACTTTCCCGTAGAGCATTGGTAGCTATCAAAAACATATTGAAATCAAGATGAAGGTCATAGGCTTTGCCGGATATTCGGGCGCGGGCAAGACCGGCCTGGTCGAGGCGCTGGTGATGCTGATGAAGCAGCGCGGCCTCAGGGTCTCGGTCATCAAGCATGCCCACCATGACTTTGATGTTGACCAAGAGGGCAAGGACAGCTGGCGTCATCGCAAGGCTGGCGCTTATGAAGTGCTGCTCGCCTCCGATAGGCGCCTGGCGCTGATGCGCGAATACGAGCAGCCTGCACCGCTGAGCGTGCACCATATGCTGGCGCAGCTGGACCCCAGCGTGGACTGGGTGCTGGTTGAAGGCTTCAAGCATGGCGAGTTGCCCAAGATAGAGGTCTGGCGGCGGCAGCAGGACAGGCTCAATAGAGGCAAAAGCCTGGAGCCTCTGTTTCCGCATGACCCTCGGGTGCTGGCCGTGGCCACCGACGCTGCCCATGACCTGCCGCAAGCGCCTCTGCAGCCCGTGCTGGATCTGAACCAGCCACAGCTTGTGCTGCAATGGCTGCTGGCTCATTCGGATTCTCTGCAATACAAGAACTAAGGAAAGACACAGCAATGCAAGCACCACAGACGCCTCGCAAGCCGCTCAAACCTCTGGATGAAGCCCTGCAGGAGCTGCTGGCCCATGCCCGGCCTCAGGCCGGCGCGCAGATGGTGGACACCTTTGATGCCGATGGCCGCGTGTTGCTGCAGGCCGCCGTCTCGCCGCTGCAAGTGCCGCCCCAGGACAATTCGGCCATGGACGGCTATGCCGTGCGCGCCGCCGAATGTGCGGGCGGCACGGCGGTACTGCCGGTGTCGCAGCGCATCCCTGCCGGCACCTCGCCCGAGGCGCTGACCGCTGGCACCGTCGCCCGGATTTTCACGGGCGCGCCCGTGCCTGCCGGGGCCGATGCCATCGTCATGCAGGAGGACTGCGAATTGCTCGAGGACGGCCGCGTGCGCATCAAGGTCGAGCCACGGCTCGGCCAGTGGATTCGCCGCGCGGGCGAGGACATTACGCAGGGAGCGACCGTGATCGAGGGCGGCACCCGCCTCACGCCGGCCCACCTTGGTCTGGCTGCCAGCATGGGTTTCGCCAGCCTGCAGGTGACACGCAAGCCGCGAGTGGCCCTGTTCTCCACCGGCGATGAACTGGTCATGCCCGGCACCGTGGCACCGCAGGACATGCCAGCGGGCAGCATCTACAACAGCAACCGCTTCTTCCTGCGTGCATTGCTGTTGCGCATGGGCTGCGAGGTGACGGATCTGGGCATAGTGCCCGACGACCGCGAGGCCACGATTGCAGCGTTGGCCGATGCCGCCATGGACCACGATGTGATCGTCACCAGCGGCGGCGTCTCCGTGGGCGAGGAAGACCATATCAAGCCTGCGGTGCAGGAGTTGGGGCAGCTGGATCTCTGGCAGATCAACATCAAGCCCGGCAAGCCTTTTGCGTATGGCCGCGTCAATCGCGAGTCCGGCACGGGCTTTGCACACTTCATCGGCCTGCCGGGCAATCCGGTCTCCAGCTTTGTCACCTTCCAGGTGCTGGTGCGCCCCTTTTTGCTGCGTCTGCAAGGCGTGCAGCATGTGCTGCCGCGTGCCATCGATGCGCGCGCCGATTTCGAGTGGCCAAAGGGCGACAAGCGCAGAGAGTTTCTGCGGGTGCGCTACAACGAGCGTGGCGGGCTGGAGCTGTTCAGAAACCAGAGCTCGGGCGTGCTGACTTCCACGGCCTGGGGCGACGGCGTGGTGGACAACCCTGCCGGCACCACGATTGCCATGGGAGACAGCGTGCGCTTTATCCCGTTTGCCGAACTCATGGCCTGATGGAGTTGGAGATGAAGACCGTTACGATTCGATATTTCGCCTCTATCCGGGAAGCCTTGGGTACGGGCAGCGAAAGCCTGCAGACCCCGGCTGCCACCGTGGGAGCATTGCGCGAGCAACTGATGAGCCGCAGCGATGCGGCTGCCCAGGTGCTGGCTGCCGGCAAGGCCGTGCGCATGGCGCTGAACCAGGATATCTGTGATGCCGATGCCGTGCTCAGCAATGGCGACGAAGTGGCGTTTTTTCCACCGGTGACCGGGGGCTGATGAGTCTCTGAGCGCTTGTGAGCCTGTCGAACGGGCTCTGGAAGCCCGAAGCCCGAAGCCCGAAGCCCGAAGCCCACAAAAGGCCTGTGCAAACCGCATGCACAGGCCTTTTTGCTGTTTGCCGGTTTCCAGGTGCCAGCTTTGAACGTGAGATTGCTTACTAGGGTTTTCCTGGGTCTGTTTTCATGAATCTGACGAGATTCATTTTGGAGAATCCGCGCTTTCTACAAGAAAGACAGAAAGCACTTACTCATGACAACTCAAGTCAATATGGAGGAGACCCGCTCTGCGCGCTTTGCCATGCGCTGCGCCAGCTGGGCGGAGAAGTGGTTCCCGGATTCCTGGGTGTTTGCCGTGGTCGGCATCTTCATCGTGGTGCTGGCCGCGTTTGCGATCGGCGTGCCCGCGCAGGAAACCAGCAAGGCCTTTGGCAAAGGCTTCTGGAGTCTGATCCCCTTCACCATGCAAATGGCTTTTGTGGTGATTGGCGGTTATGTGGTGGCCAGCTCGGCTCCGGCCTCGCGCCTGATCGAGACGCTGGCGCGAGTGCCAAAGACAGGTCGTCAGGCCGTGGCCTGGGTGGCATTCGTATCCATGACGGCATCGTTGCTGAATTGGGGCCTGAGCCTGGTGTTCGGCGGCCTGCTGGTCAAGGCACTGGCTCGACGCAGCGATATCAGGATGGATTACCGCGCCGCCGGCGCTGCCGCCTATCTGGGCCTGGGGGCTGTGTGGGCGCTGGGCATTTCTTCGTCGGCTGCACAACTGCAAGCCAATGCAGCCAGCCTGCCTGCGGGCATTCTGGCGATCACGGGTGTGATTCCTTTCACACAGACGATCTTCATGTGGCAGTCAGGCGTGATGCTGGCCGTGCTGATGCTGGTCTCCATCGTCGTGGCCTATGTGACGGCGCCCAGTGACAAGGCGGCGCGTGATGCAGCCCAGTGCGAAGTCGATATCAAGGCCGAAGCCGTGAAGGCTGTGGCCAGGCCCAGCCGTCCCGGCGAGTGGCTGGAATACAGCCCCATTCTCATCATCATGCTGGTGGCACTGACCGTGGGTTGGATGGTGGAGGAGTTCTCCAGCAAGCCCTTCATCCAGGCGATCTCGGGTCTGAACACCTACAACCTGATTTTTCTGATGGCAGGTGCATTGCTGCACTGGCGTCCGCGCAGCTTTCTGGATGCGGTGGCCCGCGCCGTACCCACCACCACGGGCGTGCTGATCCAGTTCCCGCTGTATGGCGCCATCGCCGCCATCATGACGGAGGTGAAGGGCGCCGATGGTGCCTCGATTGCCCACCATATCTCCACCTTTTTCACTCACTTCGCCACACATGACACCTATGCGCTGCTGATGGGCACTTACTCGGCCGTGCTGGGCTTTTTCCTGCCCTCGGGCGGTGGCAAGTGGATCATCGAAGCGCCCTATGTGATGCAGGTGGCCAATGAACTGCACTACCACCTGGGTTGGGCGGTACAGATCTACAACGCAGCCGAAGCACTGCCCAATCTGATCAACCCCTTCTACATGCTGCCGCTGTTGGGCGTGCTGGGCCTCAAGGCGCGCGACCTGATCGGTTTCAGCTTTGTGCAATTGCTGGTTCACACACCGTTGGTGCTGTTCCTGCTATGGTTCCTGGGTCAGACTCTGAGCTATATCCCTCCTGTAATGCCATGATCGAAACCGCCGATTTGTCCACTCCCGAAGTCAACCCCGAGATCAGTGCCCGCACCCGCAAGGCTCTGGCTGAAGCGCGCGAGCGCGGAGTCAAGCTGGGCACGGCCGGTGCGGCCAATATCCGCGCCACGGTGGAAAAACGCAAATCGGCGGCCGATGCCTTTGCCAGGCAGCACGAAGCGCTGTTCGCCGAATTGCAGCAGCAAGGTCTGACCCACCGCGCCATGGCGGCCGAACTCAATGCACGGGGCATTGCGGCCGCCAAGGGCGGCGAGTGGACCCATGGTCAGGTGCAGCGCATTCTGAACCGCTATGCGGACTGGAAGGCTGCGGAGCCGATCCGGGCCTGAGGCCGTGATGCCGACCCCAAAAGCCGTGCTGCGTCAGCTGCACGGCTTTTTTGATGAAGCTCGGGGGAGAATGAGTCAGGCAATACAGAGCAAAGCCGCAGCGCACATCTTATGCGCCATGCAGGGTGACCGCTTTCTGCCTTGTAGCAGCCAGTGCCAGCAATCCCAGCACAATCAGCATCACACCATAGCCATAGGTAGTGGGCACCAGCCCCAGGCTCTGGGTCAGCAGGCCTGCCGCAATGGCAGGCAGGCTGAAGGCCAGATAGCTCAGCACATAGATGGTGGACAGCAGGCCGCCGCGTTCATGCGGCTCGGCCAGTGGCAGCACGCTGCGCAGCGCCCCTTGAAAGCCCACACCAAAGCCCGCACCGGCAATGATGGAGGCGGCCACCATCAGCGTCAGGCTGTGGCTGGCCACGCCCAGTAGCAAAATCACAATGCCCAGCGGCAGAACCGAACCACCAAAGCGCAGCATGCGCTGGGCCGTCCAGTGGCGAAGCAGCCAGATGGCCGCTGCGGCGCTCAGAGTGTTGATGCACACTGCCAGGCCTGCCATCAGGGTGGAGCCGGTGATCACGCGCAGCAGGGTGGGGCCTAGCGAGAGATAAAAGCCCACCAGCGCCCAGGCGGCAATATCCAGCGGTGCCATGCGCATGAACGCCGGGCGGATATGCGGGGGAAGGCGGATGCGAGGGCGCATGGAGGCCGCAGCCCCGCTGCGGCGGCTGACGGTTTCAGGCATCACTGCAATGGCCCAGGCCGATGCCGCAAATACCAGCAGCAGCCACCAGTAGATCTGGTGCAGCCCGTCGTGACCGTGGCTTGCCAGCTGGTTGGCACCGAACACCCCGGCTGCCATACCCAGCATGGGAGACAGCGTATTGATCAGCGCACCGCGTTCGCGGTCCAGATCGAGCAGGGTCGCGCCCAGGGCTGCGCTGGCCATGCCGGTGGCAAAGCCCTGCACCACGCGCGACCAGAGCAGGGCTTGCGCATCCTGTGCATGGGCGAACATCAGCATGGAGATTGCCTCCAGTCCCAGGGCGGCAAGAATGACGGGGCGCCGGCCCAGGTAATCGGACAGTGCGCCCATGGTGAGCAGGGCGACGAGCAGACTGAAGGCATAGACCGCAAAGATCAGGGTCAGCATGCCCGAAGAAAAGCCCCAGGCCTGCTGGTAGAGCCGATACAAGGGCGTTGGAGCGCTGGAGGCGGCCAGAAAGCTGGCCAGGGTCAGCGCGACGGCGGCCATGCTGCGGGTGGTGGACGCGGCAGTCAGGGATATAGAGGATGTGGGCATGGAAAAGCAGGCTCCGCTACCATAAAAGCAAATTTTTTGCGTTTGCGTATTCTGCGTTAGTTTCCAACTAACGCAAATATTTAGCTTTAATGACCATGATTGCAAAAGACCCAGTCCAATCCCGGCCGGGCGGGCGCAGCTCCCGTGTACAGGCCAGCGTGCATCAGGCGGTGAGGAAACTGCTGGAGCGCATGCCGCGCGAGGAGCTCACCTTCCCCCTGATCGCCACCGAAGCCGGAGTGACGCCTTCCACGCTGTACCGCCGCTGGGGCGATCTGCCGCAGTTGCTGGCCGATGTGGCGCTGGAGCGCATCCGTCCCATTGCCGAGCCTGCGGACACGGGCAGCCTGCATGGCGATCTGCAGGCCTGGACCGAGCAATACATCGAGGAAATGGGTTCGCCCCTGGGGCGCACTTTGCTGCGCGATACCTTGGTGGCGACCCAGGAAGACCAGGTGACCTGCGCCTGCGTGGACATCATCCGCGACCAGCTTGGCATAGTGCTGAGCCGGGCCCGGGCGCGTGGCGAGTCGGGTCCCGATGTGGACACCATGCTGGACCAGTTGGTGGCACCCATCGTCTATCGCATTCTTTACGGTCTGCAGCCCGATGTGGCTTTCGGACGCAAGCTGGTCGAGCAACTGAAACCTGCACGGCTCTGAGGCTCTTGCTCTAGAATCGCGGCTCACAGATGCAAAGGGGCGCCTGCCCGCACAAGAGGCTCTCACCCTTGCTTTAGGCGGCGTGTTCACGCTCGATGTCGATGTTCTGTCAGACCATGGTTGTTTTACGGGCCCAGCGCGGGAGGCTCCGATGCAACCTGGAGCACTGTCATGACTTCATCTCTTCATCCCCAGGCGCGGCGCGCGCTGACGCGGGACTACAAACAGGCGTTTCCCGCCATGGGCATCTACGCGGTGCGCTGCGATGCCGCCGACCTGCTGCGCCTGGGTGCCAGCCGCAATGTGGACGCAATACTCAACCGCCTGCGGTTCGAGCTGAGCAATGGCTCCCGGCGCGATGTGGCCCTGGCCCAGGCCTGGGCGCGCCATGGCGCGCAGGCATTTCGTTTTGAAGTACTGGACCGCGTGAAGGAGCGCGAGGATCCCTTGTTCGACTATGACGCCGAACTTCAGGCTCTGCTGTCCCTGTGGCAGCAAGAGCTGCAAGGGGTGCAGCCATGAGCCGCGAAGCCGTGAATGCCATGAGCGCAGGCCAAGCGCTGCCCGATGACGCTGTAGCCATTGACCCGTCGGGTCCGGCCATGGGGGCCAGTTCTGTTTCAGGATTCCTGTCGCCGCAGGCCCTGGTCGACGAGATCAAGGTGCGTGCCCGCGTGCGCTTGAGCCGCGCGCGGCGCGAGGGTTCTGCGGGCTCGGCCTCATTGCGCGACCACTTGCATCAGGCGGCGCGCGATGTCGGCTTTGCCGGCTGGGAGCAGGCGCGTCTGGTGCTGGGAGCGCTGGCGGCTGCCGGTGATGACATGGGCAGCTTCTGGCATGTGCCGCGTAGCGGCATTCTTTTGCACATCTGGTTCAGCGAGTACGCACAGGCGCGCAGCGTGCTCGCACAGCAGGTGGATGGTTTTTTGCTGCCTTATCGGCGCCAGTGCTTCATCGTGCAAGCGCCGTTCATTGAGGCCTTGGGCTTGAGCGCGGCCGACCCGGCCTGGGCCGCCATAGGGCGAGATCTGGTCGCTGGCTATGGAACGCCTGCCTGGCGGGCCTTGGCCTGGCAGCGGCTGCATGCGCCTGCCGGGGCCTTCTGATCTGCTCCAGAGCGGAGGGCTCCTGAAATTAGGCCGAATAATGCTGCTCTGACAGCGCTGAAAATCGGTTCTGTCCGGGTTTTCAGGCCGGGTCTGCAGGAATGGGGAACTGCGGTGCACGCCATTCCAGCAGCTCGGCCAGGCGCTGAACGATCCAGACCGCTTCAAGCGCCGTGACGACCGAGCCCTCCGCAGCCAGGCCCGCATGCATGCCCAGCAGCACCTGCTCTTCGGAGGAATTGCCCGAGTGATAGAGCGTCTGTGCCTGCTCGGTCAGATGGCTTGCCAGGTCTTCGCACAGCTCATAGCGTGCGACGACCTCGGCAATCGGGGCGGACAGCTTGCCGCTGCGCGTGCGAAACAGCTCGGCAAAGCTGGGCGGCGGCTGAATCTGGCTGGTGTCGTCCATGGCTTAGCTTGGCTCGAACAGGCGCTCGAAACGCTCGATGTCCACGGCCAGCTCGCAGGTGATGAGCTGACCCGATTTGTTGTCGCGCTTGCGGTGGGCGGCAAACAGCGTGGCCTTGCCCTTGAAGTTGTAGTCGGGCAGGTGGATCAGCTCATAGGGATAGGGCACAAAGAGCTGGAACTCGAAAATCATCCGGTGCTCATTGCGCGGAGAGGGGTACAGCGTGTACTCTGGCAGATTGATGGTTTGTGTGGCCATGGCGCAATGCTAATGCGCCAGACATGCCCATGCTGGCCTGCGACAATGCAGGCATGACTGCAGCACGTGTATCCATTCAGACCAAGGACTTTGACCTCTCGGCCGAGATTGCCGCCCTGCGCGCCGGCGATGCACGCGTGGGCGCGGTCTGCAGCTTTGTCGGCACGGTGCGCGACTGCAACGAGGGCGATGCCGTCTCCAGCATGGAGCTTGAGCATTACCCCGGCATGACCGAGAAGTCGATCGAGGCCATCATCGACAAGGCCGTGACGCGCTTTGGTATCTATGGCGCGCGCGTGATTCATCGTATCGGGCTGCTGCAGCCCATGGACCAGATCGTGCTGGTGGCCGTGACCAGTGCCCACCGCGGCAAATCCTTCGAGGCCTGCGAATACATCATGGACTATCTGAAGTCCGAAGCGCCGTTCTGGAAAAAAGAGCAGACCGAGCAGGGCGCACGCTGGGTGGATGCTCGCATCAGTGACGAGCAGGCGCTGGCGCGCTGGACCCGTTAAGGCACTGTTCGGCTTGCCATGGGCGGGACGGAGCCCCGTTGTCGGGCGGCTCTCTCAATGCTGGTTCTTGCCTGGTGAGCGGGCTTGTATGGTGGCGGTTGCCTAACTGTGCTGGACGAAATTCTATGAATAAAGGCCTTCAACCCTTATCTATCAAGCACTAGCAGCTATGGTTTTTGATGAACTGTATCGCTCGTTTACGAGCGTGGAACCGGCTGATCCGGCTTGCTGAAGTCGGGTGCATTGTGGGCTTGCTCCTACACGGCGGTATGGCTGGGCGCGCCATGCTCGGGTGTGGCATGCGTGCAGATGCACCGTTTGATCCTGCGCAAACAAGGTCGCGCTTGAAGCCGTCTTGCCGCTTTGTTGCGGGCTCTGGTCTTGAAAATACCCGCACGGCTATCAGATAAATCGCAATGACATTGATATGGAGCGAAAGCGACACACCATGCGAATTGACAAACTGACGACCAAATTCCAAGAAGCCTTGGCCGACGCGCAGTCTCTTGCGCTCGGTGCCGACCAATCCAGCATCGACCCCTTGCACCTTCTGGTGGCCATGCTGCGCCAGGATGACGGCCCGCGTGCGCTGCTGCAGCGCGCCGGCGGCAATGTGCAGCAACTCAAGAACCTGGCCGAGCAGGCCATGGCTGACCTGCCGCGCGTGCAGCAGCAAGGCGATGTGCAGGTAGGCTCCGAGCTGGCCCGCCTGCTGCAGGCGACCGAAAAGGAAGCGCTCAAGCGCGGCGACCAGTTCATCGCCAGTGAGCTGTTCCTGCTGGCGCTGGCTGACGCCGCAGGCTCGGCCACGCGTGCCGGGGCCTTGCTCAAGCAAAGCGGCGTGAGCAAATCCAGCCTGGAAGCCGCCATCAATGCGGTACGAGGAGGGCAGAACGTGGACAGTGCAGAAGCCGAAGGCCAGCGCGAAGCGCTGAAGAAATACACCATGGACCTGACCGAGCGCGCCCGCAGCGGCAAGCTTGATCCGGTGATCGGCCGCGACGACGAAATCCGCCGCGCCATCCAGGTGCTGCAGCGGCGCAGCAAGAACAACCCCGTGCTCATCGGCGAGCCCGGCGTGGGTAAGACCGCCATTGTCGAGGGCCTGGCCCAGCGCATCGTGGCCGGCGAAGTGCCCGAGAGTCTGCAGAACAAGCGCGTGCTGTCGCTGGACATGGCGGGCCTGCTGGCCGGTGCCAAATATCGAGGTGACTTTGAGGAACGCCTCAAATCCGTGCTCAAGGAGCTGGCCCAGGAAGAAGGGCGAGTCATCCTGTTCATCGACGAAATCCACACCATGGTGGGTGCCGGCAAGGCCGACGGCGCCATGGATGCGGGCAATATGCTCAAGCCCGCCCTGGCGCGCGGCGAGCTGCACTGCGTGGGTGCGACCACGCTGGACGAGTACCGCAAATACATCGAAAAGGATGCCGCGCTGGAGCGCCGTTTCCAGAAGGTGATCGTGGACGAGCCTTCGGTCGAAGACACCATCGCCATCCTGCGCGGTTTGCAGGTGAAGTATGAGGCGCACCACAACGTCGACATTACGGACCCCGCTATCGTTGCTGCAGCAGAGCTGAGCCATCGCTACATCACCGACCGCTTCCTGCCGGACAAGGCCATCGACCTGATCGACGAGGCTGCGGCCAAGATCAAGATCGAGATGGACTCCAAGCCCGAGGTGATGGACAAGCTCGAGCGCCGCATGATTCAGCTCAAGATCGAGCGTGAAGCCATGAAGCGCGAAAAGGACGAGGCTTCGCAAAAGCGTCTGCAACTGATCGAGGAAGAGCTCGAAAGCCTGGAGCGCGAGTACGCCGACCTCGAAGAAATCTGGAAGGCCGAGAAGGCCAGTGCGCTGGGCTCCGAGCAAATCCGCAAGGAGGTGGACAAGTTGCGTATCCAGATTGAAGAGTTCAAGCGCAAGGGTGACTTCAACAAGGTGGCCGAGCTGCAATACGGCAAACTGCCCGCGCTCGAAAAGCAGTTGCATGAAGCCCAGGCCAAGGAAAAAGGCCAGGACGGTGCGCCCGCCCACAAGCTGCTGCGCACACAGGTGGGGGCCGAGGAGATTGCCGAGGTGGTCAGCCGTGCCACGGGCATTCCCGTTGCCAAGATGATGCAGGGCGAGAAAGACAAGCTGTTGCATATGGAGGACAAGCTGCACGAGCGTGTGGTGGGCCAGGAAGAGGCGATTGCCGCCGTGGCCAATGCCATCCGTCGCTCGCGCTCGGGTCTGTCCGATCCCAACCGTCCCACGGGTTCCTTCCTGTTCCTGGGCCCCACGGGCGTGGGCAAGACCGAGCTGTGCAAGGCGCTGGCAGGGTTCCTCTTCGATAGCGAGGAGCATCTGGTGCGGGTTGACATGAGTGAGTTCATGGAAAAGCACTCTGTGGCACGATTGATCGGTGCGCCTCCCGGCTATGTGGGCTACGAAGAAGGCGGTTATCTGACCGAGGCCGTGCGTCGCAAACCCTATAGCGTGCTGCTGCTGGACGAGGTGGAAAAAGCCCACCCCGATGTCTTCAATGTGCTGCTGCAGGTGCTCGACGATGGCCGCCTGACCGACGGCCAGGGTCGTACGGTGGACTTCAAGAACACAGT
The DNA here is from genome assembly GCF_058807955.1 of Comamonas sp. GW821-FHT11H03. Lineage (NCBI taxonomy): Bacteria > Pseudomonadati > Pseudomonadota > Betaproteobacteria > Burkholderiales > Comamonadaceae > Comamonas > Comamonas sp. GW821-FHT11H03. Next base: position 663,476 of record NZ_JBXARF010000002.1, read on the forward strand.
GATCGTGATGACCAGCAATATCGGCTCGCATCTGATACAGGCCATGGTGGGCGAGGACGCCGATGATGTGAAGGACGCGGTCTGGGGGGAACTTAAAAACCATTTCCGACCCGAATTCTTGAACCGTATCGATGAAACCGTGGTCTTCCATGCACTGGATGCCAAGAACATCGAGGCGATTGCCAGAATTCAGCTGAAGTTGCTGGAAAGCCGTCTGCAGAAGATGGAGCTGAGCATTCAGGTGTCCGAGCAAGCCCTGGCCGAGCTGGCCAAGGTGGGCTTCGATCCCGTGTTTGGTGCCCGTCCGCTCAAGCGCGCCATCCAGCAGCGTATTGAAAACCCGCTGTCCAAGTTGTTACTCGAAGGAAAGTTCCCGCCCAAGAGTACGATAGCTGTGACTGTCGACCCGGTGAATGATCCCGGGGTGTTCCGGTTCGAGTCCGCAGGCACTGCCTGAGGCCCCGAACCCTAGAAAGAGGTATTGCTTTGAACGATTTCGCCGCCACTGCAACCCGTTGGGCCGTCCGCATCATGCTGATGCTGGTGGGCCTGGTGTTCTTCCTGTGCCTGATGGCCGTGGCCTGCCTCATCGCCCTGGCCTGGGGCGTGCGCGCCCTGTGGGCCAGACTCACGGGCCAGCCCGTGGTGCCCATGAGCATGGGTGCCATGAGCCCCTTTGCCGGCTGGCAGACGGTGTACCGATCGGGGGCCGAGTGGATGGCGCAATCGTCGGGCAATGCCGACGCCAGAATGGATGGGCGTGAAGCCCGCGGGCGTCGCGGCGTTCTGCCTGGTAGCGGCGATGTGACCGATGTGCAGCCGCGCGAGGTGCACGAGTCGTAATGACAAGCCCTTGCTCAGGCTTCATACTTTGGAGCCAGTGAGGCACAAAAGGCCGCAGGCTGGTTTCGCGGTCTACACACAAGAGCCTGTGCAGTGTTGCATCAGGCTCTTTTTTTACGCTGTGTTTACGCAGTCTCGCGGTATGGTGGGGACTGTGATCTTGGGATTTTCAGACAGGCATGAACTACATGGACTTGCACCGCATTTTTGACTTGCAGTACCAAGCCAGCCGCACGCAGGTCGATGTGCCTTTGCTGGTGCGCCGGGAGAGGCTGCTGCGTCTGCAGAAGCTGTTGGACCAGAATGGCCCGGCCTTGTGCGCGGCGGTGGAGCAGGACTTTGGTGTGCGCTCCGAGCGCTGGACCGAAATGCTGGATCTGATGCTGGTGCGAAACATGCTCAAGCACACGCTCAAGCATCTGCCCCGGTGGAGCAAGCGCCAGCGCGTGCGCACGCCGCTGATGCTGCAGCCCGGCAAGGCCTGGGTGGAGCGCCAGCCTCTGGGCGTGGTGGGCATCATCTCGCCTTGGAACTATCCGCTGCAGCTATCGTTGGCGCCGGCCATCACGGCGCTGGCGGCGGGCAATCGCGTGATGCTCAAGCCCAGCGAGCTGACGCCGCAGACTTCGGCAAAAATGGCCGAGCTGGTCGCCCAGTTCTTTGCGCCCGAAGAGTTCTGCGTGATCGAGGGCGATGTGGCCGTGGCCACGCAGTTCTCGGGCCTGCAGTTCGACCATCTGCTGTTCACCGGCTCCACGGCCGTGGGGCGGCGCGTGGCGCAGGCGGCAGCCGTGCACCTGACGCCCACCACGCTGGAGCTCGGGGGCAAGTCGCCCTGCATCATTGCGCAGGACTGCGATATGCAGGCCGCTGCGCTCAAGGTGGCCTACGGCAAGCTGGTCAATGCCGGGCAGACCTGCATCGCTCCTGACTATGTGCTGCTGCCACGTGGCAAGGAGCAGGAGTTTGCCGAGGCCTATCAGGCGGCGGTGCAACAGCTGTACCCACGCATCTCGGGCAACCCGGACTACACAGCCATCATCAGCAAGCGCCATCTGGCACGACTCAAGCAGATGCTGCGCCAGGCGCAAAGCCTGGGAGCGCAGGTGCACTGGATGCATGAAGCGGCTGCCCCCGCTGCGGACGGTGACACCACGGCCTGGGGGGAGGCCGTGGAGCGGCAGTTCGCTCCGGCGCTGGTGTTCGGTGCCACGGGCGAAATGCAGTTGATGCAGGAAGAGATCTTCGGCCCCATCCTGCCCGTGATCTCCTACGAGCATATTGAAGATGTGATCAATGCCATCAACGCGAGCCCGCGTCCGCTGGCGCTGTACTGGTTTGGCAACGACGAGGCCGAGCGCGATGCGGTGTTGATGCGCACCGTCAGCGGAGGCGTCTGCGTGAACGACACCTTGCTGCATGTGGCGCACGAGAACTTGCCGTTCGGCGGTGTCGGCGACAGCGGCTGGGGAGCCTATCACGCAGAGCAGGGCTTTTTGCGCTTTGTGCACCAGAAGGCGGTTTTCGTGCAGTCGCGCTGGGCGGCGACTTCCTTGCTGTACCCGCCGTTCGGGGAAAAGTTCGACCGGGTGATGGACCTGATACGACGCTGGCTCTGAAATTTCTTGGCCGTCGCACAGGGATTGAGCGCTTCGATGCTGTCCTGAGTGCTTGCCACTTTGTCATCAAATGTGACGCAAACCATTGATGGTTGCGGGCTTGCTGCTCTGCTTAGTGGAGCGCATAGCACATAGACTGCGCCATAGCAAGAAATTGCGAACAGCCGCAGTTGAGCAAATGGCTAACCATCGCACCGCGTGCCAAAACTCTGAATCTGTAGACAATTACGCCCTTCTATTCTTACATGTTTCTGCCCCGGTTTTTCCATGTCTAGTATCCAGGTCCGTCCCGCTACTCTTCGCGATGCAAAAGCGATTGCCCAGATCCATACTGCTTCCGCACTGGAGGCTTATCGAGGTCTGGTTCCCGATGATCAACTGAAGGCCATGTCTTCGGTTGAAAAGCGCCAGGCTTACTGGCGCGAAGCTATTGAATACTGTGAGCCACAGGTCCAGGTCGCCATCGACGGCGACAAGATCGTTGGCTTTGTCGGCTTTGACCGTTCCCGTGATGAAAAGTCCCGCCAGACCACAGGCGAGATCTGGGCTATCTATGCAGCTCCCTCGCACTGGAGTCAAGGGGTTGGCGTTGCCCTGTGGGACGCCGCCCGAGATGGTCTGCTGGAGGAAGGCTGCACCAATGTGACAGCCTGGATTCCGCTGCGCAACGAACGTGCCCTGCGTTTCCATGAAATGGCAGGCTTCAAGCGTGAAATGTCCACGGCCAAGACGGCTGTGATTGGCAGCATCAAGATTGAAGAAGTGCGCGTCAAGCGCCCTCTGAACGGCTGATCGCAGCGTTCAGCACTCACTGAAAGACAGGCCGTGACGTCTCCCAACAGCAAGCTCGCGGCCTCGGTCTGCGCTCCCTCATCTGCTTTCGACCTGCTGCAATGGCAGGAGCAAGCTCAGGCTCATACGGCTTTGTGGCGCAGCGAAAGCAGCTTGCCCAAGCCCCGCCGCATCGAAGTTGCCGATGACACCATGCCCGCTGATACGGCGTTTCGCCATATCAGCGAAGGTGCGTCGCTGCTGTGGCGCGGTGATTTTCAAAATGCGCGTCAGCTGTTGCTGGCGCTGGGCCGCAGACTCGACAAGAAGTCGCGACGCAAGAGCCCTGCAAAGAGCCCTGCCGCATCGGGCTTTCCCCACGCTTTTCATCTGTACCGCCAGTCCCAGGCCCAGCGTGCACGCTTGCTGGCCAGCCTCCTGATCGAGCTGGATGTGCAATGGCATTGCGCCTTGCGCCGGGCTCCGGACTGGAGCCTGGCCTGCGCCGAGGCCTGGGGCGCAGTTCCGGCCGAAGCGCACGCGCAGTCCGTGCTGGTGCCGCTGCGCGATCTGCTGGGCGTGGTCGGCGCCCATGAGTGGCGCAAGAAGGGGGTGGAGATTCCTGCCCTGGATGGCGCCCGCATTCATGCGCACTACGGTGTTTTCTCGCCCGTGCGCGGTGAGTATCTCGATCTGGTGGCGCGTGCGAGCATTCCCGCTGCCGGTCTGGAGCAGGCCTGGGATATTGGTGTCGGCACGGGCGTGCTCTCGGCATTGCTGCTCAAGCGCGGCGTGAAGTCGGTGGTCGCCACCGATACCAGCGAGCGTGCGCTGGCCTGTGCCTGCGAGAATCTGCAGCGCCTGGGTCATGCTTCCCGGGTGCAGTTGCAGCATGCCGATCTGTTTGCACAAGGGCAGGCCGGCCTGATCGTCTGCAACCCGCCCTGGCTGCCGGGAAAAGCGGCATCGGTGCTCGATCAGGCGATTTATGACGAAGACAGCCGCATGCTGCGCGGCTTTTTGCAAGGGCTGGCGGCGCATCTGCTGCCGGGCGGCGAAGGCTGGCTCATCATCTCCGACCTGGCCGAGCATCTGAAGCTGCGCACGCGTGACGAGCTGCTGGGCTGGATTGAAGCGGCTGGCCTCAAGGTGCTGGGACGCGACGATATCCGCCCGCACCATGGCAAGGTACTGGACACAGAAGACCCTCTGCACATTGCGCGCTCTGCCGAAGTGACCTCGCTTTGGCGTCTGGCCAACGCAGGCTGACAGCCAGGCTGCTAGGCCGTTGCGCCTTGCAGTTCCTGGCAGGGTGCATCGGCGGCTTCCCCATGCGCCAGCAGGGCCGCCAGCCTCTCGCGCAGCGAATGTGCGCGCTCTTCGCCCGCGTATTCCTCTACCGCCACCAACAGGCTGATGCCTGCGCTGCGCAAGCTGTTCAGGTCTCTGGCCTCGCGCAGTTGGGTTCGCAATGTCTGGGCCAGGGCTTCGTGGCGGTTGGCAAACAGGCGTTCGCACATATCGAATAAGTACATGCGCGTGCCCGCCATATTGATGGCCGGCACCGAGCTGGCGGCTTGCTCGGCTGGCGCCAGGGCTGGTGTGGCCGGGCCGTCTCCAACCTTGGCGAGAGAGGTTGCTGGATGAGTAGCCATGCTGCGCTCTTTGGAGGCGCTGGCTGGCACCAGCTGAAGATATCCCTGCTCCACCAATTGCCGGGCCAGTGCGGCATGATCGCTGCCCAGCATGGCGGCAAGTTCCTCTATGCTCTTGCCGCCGGCCACCAACAGCAGGGAGCGCGCGCGCTGCGGCAGCTGGCGCGATCCGGGCTGAAGTTCCTCCTGGGCCTTGGCGGTTTTCTGCAAAATCATGGCTGGTTCTGTCTGGCGCATTACAAGTGCGGATGCGCTATTGCATGAGTTGACGATGACACTGGTGTGAATCTGCGTCAATTCGCAGTGGATAGCCCCGTCATTGCTGCCCAAGCTTGCCAACTGCTTCTGAATTAATAGCTGCTGGCGTTTTCTGAATAAGCGCTGCAGGTCAATCTGACTTGAATCTGAAATGAGACTGCTGCTTGCGCCCATGGAAGGGCTGCTGGATTTTGTGTTGCGCGATGTGCTGACCCGGGTGGGCGGCGCGGATCGCTGCGTGTCCGAGTTCATTCGCATCAGCGGATCGCTGCTGCCGGACAAGGTCTATCTGCGTACCATGCCCGAACTGCGCAACGGCAGCAGGACGCTGGCCGGCGTGCCGGTGCGGGCGCAACTGCTGGGCTCCGACCCCGTCAGCATGGCCGAGAATGCGGCTAATCTGGCGCGCCTGGGGCCCGAGGGCATTGATCTGAATTTCGGCTGCCCGGCCAAGGTGGTCAACCGCCATGGCGGCGGAGCATCGCTGCTGCAGGATCCCGAGCAGATCGTGCGCGTGGTGGACGCCGTGCGCCGTGCCGTACCCGCGCAGATGCCGGTGTCGGCCAAGATGCGCTTGGGCTTTAACGACCGCGCGTTGATGATCGAGTGCGCCCAGGCCATGGAGCAGGGTGGTGCCTGTGAGATCGTCGTCCATGCACGCACCAAGCTGGACGGCTATCGTCCGCCGGCCTATTGGGAAGAGATTCCGCGCATCCGTGAGGCGGTGGGCGTGAATGTGGTGGCCAATGGCGAGATCTGGACTGTGGAAGAGGCCTTGCGCTGCCGCGAAGTTTCGGGCTGCGAGGATCTGATGCTCGGGCGCGGCATTGTGGCTGACCCGGGTCTGGCCTTGGCTGTGCGCCGCGCCGTGGGGCAGGGCAGTGGCACGGCGGCCGCTGGCATTGACTGGCTGGCGCTGGTGCCCCAGGTGCAGCGTTTTTGGTATATGGTCTGCGAGGATCTGGAGCCGCGCCAGCGTGCGGGTCGCCTCAAGCAGTGGCTCAATCTCATGCGCAGGCGCCTTCCCGAGGCCGAGCTGGCTTATCAGGAAGTGCGCACCCAGACCGATCAACGCGCCATCAGCGACTGGGTGCAGGCGCTGCCGCTGCGGGATCTGCAGCAGGAATGGGCTTGGCCGCAAACCACGCCTAAAGCAGACTGTCCGGAGCCAGAGGCCCGAGCAGCTGCAGCATGAGGCGCAGTCCGAGGCTGGCATCGGGCTCCGAGTAGGAGTCCCTGAGCCCGCTGTCCAGGGGGGCGCGCCAGACCAGCTTCCCCTTGGGGTCCAGATCCACCCGCCAGCTGTTTTCGGGCAGGCTTTCGTCGATGCTGTCGCCGGCCAGCTGGCTGAAGCGGCGGCTGGCGATCAGCACGGCGATCTCGGTGTTCTGCAGCTGTGAGCGCATGTCCAGATTCATGGAGCCCACGGCGACCAGACGTCCGTCTATGACCAGCAGCTTGGTGTGCAGCATGGCCCGCGAAGCCCCGGCACTGCCCCCGCTGGAGCCTGTGGTGCCTGCGCGCAATGCCGAGCGTACGTTGGCCGCTTCGCTGCGCATTTCATGCAGCTCGATGCCCATCTCCAGCAGCGCCTTGCGGTGGCGCGCATAGCCGGCATGGGCCAGCGGCGCATCGTTGGAAGCCAGGGAGTTGGTCAGCACCCGGATGCGCACGCCCTTGCTGCGCGCGGCGCGAAAGGCGTCCATGATCTCCGTCCCCGGGACAAAGTAGGGTGAAACCACCAGCAGGTCCTGCCTGGCGGAGCGGATCAGAGCCAGCAGACCATCGACGACCGATTCGGCATTCAGCGCCGGCGTGGCCGAGGGGGGCGGGCTGTAGGCGTCGTCGGCCTTGAACACGGCCGCTCCGGCGGGCTCGCTGGCGGCCGATCGTTCCGCACCTTCGGCGGGGATCTTGGTCGGGCTGTCCGCCAGCACCATGGCCTGGGCCCAGATCCAGGGGATCTGGTTCAGGTTCATGGACCCGCCTTCGGACTCCGGTTCGGCGATGCCGGTGTCCGGGGCTGGCGCGGCTTCGGTTTTGGCGTCTTCCTGGTCGAACTGGGTCTTGAGCTTGAGCAGGTCCGGCTCGCTGATCAGCGACTGCACGGGGTAGGCGCGCACATTGTTCCAGTAGCGGTCGAAGCTGCGCGACAAATCCTTGACGACGGGGCCGCCGGCCAGAACATCGAGATCGACAAAATTGCCCTCATTGGAGGCATCAAAGTAGGCATCGCCCAGGTTGCGTCCGCCAATCACGGCCAAGGTGTTGTCGGCCACGAACAGCTTGTTGTGCATGCGCTGCTGGGCGCGCTGAAAGTCGGTCAGCAGCGTCCAGGCCCGGCCGATGGTGGAGGCGCGCGAGCCGGCCAGCGGATTGAACATGCGCATCTCCACATTGGGCACAAAAGCCAGGCGCATGACCTGCGCATCGGGCCCCGTGCTGTGGAAGTCGTCCAGAAGCACGCGCACGCGCACGCCGCGCCGGGCCGCCTGCACGACCGCGCGCAGCAGTCTCCCGGTGCTTTGATCGGCATGGATGGCGTAGTACTGCAGATCCAGCGTCTTCTGTGCGTTTTCCACCAGCGCCATGCGGCTGCTGAGGGCATGCCTGGGGCCGGAGAGCAAGGCAAAAGCCGAGGCATCTGGCTTTGCCCTGGCCGGGCGAGCCTGAGAGACGAGCAGGCCCAGCTCGGTGCTTTGGGGCTGGCTCAGTGAGGTGCTGACGGGGCGCTCCACGTCCCTGGGTAGCGACGCCGCGCAACCCGTGAGCAGCAACGCGATAAAAGCGCCGGCAAGCAGTGCCAGACACTTTGGCCGCTGCAATGGCTGCAGTCGTGACGATGTGGAGATGGAAGCCGTCATTGCTGCTTTGTAACCCATGATGACCGAGTGCACATGTCGGACACAGGCTGCGCTAGAACTGCTCTCGGCCCTGGACTCTGGCAACAATGCGCAGGTCCGGTCCCAGGCGGGCGACATCATGGAACTGCAGTGGCAGACCTTGGTCCAGGCTGTCGAGCGGGCCGAAGTTGGCAATGCCCATGGCACCCGTGCCCAGCAGCCTGGGGGCTTGATAGAAGAGAAACTCATCGACCAGACCTTCGCGAATCAGTGAGCCGTTGAGTTTGAAGCCTGCTTCCACATGCAGCTCATTCGTGCCGCGCTGGGCCAGATCGAGCAGCATGGCTGCCAGATCGACCTTGCCCGCTGCATTCGGCATAGCAATAACCATAGCGCCTAGCGCTTGCAGTTGCTCGATCTTGGATTGATTTGTACTGCAAGTGTATATAAAGCATGCGCTAGGTGCTTTCAAAACATGAGCATCCAGTGGCATATCCAGCTTGCTGTCCACCACGGCAATGCGCGGCTGGCGTGGCGTGTCTACATCCCGCACATTCATGCGCGGATTGTCTTCAAGCACCGTGCCTATTCCGGTCAGAATCGTGCAGGCGCGGGCACGCCAGGCATGTCCGTCGGCGCGCGCTGCCGCCGAGGTGATCCACTGGCTTTGACCATTGTGCAAGGCCGTGACGCCGTCCAGCGAGCTGGCGGCCTTCATTCGCACCCAGGGCGTGCCGCGAATCATGCGGCTGAAAAAGCCGATATTGAGTTCGCGTGATTCAGCTCCGCCGGGGCCTATCTCTACATCGACACCCGCGGCGCGCAGCCGCTCGAAGCCCTGGCCGGCCACCTGCGGATTGGGGTCCATCAGCGAACCCACCACCTTGCCTATGCCGGCTGCGATCAAGGCGTCGCAGCAGGGGCCGGTGCGGCCGTGGTGCGAGCAGGGCTCCAGCGTCACATAGGCTGTGGCCCCACGCACATCGTTGCCTTTGGAAGCCGCGTCGCGCAGAGCCATCACCTCGGCGTGCGGGCCACCGGCCTGCTGGGTAAAGCCCTGGCCGATGATGCGACTCGAGGCATCGACGATCACGCAGCCAACACGCGGATTGGGCGAGGAAAGAAAAAGCGCCTGAGCAGCCTGCTCAAGCGCTTTGTTCATGAAGTGGGCAGAGGGTGTCATGCCCAGGATGGTAATGCAGAGGCCTCTGGCTTACTTGCCCCAGCAATCTGTGTCGTAACCAGATTCCCCGGACTTTTTACCATTGGCTCCATGCAAGCCTGTATTGCTCAGGGTGTAGGTGCCGCATTTGTCACTGGCTTGTGGGCCAGGTGATTTGGGTGTGGCAGTGAGGGTGTAACTGGTTGATGTGGGCGAAGTAATTGCGATTGTGTAGCGCTTGTTGGCATCCGATGCCCATGTCAAAGCAGAGGGAAGGTCCGCTGTTGGGTATTGACCAGTCGCTGTGGCTGCTCGCTCTAGCCATTGTTGAGCTTGTAGTAGTCCCGCGCGTGCATCCGCTCTATGACCGCGACGTACATACTCGGTATAGCTGGGATATGCGATAGCTGAAAGAATGCCAACCACCGCCACGACAATCATTAATTCAATCAGCGTGAAGCCTTGGTTATATCTATATTTTGACAAATTCGGCATGGTCATGATATTCACTCTCTTCTGATTCATTATTTCAACTGGCGCCAGCTGGGACGAACTAATACCACAGGAAGTCTTGCAAGCTTATCTGTTATTCCATCATTACCTTTTCGTATCTGCTCATTCTTGGTATTGAATCGAAGCTCTTTGCTGGAGGCGGTCATGCGAGAGTAATTTTTTCCATTTATGGTGTCTAGTGAATTATAGTGTGGGTCTCCATTGATGTTGATAATGGGCACAGAAGGTGATGATCCTGAAGTAATATTAATGAATGTTCTAAATGTTTTTGCTGCTTGAGGCTGGGGGGCGCAAACCTCTTCACCACTTGCAGTAGCACTTCCTGATGCGGGCTTTTCACTGATGATTTCTAAAATATTACTACCATCATAGAAATCAATATTGCTTGTTACGCGCTCTCCGGCAACAGGAAGGTCAAGATACCAGCCCTTCTTTGCTGTGCAACTTGTGCTGCCTGAACTACAAGCATAGACCACCTCTTGGGTGGAGAGGGTCCAATAATTGCGTGATGCACTGATGCCTTGTCCGCTGGATCCTGTTCCTGCTCCATTATCAACAGATTGACTCTGCAATGCGCTGCGACCGGAAACTGTAGCTGGTTCAGGGTCAGTGGTTTTGACAGTAACCCTTCCTGTATCGGAACCGCTCGAGGCGATGATGTATCGGGTATTATCCAGAATTGAATAAACGGTCTGCGTAGATGTATCTGTGCGATCTGTCTCTGTGAGATTTCTGCCAGTGCCAAATGCGACCATCAGGCCTCCTGCACTGCGATTCGTGCGCAGAGTTGGTGGAGCAGTAATGGGTTGTCTGCTAGAACTGCCAGAAGTCGATGTATAGGTGGCTGTAAAAAAAGGGTTCCCGCTGAAAGCAACGCCCCAATTTGCTGCTGTAGAACTTGAAATGTCAAACTTCCACAGGTTACCGCGTAAATCACCTGCATATACATAATCAGGGATGCCGTCCCCATTAACGTCCAGCGTTTGTGGGGATGAAAGGCCGTTTTGTACAGCTTCTGCGGTTCCTGTTGCTACAGCAGGAATTTTGACCAAGGATTTATCACCGTCAAGATATTGAAGCAAAAGAACTGGCCGCTCATTAACACTGTTGTAGCCATTTCCAGTGATATAAGCCCATCGACCATTGTTTAGGCGCGTAATTTGCAATGTTCTTTGAAAATTGCTTTCAGCAACAACTGGTGAACCAAAGATATGTCCAATATCTGAATCGACATTCGTGTCCAATGGTTTGCTGGTGCCCGCAGCATCAGTCACTGCTGCAGCTGTTTTGTCCATGACAACTAAAGACGCTGCATTGGATTCAGAAAAATTAGTTGCAGGTGCTGTGGGAGTCTTTGTGGAGCCATCTGATCCAGGTTTTGTCACATCCAGCACAAAATAGCCTCTGCCGCCAGCTCCTAGTGCACCAACGAGGTAGGTGCGCCAATCTGGTTCGCTACTTGTTCCAACATCAATATCCCCTGACATTGGGGATCCATCAACATAATAGCGGTGCGAATATCCTCCATCAGATAGTGTGGCAAGATTCTGAATCACTCCATGAGGTACATACGCTATTTTCTCAGTTCCATCATTGGCCGAGAATCCATGAAGCATGCCATCATTACCGCCAACATAAAGCATCGGCAAGCGATAACGATTGCTATTGATGAATGATTGATAACTATTGCTGATATACCCGTTGGCCGGAGATCCTACATACCAGATGGCAGAGTTGACAATATCCCCTTGGCGGCTTTTACGATTGCGGAAATTTGCAGTGGTATTTGAGGTGCTGTAATTTCTTGACTCTTTGCTCCTGTCGCCTCTAATGAAGTTCAAGCGATCCTCTCCTCGACCATCTCCCGCAAGGGTAGTGCCTGTATCGATATAGCCTTTATTGAGCCACATCTTCTGGGAAACGCCGGTGTTGGAAGAGCTCAAATTTGCCCATTTGAATGGAATGCCGGCGGCTGGACTGGATAAGTTATTGAAGGAGAGGATAAATCTGCTGTTTATCTGTGCCGTACTTAGGGCGTCAAGTTTGTCTGCTGTAGAGAAGGCTTTATTATTTGATGGATTTGTTCCCCAATTGGGGTTGATGATAGATGACCCAGAGGTGTCTATCGTGTCTGATGTTACGAATCCATACCAGCGATTGTCATTCGAATTTGGATCATCTGCAGCAATATAGCTTGTTTGATAAGATTGTGTGCCCACCCGGCTAACAGACCCAGATGCAGACGTGAAGCCCGTTATAGGTGCGTTTGTGTCAACAATAATGTCATCAAAAATATCTGAAAAAACAGCAGTCAAATCGCCTGTGACAGGGTAGTATTTACCTCTGCTATTGATGGCCATATGCCAGAGTTCTTGCGGTCTGAAATCATCATAATCACTGTCGGCATTTGATGATGTGACATCATCCCATTTTTTATTTCCGACGACTAAATTCGAGAAGCCAGTGTCATACATGCCAAAGACACCGCCTGACCATTGGGGTGATGTGGATGAGTTTTCACATGTTGTCTTATTTGAGCCGCTATAATTTGAGCAAGCTTTGTTGTTGAAAGAAGAAGATGAAGATCCTCCTATTTTTGACAAAGTGCTGGCGGTAGGTCCATAGCCAATTGTGTATTGAACAAGATGTTGCCATTCCGCAGGGTCATTTCTGGGATTCCAGTATTCTGATAGTGTTCTGGAGCTATTATTGGAGCCTGTGAATGTCTCATCGCCTGTTTTTCTTATTTTTGGATTTACCTCGTTGGCTATCCCATTTTGCAGGTCATTAGCCCAATAGTAAAATGCTATGTCTGATAATGTTGGGTATGCATAGTATTGTGAATTAGATAGCCTTGTGTCACTGCCATATGCATCCCGATATATTCTTGTTTGTGTATTTGTGGCGAGATATGCTTGTGTTCCATAAGGGGATGCGGCGCGTGTGCTGCTTGCTGGGGCCGGGGTAGGTAATGATGCTATTTCTTTATTGTCGTAATTTTGGATGGGAAGTGTGGATAATGCACTTGGAAGCTTCATGTCCGTTTGAAAAGACGTTCCATTTAATCCGGAGTCGGAGTATTTGAAATTCCAGCCGCCATCTGATAATAATATATGGTAGGCTCTTCGGCAGCTTAATGGATTTGAGTCTGCGGTGCCGGGAATTTTGTTCCAGGGACTGCTTGCTCCTGTGGTTTGAAGATATTTTCCTGCATTCCATGCTAAGACTTGAGTTGGCGTTGTTCCTGTTGCTGTTAGCTTGCCTAGCCATGTCTTAAAGTTTGTTTTTTGAGTTCCTGAAAATTTGCCTATTGAATTGACGCTAAGGCAATTTCCAGAAGACGATGGAATTGCATTGCAGGAAAATGACTGCCAAGCTAATCTGAATTGGTCATCGTATCTTGTACTGTTGATCAATACATTGTTCAAACCATCCTGAACTAGTTTTATGCGCGTATTTATTCCATCATCTTTTGTACCCATACTCCCTGATGTGTCGATCGAAAGAATGACATTAGGAATGGGCGCTTTGTATGCGGTTCCTGCAGGATACATTACTAAATTAATAGGATCAGCCCATGATGCTGGCGTGCAGCCTAGAGATGCAATCAATAAGGCAAGCTTGGTGTGCTTCGGTGGAAAAGAGTTTTTCATGAAATTTTCCGAAATTTATCAAATCTAGGTGGATTTATTCAATTGCCTGAACTGATAAAGTAGATTGAAGAACAACTTCAGTATTTGGTTTTAGTCCGCGTGCTAGTGCTGTAATGCGATAGACTATAAGTTTTTTTCTGGCGGGCGCAAAACGCTCTACATTTGAATTTGGGTCCAATCCGGACATAAGAGCCACATTGGTGTCAATATAGGGCAGCATCTCCACCCAGTACCAAGCGCCTTTGCCTGCTTCTGATCGCGAGAGAATTTCATTGCTGGTAGTTGCTCCTGTGAATTGTCCGTAGCGAGCCCCAACGTCCGTAGCAATCATGCTGGAGAGTGTGCTTGCGTCATTCCAGAAGTCCTGAGGGTCTGCTCGTTTCTGGCATATGCCTTTGAAGCATTTGACAGTAGGGTTTTGGGTACCAATGGTTGAGAGCACGCTTTCAAGATCTTTGGTTTCTATATCAAAATAGACAGCAGTTGTTGCTCTGCATACATCGCCCTTTGATTCATCCCTGACGCAAGCAGAACCATCTGCTTTGGTTCCTCTGATATCAAACTCGGCATCTTGCAGCATGGCTTGTGCGGCTTCAAAGGTTCGCTGATAATCAGCATCGTTGCCAAGCAATATTTCATTGAACCATGAGCTTCTTGCTGCCCATAATGCAAGCAGCATTGAAAGCAAAACAAAAACAATAACGACATATAAAGCAATACCGTGTTGCTTCATTTTTGGTGAGGGTATTTTTGATTTTTGCATAATTTCTCAAATATTAGGCATTTCCTTGGCTTCGTATTTGATATGTGTTGCGAAAAACCATTTTCATTCGATTCCCATAAGAGGTGCTGGTCCCGCTGCAATTGATGTATTTCGCATCCGATGTTGATGTATTTTCGGTCCCTGAAAGCTCTAGGCAAATTTCAACAGCGTAAATACGGTTCCAACTACTAATGCCGTCTGCAGAGTGATACTGCATATTTGCACTGTTGTTGGCTTGCTCTAAATACCTTACCTGCATATCCGTGACATTACTGATGATGGGTTGTGCTGATGTGCTACCTGTGCTGGTGCATACCAATTCATTGGTGGATGCTTTTCTTTCAAATTGACTGGTTAGAACGGAAGTTGTTGCCAAGCTTCCCGAGCTTGCTGTTGCTGGATTTTGACCAAGGCAATCTCTTAGCAAAGATGTGCTTGTAGATGTTGTTGTGTATTCAAAGTAATTCTGATAACCAACAGTGATGCTTGGAGTGGTGCTGCCACTTAATGTTGATGTCGCCCTGTTGAAGTTGGGACGTGCTCCTGCAGGGTCGGGAGGGTCAAATGCAACAGGAATCATGGCGATATTTGAATTTGTTGCAGATGCTTGTGTAATGCTTGGGTTCAGATCCAATTGCATGCTTCCTGCTTGTCTGATCTGCTGTCCAATGACTCGAAAAGCATAAGAGGCTTGTTGTTGCAAAGTAGTCGCTTCAGAAACGGAGCTTGATATTCCACGAGAGGCCATTAAGGCGCCTGCCGCGGTCGCTACAACTAGCAGTCCTAGCGTGATGCCAACCATTAATTCAATTAACGTGACACCTCTTTGGGAGATCGCTTTCTTTGTCATTATGAAACTCGTATGATTAAATATTTTCATAATTGTTATTATTAGTTGGGGCAATAAAGGTTGCCGTCACCAATTGACCATGGAGCGCAGCGCTGCATGGGTTGAACATATTGAAGGTGGCAGGTTAGGCCAGTGGGACAGCTCACAGCAGTACCAGATGAGTCTGTTGCTGATTTTATGGCTAATGGTGTGCTGAGCTTGTCATTTTCATCTGCAGTCAGTTCTTTTCCATTTTGAAGATATTTGTTCTCATTCCAGCCAATAACAACACCTAATTGGTTTGTGCCGTTTTGGGGTAGAAAAATATTGACATTAGATCCTGGGAGCGTATTCGTGACATTTGTGCGCCATTGCTTGATGTCATAGGTGGCTAATTCTGCTGGTGTGCATACGGCACTGCCGCAGTCATTGCTGGTTTTTGGGCTTGTCGTATACGTAGACAAATTTCCAAGTGCATCTGGATTATTTTGAAGACGCTCTCCAAGGTCTCCAATCAGGCGTATGGCCTGAGCCCGGCGGACACTGGCCTGCGTGTCGGTAAGTGTCTTCATTTGAGCTCCTAGTATTCCCAGGATGCCAAGCACCATGACAATGATGGCGATCATTGACTCAAGCAGGCTGAAGCCTTTTTGTATCTTGGAAGAATTCATTGTTTTGGCTATTTTTGGCATGGGATATCTTTTTGTTCTATGACATTAATACGACCACCTGAGGCCATACAGATGCCTTTGGCGGCAGGAGATGAAATTCCGGCGGGTTGTGGGGCAACAGTAAAACCCACAAGGTTGGCGCCATCGGCCATGCCCCAGCGGTTTAGGCTGATAGTGACACCAGATTTGCTGCGGCTTACTGTGATGTTTTTGGGAGTTTCGTAGCGCAGAATTTCCTCGCCCGCATTCCAGCGTTTGTTGGCATTGGCATCAACAAAGACAACCCAGCCGCAATCCCAGTCTTGCGTGGTTCCATCCGTTACACATCCGGCGGTGGTTTTTGGAAGCTTTTCCAGATAGACCTTGCCACCACGTTTGATGGCTTCAGATCTGGCAAGCATCAAGCTGGATTTCATTGCCTCAGTCACTTGATATACGCGCCATTGATCAAATAAGGGGTTGAAACTGGGGATCGCAATTGCAGTCAAGACAGTCAGCACTGCCATGGTCATCAGCATTTCAATGGCCGTGAGTCCACGAGATGAAAATTGCCTTTGGCAACTGCTGCTGGTAGAGCAAGACACGCGGACTCCATTTCAAGAATCACGATCTATCTAGCCGGGCTGCATTGCTGTTCCCCTGTGGGTTTTCTCAGGTGCAGGCGAGGGTGCTTGAATTCATGCGCTTGATGCGGCCGCTGCCGCTCACGCAAAGCGAGCTGGCACTGGCTTCTGCGTTGCTGCTATCCAAAGGCGTCAGGCGGAAAGCGAAAAAAGATACGCTGTCGCTTGTAAGTTGACCCCAGCGATCGACCTGAACTGGCTTGGTCAGGCTTCCGCTGTCCTGTCCGGTGCTGCTATCAATACTTGTAAGCTTGACTTTAATGCGGCGAGGAGGCGGTGTTTGTTGAAGAATTTCTTCACCGCTGTCTTTGACGCCGTCGCTGTTTTTGTCGGCAAATACGAGCCACCCGCAATTCCATACATCCGTGTCAGTGTCGGAAATCGTGCATCCGTCGGTGCTGGCGTTTCGGAGGATGGTAACCCCTCCCCCGCGCTTGACCGCCTCCGACCGCGCAAAGTACAGAGTGGACTGCAACTCTTCCGAAACCTGGCGCACTCGCCAGCGTTCAATGATTGGATTGAAGCTGGGTGCGGCAATGCCGGCCAAAATGGCCAGAATGGCAACCGTGACCATGAGTTCAATGGCTGTGAAGCCTTTGGAAAAATGGCGACGAATGAGGGGCAAATTGGGCATGCTGGCATATTACGTTTCGTTGCATGCCGAATGCTTTGTGACTGGATGAGTGGTCTTGCTGGGGAGATCGGTGGTTGTTTTCAGCGGCGGCGGCCGGAAGGTGGGTAGGCATACCCAGAGCATGCCCCGGAGTTGGGTCTTCCCTGGCATTCCCGATACAGCCGTCTCTCGCGTTCGGCCGTGGTTTCTTCCGAGCTGCTCCGGGTGGTCTGGATCTTGACCTTGCTGCTTTGCTTCTTGGTTGCTTTGTGCTTGCGTTGGCCTGTATTGGCTGCGAGTGCTGGCTGATCTGCGAGAGCGAAGACCATGAGGGCCGCTGTGCAGAGGCTGGCAAACGAATGGCGTCTAGGAAAGCTGGTCATTGCAGATCCCTGGATGGAGGTGATGGGCGCATTGTCCGAGCCTTGCTTGGAAGCGGGCAAGCGGGTTTGCCAGCCTTGGTCTTGTGCCCAGTCGTGCTATTGCATGGAGGATAAATCGCCTCTTGATATAATCACTGGGTTTTGCATGGTGCAAGACGCACGCCGAGGCCTTTCCAGCCCTGGCGCAAGTAACCAAGGTGCTCCCCGCTGAGTGCCAAATCCTAAGGAAAACAAAATGATCGCTGCCGATAAGAAGGCTGAAGTTGTCAAGGCCAATGCCCGTTCCGAAAACGACACTGGTAGCCCCGAAGTGCAAGTGGCTCTGCTGACAGCTCGCATCAACGAACTGACTCCCCACTTCAAGGCTAACGCCAAGGACCACCACGGTCGTCGCGGTCTGCTGCGCATGGTGAGCCGTCGCCGCAAGCTGCTGGACTACCTGAAGTCCAAGGACGCTGACCGCTACACAGCACTGATCGCCAAGCTGGGCCTGCGCAAGTAAGCACGGTGAAAGATCGAAACGCCTGAGTTAGATTGCCTAGCTCAGGCGTTTTTTACTTCGGAGTTCGCAAAACAGAGCGAAGCTGTGTCATTCCAGTGCTGCACTATTTGTAGCGCGTAGTGCAGCACTGGAATGGCATCGTGTTCTGTTTGCACTCCAAATCAAGACTGGATCAGCGCATCCAGCTATTCATAAAGGAGTCAATATGACCATGTTCAACAAAGTTACCAAGACCTTCCAGTGGGGCCAGCATACGGTCACCATGGAAACCGGCGAAATCGCCCGTCAGGCCTCCGGCGCCGTGCTGGTCAACATCGACGACACCGTGGTGCTGGCCACTGTGGTGGGCTCCAAGATCGCCAAGGCCGGCCAGGACTTCTTTCCCCTGACCGTTGACTACATCGAGAAGACTTATGCAGCCGGCAAGATCCCCGGCAGCTTCTTCAAGCGCGAAGCCAAGCCTTCCGAGCTGGAGACTCTGACCTCGCGTCTGATCGACCGCCCCATCCGTCCCCTGTTCCCCGAAGGCTTCTACAACGACGTGCATGTGGTCATCCACACCATTTCGCTGAATCCCGAAGTCGACGCCGACATCGCTGCCATGATTGCTGTCTCCGCTGCTCTGGCAGTGTCGGGCCTGCCTTTCAACGGTCCTATCGGTGCAGCCCGCGTGGGTTACATCAATGGCGAATACGTGCTGAACCCCGGTCAGACCCAGCGCAAGGATTCGCAGATGGATCTGGTCGTTGCCGGTACCGAATCCGCCGTGCTGATGGTGGAGTCCGAAGCCCAGCAACTGCCTGAAGAAGTGATGCTGGGCGCCGTGGTGTTCGGCCACGAGCAAGGCAAGATCGCCATCGACGCCATCCATGACCTGGTGCGCGAAGGCGGCAAGCCCGCATGGGACTGGACTGCTCCCGCCAAGGACGAAGCGCTGATCGCCAAGGTGGTCGAGCTGGGCGAAGCCAAGCTGCGCGCCGCTTACCAGGAGCGCAACAAGCAGGTGCGTACCCTGGCTTGCCGCACTGCCTACGCCGATGTCAAGGCCGCCTTGACCGAGCAAGGCGTGGCGTTCGACGGCGTCAAGGTTGAAGGCATGCTGTTCGACATCGAAGCCGGCATCGTGCGTTCGCAGATCCTGGCGGGCGAGCCCCGTATCGACGGCCGCGACACCCGTACCGTGCGTCCCATCGAAATCCGCTCCTCCGTGCTGCCCCGCACTCATGGCTCCGCGCTGTTCACGCGTGGTGAAACCCAGGCTCTGGTGATCTCCACGCTGGGTACTGAGCGCGACGCTCAGAAGATCGACGCGCTGGCTGGCGAGTTCGAAGACCGCTTCCTGTTCCACTACAACATGCCTCCCTTTGCCACTGGCGAAGTGGGTCGCATGGGCTCGACCAAGCGCCGTGAAATCGGCCACGGCCGTCTGGCCAAGCGCGCTCTGGCCGCTTGCCTGCCGACCAAGGAAGAGTTCCCCTACACCATCCGCGTGGTGTCGGAAATCACCGAGTCCAACGGTTCCTCGTCCATGGCTTCGGTCTGCGGCGGCTGCCTGTCCATGATGGACGCCGGCGTGCCCATGAAGGCGCATGTGGCCGGTATCGCCATGGGTCTGATCAAGGAAGACAACAAGTTCGCCGTGCTGACCGACATCCTGGGTGACGAAGATCACCTGGGTGACATGGACTTCAAGGTGGCCGGTACCACCAACGGCATCACTGCCCTGCAGATGGACATCAAGATCCAGGGCATCACCAAGGAAATCATGCAGGTCGCCCTGGCTCAGGCCAAGGAAGCGCGCATGCACATCCTGGGCAAGATGCAGGAAGCCATGGGTGAAGCCAAGACTGAAGTCTCCAGCTTCGCGCCCAAGCTCTACACCATGAAGATCAACCCCGAGAAGATCCGTGACGTGATCGGCAAGGGCGGCGCCACCATCCGTGCGCTGACCGAAGAGACCGGCACCCAGATCAACATCGAGGAAGACGGCACCATCACCATTGCCGCCACCGACGGCGCCAAGGCTGAAGCTGCCAAGCTGCGCATCGAGCAGATCACGGCTGAAGTCGAGATCGGCAAGATCTACGAAGGCCCCATCGTCAAGATTCTGGAATTCGGTGCCCTGGTCAATCTGCTGCCCGGCAAGGACGGTCTGCTGCACATCAGCCAGATCGCTCACGAGCGCGTGGAAAAGGTCACCGACTACCTGCAAGAAGGTCAAGTGGTCAAGGTCAAGGTTCTGGAAACCGACGACAAGGGTCGTGTCAAGCTGTCCATGAAGGCGCTGACCGAGCGTCCCGCCGGCATGCCCGAGCGCGAGCCGCGTGAACCCCGTGGCGATCGCGAGTACCGCGAACGTGCTCCTCGTCAGAATCGCGAACCCCGCGAGAATCGCGAGCCGCGCGAAAACCGCGCAGCCGCTGACGAGCAGCAGCAACAGCAGCAGTAATGACTGAGCAGGAGTCCGCCGCGAGGCGGTCTCCTGTTTTGTTGTTTGCTGGCTGATCCTGAGTTTGTAGTTGCTAGCGCTTTTGCATAAGCGCTTGAGCCTGATTTCTTTGATAAAGCAAAGCCTGACTATGCAAGCCAACACAATGCGAGCGGTGGAAATCACCAGCTATGGTGCGCCAGACGTGCTGCGCATGGGTGTACGTCCCATGCCGGTGGCGGCCGAGGGGGAGGTGCTGATTCGCGTTGCCGCGAGCGGCATCAATCGCCCCGACGTGCTGCAGCGCAAAGGTCATTACGCACCGCCTCCTGGTGCCTCCGATCTTCCGGGGCTTGAGGTGGCGGGTGTGATCGTGGCGGGCGATGAGGCGGCCATGGGCAAGGCGGGCTTCAAGCTCGGCGACCGTGTCTGCGCGCTGGTCGCCGGTGGCGGCTATGCGAGTTTCTGCGCTGCGCCCGTTGACCAGTGTCTGCCGGTGCCGGCGGGCTTCAGCGACGTGCAGGCGGCTGCCTTGCCCGAGACCTTTTTCACGGTCTGGAGCAATGTGTTTGACCGGGGTGCTCTGCAGCCTGGCGAAACCTTGCTGGTGCAGGGCGGCAGCAGCGGCATTGGCGTGACGGCGATTCAGCTGGCCAAGGCCTGGGGTGCGACGGTCATTGTCACGGCGGGCAGTGATGCCAAGTGCGATGACTGCCTCAAGCTCGGGGCCGATCACGCCATCAACTACAAGACACAGGATTTTGCGGCAGAAGTGCAGCGCATCACGTCGGGCGAAGGCGTCAACGTCATCCTCGACATGGTCGCCGGCAGCTATGTGGCGCGCGAAGTCCAGTGCCTGGCTCCTGATGGCCGTCTGGTCATCATTGCGGTGCAGGGCGGTGTCAAGGCCGAGTTCGATGCCGGCCTGGTGCTGCGCAAGCGACTGACCGTGACCGGCTCCACGCTGCGCCCGCGCTCCGTGGCCTTCAAGGCGGCGATCGCCGAGGCGCTCAAGCGCAATGTCTGGCCTCTGCTGGAGTCCGGCAAGGTGCGCCCAGCCATTTATCGTGAATTCGATGCTGCTGATGCGGCGCAGGCTCATGCGCTGATGGAGTCCAGCCAGCACACCGGAAAAATCGTTTTGACTTGGGAAACATGAAGCAAAAACTCATTGTTGGCAACTGGAAGATGAATGGCAGCCTGGCTGCCAATGCCGCTTTGCTGCAGGCCATCAAGCAGGGCTTGCCTGCTGACAACAAGGCGGGTGTGGCTGTGGCTGCTCCTGCGCCCTATCTGGCTCAAGTCCAGGCGGAACTTGCGGGTGCTGCCATTGGTGTGGGCGCTCAGGATGTGTCCCAGCACGAGCAGGGTGCATTCACGGGCGAGGTTTCGGCCGCCATGCTCAAGGAGTTCGGCGTGCGCTATGCGCTGGTCGGTCACTCCGAGCGTCGTCAGTATCATGGCGAGACCGATGCCGTGGTTGGCAGCAAGGCTCAGGCCGCGCTGGCCAAGGGCATCACGCCCATCGTCTGCGTGGGCGAGACCCTGGCGGAACGTGAAGCAGGTCAGACCGAAGCCGTGGTCAGGCGTCAACTGGCAGCCGTGATTCATCAGGTCGGCCACTGCGTGAGCGAGCTGGTCGTGGCCTATGAGCCTGTCTGGGCCATAGGCACCGGCAAGACTGCCACTCCCGAGCAGGCCCAGCAGGTGCATGCCGTGCTGCGGGCGCAGCTGGCGGCGGCCAGCGACAAGGCTGATCGCGTGCCCCTGCTTTATGGCGGCAGCATGAATGCAGGCAATGCGGCGCAACTGCTGGCTCAGGCCGATATTGACGGTGGCCTGATCGGTGGCGCGGCTCTCAAGGCCCCGGATTTCCTCACTATTATTGCGGCAGCGCAATAATTCGTCTGCGCCGCACTCCGGTGCGGTGCGCAATGATTCAGACTTTTAGGTTTTGATATGAACGTCTTTTCCAGCGTCATTCTCGCGGTCCAGATGCTGGCCGCTCTGGGCATGATCGGCCTCATTCTCATGCAGCACGGCAAGGGTGCCGATATGGGGGCTTCTTTTGGCAGCGGCTCGTCGGGCAGTCTGTTTGGCGCCTCGGGCAGTGCCAACTTCCTGTCGCGCTCCACGGCCGCTCTGGCCACGGTGTTCTTCGTGGCGACACTGGCACTGGCTTATCTGGGCAATGCTCGCCCAGTGAGTTCGGGTAGTGTGCTGGAAGGCGCAGCTCCTGTGTCGGCTCCTGCGCCTGCTGCCGATGTGCCGCCAGCAACTACTACCGGTGGTGCTGCCGTGCCTCCTGCTGCTCCTGCAGAGGGTGCAGCCCAGATCCCAACAAAATAATTTGAGAAAATCCTGAGGAACCCCGGAGAGTGGGGTTTTTCAGGCTAGAATCTAGGGATTGTCTGGGGATCAGAATCTTTGCAATGAGGGTTCCAGAGATTGCCAGACTTTGAGACGATGCCGTCGTGGTGGAATTGGTAGACACGCTATCTTGAGGGGGTAGTGGCGAAAGCTGTGCGAGTTCGAGTCTCGCCGACGGCACCAACATATAACTAAAAACCTGCCCTGCTGATCAGGCAGTGATCGGTGAGGCATGTTTTCATAACAAGGCCCACTCGATGAACATCGATCAGTACCTTCCCGTTCTTCTGTTCATTCTTATTGGCATGGCTGTGGGTGTTGTACCCCTGGTCCTCGGCTACGTGCTGGGTCCCAACCGCCCTGATGCTGCCAAGAACTCCCCCTATGAATGCGGTTTCGAGGCGTTTGAAGACGCTCGAATGAAGTTTGATGTGCGCTATTACCTGGTCGCCATCCTGTTCATTCTGTTCGATTTGGAAATCGCATTTCTGCTTCCCTGGGCTGTCGCACTCAAAGATGTCGGCGGCGTGGGTTTTGTTGCTGTCCTGATTTTCCTGGCCATTCTGGTCGTGGGCTTTGCCTACGAGTGGAAAAAAGGCGCCCTGGATTGGGAATGAGCAGCTTTTCTGAGGAAACACGATGATCGAAGGCGTGATGAAGGAAGGCTTCGTCACCACCAGTTATGACACGGTGGTGAACTGGGCCAAGACGGGGTCGATCTGGCCCATGACGTTTGGCCTGGCCTGCTGTGCGGTGGAGATGATGCACGCAGCCGCTGCCCGCTATGACATCGGTCGCTTCGGCTCCGAAGTGTTCCGTGCCAGCCCCCGCCACTCTGACCTGATGATTGTTGCCGGTACGCTGTGCAACAAGATGGCTCCCGCGATGCGCAAGGTCTATGACCAGATGTCCGAGCCGCGCTGGGTCATCTCCATGGGCTCCTGTGCCAATGGTGGTGGTTACTATCACTACAGCTACTCGGTGGTGCGCGGTTGCGATCGCATTGTTCCCGTCGACGTCTATGTGCCTGGTTGCCCACCGACAGCGGAAGCGCTGATCTACGGCATCATCCAGCTGCAGCAGAAGATTCGTCGTACCCACACCATCGCTCGCGTTTAAAGGGCTGAGATGACTGCAATTGCAATTCACCCCGAAAAGCTTCGGGATGTGGTTACGGCTGCCTTGGGTGACAAGGTGCGCTCTGTCACTTTGGCCTATGGCGAAGTGACGGTGGAGGTATCCGCTGACAAGTATCTGGACGTGATGCAGATTCTGCGCAATGCCCCGGACTGCCAGTTCGAGATGCTGCTGGATCTGTGCGGCGTGGACTACTCCACTTATGCGGAAGTCGGCAAGGACGGTCCGCGTTTTGCCGTTGTATCCCACCTGATGTCTCTGACGTTGAACCAGCGCCTGCGGGTGCGTGTGTACTGCGCGGATGACGACTTCCCCGTGGTGGCCTCGATCAACCCCATCTGGAACTCGGCCAACTGGTTCGAGCGCGAAGCCTTCGATCTGTTCGGCATCGTGTTCGAAGGTCACGAAGACCTGCGTCGCATCCTGACCGACTATGGCTTCATCGGCCATCCGTTCCGCAAGGATTTCCCTCTGTCCGGCCACGTGGAAATGCGCTACGACGCCGAACAGCAACGTGTGGTGTACCAGCCCGTCACGATCGAGCCGCGCGAAATCACGCCTCGCATCATTCGTGAAGAAAACTACGGCGGAGGCCTGCACTAAAGGCGCACGTCGCCTTTTGACGGAAGACCATGGCTGAAATCAAGAACTATTCCCTGAACTTTGGTCCGCAGCACCCGGCAGCGCACGGTGTGCTGCGTCTGGTGTTGGAGCTCGATGGCGAAGTGGTGCAGCGCGCCGACCCGCACATCGGTCTGCTGCACCGCGCGACCGAAAAGCTGGCCGAAAGCAAGACCTATATCCAGTCGCTGCCCTATATGGACCGCCTGGATTACTGCTCGATGATGAGCAACGAGCACGCTTACTGCCTGGCCATTGAAAAACTGATGGGCATCGAAGTGCCCATCCGTGCCCAGTACATCCGCGTGATGTTCTCGGAAATCACCCGCATCATGAATCACCTGATGTGGCTGGGTTCCTCGGGCAACGATGCCGGAAGCTCGACCATCCTGATCTACAGCTTCCGCGAGCGTGAAGCGCTGATGGACATGTACGAAGCCGTCTCGGGCGCGCGCATGCACGCGGCCTACTTCCGTCCCGGTGGTGTGTATCGCGACCTGCCGGACAGCATGCCCCAGTACAAGGCCAGCAAGGTGCGCAATGTGCGCTCCATGGAGGCCATGAACGAAGACCGCAAGGGTTCGATGCTGGACTTCATCGATGCTTTCACGCAGCGCTTTCCCAAGTGCGCGGATGAGTACGAAACCCTGCTGACCGACAACCGTATCTGGAAGCAGCGCAACGTCGGCATCGGCGTGGTGTCTGCAGAGCGCGCCATCAACCTGGGTCTGACCGGTCCCATGCTGCGCGCCTCCGGCTTGCCCTGGGACATGCGCAAGACGCAGCCCTACGAGGTCTACGACAAGCTGGACTTCGATATTCCGGTGGGCGCTACGGGCGACTGCTACGACCGCTATCTGGTTCGCATGGCCGAGATGCGCGAGTCCAACAAGATCATCAAGCAATGCGTGGACTGGCTGCGTGTCAATCCCGGCCCGGTGATCACGGACAATCACAAGGTTGCACCCGCAAGCCGTGAAGCCATGAAGTCCAACATGGAAGAGCTGATTCACCACTTCAAGCTCTTTACCGAAGGCTTCAAGGTTCCCGAAGGCGAGGCTTATGCTTCCGTCGAGCATCCCAAGGGTGAGTTCGGCATTTATTTGATCAGCGATGGTGCCAACAAGCCCTATCGACTGAAGATTCGTCCACCAGGATTTGCGCACATGGCTGCTCTCGATGAAATGAGCCGTGGCCATATGCTGGCTGACGCCGTGATGGTGCTCAGTACCCTGGACATCGTGTTTGGAGACGTTGACCGATGATTACCGAAGCGACCAGAGAACGCTTTGCGCGTGAGGTGGCAAAGTATCCGGCTGACCAGAAACAGTCTGCCGTCATGGCTTGCCTGTCTATCGTGCAGCAGGAGCAGGGCTGGGTCAGCCAGGAAAGCGAGGCAGTGATTGCCGAAGTCCTGGGCATGGCCGAGATTGCGGTGCACGAAGTCACCACTTTCTACAACATGTACAACCAGCAACCCGTTGGCAAGTACAAGCTCAATGTCTGCACCAATCTGCCATGCCAGCTGCGTGACGGCTACAAGGCCTTGCACCACCTGGAGCACAAGCTGGGCATCAAGATGGGTGAGACCACCAAGGATGGCCTGTTCACGCTGCAGCAGTCCGAGTGCCTGGGCGCCTGCGCCGATTCGCCCGTGATGCTGGTCAACGACCGTTGCATGTGCAGCTTCATGAGCAATGAGAAGCTTGACGAGCTGGTCGACGGCCTGCGCGCAGCGGAGGGCAAGGCATGAGCACGATTCTGAACAATCCTGCCGCCAATGCCGTGCTGGCCAAGTTCGCGTCGACCGGCAATGAAACCTGCTTCCACGACCGTCACATCAACCCCCAGATCTATGCAGATCTGAACGGCAGCAACTGGTCCATCAAGGACTACGAAGCACGCGGCGGCTATCAGGCCCTGCGCAAGTTGCTGGGCAAGGACGGCGGCGAAGGCCTGACGCAAGATCAGGTCATCGCGACGCTCAAGGAATCCGGTCTGCGTGGCCGCGGTGGTGCGGGCTTTCCCACGGGTCTGAAGTGGAGCTTCATGCCCCGCCAGTTCCCCGGTCAGAAGCATCTGGTCTGCAACTCCGACGAGGGCGAACCAGGTACCTGCAAGGACCGCGACATCCTGATGTTCAACCCGCACATCGTGATCGAAGGCATGATCATTGCCGCTTTCGCGATGGGTATCAGCATCGGCTACAACTACATCCACGGCGAAATCTTCGAAGTCTATGATCGCTTCGAGGCAGCCCTGGAAGAAGCTCGCGCGGCCGGTTATCTGGGTGACAACATCCTGGGCAGCAGCTTCAGCTTCCAGTTGCATGCCCACCATGGCTTTGGCGCCTATATCTGCGGCGAAGAAACCGCGCTGCTGGAATCGCTGGAAGGCAAGAAGGGTCAGCCCCGCTTCAAGCCGCCATTCCCCGCCAGCTTCGGTCTGTACGGCAAGCCTACGACCATCAACAACACCGAGACTTTTGCGGCCGTTCCCTGGATCATCCGCAACGGTGGCCAGGCCTATCTGGAATGCGGCAAGCCCAACAACGGCGGCACCAAGATCTTCTCGGTCAGCGGCGACGTGAACCTGCCCGGCAACTACGAAGTTCCCATGGGCACGCCTTTCAGCAAGCTGCTGGAGCTGGCGGGCGGTGTGCGCACCGGTCGCAAGCTCAAGGCCGTGATCCCCGGCGGCTCTTCGTCGCCCGTGCTGCCTGCCGACATCATCATGGACTGCACGATGGACTATGACTCCATCTCCAAGGCCGGCTCCATGCTGGGTTCGGGCGCCGTGATCGTGATGGATGATTCGCGCGACATGGTCGAGTGCCTGCTGCGTCTGTCGTACTTCTATTCGCACGAGTCCTGCGGCCAGTGCACGCCCTGCCGTGAAGGCACGGGCTGGCTGTGGCGCGTGGTGAACCGTATTCAGCACGGCGAAGGCCGTCCGGAAGATATCGAGCTGTTGGACTCGGTATCCGTGAACATCATGGGCCGCACCATCTGTGCGCTCGGCGACGCGGCAGCCATGCCGGTTCGCGCCATGATCAAACACTTCCGCCACGAGTTCGAAGCGAAGATCCAGAACGCTTCCAAACAGGCTGCATAAGCGCCTGATCGCGAGACAAGCATATGGTTGAAATTGAACTGGACGGAAAAAAGGTCGAGGTGACGGAAGGCAGCATGGTCATGCATGCAGCCGAGAAGGCCGGCACCTACATTCCTCACTTCTGCTACCACAAGAAGCTATCCATTGCGGCCAACTGCCGCATGTGCCTTGTGGATGTGGAAAAGGCTCCCAAGCCCATGCCCGCCTGCGCCACGCCAGTGACGCAAGGAATGATCGTGCGCACCAAGAGCGAGAAGGCCATCAAGGCACAACAGTCGGTGATGGAGTTCCTGCTCATCAATCACCCGCTGGACTGCCCCATCTGCGACCAGGGCGGCGAATGCCAGCTCCAGGATCTGGCAGTGGGTTATGGCAGCAGCTCTTCGCGCTACGAAGAAGAAAAGCGCGTGGTGTTCCACAAGAACGTGGGGCCGCTGATTTCCATGGAGGAAATGAGCCGTTGCATTCACTGCACACGTTGCGTGCGCTTTGGCCAGGAAGTGGCCGGCGTCATGGAACTGGGCATGATTCACCGCGGCGAGCATTCCGAGATCACCACCGTGGTGGGCGATAGCGTGGACTCCGAGCTGTCGGGCAATATGATCGACATCTGCCCCGTGGGCGCGTTGACCAGCAAGCCCTTCCGCTACAGCGCCCGTACCTGGGAGCTGTCGCGCCGCAAGTCGGTGGCTCCTCACGACTCCACAGGCTCCAACCTGATCGTTCAGGTCAAGAACCACAAGGTCATGCGCGTTGTGCCTTTCGAGAACGAAGAGGTCAACGAATGCTGGATTGCCGACCGCGACCGCTTCTCCTACGAAGCGCTGAACAGCGACGAGCGCCTCACCAAGCCCATGCTCAAGCAGGGCGGCGAGTGGAAGGAAGTCGACTGGCAGACCGCTTTGGAGTATGTGGCTAACGGCCTGCAGCAGATCAAGAGCAACCATGGTGCCAGCACCATCGGCGCTCTGGTCAGCCCTCACAGCACAGTGGAAGAGCTGTTCCTGGCTGGCAAGCTGGTGCGCGGCATCGGTAGCGAGAACATCGACTACCGTCTGCGCAATGCCGAGTTCACTGCCACGCAAGGCGTTCAGTGGCTGGGCCTGCCCATCGCTGCATTGAGCAATCTGCAGTCGGCGCTGATCGTGGGCTCCAACCTGCGCAAGGACCATCCGCTGTTCGCACAGCGCATTCGCCAGGCTGCCAAGAAGGGCTGCAAGGTCTTCGCCATCAACGATCGCGTCTATGACTGGGCCTTGCCCGTCAACGCATCGGTGGTCGCTGCCGGCGACTGGGCTCAGGCCCTGGCCGATGTGGCCGCCGCCGTGGCCGAGGCCAAGGGCGTGACGGCTCCCGTAGCCGGTCAGGTCCATGACGAAGCCAAGGCGATTGCCGCGGCCCTGCTGGCCGGCGAGCAAAAGGCCGTGCTGCTGGGCAATGCCGCAGCACACCATGCCCAGGCTTCCGCACTGCTGGCTCTGGCCAGCTGGGTTGCCGAGCAGACCGGCGCTGCCGTGGGCTATCTGACCGAAGCCGCCAACACCGTGGGCGCGCAATGGGTCAAGGCCATGCCTGCTGGCAACGGTCTGAATGCGGCTCAGATGATTGACGGCGGCCTGAAGGCAGCCATCTTGCTGAACAATGAGCCCGAGTTCGACAGCGCTGCCGGCAAGGCCGCCATCGCCGGCCTGAACAAGGCCGAGATGGTGGTGACACTGAGCCCTTTCAAGGCCAACCTTGAATTCAGCGATGTGCTGCTGCCCATTGCTCCGTTCACGGAAACCTCGGGCAGCTTTGTCAATGCCGAAGGCCGTCTGCAGAGCTTCCACGCCGTCGTCAAGCCTCTGGCCGACACGCGTCCCGCATGGAAGGTGCTGCGCGTGCTGGCCAATCTGATGGGTGTGCCGGGCGTGGACTATGAGACGTCGCAAGACGTGCTGGCTGAGGCCACTGGCGGCGCTGCCCAAGTGCCTGCCAATGTGCTGAGCAATGCGGCCAAGGCCGTGAGCGCAGTGCCCGCCGGCAATGTGACTGCGCCTGCAGTCGCCAGCATTTACCAGCTCGACAGCATCGTGCGCCGCGCTACATCGCTGCAATTGACGGCTGACGCTCGTCAGGTTCGTGAGGGAGGCGCCGCATGATCGACGCATTGAAAGCCTGGGGCGCGGGCCTTTCCGCCGCTCCTTTCTGGACCGATGTGGCCTGGCCCGTCATCTGGATTCTGCTCGGCATCGTGGCCATCGTGGCTCCCCTGATGGGTGCCGTGGCCTACCTCACATTGTGGGAACGCAAGCTGCTGGGTTTCATGCAAATCCGTCTGGGCCCCAACCGCGTGGGTCCCTCGGGTCTGCTGCAGCCTCTGGCTGACGGCCTGAAACTGCTGACCAAGGAACTGATTCAGCCCACGGCAGCTGCCAAGGGCCTGTTCTATGTGGGTCCTGTCATGGCCATCATGCCTGCCCTGGCGGCCTGGGTGGTGATTCCCTTCGCTCCCGATGTGGCCCTGGCCAACGTGAATGCGGGCCTGCTGCTGCTGATGGCCATCACTTCCATCGAAGTCTATGGCGTGATCATTGCGGGCTGGGCCTCCAACTCCAAGTACGCCTTCCTGGGTGCGCTGCGCGCCTCCGCTCAGATGGTGAGCTACGAAATCGCGCTGGGCTTCTGTTTCCTGGTGGTCATCATGGTCACGGGCAGCATGAACCTCTCGGCCATCGTGATGAGCCAGGGTCAGGGTCAGTTCGCATCCATGGGCATGAGCATCCTGTCCTGGAACTGGCTGCCGCTGCTGCCCATCTTCATCGTCTACCTGATCTCGGTCGTTGCCGAAACCAACCGTCACCCGTTTGACGTGGTTGAAGGCGAAGCCGAAATCGTGGCCGGTCACATGGTCGAGTACTCGGGCATGGGCTTTGCGGTCTTCTTCCTGGCCGAATACGCGAGCATGTGGCTGGTCTCCATCCTGGCCGTGATCATGTTCCTGGGCGGTTGGTTGCCTCCGTTCGACTTCCTGGGCTTCATCCCCGGTTGGATCTGGCTGGCGATCAAGACCTTCCTGGTGGTGTCGTGCTTCATCTGGATTCGCGCGACCTTCCCGCGCTTCCGTTATGACCAGATCATGCGTCTGGGTTGGAAGATCTTCATTCCTGTCACCCTGGTGTGGCTGGTGGTTGTGGGTGCTTGGCTGTACTCGCCCTGGAACATCTGGAAATAAGCGGAGTACGTATGTCTGCAGTAGCTGCAACACCTTTCTCCTTCAAGGATTTCCTCAAGAGCTTCATGCTCTGGGAACTGGCCAAGGGCATGGCCCTGACTGGTCGCTACACCTTCCGTCGCAAGATCACGGTGCAGTTTCCTGAGGAAAAAACACCTCAATCGCCACGCTTCCGTGGTCTGCACGCCCTGCGCCGTTACGAAAACGGCGAAGAGCGCTGCATTGCCTGCAAGCTTTGTGAAGCCGTGTGCCCTGCCATGGCCATCACCATCGAGTCCGATGTGCGTGACGACGGCTCGCGCCGTACCACGCGCTATGACATCGATCTGACCAAGTGCATCTTCTGCGGCTTCTGCGAAGAAAGCTGCCCGGTGGACTCCATCGTGGAGACGCACATCTTCGAATACCACGGCGAAAAGCGCGGTGATCTCTACTTCACCAAGGACATGCTCCTGGCAGTGGGTGACCGTTATGAAGCCGAGATCGCTGCCAACAAGGCAGCAGATGCCAAGTACCGCTGAAGCGGCTCCTTGATCACTTGAAAAGATTCGATCCATGGACGCCAAAACTGGTTTTTTCTATCTGTTCTCGGTCGTGCTGCTGTTTGCAGCCTTCCGGGTTGTCACGGCTCGCAACCCTGTGCACGCCGTGCTCAATCTGATTCTGGCCTTCTCGCAAGCGGCTGCCATCTGGCTGCTGCTCAAGGCTGAATTCCTCGGCATCGCTCTGGTGCTGGTCTATCTGGGCGCTGTGATGGTGCTGTTCCTGTTCGTGGTGATGATGCTCGATATCCGTATCGACTCCATGCGCCGCGGCTTCTGGAAGCATTTCCCGTTCGCAGCCCTGATCGGTGTGCTGATCGCCTTTGAAATGGGCATGGTGCTGATGGGCGGTTTCGGCGATGTCGAAGACGCCAAGGCGGTTGGTGCGACCATGGTCAATGCAGCCGGCCAGACCGTTCCTTACTCGAACACACAGGCTCTGGGCAAGCTGCTGTACACGGAATACCTGTATCCCGTGGAAATAGCGGCCGTGATCCTGCTGGTGGCCATGATTGCCGCAATTGCCCTGACGCTGCGCAAGCGCAAGGACAGCAAGGCCATGAACCCTGCAGATCAAATTCGTGTACGCGCCTCTGACCGCATCAAGCTGGTCAAGGTCGACAGCACCAAGCCTGCACAAAAACCTGACGCTGAAGCCGCGGCTGCAGCGCCTGCTGTGGAGACAAAAGCATGACGCTGACTTTGGGCCACTTCCTGACGCTGGGTGCCATGCTGTTTGCACTCTCCGTGGTTGGCATCTTTCTGAACCGCAAGAACCTGATTGTCTTGCTCATGGCCATCGAGCTGATGCTGCTGGCCGTGAACATGAACTTTGTCGCGTTTTCCAGTTATCTGGGCGACATGCACGGTCAGGTGTTCGTGTTTTTCATCCTGACAGTGGCTGCTGCTGAATCGGCCATCGGTCTGGCGATCTTGGTGCTGTTGTTCCGTAACAAGACAAGCATCGATGCGGAAGATCTCAACGCCCTCAAGGGTTGAGTCCGCCGTAACTTGCAAGGTTCTCAAGAAATGAGTCAAACCCTTTCTGCATCCATGCTGCTTGCGGTGCCTTTGGCACCGCTGGTCGGCTCCGCACTCGCGGGTATCTGGGGCACGGCCTTTGGCGGCAACAAGATTGGTCGCACCGGCAGCAGCTCCCTGACGATTCTGAGCGTGCTCTTGGCCTTCGTTCTGTCGGCCCTCACGTTCCAGGCTGTCGTCTTCGACGGCGCAAAGTTCAACGAGACCATCTACACCTGGATGGTTGTCGGTGGCCTGAAGATGGAAGTCGGTTTTCTGATCGACTCCATCACGGCCATGATGATGTGCGTGGTGACCTTTGTGTCGCTGATGGTTCACATCTACACCATGGGCTACATGGAAGAAGATGACGGCTACAACCGTTTCTTCTCCTATATCTCGCTGTTCACCTTCTCCATGTTGATGCTCGTGATGAGCAACAACCTGCTGCAGCTGTTCTTCGGCTGGGAAGCCGTGGGTCTGGTGTCCTATCTGCTGATCGGCTTTTACTACAAGAAGCCCACGGCCATCTTCGCGAACCTGAAGGCCTTCCTGGTCAACCGCGTGGGTGACTTTGGCTTCATTTTGGGTATCGGCCTGATCGCTGCCTACACCGGCACGCTGAACTATTCTGAAATCTTCGCCAAGCTGCCGGAGATCCAGAACACCCAGCTGCCCGGTACGGGCTGGCTGCTGGTGACCGTGACTGCCATCTGCCTGTTCATCGGCGCGATGGGCAAGTCGGCCCAGTTCCCGCTGCACGCCTGGCTGCCGGACTCCATGGAAGGCCCCACACCTATCTCCGCGCTGATTCACGCGGCGACCATGGTGACGGCTGGTATCTTCATGGTGTCGCGCATGTCCCCTCTGTTTGAGCTGTCGGATGTTGCGCTGAACTTCATCCTGGTGATCGGCTCCATCACGGCGCTGTTCATGGGTATCCTGGGCATCATCCAGAACGACATCAAGCGCGTGATTGCGTACTCCACGCTGTCCCAGCTGGGCTACATGACCATCGCTCTGGGTGTGTCGGCCTACTCGGTGTCCGTGTTCCACCTGATGACCCACGCCTTCTTCAAGGCGCTGCTGTTCCTCGGTGCCGGCTCCGTCATCATGGGCATGCACCACAATCAGGACATCCGCTGGATGGGCGGCGTGCGCAAGTACATGCCCATCACCTGGATCACCTTCCTGCTGGGTAATCTCGCGCTGATCGGCACGCCGTTCTTCTCGGGCTTCTACTCCAAGGATGCGATCATCGAGGCGGTTCATGCTTCCAACCTGCCTGCTGCCGGCTTTGCCAATTTTGCAGTGCTGGCCGGTGTGTTCATCACGGCTTTCTACTCCTTCCGCCTGTACTTCATCGTCTTCCACGGCAAGGAACGCTACGACCAGAACCCCGATGCCCACCATGATGACCACCACGGTCATGACGACCACGGCCATGGCCATGATGCCAAGCCCCACGAGTCGCCTCTGGTGGTGACCGGTCCTCTGGTGCTGCTGGCCATTCCTTCGGTGGTGATTGGTGCGATTGCGCTGATGCCCATGCTGTTTGGCGACTTCTTCAAGGGCGTGATCCACGTCGATGGCTCCAAGCATGGCGCCATGGCCGAACTGGCCGAGCAGATCCACGGCTGGGTGCCCATGGCGCTGCACGGCTTCACGGCTGCACCGTTCTGGCTGGCTCTGGCCGGTGTGGTGGTGTCCTATGTGTTCTACATGGTCAAGCCCGAGATTCCTGCTGCCATCATGGCTTTCTCCAAGAAGATTGGTCTCTACCAGGTTCTGGAAGGCAAGTACGGCGTGGACTGGGTGTACGAGAACATCTTCGCCCGCGGCTCCCGTGCCTTCGGTACCTTCTTCTGGAAGGCCGGCGATCAGGCCATCATCGATGGCGCCATCGTCAACGGCTCCTGGAAGCTCATGGCCAAGCTCGGTCAGTGGGTGCGCGGCCTGCAAACAGGCTATCTCTATCACTACGCGTTGGTCATGCTGCTGGGTATCGTTGCCCTCATGACGTACTTCGTGTGGCTCAACAAGTAGTAGGGGAAGAACAAAAATGGGTTTGTTGAGTCTTTCTATCTGGGTGCCGATTGCTTTTGGCGCCCTCCTGCTGGCCTTCAGCAAAGAAGGGCAGGCCAACGCGGTGCGCTGGCTGGCACTGATCGGTGCGCTGATCGGTTTTGCGGTGACCATTCCTTTGGTCACCGGCTTCGACACCACGACTGCCAACATGCAGTTTGTGGAGAACGCGCTCTGGATCGAGCGCTTCAACATCCACTACCACCTGGGCGTGGATGGCATCTCCATGTGGTTTGTGCCGCTGACGGCCTTCATCACCGTCATCGTGGTGATCGCCTCCTGGACCAGCATCACCGAGCGCGTTAACCAGTACATGGCCGCTTTCCTGATCCTGTCAGGTCTGATGATCGGTGTGTTTGCGTCTCTGGACGGCATGCTGTTCTACGTGTTCTTCGAAGCGACTCTGATCCCGATGTATCTGATCATCGGTATCTGGGGTGGTCCGAACAAGATCTACGCAGCCTTCAAGTTCTTCCTGTACACCTTGATGGGCTCGCTGCTCACGCTGGTCGCCCTGATCTATCTGTACACCCAGTCGGGCGGCAGCTTCGAGATCCTGGACTGGCACAAGCTGCCCCTGTCCGGTACCGCACAGACGCTGATCTTCTTCGCCTTCTTCGCCGCTTTTGCGGTGAAGGTGCCCATGTTCCCGGTCCACACCTGGCTGCCCGACGTTCACGTTGAAGCGCCTACCGGCGGTTCCGCCGTGCTGGCCGCCATCATGCTGAAGCTGGGTGCCTACGGTTTCCTGCGCTTCTCTTTGCCCATTGCTCCCGATGCGGCGCATGAGTGGTCGGGCCTGATGATCACGCTGTCGCTGATTGCCGTGATCTACGTGGGCGTGGTGGCGCTGGTGCAAAAGGACATGAAGAAGCTGGTGGCTTATTCGTCCGTGGCTCACATGGGCTTTGTGACCCTGGGCTTCTTCATGTTCAACAACCTGGGCATCTCCGGTGGCCTGGTGCAGATGATTGCCCACGGTTTCGTGTCCGGCGCCATGTTCCTGTGCATCGGCGTGCTGTACGACCGCGTTCACTCGCGCGAAATCGCCGCTTACGGCGGTGTGGTCAACACCATGCCCAAGTTCGCTGCCTTTGCCCTGCTGTTCGCCATGGCCAACTGCGGCCTGCCTGCCACTGCCGGTTTTGTCGGCGAGTGGATGGTGATCCTGGGTGCCGTGCAATACAACTTCTGGATTGGTCTGGGCGCTGCAACCGCTCTGATCTTCGGCGCTGCCTACACCCTGTGGATGTACAAGCGCGTGTACCTGGGTGCAGTGGCCAACGACCATGTGGCTGAGCTCAAGGACATCAACTGCCGCGAATTCCTGGTGCTTGGCCTGTTGGCCGCGGCCGTGCTGGTCATGGGTCTGTATCCCAAGCCCTTCACCGATGTGATGGATGTGTCTGTGGCAGAGCTCATCAAGCATGTGGCTGTGAGCAAGCTCAACTGACCAGACTGAAACGAGAGACACGAGATGATTGACAACATCAGCTGGCTGGCGATCTACCCGGAGATCACACTCCTGGTCATGGCCTGCGTCATTGCCTTGGTGGACCTGGGCGTCAAGAGCGCCCGTCGCACCGGCACCTATGTTCTGACCATGCTCACCCTGCTTGTCGTGGCGGTGATGCAAGGCATGTACGCCGCAAGTGGCAACACCTTCTACGGCTGGGGCAACATGGTTGTCTCGGACGCCATGGGCAACTGGCTCAAGTGCTTTGCCACTATCGCCGTGATGATCACCATGGTCTATGGCCGCCCTTATGCGGCCGAGCGCGACATGCTGCGCGGCGGTGAGTTCTTCACACTGTCCATGCTGGCCCTGCTGGGCATGTTCATCATGATCAGCGGCAACAACTTCCTGGTTCTGTATCTGGGCCTGGAGTTGCTGACCCTGTCCAGCTATGCGCTGGTGGCTCTGCGCCGCGACCACACCGTGTCCGTCGAAGCCGCCATGAAGTACTTCGTTCTGGGTGCCATGGCTTCCGGCTTCCTGCTGTACGGCATGTCCATGCTCTACGGCGCTACCGGTTCGCTGGATGTCGGACAAGTCTTCAAGGCCATCAATTCCGGTGAAATCAAGCACCAGGTGCTGGTCTTCGGTCTGGTCTTCGTGGTCGCCGGTCTGGCCTTCAAGCTGGGTGTGGTTCCCTTCCACATGTGGGTGCCCGACGTTTACCAGGGTGCACCTACCGCCATCACCGCCTTGATCGGCGGCGCGCCCAAGCTGGCTGCCTTTGCCATGACCATCCGCCTGCTGGTGGACGGCCTGCTGCCGCTGGCCATCGACTGGCAGCAGATGCTGATGGTTCTGGCCGTCTGCTCGCTGCTCATCGGTAACCTGGCCGGTCTGCAGCAGACCAACCTCAAGCGCATGCTGGCTTACTCGACGATTTCCCAGATGGGCTTTGTGCTGCTGGGTCTGATGTCGGGTGTGGTGGATGGCAAGGTCGACCCTGCCACCGTCGAAAATGCCTACAGCTCGGCGATGTTCTACATCGTGACCTATGTGCTGACCGCCCTGGCTTCGTTCGGCGTGGTCCTGTTGCTGGCCCGTGAAGGCTTCGAAAGCGAAGAGATCTCCGATCTGGCCGGCCTGAACCAGCGCAGCCCGCTGTACGCCGGCGTGATGGCGATCTGCCTGTTCTCCATGGCCGGTATTCCTCCGCTGGTCGGCTTCTACGCCAAGCTGTCCGTGCTGCAGGCACTGGTCGCTTCGGGCAGCAGCCTGTACATCGGTCTGGCCGTGTTCGCCGTGATCATGTCGCTGATTGGTGCCTTCTATTACCTGCGTGTGGTCAAGGTCATGTACTTTGATGCTCCAATCACCGCTACCAGCGTGTCTGCTCCTCTGGATGTGCGCGTTGTGCTGACTATCAACGGTGCGCTGGTTCTGCTGCTGGGCATCTTGCCTGGCGGTCTGATGGCCTTGTGCGCTGACGCTGTTGTGCGTGCCCTGGCTTCCTGATAAGACGAATGTGATGAGGGCTCGATGCCCTCATCGCTTTTTCTAGGAATGGCTTTGTGTCTATAACCGCCTCTATCTGGCTCATCATCTTGGCTGCCCTTGTGGCAGCCAATTTGCCTTTTATCAACCAGCGTCTGGGCATTGTCGGCCCCGTCATGGCTGGTCGCAAGCCGCTGTGGGTGCGCCTGCTGGAAATGATTGCCCTGTATCTGCTGGTGGGTGGCCTGGGCTTGCTGCTGGAGCGCCGCGCCGGCCAGATATCTCCCCAAGGCTGGGAGTTCTATGCCATTACTGCTACGCTGTTTTTGACGCTGGCATTTCCCGGCTTCGTTTATCGCTATCTGGTTCACCGCAAGGGTTGAGTGGCGCCATGAAAGTGCTTGATCTTCACTGCCCTGCAGGCCATGTCTTCGAAGGCTGGTTTGCTTCGGAAGATGATTTTCAGAATCAGCTGCAGCGCAAGCTGGTGCAATGCCCTGTTTGCGGCGACAGCGATGTGACCAAGCGCTTGAGTGCTCCCCGTCTCAATCTGGGTGCCCAGCCACCCAAAGCTGCCCAGACTTTGCAACCGGCCCCTGCCGCAGCGCCGGCACTTCCTGCGGCCAGCCCCGAAATCAGCGCCGAGGCGCGCGCACATCTTCAGTCCATGCAGGCAGCGTGGATGCAGTGGTCGCGCAAGGTCGCGCAGAGCAGCGAGGATGTCGGCAAGAAATTTGCCGAAGAGGCGCGCCGCATTCACTACGGCGAAACCGAGGAACGCGCCATTCGCGGTCAGACCAGTGCCCGGGAGGCCATGGAGCTGATCGAAGAGGGCATTGGCGTTCTGCCCCTGGCCTTGCCCGAGTCGTCGGCCAGCGGCGAAGGCGGCAGCGGCAGCCTGCAATAAGACAACCCAGCCTCCGATCGGAGACCTGCGGCCTCAGCTCAGTTGCTGATAGACCGCGTTGGCCAGAGCCTGCAGGCGCTCGCGTGGCAAGGAGGCGCTCAAGGCATAGCCTTGCCGGCCGTCGATCCAGTAGAAACCATGGCTTGCACCGTCGCTGCTCCATTCAAAGGAAGCGGGTGCGGAGGTGGCCGCCGTCCCGGGTTTGAGCACCGAGACATACAGGGTGACGCGCTGGCCGGCCTGATCCTCGTACATGAACTGGGCGCGGGCCTGGCCGCTCTCTCCGGGCAGCAGCCGCCCGCCCATGAGATGAAAGCCCTGGGCCTCCAGCACCGGGGGCTTGAGCGCAACGCCCAGCCGCTTGGACAGCCACTGCACCAGATGCGCCTGCTGCTGCGCCGCGACCTCGACGGGGTGGCGCTGCTCGGGCACATAGACGGCATGGGCGGCCGCCGCCTCGCGCACAAAGCCCGGCAATTGAGCGGCCGTGTCGGCTTGGTGCGAGGCGGATTTTTGCTGGCCTGCTCCATAGCCTAGAC
Source organism: Comamonas sp. GW821-FHT11H03 (assembly GCF_058807955.1). Classification (NCBI taxonomy): domain Bacteria; kingdom Pseudomonadati; phylum Pseudomonadota; class Betaproteobacteria; order Burkholderiales; family Comamonadaceae; genus Comamonas; species Comamonas sp. GW821-FHT11H03. Next base: position 702,104 of record NZ_JBXARF010000002.1, read on the forward strand.
CCAGGCCCACGCTGAGCATGAGGCCGGCGGCCAGCGCATGCGGCCAGCGCCACTGCAGCGCCGGCTTTTGCAGCGATCGCATGAGCCGGGGCGGCACCGGCTCATCGAGCAGTTGCGCATGCAGAGCCTGAAGGCCGGCGTTCTGCGCCTGGATGGCGGCCATGCGCGCGGCCTCTTCGGGATGTTCGGCCAGCCATTGCGCCACGGCTGCAGCGGCATCGGGCTGCAACTCTCCATCCACCCAGGCATGCAGCGTGGTTTCATCGGGGCGCTGGCGTGTCATTGCACTTTCCTTCATTTGACAGCCCTCAACACGGTCGTCGCGGGTCTTTCTCCTTCCATGAGGCGCCTGAGCTGCTCGCGGGCGCGCGAGAGGCGCGACATCACCGTTCCCATGGGAACGCCCAGCATCTGCGCGGCTTCGCCATAGCTGAACTGCTCCATGCCGATCAGCAGCAGCACCTCGCGTGCCTGCGGCGTGAGATGGGATAGGGCGCGCTCCAGATCCAGCTGCAGCGCCAGTCTGGGCATGGGGTCGTGGGGCGTGTCCTGGGCCTCGTCAAGCGCCACCATGCGATGCCGCGACGACTGCTGCCACTGATTGGCGTAGAGGTTGTGCATCAAGGTCAGCAGCCAGCTGAGCAAGGCCTTTTGCACCTGCTCGACCGAGGCGGCGGCCGGTGGCTGCCACAAGTCCCACTTCTGGCAGGCGCGCTCCAGGGTGTCCTGCACCAGATCGTCTGCCAGCGCGGCATCGCCCGCCAGCGCACGCGCATAGCGGCGCAGGCGGGGAATATGGACCAGGGCGGCGTCGACCTTCACTCAAGGCTTGGCGACATGCCAGCTATTGTTGAGGAAGCCGTCACCCGTCATGTCGCCGGGCTTGGCATCCTTGGCCCAGTGATAGAGGGGGCGGCCCTTGTAAGCCCATTGCTTGCTGCCGTCGTCGCGCATCACCACGCTCCAGTCGCCGATCGGCGCAGCATTCGCGGGGGCCATCAAAGGCGGCCAGTTGGTGGCGCAGCCGCCGTTGCAGACGCTTTTGCCGGAGCCTGCTGCATCCTTGTCAAAGACATAAAGCGTCATCTGGGTCGGACCTACCAGCACGCCGTTGAGGGTGGTGGCAGGGGATTTGGCCGAAGTGACCGAGCCGGTCGAGCAGGCAGCTAGCAGGGCGGCGGAAGCTAACGTCAGAGAAGCGATGCGAAACATAAAGTCTCTCCTTGTGGTTGACCTGCAGTAAACAGTTCTGCAAGGGGTTTTATTCCATGCGTTTTCACGAAGGAACTCAATAGCAGCGCGGCAGCTCTTGCAGGCATGGGCTCAGGCATCGATTGATAAATAATTTAATAGCTGCTATCGATTACTGAGTATGTATTTCAAATATAAAAATGACTGAAATTGTTATATATAAATCGGAGTAAGCTATTGAATTAATAGCGATATGGTCGCTCTTTGTCGCCCTTGGTTTTTAAGGGCGACAAATGGCAAGCATATTTGCGGGCATTGGGCTAGTAACCTAGTTACTTCAGTGGGAATTGAGGGGCTCAGGGTTTACGACATCAGGGCCAATCTGGGGAGCGCTGTGCGATGGGGACATATTTCGCCCAGTCTTATTAATATTGATAGCGCAATATGTATAAGGCATAAGCTTTATAGAGATTTCGAACTGGATGCTGGACATTCCTGCGGATGCCGCTATCTCTGGTGCGACTTGCAGATGCGATGAGTTTGAAGTTTGCAATTACTTATGTTGTTGCTATTTGTTTTTCAGGGGATTAGGGAAAGCATACGTCCGGCAGCTCTCCATTCCTAGGAGTTTCCCGCTGCGGCACTGCAGCATGAAAGACCAAGATGCCGCTCAGGCAGAGGAAGCACAGCAAGTTGCGCTCCTCTTTGTTTTGCAGCATTCAGGACTGACGGCCAGCGCATGAGCGACCTTATTCTCGAAACCAGGCAACTCACCAAAGAGTTCAAAGGCTTTACCGCGGTCAGCAAGGTGGATCTGGCCGTGCAGCGTGGCTCCATTCACGCGCTGATCGGACCCAATGGTGCGGGCAAGACCACTTGCTTCAATCTGCTGACCAAGTTTCTGGAGCCCACTTCCGGGAGCATTCAGTTCAACGGGGTGGACATTACCCGCGAGGCGCCGGCGCAGATTGCGCGGCGTGGCGTGATTCGCTCGTTTCAGATTTCCGCCGTCTTTCCGCACTGCACCTTGCTGGAGAACGTGCGCATCGGCCTGCAGCGCAAGCTGGGCACGGCCTACCAGTTCTGGACCAGCGAAAAAACGCTCAACCAGCTCAATGACCGCGCCATGGAGTTGCTGACCGAAGTCGGTCTGCAGGATCTGGCCGACGAGGTGACCGTGAACCTGCCCTATGGTCGCAAGCGGGCCCTGGAGATCGCCACCACGCTGGCCATGGAGCCCGAGCTGATGCTGCTGGACGAACCCACGCAGGGCATGGGCCACGAGGACGTGGACCGCGTGACGCAGCTCATCAAGAAGGTCTCTGCCGGTCGCACCATTTTGATGGTGGAGCACAACATGAAGGTGATCGCCACCATCGCCGATCGCATCACCGTGCTGCAGCGAGGCGCCGTTCTGGCCGAAGGGCGCTACGAAGAGGTTTCGCGCAATCCGCAGGTCATGGAAGCCTATATGGGGACCACGGACGGGCAACTGCAGGGGGCGCATTGAAGGCTCCCCCTGTGCCGCTCACGCGGCTTCCCCCTGAGGGGGACAACACCATCGCTGCGGGGCGGCCCTTGCTTGGTGTTTCTGACTTGGGTTCGTGCCAGTTTTGAGATCAGATGAACAATGAATAAGACAAGTACTCCGGCGCTGGAAATTTCGGGACTCAATGCCTGGTATGGCGAATCCCATGTGCTGCATGGCATGGATCTGGTGGTCAATCCCGGCGAGGTGGTGACCCTGCTGGGCCGCAATGGCGCGGGGCGCACTTCCACGCTGCGCGCCATCATGGGGCTGACCGGCTCGCGCAAGGGCTCGATCAGGATCAACGGCGTGGAAACCATTCACATGCCCACGCACAAGATCGCCCACCTGGGCGTGGGCTACTGCCCCGAGGAGCGCGGCATTTTCTCCAGCCTGTCCTGCGAGGAGAACCTGATGCTACCGCCGCCGCTCAAGACCGGCCAGCCGGGCATGAGCATCGACGAGATCTACCAGATGTTTCCCAACCTCTATGAGCGCAGGAACAGCCAGGGCACACGCCTGTCGGGCGGCGAGCAGCAGATGCTGGCCGTGGCGCGCATCCTGCGCACGGGCGCGCGCCTGTTGCTGCTCGACGAGATCTCCGAAGGTCTGGCCCCCGTCATCGTCCAGACCCTGGCTCGCATGATCACCACGCTGCGCGAAAAGGGCTACACCGTGGTGATGGTGGAGCAGAACTTCCGCTTTGCCGCGCCGCTGGCCGACCGCTTCTATGTGGTCGAGCATGGCCATGTCGCCTTGCGCTTCGGAGCCAGCGAACTGGACGAGAAGATGTCCGTGCTCAACGAGCTGCTGGGTGTCTGAGCCTGCAAGCAATTCCCATTCGTTCACAACAAAGACCCAACCCGTGGAGATAAAGATGAAAGCAAAACTGAGCGTTCTCTCGTGCATGCTGGCCGTGGCCGGTCTGTCCAGCCCTCTGGCCCAGGCCCAGGAAAAGGTGAAGATCGGTTTTGTCACCGATATGTCCAGCCTGTACGCCGACGTGGAGGGCAAGAACGGTGCGGTCGCCATGCAGATGGCGATTGACGACTTCGGTGGCAAGGCCCTGGGCCAGCCCATCGAGCTGGTCAGCGCAGACCACCAGAACAAGGCCGACATCGCTGCCTCCAAGGTGCGCGAATGGATTGATACGCAGGGCATCTCCATGGTCTTCAGCGGCACCAATTCCGGCACGGCACTGGCGGTGTCCCAGATCGCCAACGAGAAAAAGCGCGTTCACTTCAACAGCGGCGCGGGTTCTTCCGCGCTGACCAACGAGCAGTGCAACCCCTATACCGTGCACTACGCCTACGACACCGTGGCCCTGGCCAAGGGCACCGGCGGTGCGGTGGTGGATCGCGGCGGCAAGGACTGGTTCTTCCTGACGGCCGACTATGCGTTCGGCCAGGCACTGGAGGCCGACACCACCAAGGTCATCAACGCCAAGGGCGGCAAGGTGCTGGGCTCGGTCAAGCACCCGCTCAATGCCTCGGACTTCTCGTCCTTCCTGCTGCAGGCGCAAAGCTCCAAGGCCCATATCCTGGGTCTGGCCAATGCGGGCGGCGACACCATCAATGCCATCAAGGCCGCCAAGGAGTTCGGCATCAACAAGACCATGAAGACCGCCGGTCTGCTGGTCTTTCTGACCGACATCCACAGCCTGGGCCTGAAGAACACCGAAGGCCTGCTGCACACCACCAGCTGGTACTGGGACATGAACGACGAATCGCGCAAGTTCGCCAACAAGTTCTTTGCCAAGACCAAGCGCATGCCTACCGATGTGCAGGCCGCCGACTACTCGGCCGTGATGAACTACCTCAAGGCCGTGGAGGCGGTGAAGACCACCAATGCCGACAAGGTGATGGCCCAGCTCAAGAGCACGCCCATCAACGACTTCTACGGCAAGGGCGTGATCCGTCCCGACGGCACGTTTGCCCACGATATGTATCTGGTCGAAGCCAAGAAGCCCAGCGAATCCACCAAGCCCTGGGACTACCTCAAGGTGCTGACCAAGTTGCCTGCCGAGACGGTCTGGACCACCAAGGCCGAAACCAAGTGCGCGCTCTGGAAGTAATGGCACTACCGGTTTGATGCACACCTCACCCTCACCAGCGTATCTCTCATGGAAATCTTCGGCGTTTCATTGCCCGGCCTGATGAGCCAGCTCCTTCTGGGGCTGGTCAACGGTTCGTTCTACGCAATTCTGAGTCTGGGCCTGGCCGTGATCTTCGGCCTGCTCAATGTCATCAACTTTGCGCATGGCGCCCTGTTCATGCTGGGGGCCATGTGCACCTGGATGGCCATGAGCTATTTCGGCATCAACTACTGGGTGATGCTGATCCTGTCGCCGGTGCTGGTGGGGATTCTGGGGGTGTTGATCGAGCGCTTTTTGCTGCGCTGGATCTACAAGCTCGATCATCTCTACGGCCTGCTGCTGACGCTGGGGCTGTCGCTGCTGATCGAGGGGGTGTTCCGCTCCGTCTACGGCGTCTCGGGCCTGGGCTATGACACGCCCGAGCTGCTCGAAGGCGCGACCAATCTGGGCTTCATGATCCTGCCCAATTACCGTGCCTGGGTGGTCGTGGCATCCATCGTGGTGTGCGTGGCAACCTGGTTTGTGATCGAGAAGACGCGCATCGGCGCCTATCTGCGTGCCGGCACCGAAAACCCGCGCCTGGTCGAGGCGTTCGGCGTCAACGTGCCCGTGATGATCACGCTGACCTATGCCTTCGGTGCCGCGCTGGCAGCTTTTGCCGGCGTGCTGGCCGCTCCCGTCTACCAGGTCACGCCGCTGATGGGGCAGAACCTCATCATCGTGGTGTTTGCCGTGGTGGTGATTGGCGGCATGGGCTCCATCATGGGATCGATCCTCACAGGTCTGGCGCTGGGCGTCATCGAAGGGCTGACCAAGGTTTTCTGGCCCGAAGCATCGTCCACCGTCGTGTTTTTCATCATGGTCATTGTTTTGCTGATTCGCCCCGCTGGCTTGTTCGGTAAAGAAAAATAAGAGGGGCACGACATGAAATCCAAGACGCTTGTTCAACGCATTGCCCCCGTGGGCTATGGCCTGCTGCTGCTGGGCCTGATAGTTGCTCCTTTCCTCGGTGCCTATCCGGTCTTTGTCATGAAGCTGATGTGCTTCGCACTGTTTGCTTCGGCCTTCAATCTCCTGCTGGGCTATACGGGTCTGCTGTCCTTCGGCCACGCCGCGTTTCTGGGCGGTGCGGCCTATGTTGCGGGCTACAGCATCAAGGCCTGGGGCTTCACGCCCGAAGTCGGCATGTTGCTGGGCACGGTGATCGGCGGTCTGCTGGGCCTGATCTTTGGCTGGCTGGCCATCCGTCGCCAGGGCATTTATTTCTCCATGATCACGCTGGCGCTGGCACAGATGCTGTTCTTTGTCGCGCTGCAGGCCAAGTTCACCGGCGGCGAAGACGGCCTGCAGGGCGTGCCGCGCGGCAAATTGTTCGGCGTGATCGATCTGAGCAGCGACCTGGTCATGTACTACGTGGCGCTGATCATCGTGGCGGCGGCTTTTCTACTCATCGTGCGCACCATCCACTCGCCGTTCGGGCAGGTGCTCAAGGCCATCAAGGAAAACGAGCCGCGAGCCATCTCGCTGGGCTATGACGTCAACCGCTTCAAGCTGCTGGCCTTTGTCATCTCTGCGGCCCTGACGGGTCTGGCCGGTTCTTTGAAGACTCTGGTGCTGGGCTTTGCCACCTTGTCCGATGTGCACTGGACCACCTCCGGCCATGTGATTTTGATGACGCTGATGGGGGGGCTGGGCACGCTTTCCGGTCCGTTGCTGGGATCGGCGGTCGTGGTGGCACTGGAAAACAAGATTGGTGATTTTGGCAGCTTCCTGGCCCATGTAACCGGCGTGGAATGGTTCGGCACGCTGGGCGAATCGGTGACCATCGTCACTGGCCTGATCTTTGTGCTCTGTGTGCTGCTGTTCCGCAAGGGCATCATGGGCGAGTTGATCGCCTGGCTGCTGCGTCGCAAATAAGGCGCTTCACTCTTCCTTCCAAGGCCGCATCTGCGGCCTTTTTTGATTGGGATGACTCCGGTCAGGGGTAGGAAGTTTCAGATATTTCTGAAATTTCTGGTACACGTTTGCAAGCGATGGACTTTATTTCTCACAACAATGGACTTTTTTTCTCATTTCAAAAAATGCCTAGCCGTCGCCGGAGGCCGGTGCGCGCGCGGGCTCATACAGTTCGAGGTTCGATATGACACATCAGGAGCAGGCGCAGCCCTTGGCCGCGCGCATCTGGCTCTGGGTTCTGGGGACGGCGCTGACGCTTGCCGGCCTGTTCTTCTTGATAGGCGGTGGCAAGCTCATCAGCCTGGGCGGCAGCTGGTACTTTTTGCTCGCCGGCCTGGGTCTGCTGCTGTCCGGCGTGCAAATGGTTCGCCGCCGCAGGAGCGGCGCATGGTTTTACCTGAGCACTTTCGGCGCGACCGTGCTGTGGGCGCTGGCCGAAGTCGGTCTGGATTACTGGAGCCTGATTTCGCGTCTGCTGGCGCTGACCTTTGCTGCCGTGGCGGTGCTGGCCAGCATGCCCTTGCTGCGCAAGGCCGGCGAGCCGGGCAAGGTGTCGTCGAGCAAAGCGCCATTTGCGGCAGCGGCGGTCCTGCTGGTGGCTGGCATGGCGGCCTTTGTGTCCATGTTCCAGATTCACCCCGAGGTGCAGGCCCAGTCTGCCGTGGCACGCAAGCCCGTGGATGCGGCCAGCGAGCAAAAGGACTGGAGCCATTACGGCAACAGCAGCAACAATGACCGCTTTGCCGCGCTGGATCAGATCAACGTGGACAACGTGAACCAGCTGCAGGTGGCCTGGACTTTTCGCACCGGCGACGTACCCAAGTCCACAGGCGCCGGCGCTGAAGACCAGACCACACCGCTGCAGGTGGGCGACAAGGTGTTTGTCTGCACGCCCAGCAACAACGTGATTGCGCTGGACGCCGACACCGGCAAGCAGCTGTGGCGTCATGACACCAACTCTCATGTGGGCGGTGTGTGGGAGCGCTGCCGAGGCCTTGCCTACTTTGATGCGGATGCCGCACTGGCTCAGCCCAGCGTGCCGGGATCGACTCCTGTGCAGGCGGTGAGCCTGCCTGCTGGCGCCACCTGCAAGCGCCGCATTCTGATGAACACCATCGATGCGCGTCTGTTTGCCATCAACGCAGACAACGGCGAGCTGTGCGGCGAGTTTGGCGATCACGGCGTGGTCGACCTCAAGCAGGGCATTGGCAATGTCCCCAATCCCGCCTACTACACCCTGACATCGGCCCCCACGGTGGCCGGCACCACGGTGGTGATCGGCGGCCGCGTGGCCGACAACGTGCAGGTGGACATGCCCGGTGGCGTGATCCGCGGCTTTGATGTGGTGAGCGGTGCACAGCGCTGGGCGTTCGACTCCGGCTCGGCCACGCCCAATGAAGTGCTCAAGCCCGGCCAGACCTACACCCGCTCATCGGCCAATGTCTGGGCGGGAACGACCTACGACGCAAGCTCCAACACCGTCTACCTGCCCATGGGTTCTGCCTCGGTGGACCTGTATGGCGCCACGCGCTCTGCAGCGGACCTGAAGTACGGTGCTTCCATCCTCGCGCTGGATGCCGCCACGGGCAAGGAAAAATGGGTGTACCAGACAGTGCACAACGACCTGTGGGACTTCGACCTTCCCATGGCTCCCACGCTGATCGATTTCCCCGGGCAGGATGGCAAGACGACCCCGGCGCTGGTGGTCGGCACCAAGGCCGGTCAGATCTTCGTGCTGGACCGCCACAGCGGCAAGCCGCTGACCAAGGTGGAGGACATCGCCGTCAAGCCCGCTCATATTCCCGGCGAAAAGTACGCCCCGACCCAGCCTTTGTCCGTGGGCATGCCGCAGATCGGCACCAAGACCTTGACCGAAGCCGATATGTGGGGCGCGACGCCGGTGGATCAGCTGATCTGCCGCATCAAGTTCAAGTCCATGCGCTATGAAGGCCTGTTCACCGCGCCTGGTACCGATGTGTCGCTGAGCTTCCCGGGTTCGCTGGGCGGCATGAACTGGGGCGGTCTGTCTGCGGATCCAGGCAACAATCTGATCTTTGTGAACGACATGCGTCTGGGCCTGTGGGTGCAGATGATGCCCCAGCAGAAAAAGGACAAGCTGTCCGACGGTGGTGAAGCGCCCAACACCGGCATGGGTCAGGTGCCGCTGGGCGGCACTCCCTATGCGGTGATCAAGGACCGTTTCATGTCGCCTCTGGGCATTCCTTGCCAGAAGCCTCCATTCGGTACGCTGACTGCCATCGACATGAAGACCCAGCAAGTGGTCTGGCAGGTGCCCGTGGGCACGGTGCAGGACCAGGGACCCATGGGCATCAAGATGCGCATGCCCATGCCTGTTGGCCTGCCCACACTGGGCGGCACGCTGGCGACCCAGGGCGGTCTGGTGTTCTTTGCCGGCACGCAGGATTACTATCTGCGCGCCTGGGATAGCGCCACCGGCAAGGAAATCTGGAAGGGCCGCCTGCCAGTCGGCAGCCAGGGCGGCCCCATGACTTACAAGTCGCCCAGAACCGGCAAGCAATATGTGGTCATCTCGGCCGGCGGTGCCCGTCAGTCGCCCGACCGCGGCGACTACGTGATTGCCTACGCGCTGCCCGATAGCGTCAAATAAGCACGGATGCATTGAACCGACCAGCCATGGCTCGCAAGAGCCATGGCTTTTTTCATTGCCGGGCAGCCCCAGGATGAAAAGCGCCCCTCTTGCAGGGGCAGCAACCACACGCAGTGGGAAGCGTAGGGGGCTTTTTTTCATGTCTGCGCTGCGTGTTACGCTGGCGCGCTTGAGTCAATGGAGATGTGGTCGTGAGCGAGCAGCAAGGTCTTGAAAATTCATGGGGCCAGCAGCCTTCGGCAGACGAGGCAGCGGCCGATATGCGCCGAGCTCTGCTAGACGCGGGCAAGACCGAGTTTGCCAATTTCGGCTATGACGGAGCACGGCTGGAGCGCATTGCCGCCAAGGCGGGCTGCGCCAAGCGCATGCTCTACTACTACTTCGGCAACAAGAAAGACGTGTATCTGGCGGTCATCGAGCAGAGCTACTCGGATATCCGCGAGTCCGAGGAGCAGCTCAATCTCGATGCGCTGGAGCCCTTGCAGGCGCTGCATGCGCTGGCGCAAAAGAGCTTCGAGTATCACGAGCAGAACCAGGAGTTCACGCGACTGGTGCTGCAGGAGAATTTCCAGGGCGGCGAGATGCTGGGCCAGATCTCCAAGACCGAATTGCTGCGCAAGGCGGCGCTGGAGCCGATCGAGCGCATCGTGCAGCGCGGAGTGGCGCAGGGCCTGTTCAAGGATCAGCTGAACGCTGTCGATGTCCACTACCTGATTTCGGCCCTGTCCGGCTTCCGCGTGGATCATGCAGCGACCTGGCACAGCCTGCTGCAGGTCGACCTGTTGGGCGACAACCTGCGCGCGCGCCATCTGCAGCTGCTGCTCGCTCAGCTCAGTGCTCTGGTTTGCAAGGAACAGGGCTGATCTAAAGCCTCAGCGCATTCGCATAGCCGGTCATTTCCAGGTAACCGCTGCCTACGCGGCGGCTTTTGCCGTCGGAGCCGATGCTGCGCAGCTCGCACAGACCCTCCCAGTAAATGGCGCCGGTGCTGGCGCGGCTGTCCAGTTCCTGGTCGTCCACCAGCGCATGAACCTCAAAACGGCCCGCCGGTGTCTGCACGCTCCAGGCCACGGGGTAACTGGCTTTGCTGTGCGGGCTGCTCCAGTGGCGCAGCGGTTTGAACCGTACCTGATCGGCGGCAAAGATTTGCGCGTTCTGGTTCGGCGCGCGGAATGAACCACCGGCCCAGAGTGCCGAGCCATTGCGTTGGCGCAGATGAAAGGCCGTGAGGGCGCTGCCGTCATCGAGGTTCATGCCAATCCAGTCCCAGCCCTGGGCCTCTGGGTCCATGATGGCCGCGCTGCATTCATGGTCCAGCCAGGCGCGGTTGTGCGCGCTGGCTTGCACAGGCAGTTTCTGCCCGCCCACGGTGATGGAGCCGCCGACCTTGAGCTGAGGCTGGCTGTAGTAGTAGCTGGCCTGCTCCTCACGCGGGCCTTTGCGTGAAAGACCATTCAAGCCCTGCAGCAGCAATGGCTGCGTGCTGTCAAATTCAAGATCCAGTGTGAAGTCCTGGCTGCTGAGCAAAGCGCTGTAGCGGCTGGCTTCGCTGGCGCTTCGTCCTGGTACGGGTCGACGCTGGAGATACCAGTCGTTGAGATGCACATCGGTATCGTTTTCGCTGGCTCCGGCCAGGCCCAGTCCCGCGCGCGCCATGCGCTGGTCGTGGCGCAGCTTTTGGCCTTCGACATCGCACAGGGCCGCATGGGCGAAGATCAGCTGCTTGGCCGCGAGCGCCGATTGCAGGCCTTGTGCGGCTTCGATGCGTGAGCGAAAGAACGTCAGCTGAAAGCCCCAGGGCCTGCCGCCGGCCTGCAACTGCCCGGTGATATACCACCACTCGGTCTGCAGATCAGGGTGGCTGCCGAAGTCGCGAGGAAACTGCAAGGTTCTGGACAGCAACGCCATGCCTGGCAGAGGCAGGCCCAGAGCCGCCCAGCCCAGACCGGCAGCAGCCAGCGTCTGCAGGGACTGCCTGCGTGACAGGGCCAGCAGTGCCGGTTGTTGAGGCGGGGAGGGCGTGGGCTGATAAGGCATCGCCCATTGTCGCCCAGCCGATCAGCGCAACGCCATGATCGCGAGGCGCTGCTTTGCGCCGCCTCAGCCTATATCGACCAGGGGAACGATCACCATCCAGCTGACCCCGAAGCGGTCGGTCACCACGCCAAAACGACGTGCAAAAAACGTGGTGTCCAGCGCCATCTGTACCTTGCCGCCCTGGCCGACGGCGGCAAAGATGCGGTCGGCCTCATTCTCGCTGGGCGCGGTGATGGACAGAGAAAAGCCTTTGAAGTCGGGCTTGCCGCCGTTCATGCCGTCAGATGCCATGATCTGCGTCTCGCCAATCTGGACATTGGCGTGCATGATTTTTTCGGGATCCATCTGGCCCGGGCCGCAGCCTTGCTGGGTCGATGGCTCGGGCTGCGGCGGAGCATCCTTGTAGCGCATCAGCATGGTGATCTCGGCGCCCAGAGCGGCCTGGTAGAAATCCAGAGCCTCTTCGCAGCGACCATCGAAAAAGAGATAGGGCTGGATTTGCATACGAACTCCTCGCAGCGGTGAAGATTTCATTTTGCGCTGCGCAATGGTGCAATCATGTGAAAAACGCTGATAGGGGTGCAGGTATAGCTACCAGTCCTCCTTGACGGCCAGCACCGCGTCGGCACTGGCGGCCCGGCGCCCGGCCAGCCATGCGGTAATGACGCCTGCCAGCACCACGGCCGCGCCCAGCGCCAGCAGGCGCAGCAGGGGTAGGCGCAGTTCCATGGTCCAGTGAAAGCTCTGCGGGTTGACCACATGCACGAGGATCACCGCCACGCCCAGCCCGAGCAGCGTGCCCGCGATGGTGCCCAGCATGGTCCAGGCCAGTCCCTCGGCGGCGACCACGCTCAGCACATTGCGGCGAGTCAGGCCCAGATGGGCCAGCAGCCCGAACTCCTTGCGTCTGGCCAGCACCTGGGCGCTGAAGCTGGCGGCAATGCCGAACAGGCCTATGCCTATGGCCACGGCCTGCAGCCAGTAGGTGACGGCAAAGCTGCGATCGAAAATGCGCAAGGAGCGCTCGCGCAGCGCCTGGCTGCTGACAAATTCCAGCGCCGGGGGCGGCTGCCCCGGCGTGCCGAGGGCCTGCTCTATCGCCGCTTGCAGATCGGTGCCGGACAGCTGGCTCGGGGACGCTGGCCAGACGGCGATCTCGCTGATCTGTGCCGCATTGCCAGCCTTGCCCACCAGCGCCAGATAGTCCGTCCAGTCCAGGGCCACGGCACCGAACTGACGCACATAGTCGCGCCACACGGATGCTATGTAGAAAGAATCCTCTGACGCTTGATGGGCCTGGGTTTGAAGGCTGAAAGCCCTGGACAGCAGCGGCCAGCTGTCGCCGGGCTTCAAACCATAGAGCTGGGCCACGGCTTCGCTGATGTGCACAGGAATGCCCGGGCGGGCCTGGTGCAGCGGCCCCTGCACCCAGGGCAGCTGCATGGCCTGCTCACCTTGAAGAGGACGAATCAGCAGACTCAGGGCCGGGCGCTCTGGGCTGAGTACCAGCTGGCTGCTGCGCATGGCCTGGGCACGCGCTATGCCGGGCAACTGCTCCAGGCGCTGCGCCGCGTCGGCCGGCAGCAGGGCGGCATCGACGCGGCTGGAGCCGCCGGCGGCGCGCACATACATGGGCGCAGGCAACACGGCGTCCAGCCACTCCATCATGCTGCCGCGAAAGCTGGTGACCATCACCGTCAGCGCCACCGCCAGGCTCAGGCTGGCCACCACGCCGCCCACGGCCACGGTAGTGGCGTGGCGCATGCGCCGCGCACGCTCCAGCGCCAGCATGGCCAGCGGCTGGTGCGAGAAGGCGTTGGGCACCAGTCCCAGCACCACACCCAGCAGCCAGGGCAGGGCTGCCATGCCGCCCAGCAACAGCAGGCCCACGGCCAGATAGGCCGCCAGCGGGACACCTGCCACCGGTGGCATAAAGGCCAGCACCAGGCTGGCTGCAAGCAGCGCCGCAGCGGGCCACAGGCGCGGCGCTCTCTCATGCGTGCTGCCCAGCCCCTTGAGCGTGGCCGCTGGCGGCAAATCCATGGCGGCGCGTGCGGGCCACCAGGCGCCGGCCAGCGTGGCGGCAAGGCCCAGCAGGCCAAATACCAGCGCCGCCACAGGACTCCAGTGCAGGGCAGGCTGCACGCCGGCAAAAAAGCCACCGCCCAGATCGCCGCCCAGCAACTGCAGCGCCAACCAGGCCAAAGCCGTGCCCAGCGCAATACCGGCCAGGCTGCCCAGCGTCCCCAGCGCCAGCGCTTCCAGCAGCACCAGCGCCATGCGCTGGCGTGGCGTGGCTCCCAGCACGGCCAGCAGCGCAAACTGCGGCGCGCGCTGTGCCACGCTGAGCGCCAGCACCGAGAACACCAGAAACGCTCCCGTGAACAAGGCCACCAGCGCCAGCACAGTGAGGTTGACGCGGTAGGCGCGCGACATCTCGCCCACGCGCTGCTGATCGTCGCTGGGCTGCTGGATCAGTATCTGCTCTTGCCAGGCCGCCAATGCGTGCAGGGCGGTGCCCACCTGGCTGCGGCTGGCGCTGTCGGTGAGCAAAAGGTCCAGCCGGTCGATGCGCTCAAACAGGCCGAGCTTCTGCTGCAGTGCGGCAATGTCCATGACCGCGACCGGTGCGCCGCTGGCGGCAACCGTGCCCGCAATACGCAACTGCTGGGCCTGGCCGTTGAGCAGCCATTGCATGGGGGCGTTGACCGCTTGTTCAGGACTCAGTTGCAGGGCCTGCAAGGCGGCGGCATTGAGAAACACGGCGTCGGGAGCAAACAGATCGAGACGGTCACCGCCCTCAAACAAACGCGGCATCAGTGCCGGGGCGACAGGGGCGAGCTTGAGAGCATCGCTGCCGAGCACGCGCAAGCTCACGCCTTGCGCCGCTCCTTGCGTGCTGCGCGTCTGCGCGTCTGCAGTGCTGCCGGGCAGCAATACCGTGGTTTCGACCCAGGGCACGGCGCTGGCCACGCCCCGGACCTGCGCCACCTGGGGATAGAGCGCCAGCGGCAGGCCACCCTGCATGGCGTGCAGCTGAAGATCGGGCTGGCCGTTGACGCTGCGCACCGCCCTGGAGAATTCGTCCAGCGCCGACTGGTTGATCACATGGACGGCAAAGCCCAGCGCCACGCCCAGCATGATGGCGATCAGCGCCGTGGCCGTGCGCCAGGGGTGCTGGCGCAGCTCCTGCCAGGAAAAGCTGGTCAGCAGCAGAAGAAGCGGGGGGCGTGAAGTCACAGGCCTAGGGTGGTTTGCTGGGATGCGGATAGTTCGGCCTGCATGCCGCCTGCTGTCAGGCGCAGCACGCGGTCGGCTCGTCTGGCCGCTTCTGCGGAATGGGTGACCAGTACCAGCGCCGTGCCGTTGTCGCGGGTTTGCTGCAGCAGCAAATCCATGATCTGCTGGGCAGTGGACGGGTCGAGATTGCCCGTGGGCTCGTCGGCCAGCAGCAGAGGCGGTGAATGCACCAGGGCACGCGCAATGGCCACGCGCTGCAGCTGGCCGCCGCTGAGCTGCTGGGGCAGGCGCTGGCCCAGACCCGCGAGTCCCACGGCTTGCAGCACCTGCTGCACGCGCTGCTGACCCTCGCCATCCATGCGGCCCAGCAGCATCAGCGGCAGGGCAATGTTCTGCGCCACATCGAGATGGGGCAGGACATGAAAGGCCTGGAACACAAAGCCCAGATGCGCGCGCCGCCAGATGGCGCGCCGGGCTTCATCGAGCGTGGACAGATCCGTGCCGCTGTGCAGAACCCGGCCTTGCTGCCAGCTGTCCAGCCCGGCCAGGCAGTTCAGGAAGGTGGACTTGCCCACGCCGGAGTTGCCGACGATGGCGACAAATTCGCCGGCGGCTATCTCGCAGCTCACCTGCGCGAAGACCGTGGTCTGGGCCTCGCCCTCGCCATAGCGTTTGGCAAGGTCGCTGACCTGCAGCAGTGGGTGGGCGTGGGATGAGTCAGTGGCAGCCATGCAGCGATCTTAACGACGGGCGCTGCTGCGGCAGCTCTCTAGCTTGCGGCCTGCTGTGCTGCGTCAATAGCCGCCATGGCCGCATCCAGCAGCTGCTGCTGGGCGCCCGGTGCATCGCAGGCAATGGCATGGCGCTGGGGCATGGAGCGCAGCCAGGTGATCTGGCGCTTGGCCAGCTGGCGTGTGGAGGCGATGCCGCGCTCGCGCAGGCCTGCCATGTCCAGCGGTTTGCCGGGATCGGCTTCAAACGCTTGCAGCACTTCCCAGGCCTGGCGATAGCCCACGCAGCGCATCGAGGGCAGATCCAGATGCAGATCGCCGCGCGCCCGCAGGCTGCGCACTTCGTCGAGGAAGCCCTGCTCCAGCATCAGCTCAAAGCGCAGTGCAATGCGCTGGTGCAGCCAGGCTCGCTCTGCAGGCTCCAGCGAGAAAAGCGCGGCAAGTCCCATCTGTTCTGCGGGGCCCGCCTTGTTCTTGGTCGTGTGAAAGCTCGAAAGCGGTTTACCGGAGACCTGCCAGACTTCAAGCGCGCGCTGGATGCGCTGGCTGTCGCCGGGGGCCAGGCGTGCGGCCGTGACGGGGTCCACCTCGGCCAGTCTGGCATGCATGGCGGGCCAGCCCAGCTCGGCGGCCTGCGCGTCCAGCATGGCGCGCACTTCGGGGTTGGCGGCGGGCATATCGTCCAGCCCGTCCATCAGCGCCTTGAAATACAGCATGGTGCCGCCCACCAGTAGAGGTATGGCGTTGCGCGCGCGGATTTCATCGACCAGCTTCTGCGTATCGCGCACGAACTCGGCTGCACTATAGGCCTGCAGCGGATCGATGATGTCGATGAGGTGATGCGGGACGGCGGCCAGCTCTGCCGCCGTGGGCTTGGCCGTGCCGATGTCCATGCCCTTGTAGACCAGGGCCGAATCCACGCTGATGATCTCGGCCTTCTGAGCGCGTTGCGCCAGCCGCTCGGCCAGTGCCAGCGCTGCCGCAGTCTTGCCCGAGGCAGTGGGGCCGGCAATGGCGATACAGGGCAGGGCGTGGGCAGCAGTCATGGGGCGAAATCCGTACAGGTCAAAGCACAAGAACCAATGGCCGTCGGTCATTGGTTCTTGCTGGTTGTCAAGGATAACGCAGCCTGCCGCCTTGCGGCAGCGGCGGGACTTAGTGAGCTGCCTAGCCCTGGATCAGTCGTGCCGGCACATAGCGGTCGGCCTGAATATCGGGCGAGAGGCCGTGGCTGTAGTTTTCGGCCGTGATGGGCAGCAACTGCTCGTTCCACTGCTCCCATTGCCTGCGCAGTCCGGCAAAGATCTCGGGCTGATGCTCCTTGAGATTGGCGCGCTCGCGGGCGTCCTCCTCCACATTGAACAAAAACTCGTTGTCGTTGATCTTGAGGTATTTCCACGGGCCCTGGCGCACGGCGCGCTGGGTCTGTGATTTGTAGCGCCAGAACAGGCTGCGCTCGGTAGGGGCCGCATTGCCCTCCAGGATGGGCAGGATGTTCTGGCCGTCGCTGGGGAAGTCCGGATGCGGCCTGGCACCGGCAGCGGCCAGCAGCGTGGGCAGCCAGTCAAAGGAGGCGGTGACCTGTTCCTGGACCTGGGGGCGGATGCGGGCGCTCCAGCGCAGCAGCGTGGGCACGCGGATGCCGCCTTCCAGCAGCTCGGTCTTCTGGCCGGTGAAAGGCCAGGTCTTGGAAAAGCGCTCGCCGCCGTTGTCGCTGGTGAAGATGACAATGGTGTTGTCGGCCTGGCCGCTGTCATCAAGCGCCTGCAGCACCTGGCCCACGGCCTTGTCCAGCGCCTCGACGATTTCGCCGTATTTCTTCAGACTGCCGCCGTCGTAGTGAAACAGATCCTTGATGCTGTGCGCGACATGCTCGTCCTCGGGCCCTTCCCAAGGCCAGTGCGGCGCCGTGAAGTGCAGCGACAGGAAAAAAGGCTTGTCCTGACCCTTGCGCTCATGCACATAGCGCGTGGCTTCATCCCCCAGGATATAGGTGTAGTAGCCCGTGCGCTGCACAGGCTCGTTGCCTTGCCACAGGTCGGGGCTGAACTGTTCGCCCACGCCGGGCTTGTGCGTGAAGTAGTCGATGGCACCGCTGTGGTTGCCGAAGAAGTAGTCGTAGCCGCTGCGCTGCGGGCCATAGGAGGGCGGCTTGCCCAGATGCCATTTGCCGATCAATGCCGTGTCGTAGCCGGCCTGCTTGAGCAGCGATGGCAGCGTGGGGTGATCGGCCGGCAGGCCGAGTTGCGCGCCATGGCGTGCCAGCGGCTCTTCGAGCCCGGCCTGCAGCCGGTACTGATAGCGCCCGGTGATCAGCGCAATGCGTGTGGCCGAGCAGACGGCCGAGTTGGCATAGGCCTGATTGAAGCGCACGCCCTGGGCGGCGAGCCGGTCCAGATGCGGGGTCTTGAAATCGGTGGCGCCATAGACGCCCAGGTCGGCCCAGCCCAGATCGTCGGCGAGGATGAAAACGATGTTCGGTGCGGTCATGAGTTCTTCGCCTTGCTTATTCGATGACAAAGCCGGAGTTGCTGATCACGGGACGCCACTTGGCAACTTCGGCCACGCGCAACTGCTCCAGCGCCTGCGGAGTGCGCGGGTCGGGCTGCAGGGACAGCTCCGCCCATTTGGGCTGCAGCTTGGGGTCCAGCAGCGCATGGTTGACGGCGCGGTTGACCGCGGCAATGGCTTCGGGCGAAGTGCCTTTGCGTGCCCACAGGCTGTACCAGCCGCTGCCCGTGGCCTTGGGGTAGCCGGCTTCGGCAAAGGTCGGCACATCGGGCAGTTCGCGACCGCGCTGGCTGCCGAAAGTGCCCAGAATGCGCACCTTGCCTTCCTTGTGCAGCGGAGCGAGCTCGCTGGTGGTCTGGATGGCGGAGGCCAGCTGGCCGCTGATCAGATCCGTCATCATGGCCGGGCCGCCCTTGTAGGGCACATGCACGATGTTGACGCCGGCCGCTTCGCCCAGCAGCAGTCCGAAGAAATGCGGCAGGCTGCCCACGGCGGGGCTGCCGAAGTTGGCTTTGTCGGGGTTGGCCTTGAGCCAGGCCACATATTCCTGAATATTGCGCGCCGGGTGCCTGGCGGGGACGGCCAGACCGAACTGGAAATGCGCGAGCAGACCCACGGGGGAGAAGTCGCGTGCTGGATCGTAGCCAGGCTTTTTGTAGACGATCTGCGATAGCACCGGGGTGATCAGCGGCGCGATCAGATAGGTGCCGCCGTCGCTGGGGGCGTTGAGCAGCGTCTGTGCGGCAATCTGGCCGTTGGCGCCAGGCTTGTTGTCCACCACCACATAGTGGCTCTTGCCCAGTTGTGCGGCGATGCTTTCGGCCAGCACGCGTGCCAGCAGATCGATGCCGCCGCCTGCGCCAAAGCCCACCAGAATGCGGCTGGCCTGAGGAACGGCGGAGATCTCGGCGGCCTTGGCCAGAGAGCTTAAAGAGAAGCCGGCAGAGCTGGCGGCGAGCAGCGATTGCTGCAGAAAGGAGCGGCGGGAATGCATGGCTGGAGATCACAAAAAGTGCGGCGCGTTGGCCAGTCCAGGCATTCTCAAAAAAACTCTATAAAAAGAAAAATAATAAAAATTGGTTTTTAAATAACCTAATCATCTTATTTCAAATCATGATTTGCTGATGCCAAAACGCTGCACCAGCGTCCATGCCGTGATGGCCGTGCAGGCCGACCAGAACCAGATGCCGAAGGCCAGCGGCATGGTGGAGTCCCCATCCAGATTCAGTCCCAGCCAAAGTCCCATGGCAAAAGCCATGAGCATCATCACCAGGCCGTTGATGGCCGAGGCCGTGCCCGCAGCCTGGGGGAAGGGCGCGATGGCATTGCTTTGTCCGCAGGGCATGTGAATGCCGTGGGCGATCTGGTAGAGGCAAAAAGGCAGGGCATAGGCCCAGATGCTGCGCAGATCGAACAGGGCCGCCAGGCCCATGATGGAGCCCGCCGTCAGCGACAGCACTCCTGCCACGGCCACGGTGCGCTGCACGCTCATGCTGCGCAGCAGGCGGCGGCAGGCAAAGGTGCCGGCGATGTAGCACAGCGCATTGCCGCCCAGCATCAGCCCGAAGTGCGTGCGCTCCATATGCAGCACGTTGATATAGGTGAACGCAGAGGCCGCCAGATTGGTGAACAGCCCTGCATAGCTGAAGCAGGTCAGCAGGTTGTAGGCCTGGAACACGGGGTTGCGCACAATGCGCGACCAGGTGCGCAGCAGATTGCCCGCTTGCAGTGCCTCGGGGGTGCGCTGGGGAAGCGACTCCCTGAAGCGCAGCATCACCAGCAGCCAGGCGAGGCTGCCCATGAAGGCCTGGGCCAGCATGGTGGAGCGCCAGCCCAGCCAGCCCACGAGCAAGCCGCCGCTGATGGGGGCCAGAAAGGCCAGCACGCCCAGAACCGTCAGCGCCTTGGACATGACTTGCGCGCCCCTATGCGGTGCGTAGAGATCGCGCACCACGGCACGAGCGCATACCACACCGGCTCCCAGGGCTGCGCCTTGCAGGCTGCGCAAGGCAATCAAGGACTCCATGCTCTGGGCGCTGGCGCAGCCCAGCGCTGCGATCACATAGCCGCTGATGCCCAGCAGCAAGACCGGGCGGCGGCCCAGCCTGTCCGACAGCGGGCCCCAGAGAATCTGTGAGCAGCCAAAGGCCAGCAAAAAGCCGGTCAGTGTCAGCTGGGCCTGCGAGATATGGGCGCCAAAGTCTTGCCACAGCTGTGGCAGGGCGGGCAGATAGAGGTCGGTTGCCAGCGGCTGAAGACCCAGCAGCAGCCCTAGCGTGAGAATCACGAAGACTGCAGCTTCAGGATCACTCTTCGATTGCTCATCAAGGGAGTGAGTGGGATTGGGCTTTGATTTCAGGGCAGGCGGCGCAGACATAGCCAGACAGACTATCAGAACCTGCCCATTGATCCGTATGCTGACGAGACAGTCTGTAGCGATGCCGCTCAGCGCGGATTCAGGCCGAACAGCTCATGCAGGGCCTGGCGATACTGGGCCAGGGCCTTGGATTGGGTGTTGTGGTGGCTGGCACCTTCGACCAGGATCAGGCGCTTGGGCTCGCGCGCTGCATCGAACAGCTGCTGGCCCAGCCGGGCCGGAATCAGCGGATCGGCCGTGCCGTGCACGACCAGCAGCGGCGAGCCGATGTCCGCTACCCTGCCGACCGAGTTGAAACGCTGCGTGATCAACCAGTTCACGGGCAGCCAGCCCCAGCGCATGGAGTCGAACACATCGGGAATGCTGGTGAAGGTGGACTCGACCAGCACCCCGCTTTCATCCTTGATGGAGCTGGCCAGATCGATAGCGACGGCACCGCCCAGCGAGTGGCCGAAGACATAGCGTGGCCTGCCTGCAGCCTGTCGGCCCAGCCAGTCCCAGGCGGCGCGCGCATCCTCGGCGGCCGAGGCCTGCGAGGGCAGGGCCGGGCTGCTCTTGCCAAAGCCGCGGTAGTCCACGGCCAGCACCGAAAAGCCCATGGCCTGCAGGCGCCGTATGCGTGGCGAGGAGCCAGCCACATTCCAGCGCGCACCATGCAGAAACAGCAGCAGCGGGGCACGGGCATCGCTGGATGGCATCCACAGGGCGTGCAGCCTGGCGGCGCTGCCGTCACGGCTGCGAAAGTCTATCCATCGCTCCTGCATGCCGGCCGTGTTGGCTCCGGGCCAGCTGCGGTCGCTGGGCTGAAAAATCCAGACCCGCTGCCTGGCATCGAGCTCGCTCAGGCCCCAGCTCACAAGCGCCAGCAGCAAGGCCAGACCGAGTGCTGCCGCGATGCGGCGGGGGCTCCAGAAGCGTGATGTCTTGGGCATGAGAAGGGGGGCGGCGCAAGAGTGCGGCTGTCAAGTGCTGTGCAAGTATGGCTGTCTGACCCGGCCCCAGTCATCTGGGGTGCATGAATTGGCGATATTCTTGCGGGTGTTTCAAACCGCAAATAGATAGCTGATTGCGCAGGGTTTGCGAGCGTTTGAAGCTTGTTTGAAGGATTAGTTCACTATGTCGATCTGCCTGGGTCTTGCCGCCAACAAACTCCACCACCAAACCGAGGACGCTGCGCTGTTTGCCCTGCTGCGCGCCTGCGAGGCCGGAATTCGCGAGCTCAAACTCGGCTTTCATACCGTGGGCCGCACCTATGACGCCATCACGGCGGCCAGCATGCTCCAGGGCTACAAAGGCCTGGTGCGCTATCCCTATGGCCGCGAGGGCGGTCTCATGAGGCTGGTGGCCGAGGTGGTGGGCATGGAGGGAGACGAGCGCACCCTTGATGGCGCCATCTACCTGATGGACCCGGTGGACCCATCGTCCATCTTCCCCGAAGCCCTGGCCTTGAAGCGCCAGTGCGTGATTCACGGCAAGCCTTTTCTTTCCACCGTCGCCTCCACGCGCGACTGGATAGAGATGGAGCGCATTCACGCCGGCCTGGCACGTGACCGCAATGCCGACCGCTTTCATGACTACGAAAACCAGACGCTGGCGCTGATTGCCCACGATGCCATGAAGCCCACCATGCTGGACTTTGCCGCGCACAACTTCGAGCTGCTCAGCCGCTACCGCCGCCGCGTGGGGACCGGCACCACGGGCCAGAAACTCAACGAGATGGCCTGGAGCAAAGGCTGGCCTGCCGACAAGCCCTGGGTGGACCGCTACAACAGCGGTCCGCTGGGCGGCGATGCGCAGATTGCCGATCTGGTGCTGGAAAAGCGCTGCCACCGCGCCATCTTCTTTGAAGACCCCCATGTGGCGCGCCAGCACGAAGCCGATATCCAGCTGCTGGAGCGCGCCGTGACCACGGTCACGCACGATGCCGTCTGCAGCACCTCGCCCCAGGTGGCGCAGCGCTGGTGCGATGCGGCCGTCAAGCGCGCGGGCTGAGGCGGGTTGCTGAGCGTTACTGGCGGCTGCGGTAGCGCTTGAGCTCGGCCTGCAGCCAGACGGCGCTGGCTTCGGCCTGCTTGCCGCTGCAGCGCACCTGGTAGGGCTTTTGGCTGATGCTGCTTTGCGTGGCTGCGCGGGCAATGAAGTCCTCGGCCGTCTCCACCCAGCCCTTTTTGAGCAGATAGTCGTATTTGCTGCGCAGATGCTCGGCGGCCTTGGCGCTGTCATGCCAGCTGCCATTGCGCTCAAACTCGCAGCCCGAGGCTTTGAGGTGGCCGATCAGGTACTCGATCTCCTGAGTCGCTGCAGGCGTGGGCGATGCGGCAAGGCTCAAGCTGCAGGCTGCACCCAGCAGCAAGGCGGCAACGGTGTGTTTCATGTGCCTGATCCTACAGAAGAAGAGCCGAGCAAATAACAAAGGCCGCAGCGATGGACTGCGGCCTTGTCCTGGTCGGCTGAAGCCGTGCGGTGCTCAGGGGGCCGGTGTGGCCAGAGGCTTGCCCTTTTCCACGACATACACGCCAATCAGTTTGACCGTGCCATTGCTGGCGTTGTGTGCGTCATGAATCACGCCAGCGGGCACGACAAAGGTCTCGCCGGCCTTGAGCGTGCGCGGCGGCTGGCCGTCGATCAGCAGATCGACCTCACCTTCGCTGATATAGCTGATCTCGTCGCCCGGGTGAGTGTGGCGACCCGCGCGCGAGCCTGGGGCGACCTCCACCCTGGCCACCACGGCTTCGCGACCAGGTACCGAAACATCGGCCTTGCCGACCAGGGTCCGGGACAGGCCTGAAGCCTGGGGTGCAGCCGGCTGGGGCGCTGCAGCCTGGGCCAGGGCATTCTGGCTGAACAGCATGAAGGCGCTGCTGCAAAGCAGGCTGGAAAAGCTGGCGCGGCGAATCAAGATCATCAGATATCCCTCCGGATGTGTGAAACCTGTCACTTGTACCGGCAAGGAGTGCCGCCATGCCATGGGGGCAGCCCTAGTCGAAGGGCCGCCGAAAACCGGCCCGGGCTCCATGGCACAAGAGCATTCGGGCAGGCAAGCGCCTTGCGTAGCAGGCCGCCGCTTTAGTTGTCTGCGCTGATCCTCGCGAACTTCACCAGCTCGGCGTATTTGTCCATGTCGGTGCGCATCACCTGGGCAAGGCTTTCATTGCCCTTGGCGGGCGGGGTTCCGGCTGCTTCGAGCTTCTGGCGGATGGCCGGATCGGCAAGACCTGTCTGTATCGCTTTTTGCAGCTTGGCCAGCACTTCCGGGGGCAGGCCCTTGGGAGCCGCGAGGGCAAACCAGCCGCTCAGGGCATAGCCCTTGAGCGCGGGATGCTCCGCCAGCGCCGGAACCTCCTTGAGCGTGGCGATGCGGGTGGCCGTGGTGGCCCCCAGAATCCGGATCTTTCCGGACTGCACCAGCGGCGCTGCGGCCATGGGCGAGAGGATGGCGAAGTCCAGGTTGCCGCCGCCCAGATCGCTGGTCATGGCCGGAGATCCCTTGTAGGGGATGTGCACGAGATAGACACCCGCAGTCTTCTTGATCAGCTCTCCCGAAAAATGCGGTGTCGAGCCAATGCCGGGGCTGCCGTAGCTGTATTTGCCAGGGTTGGCCTTGGCCAGTTTGACGAAGTCATCCACGGTTTTGACAGGAACATGCGCTCCGGCCACCCACAGATTGGGGGCCTGCGCGGTCAGGCTCACCGGGGTCAGATCCACAGCCGGATCGTACTTCTGCGCGGCATTCACAAACTTGGTGCCCGCCATTTCGTTGCTCGAGCCTGCCAGCAAGGTGTAGCCGTCGGGCTTGGCCGATACCACGCGCTGTGCTCCCACCACGCCTGCGGCACCCGGCACGTTCTCGACCACGACGGTGGCGTTCAACTGCCTGGCCAGTATGTCCCCGACCACCCGGCCGACCATGTCGACGGAGCCGCCCGGGGCATAGCCAATCACGATGCGGATGGGCTTGCTGGGATAGGCATCCTGTGCCTGCACCGCGCCTGCGAACAGGCTGGTCATGGCACAGGCGATGCAAAGTCGGCGGGAAAGAGGGGCGCGGTCTGGATTCATAAGTCCCACAACTATTTGTGGCGAAGGTTGATTCAGTGATTGGTGTTGAATTGCTCAACAAAACTTAATTAATTGTCATGAAATTTCACATGAGGAGGAATCCATGAAAACCAGCAGTTCCACTGATTTCCAGCCAGTGCCTCGCGCCGGCAGAGCTGGCTGAAACAGCGGCTGCGTTGGCTGGCGCAGGCAATCAGTCCGTTGCAGTCAATCAATGATCGATGTTCCTGCTTATAGTCAGTGGCAAGGCGCTGTCGAGCACATACCATGCAACGGCGCGTTCTTCGCGGCAGACAGCCAACCGGGCACAGATCCGGCTCACAAGCGTTTCAGTGGAATCGTCAGGGAGTCTCAGATGCAGGAACAGAAAAGCGTTGCCGCCTGGCACGCGTTGCCGACCGATGCCGTACTCGCTCAATTGCAATCGACTGCCGCCGGGCTGAGTTCCGGCGAGGCTGGTGAGCGCTTGCAGCAGCAGGGTCCCAACGCCCTGCCCGCCGCCGCGTCACGCGGCATGCTGGCCCGCTTTCTGTGGCAGTTCAACAATCTGCTGATCTATGTGCTG
Organism: Comamonas sp. GW821-FHT11H03; assembly: GCF_058807955.1. Lineage (NCBI taxonomy): Bacteria > Pseudomonadati > Pseudomonadota > Betaproteobacteria > Burkholderiales > Comamonadaceae > Comamonas > Comamonas sp. GW821-FHT11H03. The sequence goes on from NZ_JBXARF010000002.1 coordinate 727,023, forward strand.
CTTGGCTCGGCCGTGGTCACCGCACTGCTGCGGCATTGGGTCGATACGGGGGTGATCCTCGCGGTGGTGCTGATCAATGCGGTCTTCGGATTCGTGCAGGAAGGCCGTGCCGAGAAGGCGCTGGACGCCGTGAAGGCCATGGTTTCCAGTCGCGCCAATGTGCTGCGTGACGGCTTGCGCATGGCAGTGCCTGCAGAAGAACTTGTGGCTGGCGACTGTGTGCTGCTCGAAGCCGGCGATCGCGTCCCGGCCGATGTGCGGCTGCTGCGCGCCAGCAGCCTGAAGCTGGACGAGGCCATGCTGACCGGGGAGTCGGTCGCCGTCGACAAGTCGGCCGATCCGGTGGCGGTCGATGCCGCTCTCGGCGACCGGCTTTCCATGGCCTACTCCGGCACCCTCGTTGCCGCAGGGCAAGGCCTGGGCGTCGTGGTCGCCACAGGCCCTCGTACCGAGCTGGGCCAGATCAGCACCATGCTGGGCTCGGTGCAGACACTGGCCACCCCGCTGACGCGGCTCATGGACCGCTTTGCGCGCCAGCTCACCATCACCATACTGAGCCTGTCCGCGCTCATGTTCTGCTTTGCCCTATGGGTGCGCGACTACGACACAGCCGATGCCTTCATAGCCGTGGTGGGGATTGCCGTATCGGCCATCCCCGAAGGCCTGCCCGTGGTCATGACGATTGCGCTGGCCATCGGTGTGCAGCGCATGGCCGCACGCTATGCCATCGTGCGCAGCCTGCCGGCGGTGGAGACACTGGGCGCCGTCTCGGTCATCTGCTCCGACAAGACCGGCACATTGACACGCAACGAAATGAGCGTGCGCGCCGTGGTGCTGCCCGGTGCCCGCTTCGACATAGAGGGCGAAGGCTATGCCCCCCAGGGGCGCTTCACCCTGGCGGGCGAGGAGATTGATCCTGCACGGCATCCGCAGTTGCTGCACTTCGCCACCGGCGCAGCGCTTTGCAACGACGCCCATGTAAGACATGCCCAGGGCAAGGCCTGGGCAGTCGAAGGCGACCCTATGGAAGGCGCGCTGGTGACGCTGGCTGCGCGCGCCGGTCTGGATGTGGAGCGCCTGCGTCAGGACTGGCGCCGACTGGACGAAGTTCCCTTTGATGCCGTCCACCGCTACATGGCCACTTTGCACCGCCCAGTGGATGCTCCAGCCGTGGTCTTCGTCAAAGGGGCTCCGGAGCAGGTTCTTGCCATGTGCCGCGACCAGCAGGGCGCACAAGGCTTGCAGGCGCTGGATGCAGCCTATTGGCTGGAGCAGATCGATGCCCTGGCCGCCAAAGGCTATCGTGTGCTGGGTCTGGCCAGCCGGGTCCCGGTTGAAGGCCGGGACATGGTTGATATGGCCGACATCAAGGACCTCACTCTTCTTGGCGTGCTGGGCATGATAGATCCGCCGCGAGAATCGGCAAAGGAGGCCGTGCGTGAATGCCGCAGCGCCGGAATTGCCGTGAAGATGATCACCGGCGACCATGCTGCCACTGCAGCTGCCATTGCCCGGGAGCTGGCGCTGGCCGACACCATCCGAGTCACTTCGGGCCATGAACTGGACGGGCTCAACGATGCCCAGCTGATCGACGTGGCCAGAGCCTCCACGGTATTCGCCCGCACCAGCCCGGAGCACAAGCTGCGCCTGGTGCAGGCCCTGCAGGCAGATCGCAGCGTCATCGCCATGACCGGTGACGGCGTCAACGACGCACCGGCCCTCAAGCGGGCCGACATCGGCGTGGCCATGGGCATCACCGGCACGGCTGCCGCCAAGGAGGCCGCAGGCATGGTGCTGGCCGACGACAACTTCGCCACCATCGTCGCTGCCGTCAAGGAAGGGCGCACCGTCTACGAAAACCTGCGCAAGGTCATTGCCTGGACCTTGCCGACCAACGGCGGCCAGGCCATTGTCATCGTCGCCGCCATTTTGCTGGGCGTGTCGCTGCCGGTCACTCCGGTGCAGATTCTCTGGGTCAATCTGGTCACGGCCGTGGCCCTGGGCCTGACACTGGCCTTCGAGCCGCCCGAGGCCACGCTGATGCAGCGCAAGCCGCGCTCGCCGAACGAGCAACTGCTGCAGCCCTATCTGCTGTGGCGCGTCGCCCTGGTCTCGGTGCTGTTTGCCTTGGGCTGCTTCGGCATGTTCGAGTGGTCGCTGCGCCGCGGCGACTCGGTCGAGCTGGCCCGCACCATCGTGGTCAATGCGCTGGTGATCATGGAGATCTTCTATCTGTTCAGCGTGCGCTACACGCAGGGAACATCGCTCAGCCTGCGCGGCGTCCTGGGCACCCCGGCCGTGCTGCTGGGCGTGGCCGGCGTCACCCTGGCGCAACTGCTGTTCACCTACGCCCCGCCCATGCAGGCGCTGTTCGACAGCCGTCCTGTCGACCTGGCGGCCGGATTGCTGGCCATCGCGCTGGGAGTTGCCCTGCTGCTGCTGCTGGAGGTCGAGAAGCTCTTGATGCGCTGGATGAGACTGTGCGTGAGGGCCTAGGGCGCTGTGCACGCAAGGCCTTCAAGCCGTCGCTTCACCGCCTGAGCGAGGGCATTAAAAAAGGCCCCGAAGGGCCTTTCTTGCGAGTGACGAGCGCCTGACGCTCAGATCACGCCTTGTGCCAGCATGGCATCTGCCACCTTCACAAAGCCGGCGATATTGGCGCCGTCGATGTAGCTGATGGTGCCGTCTGCGCGCTTGCCGTGCTTCACGCAAGCAGCGTGGATGCTTTGCATGATCTGCAGCAGACGTGCATCCACTTCTTCGGCAGGCCAGGACAGGCGGGCCGAGTTTTGCGACATTTCCAGGCCGGAAGTGGCCACGCCACCGGCGTTGGATGCCTTGCCGGGTGCATACAGCACGCCGGCAGCTTCGAAGGCGCGGGCGGCTTCATTGGTGGAGGGCATGTTCGCGCCTTCGGCCACGCACAGCACGCCATTGGCGATCAGGGTCTTGGCATCGGCCTCGTTCAGCTCGTTCTGAGTGGCGCAGGGCAGGGCCACGTCCACCTTGATGGACCAGGGGCGCTTGCCGGACAGGAATTCCACGCCGGCAACCAGCTTGGCGTAGTCGCTGACGCGGCCGTACTTGTGGTTCTTCACATCCATCAGGATGGCCAGCTTCTCGGTGGTGAAACCGGCGGCGTCATACGCGGTGCCCGAAGAGTCGGACACGCTCACGACCTTGGCACCCAGCTCCATGGCCTTTTCCACGGCGTACTGAGCCACATTGCCCGAGCCGGACACGGACACGGTCTTGCCTTCGAAGGACTGGCCGCGAGTGGCCAGCATTTCCTGAGCGAAGTACACGGTGCCGTAGCCGGTGGCTTCGGGACGGATCAGCGAGCCGCCGAAGGACAGGCCCTTGCCCGTGAACACGGAAGCCGCAGTGTTCGACAGCTTTTTGTACATGCCGGCCATATAGCCCACTTCACGGCCGCCCACGCCGATGTCGCCTGCGGGCACATCGGTGTCAGGGCCCACGTGGCGGAACAATTCGGTCACGAAAGCCTGGCAAAAGCGCATGACTTCGGCAGGGCTCTTGCCCTTGGGGTCGAAGTCCGAGCCGCCCTTGCCGCCGCCCATGGGCAGCGTGGTCAGTGCGTTCTTGAAGGTCTGCTCGAAAGCCAGGAACTTCAGCACGGACTGGTTGACCGAGGGGTGGAAGCGCAGACCGCCCTTGAAGGGGCCGATGGCCATGCTGTGCTGGATGCGGAAGCCGCGGTTCACCTGCACCTGGCCCTTGTCGTCAGTCCAGCTCACGCGGAACTGGATGATGCGCTCGGGCTCGACCAGGCGCTCCAGCAGGGCGTGCTCGGCGTACTTTGGATTCTTCTCGATGAAGGGCCACAGGCTTTCCATCACTTCGGTGACGGCTTGCAGGAATTCGGGCTGACCGGGGTTGCGTTGTGCCACTTCTTCCAGGAATTGGCCTACGGACTCGTACTTCATAGAGAACTTTCTGACAGGGACAGGGGAATGCGCTGAAACTCGCGAAAACAAAATTATGCCAAAAAGTTATGCCGTCATGCATGGATTCGGTGCATGGGGGCGCAATTCTGGTGCGTGCATGCCCGAATTTGGAACATTTTTGCTGTATTTGTTCTTAGTTTTCAGGCACTTGGATGGTGCATTTGAAGTAAAAGATTTTTCATTTTCGTGTCGTAAAAACATTTTTGCGGCTTGTCGCACAAGCGTTTTTGTTTCGTGACACACCGCTTCATGCGCTCGCCATGTCTTATCTGTGATAGCACCATCGTGGTGCATGTGATTTCAGGCACGGAATCTGCAATCGTGAAAACTGATTTTCATGAAGGCGGCCGCAAGCCTGTGCAGGCGGACTTCGCGGTCGGCTTCATGGCCTGGGTAAATATGGATTTGAAAAATTATTTTCATAAATTCAAATATGAAAAATAAATTTCAAATTCGTTTTGCCGGCCCAGTGACTGGGCGGTCATCAGCACACAGGAGGTGGATATGGCAGGTGAGATCCCCGTGACGCCCTCGGCGTCAGGCAAGGCCAGTGCGGCGCAGATGCAGCAGCTGGAAACTGCGCTCAACCAGATCGGCGTGACGCGCTCGCACAAAAGCATCATCTTTCTGGTGGTCTGCGGCGTGCTCTTCGATGTGTTCGAGCAGAACGCGGTCGGCCTGGTCGGCCCCCTGCTGCGCCAGCAATGGGGGCTGGACGCGACGGACATCGCCTTTCTGAACACCATCACCTTCTTTGCCGCCGCCATGGGGCGTCTGCTGTCGGGCTACCTGGCCGACCGCATGGGCCGACGCTTCATGCTCAATGTGAACCTGGCACTGTTCACGCTGGGAGCCGTCGGCTGCGCGCTGGCGCCCGACTACGCTTTCCTGGCCGTGGCGCGTGCCATCGTGGGCTTCGGTCTGGGCGGCGAAATCACCACGGCCGTGACCATGCTGGCCGAGTTCTGCTCGGCCCGCTTTCGCGGCACGGCCGTCGGACTCATCAACGTCGGCGGCGGCGGTCTGGGCAATATGCTGGCGCCGGCCTTTGCGCTGGGCGTGTTCACGCTGTTTCCGGGCGATGACTCCTGGCGCTGGCTGTTCGGCTGTCTGGTCATGCCGGCCATCTTCATCGTGTTCTACCGCCGCTTTGTGCCGGAGACGCCGCGCTTTCTGCTCTCCAAGGGGCGGGTCGAGGAAGCCAACCAGGTTCTGAGCATGCTGGCGGCCGGCAAGCTGGCCAATGCGCAGTACGAGCTGCGCGAGTTCATCAGCCCGGGCAGCGCCCAGGCACAGACGGCTGCCGCGCAGACCGTGCAGCGCAGCTCATTCAGCGACATCTTCAGGGGCGGCTATGCGCGGCGCACGATTGCCGTGGGTGTGGCTTCGTGGATGACGTTTGGTGCGCAGCTCTCGGTGCTCACGCTGATGCCGACAATTTTGGTCGCCCAGGGCTACTCCATCACCAAGAGCTTCAGCTTCACCATCGTCATGCAGATGGGCAGCCTGGCCGGCGCGATCGCGGCATCGACCATGGGTTATTACTTCCCGCGCAAGCGGGTGCTGACGGCAGGCGCGATTGCCGCCTGTCTGGCGGGCCTGGCGTTCGGCAACTTCACCGATAGCGTGGCCATGATCCTGGTCTGCGGTGCGCTGTTCCAGTTCTGCGTACTGACGCTCAACACTTCCATCTGGATCTTTGCGCCCGAGCTCTACCCCACGCGCATTCGTGCGCTGGGAACCTCCTTCCTGCTGGCGCTGGGCACGATTGGCGGAGCCATGTCCCAGGTGCTGGCAGGCAAGATGTTCGACCTGCACGGCGTCTCCGGAATGTTCGGCATGATCGCCGCCATGTATTTCATCTTTGCGATTGCCGTGCAGTTTGCCCCCGAGACCTTCGGCCGCTCCATCGAGGAAGGCGCTGGCGGGCAATCCCATCCCGAGCAGGAGTCTGCCGCTGCTGCAGGCGAGCATGCCGGCGCTCAGGAGCGCACGGCATGAAAGCTGGCATGCAGATATTGCTGATCAACCCCAACACCTCTGAGCAGACCACGGCGCTGATGCTCAGACAGGCGCGGGCCTGTCTGCCACCCGGCGCGCTGCTGCATGGCGCGACGGCCGAGCGGGGCGCGGCCATGATTACCGACGAGGCGGGGCTGAGGCTCGCCGAGCAAGAGGTGCTGCGCCTGGGCCTGGCCTTTGCCCGGGGAGATGACAGTCAGGCTGGCCGGGCCATCATCGTGGCCGCGTTCGGCAATCCGGGGCTGGAGTTGCTGCGTGCGGCCCTGCCGCAGCGGGTTGCCGCCTTTGGCATTGGCGAAGCCGCCATGCGGCAGGCCGCGCGCGACGAGCAGGGCGGCCCGCGCCGCTTTGGCATTGCGACGACCACGCCGGGGCTGGAGGCTTCGATTGCCGCCTCGGTCGCAGCGCTGGGCCTCACGCCCTGGTTCTGCGGCACGCGCATTGCGGTGGGCGAGCCGCTGGCGCTGGCTGCAGACCCGGCCTTGCAGTGCGAGCGCCTGGGCGATGCCGTGGCCCTATGCGTGCAGCGCGATGGCGCGCAGGCCGTGGTGATCGGCGGCGGCCCGCTGTCCGAAGCCGCGCTGTGGCTGGCACCGCGCTTTCAGGTGCCGGTGCTGTCGCCGGTGGTGGCAGCGATGCAGGCGGCGCTTGCGGAGCTGGCGCTAGCCGTCACCCACTGATGGATAGGGGCTGCTATTGCTTGCGATCGACTGCTATCGACTGCTATTGATTAAAGAGCGATTACCGCTCGTCAATCATGGATTTAAGATATAAAAATATCTGAAATCTATTAGTGGCAAGCGATGTAAGCTTCTTATTTCATAGCATCTCGTCCAGCGCATCGTGGCTGGTCTCGATGGCCGCCATATGTCGGCGCCCCGGCTGCCCGCTTTGCTGCAAGGTGGCCGTGGCAATCAGATGGCAGAGCATGAAAAGCGCTGTGTGATTGTCCAGGGGTCCCGGCGCCGAGGTCTGCACGCGCAGCAGCCAGTCCGCCTCGGGGGCCGGGCTGGCATGGTCGGTGATGCAGATCAGGCGGGCGCCCAGCAGTCTGGCCTGGCGCGCGAACTCGCTGACCACGCGCACGCTGCGGCGCAGGGCAAAGATCACCACCACATCGTTTTCGCCGATCTGGGCCGCATACTCACCCAAGGTCTCGCCAGCGCCGGGAATGACCTGGCTGGGCATCTCCAGTGCCTGCAGCAGCTGCCAGCGAAGATAGGCCGCAAAGTTGCGGTTCTGGCGATAGCCCACAAAGAACAGCTGACGCGCGCCGATCAGCGCCATGGCGATGGCATCGAGCTGATCTGCCGAAATCTGTCCGATGGTGACGGCCAGATTCTCCGAGGCCTGGCGCAGATGCGTGGCGATCACATCCGCCGTAGGGCGGCCCTGGGCCGATGCGGCAGCCAGAAACAGTGGCGAGCCATTGTCGCCCTGCGCGCGGGCATGGCGGCGTGCATCCTCGTAGCCCTCATAGCCCAGCCGCTGTATGAAGCGCGTGACCGTGGCATTCGACACCCCTGTGAGCTTGGCCATCTCGGCGGCCGCGTAGCTCGACAGATTGCCGGGAAAGTCCAGCAGGAATTCCGCCAGCCGCCGCTCCGACGGCGGCAGCTGCGGCAGGGCCGCACGCACGCGGGCGATGAAGGAATGGGCTTCGGCGGGTTCCGGGGTGGGGGGGCTGGAGTTCATGACGGCGGATGGCAGGCGGGCCCGCTGATCTCCCGGCCCGCCGTTTTGGTCGATAACGGCAATGTAGCGGCTATTGAGTGGCTATTGAGCGGCTATTGCCGCCCGACCATCAGCGCCCGCGCAGAAACAGCGCATCCAGCTCCTTCATGCTCAGCTGGCGCCAGGTGGGGCGGCCGTGATTGCACTGGTCGGAGCGCTCGGTCACCTCCATCTGGCGCAGCAGCGCATTCATCTCGTCTAGCGTGAGCTTGCGGTTGGCGCGCACCGCCCCGTGGCAGGCCATCGTGGCCAGAATCTCGTTGCGCGCGCGCTGCACCACGGTGGTTGCGTCATGCTGGGCCAGTTCGGCCAGCACGCTGCGCGCCAGCTCCACGGCATCGCCCTGGGCCAGCGTGGCCGGCACGGCGCGCACGGCCAGGGTCTTGGGCGAGAAGGGCGAGACCTCCATGCCCAGCGTCAGCAAGGTCTCGGCATGGGCTTCGGCCGTGGCGACTTCCTCGGGCGTGGCGGCAAAGGTGGCGGGGATCAGCAGCGGCTGGCTGGGAATCTGCTGGTCGCCACCTTCCGTATTCACGGCATTCTTGAGCTGCTCATAGACGATGCGCTCGTGGGCTGCATGCATGTCCACGATGACCATGCCCTGGCTGTTTTCGGCCAGGATATAGACGCCGTGCAGCTGGGCCACGGCACGGCCCAGCGGCCAGACCGGGGCCGAGTCGGCCGCAGCGGCAGCGGGCGCGGCGGCGACTGCCGTCGGCCTGGCTGTCGTCAGTGGTTGTGCTGGTGGTTGCGCCGCTGCAACGATCTGCGTAGCGGCTGGCGCTTCCTGCATCTGGGGGGCAGGCGCTTTGCGCTGAAAGTAGCTGGACTGGCCCGAAGGGCGCAGCCTGATGCCCTCGGCCTCGGGCTGAGGCACGGGGCTGGGCATGGCCGTGGTGTTGGTGATCGTGGTCGTGATCGCGTCGCTGGCAGATTCCGGCGTGGCGGGCGTGGCAGGTGTCGCAGGCGTCGCAGCGGCGGCACTCGCTGGGGCTGGTGCCGCAGTCTCCATCTGGGGGGCGGGCGCGGTCTCGGGCGTGGGTGCGGTCTCGAGTGCGGTCTCGGGGGCGGGTGCGGCTTCCGCAGTGGCTTCGCGCATGGGCTCCCAGAGCTTGGCCAGATCGCTGACGGGGTTGCCAACGGCGGGTTCGCCAAAGCTCATGCGGGTCTGCGGCCAGGCCGGGGTTGCAGCGGGCTTGGTCGCAGCCTTGGTAGCGGCCTTGGCTGCGACAGGCGTGGCAGTGCTCTCGTCGATCAGGCCGGACTGGCGTGCGGCTTCCTGTGCCGCCGCCTCGACCACGGCTGCGGCGCGCGGTGTGGCCAGCGCGTTCTCGATCGCGTGGCGCACCGCCTGGTGGACTTCACGGCTATCGCGAAAGCGCACCTCGATCTTGGTGGGGTGCACGTTCACATCCACACGCGCGGGGTCGATCTCGATGTAGAGCGCATAGACCGGCTGCTTGTTGCCGTGCAGCACGTCCTCGTAAGCAGAGCGGGCCGCATGCGTCAATACCTTGTCGCGTACAAAGCGGCCGTTGACATAGCAGAACTGGTGGTCGGGGCGCGAGCGCGCCGCGTCCGGGATGCCGGCGCGGCCCGTGACATGGACGGGGCCGGCCCAGTGGTCGACGGCCACCGAGTTGTCGACGAACTTGTCGTTCAGCACATCGGCCAGGCGGCGCGACAAGGCTTCGTCGGGCGTGCTGCCGGCAGCGCGCCATTGCTCGACCAGCTTGCCTTCATGCCAGATGGCAAAGCCCACATCGGGGCGTGCCAGTGCATGGCGACGCACGGACTCGATGCAATGCGCCAGCTCGGTGGCATCGGTCTTGAGGAATTTACGGCGTGCGGGCGTGGAGAAGAACAGCTCCTTGACCTCCACGGTCGTGCCCTGGTTGCGTGCGGCGGGGCGCAGCTCGCCGCTGCGCGCGTCCAGCAGATAGGCTGAGTCCTGACCTGCGGGGCGCGAGAAGATGGAGGTTTCCGATACCGAGGCAATGGCGGCCAGAGCCTCGCCGCGAAAGCCCATGGTGGCCACGGTTTCCAGATCGTGCAGATCGCTGATCTTGCTGGTGGCATGGCGGCGCAGGGCCACGGGAAGCTCGTCGCGCGGGATGCCGCAGCCGTCGTCTTCCACCGCGATCAGGCGCACGCCCCCGGCCAGCAGGCGCACGGTGATCTGGCCGGCACCCGAGTCCAGGGCGTTGTCCACCAGTTCGCGCACCACGGAGGCGGGGCGTTCGACCACCTCGCCGGCAGCGATCTGGCTGATCAGCTCGTCGGGCAGATCGCGAATCGGCCGGCGCACGGGGGCAGCCTGGTCGGCGGTTTCGGTAGGGGAGGGGGGGAGTTCGGTGCTGGTTGCGTTCACGGCAACCATTCTAGGCGGCTGTACAAACCGGCCGGCAAGTGAGTTTTTTGAGGGGCGAAAACACAAAGAGCTGCCGGAATATTTCTGGCAGCTCTTTATTCGGCCCAAGGCGCTCGCAGGGCTTAGCGGTGGCGGTAGCCGCCCTTGGTCAGTTCGTTACCGATCAGCGCACCGGCGGCAGCACCGCCGATGGTGCCCACGGGGCCGCCAAACAGCACATTGCCCACTGCACCGCCGGCCACGGCACCTGCGCCGATACCGACTTGCTGACGGCTGGGGCCATGGGCGCAGCCGCCCAGTGCCAGGGCGCCGGTCAGTGCGGCTGCCAGAGTCAGGGCCTTGCCATAGCGCATGGTGAATGTCTTCATGTTCGTATTCCTCTCGTCGTGCTAGTTATGGAAAGCGGTCTGGTCTCTGTGCCCACTCCTGCACATGCGGGAGGCTGGAGACACCGGACTTTGTTGGCCAGGGGGCCGATGTCGTGATTTGCAATGCACGGCTTGCGGCGACACAGCTCTACTGTGCCAGCAGAAATGCCAAGCTGACGTATTGTTGACGTTTAGTTTTATCAAAACTTGTAACAAACCAGCATGAAAAGGCCGGCCTTGTTGCAGTCTGCAAGCAGCTGTGAGTTTGCTCTCAAAAACATGGCGCTCCAGCAAGAGGTGGAGCGTCTGCGGGCTTTGGGGGCGCAGTACATTACTGACCGGCATACGCTGGTATGCCAATCCATTTTTGAGGAACGTGTTTTGGAAATCATTCAGTTTCTGATCGACTTCATCCTGCATATCGACAAGCATCTGGAAGCCTTTGTCGTGGCCTATGGGCCCTGGGTGTATGCCCTGCTGTTCATCATCGTGTTTGTCGAAACCGGTGTGGTGGTCATGCCTTTCCTGCCCGGTGACTCACTGATGTTCATCGTCGGCGCGCTGTGCGGTGCCGGCTACATGAGTTACCCACTGGCGGTGGTGGTGCTGCTGGCCGCAGCCATCCTGGGCGACCAGAGCAATTACACGATAGGCCGCTACCTGGGGCCCAAGGTGTTCCAGTGGGAGGATTCGCGCTGGTTCAACCGCAAGGCTTTTGACCAGGCCCACAACTTCTATGAGCGCTATGGCGGCGTGACCATCATCTTGGCGCGCTTCATGCCTTTCATCCGCACCTTTGCACCTTTCGTTGCCGGTGTGGCTCATATGAGCCGCGCCAAGTTCAGCATGTTCAATGTCGTGGGGGCCGTGCTGTGGGTGGTGGGCATCAGCGCCGCAGGCTACTTCTTTGGCAATATGGAGTGGGTGAAGAACAATCTCGAGAAAATCATCTGGGGCCTGATCCTGGTGCCGGGCCTGATCGCCATCTTTGGTGCCTGGCGCGCCGGCAGCAAGGACAAGACTGGCAAACCTGCCTGAGTCCATGACCGGACATGCAGCAAAAGGGGCGCGGTAAGCGCCCCTTTTTTGTCGCTCGAATTTGTCGCTCGAATTGGCAGCTCAGACGCTCACTTCCACAGGCCGGTGACGCGCTTGCGCAGGCTTTTGAGGCTTTGCACGATGCTGCCAAGGAGCACGCTGTCGCTGCTGGCCTCCTTGTCCTCGGCCACCAGGTGACGGTGGGCCAGTGCGGGCGATATGCGAAAGCGTCCGTGCTCCTTCATCGCCGCAGACACGGCCAGTTGCAGCACGCTCTTGCGCAGCGGCTTGGTGGCAAAGCGAAAGATCTGGCTCGTGTTGATGAGACGGATCACCAGATCGGCATCGCTGGCGCGGGTGAGCATGACGGTATTGATCAGCGGGTAGTGGCGCTTGAGCAGATGCAGAAAGTGGCCCATGTCGCTATTGCCGACACGTGCCTCGGTGACGAGCACTCCCACATCGTGTCTGGACAGCAGGTCGATGGCCTCTTTCACCGATTCAGCCGTCAGACAGGCGTGGTCCTCGCCCAGTAACTGGGCGATGGCGTCGAGATCCGAGCGCTGGTCGTCGATGATCAGTACCTGCGGGCGTTGCGCAGCCTGTGCCATGAAATCCTGCACTGCCTGATCGTTCGGGACGGCGGCCACTCGCGCCGCGCTGCCGGCCTGGACGGCCGAGGCGATGGTCGCCTGGATTTCCGCATGGTCCCAGGGCTTGTTGATGAAGCGAAAGACCTCGCCCTCGTTGACCGAGCCGACAATTGCCGCCAGGTCCGAGTAGCCGGTAAGCAGCAAGCGCATGGCTGACGGCTGCAGCCTTCGCACCTGGTCCAGAAACTCGATGCCGGTCATGCCCGGCATGCGCTGATCGCTGACGACCACATCGACCGGCGTGCTCTGCAGTATCTGCAGAGCTGCGGCACCTGAGGTGGCTGTGTGGACTTCGTAGTCCTGACGAAAAATGATGCGTAGCTGGTTGACTACACGCTCCTCGTCGTCCACAAAAAGAATGCAGGGACGCATGCCCATAGTGGATTTCCTCTTGGGTTTGGTTTCTTGGGGCCGCGCTCAGTCAGAAAACAATGCGTCTGCACTGTTGGCTGCCTTTTCGGGTGTTGTGGCGGCATTGCTCAGGGGGAGCAAGATGGTGAAGACGGTGCCGGTATCCTTGACGGTGTCTATCAGGATGCGACCACCGTGCTCTTGAATGATCTTGAAGGAAATCGACAGCCCCATGCCCGAGCCTTGGCCAATGGGCTTGGTGGTGTAGAACGGGTCGAAGATGCGGGGCAGCACCTCCTCGGGAATGCCGCTGCCGTTGTCCTGAATCTCGATCAGCACCATATGCTCTTCGGGCGCTATGCTGGTGCGCAGCGTGATGATGTTGGGCGTATCGCGCTCGGGCATGGCCTGGGCTGCATTGGTGATCAGGTTCAGGAAGACCTGGTTGATCTGGGACGGCGAGCCCGAGATCTCGGGGATCTGGCCGTAGTCTTTGCGGATCTCGATATGGTTCTTGAGCAGGTTGCGCGCCAGCAGCAAAGTGCTTTCCAGTCCGGCCTCGACCGAGAAGTTGGTGATGCGTTCTCGGTCCAGACGGCTGAAGTTCTTGAGGTTCAGCACGATCTCGGAAATCTGATCGATGCCGTGCACGCCATCATCGAGCAGCTTGTTCATCTCAGGCATCACCTGCTGGTCGCTGAGGTCGGCAGCCAACTGCTCGACGCGCTGAAAATGCTGGTTCAGCAGCTGTTGGTCGCGCTGCGGCGCTCGCATGGCCTGGGTAAGGGCCTTGCTGTGCTGGCTCAACTCGTCCAAAGGACCCAACTGGTCGCGCACGATGCTGAAAGTGCTTTTGACATAGGCCAGCGGTGTGTTGATCTCGTGGGCGATGCCGGCCACCATCTGGCCCAGGGCAGACATCTTTTCGGATTGCACCAGCTGGACCTGTGATTCCTGAAGCTCGTGGTGGCTGCGTTCCAGTGCGGTATTGGCCTGGGCCAGCGTGTTGTTGGTCTGGTTGAGCAACTGATAGTTGCGAAACAGTTTCCAGCCTACAAAAGCCAGCAGCAGCAACAGCAAGGTCGAGTAAATGGCCAGCGCGCGCTGGTAGCCTTGCAGGCCTGCGAGCAATTGGTCGTTTTCTTGCGTGTGGGCGTCGGACAGATCGTCGATAGCCTTCGCGGTCGGCAGGCTTGCCAGCGTCTGAAGCAATTGGTCGCCACGTTCTTGCTGGCGCAGCATGGAGTGGACATGGGCGACAAAGGTGTCGGCCAGCGTCTGCAGATCCTGGCTTTGGGCCAGGGCTTGCAGGGCGGTGGCGTTGTCGCTGATCAACTTGCGCAGCTCCGGATCGGGCGTTTGGGCGTAGCTCATGGAGCTGGCCAGTATCTGGTTGAGCAGCTCTTCGGCGCGCTGTCGCTGGTCCGGTGCCTGCGAGCTGTTGCGCAGTGCCTGCGCCAGCTCGGTGGCAGCCAGGGGGAGAAAGCGTGATGAGTTCTGCAAGATCGCGTTTTGCGATTTGAAGTGCTCGATCGACGCAATTTTTTGCTCCATCAGCTCGCTAAAGTGATCGAGCAGCGGACGCATGCGCGAGACGCTCTCGTGCCTGTCCAGCCAGTATTCGGCGGTGGTTTCGCCCAGCTGCTTTTCCAGCTGTGCGATCAGCGGCAAAGGACTTGCCACCTGATCGTAGTTGGTGCTCAGGCCGGTCTTGGCGCGCAGCACGTCCACGTTCCAATCCGCGTCTACCTGTTTGAGGTTACGCAGCGTGCCGATGATTTCATTGCTGGCGTTGAGGTTGATGGCGCGGGTCTGTAGCACCAGGAACACCAGCACGGCAATGAGCAGGAGTGCGACCAGTGCATAGACCCAGCGCAGCGAACCACGCCTGGGTATCGATTTTGTTGTCATGGCGTGTTCAGGGTTCTTGAGCCCAAGGCTTCAGTGGCTGGCCGTCGAGCTCGCCAGTCAGGGTGTGAAGAAACTTGATGATGTATTTCTTGTCCAGCTCAGGGGCACTGCGCCCGAGCTGATAGCGGAACATCACATCGACTGCGTCTTCAAGCGTCTTGGCCGAGCCGTCATGGAAGTAGGGGGCCGTCAAGGCCACATTGCGCAGGCTGGGGACCTTGAACACATGCTTGTCATCCGGATTCTTGGTGACGTTGTAGCGCCCGAGGTCGGCGTTGCTCGGCTGGCCTCGCTGGCTGAAATAGTCACCCATGACGCCAAAGGTCTGGAACATGTTGCCGCCGACATTGACGCCCTGGTGGCAGGCCACGCAGCCATAGGACTTGAACAGCTGGTAGCCACGCAGCTCGTCCTGGCCGAGTACGTTCTTGTCGCCGCGCAGGTAGCGGTCAAAGCGCGCGTTGGGAGTGATGAGTGACCTTTGGTAGCTGGCCAGCGCATCGGAGATGTTGCTGGCACTGATGCCGCTGCTCGGGTAGAGCGCCTTGAACTCGGCACCCAGTGCTGCATCACTGGACAATTTGCCCAGCACCTGCGCCCAGGTGGTGTTCATTTCGTTGGGGTCATGCAGGGGGCCTTTCACCTGTTCTTCGAGTGACGCGGCGCGGCCGTCCCAGAACTGGCGAAAGTTGTAGCGGCTGTTGAGCACGGTGGGCGTGTTGACCTTGCCCAGCCGTCCCTGTACGCCGCTGGACAGCGCCTGACGATCGGCTCCGCCCTTTTTCACCTCGTGGCAGCTGGCGCAGGAGATGGAGTTGTCGGATGACAGCCTTGTATCGTTGAACAGCTTGCGTCCCAGATCCACCTTGCGCGGGTTTTCCTGCGTCGTGGTCGGAATCGGGGTAATCGGCTCCTGGGGCGGAGCCTGGGCAGTAGCCCAGCCAGATGTGGCCAAGGCTGCAAGCAGACCGAGGAATTGAAATTGGCGGTGACGACTGGTGGATTGGTGATCCATCTTTGCTGATTCTCCGGTGCGCCAACCGGCTCTCCCATGCATGACCTATGCGAGTGCCAGATGCAGCAGCGGCAGCGCTGGCGCACGAGGACAAGCAGAGCAGGAGGTACCGGATTGGTAATGGACAAAGAGTGGGGGTGCATTGGCCTGTGACCAGACGGCACAGTGGCTGCGCCATCAGGGTTGGAGCCCCCCTTTTGATTTTTTTCTTGCGCTGTTGGGTCGTGGTCAGCGCTCTTTGGTGCGATGCCGATGCGTGTGGCAAAGGTCGCTCAGTTGAAGGTAAGCACGCGCTTGGAAATTTGTTTTCGATAAATCAAATGAGTGGTCATTTGCGGCAAAAATGAAGCTGTTTGCTATTTTTTTTCGTCTTGACTTAACTGTTTTGCATGTTGTTTGTATCTGTGTGCCCGCAGAGCGATCTGCATTGACCCATTTCTTAGTAGTAGATGTGGTTATGCCTTCTGCTCACACCCCGTGTCCACGAAGGGCTCCTGTCGCAGCTCGGCCAAGTGGCGCCTGTATTCCTAAGCGCGAGTTTTCAAGGACTCGGTCAAGTCCGATGGATCACCGCAGAAACACGTAGCTAGCGCTTCTGGCAAAGGTCAGAAACCAATGTTGCTGCGGTTCACTCGGCTGCTGAATTTGAGTATCCATAAGAAATTGCCCGGGATAAATCAGAACTGTCTGAAAAATCTCGTGAACTGCCAAAGGCATTGCCTGAGCTCAGCAGCATGAGCAAGTCAGATCCGTTCGACTATGCCGGGGCTTTCTCGTTGGACATCCAGATCGGATCGAGGTGCTTAGAGCCGCTAACGCCACCTCCCTTTGAGATCAGCCAGAAGCATTTATGCGTCTGGCCCTCATGGCAAGACAACCAGTCAGCAAAGAACTGTGGCGACAGCTGCAGCCCCTGATCCCGGCCTTCACGCCTTCCATCAAAGGTGGCGCACGCAAGCTCACCGTGAGCGATGAAGCAGCGCTCAATGGCATTGTGTTCGTGCTGCAAACAGGCATCCCATGGGTAAACTTGCCTCTGTCCTTGGGTTACGGCAGTGGTATGACCTGCTGGCGGCGACTGCGTGGCTGGAATGCCAATGGCGTCTGGCAGCGTTTGGCAGCGTTTGGCGACGTTTGCACCAAGCCATGCGGGTACGTCTGCGCGAGCATGACCAGATTGATTGGCGCCGAGCCCGCATAGATGGCTCCTCGGTGCCAAGCCCCCGGGGGCCAGGAAACGGGCCCGAACCCCACCGACAGAGGTAAGCTCGGCTCCAAACGACAGATCGTCGTAGATGCCAGAGGCATCACCACTGGTGATCCTCATCAGTGGAGCCAACAGGCATGACTCCATGATGTTCGAGAAGTGCATGGATGCGATTCCCGCCATTACGGGCTTGCCGGGGCGGGCACGCAAGCGGCCGGCGAAGCTGCATGCGGACAAAGGCTACGACTACAAGCGCTGCCGTATCTATCTCAGGCGACGAGGCATTGCCAGCCGGATTGCCAGGCGAGGTGTCGAGAGCAGCGAAAAGCTAGGCAAGCGTCGCTGGGTTGTAGAGCGCACGCATGGCTGGTTTGCAGGCTTTGGCAAGCTGCGCATCCGCTTTGAAGGTCGGCTGGATATCCACGAAGCGTTGCTGAAACTGACCGCTGAGATCATCTGTGCACGCTTCGTGGATAGGTGGTGTTAGCCGCTCTTATTTGCGCTTGCCCACCTCGTTACCAATCAGCGCGCCTGCTGCAGCGCCGCCTACGGTGCCCAAGGTGGAACCAAACAGTGCATCACCGACCACGCCGCCGGCAACGGCGCCGACACCGGTGCCGATCTGGGCATTGGTGGGCGAGGTGGAGCAGCCTGCCATGGCAAGCGTGAAGGCTGCAGACACGGTGATGGCAAGAGTTCGCAGTTTCATGAGGTCTCTCCTGTACAGCTGCCAAAGAGGCCAGCTTTCATAAGAACACGCCTTGATCTTGAACCTTTTGCCCTGGCTTTGAGGTAGGAGAGAGGGCCAAGCCTGTGTCATTCAGGCTTGGCGACTGTCATCAAGCCGGCTTGCCGGCTGACAGCCAGTGCGGCTGTTTTATGTAAGCACGCACTTAAATGGATCGTTAAACAGATCGTTAGACAGATCGACTGCGTGCCAGGGGCGGGTTGTGGGCGAAGTACTTTCGGATGCCCGTCATCAGCGCATCGGCCAGTTGCTCGCGGTAGGCGGCAGAGGCCAGCTTGGCTTCCTCTTCGGGGTTGCTGATGAAGGCGGTTTCCACCAGCACGCTGGGAATGTCGGGCGCCTTCAGCACGGCAAAGCCGGCCTGCTCCACACGGGCCTTGTGCAGCTTGGCCATGGAGCCGATCTCGCCCAGCAGCGAAGTACCCAGCTTGAGGCTGTCCTTGATCTGGGCTGTGGTGCTCATGTCCAGCAGCATGCGCTGCACATGCTGGTCCTGCAGTCCGCCCACGTTCAGGCCCCCCACCAGGTCGGCCTGATTTTCCTTGTTGGCCAGCCAGCGTGCGGCCGTGCTCGATGCCCCGCGTTCGCTGAGCGCAAACACGCTGGCACCACGCGCGGCCGGGGTGGTGAAGGCATCGGCGTGGATGCTGATGAACAGGTCGGCCTGGACGCGGCGGGCTTTTTCCACGCGTGTGGCCAGGGGCACGAAGAAGTCGGCATCGCGCGTCATGAAGGCGCGCATGGGGCTGCCGCCGATGCGCGAGCTGTTGATGCGCTCGCGCAGCAGATGGGCGACCTTGAGCACCACGTCTTTTTCTCGCAGGCCGCTGGGGCCGGTGGCGCCGGGGTCTTCGCCGCCGTGGCCAGGATCAAGCGCCACGATGATGATGCGGTCCGTGCTTTGCGAGGTGGCAATGTTGGGCGCAGGCCTGGGTGCTGGAGCCGGGCGTGGCGCGGGAGCCGGTGGCGGCGGCACGGGAGCCGGTGCCTGAGCAATCACCGCAGGAGCCGGTGCTGGAGTGCTGGGGCGCTGGTTGCGCTGGGCAATCAGATCGCCCAGAGGGTCGGCCTGGGGCGCTGTCGCAATCGCCGCAGGCGGCGGCGTCGTGATGGCGGGAGGGTTCGCAGCCGACGCGGAGGCCGAGTTGCCGGCATCGCGCAGGCGCTCGCTGATCAGGGCTTCCAGCGGGTCCACGGCCTTGGCGGGGTAGAGGTCCAGCACCAGCCGGTGCTTGTAGGGAGCAATCGGGGCCAGCGTAAATACCTGGGGCCTGGCTTCCTGCTTGAGGTCGATCACCAGGCGCACCACGCCGGGCGCAAACTGGCCGACGCGGATGCTGGCGATATTGGGGTCGTCGGAGCGGACCTTGGCCACCAGCTCCTTGAGCGCCGGGTTCAGATCCAGGCCCTCGATATCGACGGCCAGGCGCGGCGGGCTGGGCACGAAGACCGGTTTGGCCGTCAGCGGAATATCGGATTCCAGCGTGACACGCGAGTAGTCGGGTGCGGGCCAGACGCGCACTGCCACGATGCTCGCGCCTTGCGCAATATGCTGGCGACCCAGCAGCAGAACTACGCCGCCTGCCTGCAGCAGATTGCGGCGGGAAAGACCCGGTCGGGAGAGACCCGGTCGGGGCAGGTCCGGAAAGGCCATGGAAGAAGTTGTTTTGCTCATGCCGTCAATGCTTCAAGCACGGTGCAGCCTGCGGGGGTGCCAGCCTTGAGCGTCACCTGTCGCTGCACATCGTCAATTGCTTCGATATGAATAGCTATATCCGCAACAGGTGTAACCGCTGCAGCCTTTTCGGGCCATTCTGCCAGCTTGAGTCCGGCGCTGGCAAAAATGTCACGAAAACCTGCATCTTCCCATTCACGCGGATCGTCGAAGCGATAGAAGTCAAAGTGCCAGATCGATAGATCGCCGGCCTCGTGCGGCTCCACCACTGCATAGGTCGGGCTCTTGATGCGGCCCTGCACGCCCAGGGCGCGCAGCCAGTGACGCACCAACGTGGTCTTGCCCGCACCCAGGTCGCCATGCAGGGTCACATAGGCGTTGCGCAGCTCGGGCAGGGCGGCCAGTTGCCGGGCGAAGCGCTCGGTATCTTGTTCGCTTTGCCAGAGTATCTGGCGCTGCGCCAGCGCCGATGTGGGCTCGCTTCCTACAATTCGGGGTGTATGTTGAGCAGCAGTCAATTGGTTCCTTTGATGCAAGCCTGGGCTCGCGAGCTGGGATTTTCCCAAATCGGCGTGGCGGGTGTGGATTTGTCCTCGGCAGAGCCCGGTTTGCTGCAATGGTTGGCGCAAGGGTTTCATGGGGAGATGCATTACATGCAGGCCCATGGTTTGAAACGAGCCCGGCCAGCAGAATTAGTTCCCGGTACGGTGAGCGTGATTACCGCGCGCATGGATTATCTGCCGCGCGCGACCGAGGATGGCTGGCAGGCCGTGGAGTGGGATCGGCTCAAGCGTCCGGAGGAGGGCATCGTCTCCATCTACGCCAGAGGCCGTGACTATCACAAGGTGCTGCGCAACCGTCTGCAGAAGCTGGCTGAGCGCATTGCACAGGAAATAGGCCCGTTTGGCCACCGTGCCTTTACCGACTCCGCCCCGGTGCTGGAGGCCGAGCTGGCCAGCCGCAGCGGCCAGGGCTGGCGCGGCAAGCACACCCTGGTGCTGAGCCGCGAGGCCGGATCGATGTTCTTTCTGGGTGAAATCTATGTGGACTTTGCACTCGAGCCCACCGCAGCAGTCACGGCGCATTGCGGCAGCTGCTCGTCCTGCATCGACGCCTGCCCCACGGGCGCCATCATTGCGCCACACAAGGTCGATGCGCGGCGCTGCATCTCCTATCTGACCATCGAACATGCGGGCAGCATTCCCGAGGAGCTGCGGCCCTTGATGGCCAACCGCATCTATGGCTGCGATGACTGCCAGCTGGCCTGTCCCTGGAACAAGTTCGCCCATCCCAGCGTCTTGCCGGACTTCGACGCCCGTGCCGCACTGGCGGGCACGCAACTGGTGCATTTCCTGGCCTGGGATGAAGCCACGTTTTTGCGCGTGACCGAGGGCAGCCCCATTCGCCGCATCGGACATGCGCGCTGGCTGCGCAATGTGGCCGTGGCCCTGGGCAATGCCTGGCGAGAAACCGGCAACCCGCAGCTCAGGGCGGCGCTGCAGAGCCGCGCCGATCATCCCGATCCTGTGGTGGCCGAACATGTGGCCTGGGCGCTGGCGCAGCGCGCCTGATTTTGAGTGAAATCGGTCTCTATTGCTTCTCCAGTAAGCGCAAGAAGCGATCAAATTCAAATCCCGATCAGCCAGAGCCCTAAGGGCAGGCTGAGCACGCCAAGCATCGTGGATAGCGACACCAGACTGGCCACAAATGAGCCCTCATAGCCCATGCGCACAGCCAGCACATAGCAGGACGAGGCCGTAGGCAGGCTGGAGAACGCCATCAGCGCAATCGCCTGCGGCTGGTTGAGGTGGAACAGCTGAACCATGGCAAAGGCGATCAGCGGCTGGATGGCATGGCGTATCAGCAGCAGCTCGCTGGCCAGCAGCTTGTTGCTGGCCAGTGCACTGAGCTTGAGGCCGGCGCCGGCGGCCATCAGGCCCAGCGCGATAGATGCCGCGCCGATGCGGGCCACGGGGGTTTCCAGCAGGGCTGGAATCTTCAGTCCGGCCGCATTGAACAGCAGGGCGCTGACGGTGGCGATGATCAGCGGGTTGCGCAGCAGATGCCCGAGAAAATGCTGGTCGCTGCCGCGCGCCATGGGCCAGACGGCGGCCACATTGAACAGCGGCACGGACACGCCGATCAGCACCGAGACATAGAGCAGCCCGTCCGGCCCCGCCAGGCGCGAAACCAGCGCCAGCGCGATAAAGGAGTTGAAGCGAAACGCCACCTGCGCTGCCCCCGCATAGCTGCGTGCATCGATGCGCCGGCCCAGAAACGGCAGGTGAGGAAGGCTGTAGGTCAGCGCAATGCCCAGCAGACCTCCCAGCACGCCGGCGGCCAGCAACTGGCTGGCGTCGCCCCACTGGATCGGGTTGCGGGTGATGGAGTGAAACAGCAGCACCGGAAACAGCAGGTAGTAGACGAGCTGCTCCACGGCTTGCCAGACGCTGCGGTTGATGGGCGTGAAGCGGCACAGCACATAGCCCAGCACGATGAGCGCGAAATCGGGGAAAAGCAGTTCGAGGTAGTTCACGGCCGGTAAGCATAGGGCCGGGCGCAGGTTTGCTGAGAGAAAGCTGTCACCAAGTTTCTATGTAGTAGTACTTACTGCTGCGGCCCTGCTCATTGGCAATGAAGCTTGATGCGGTTCAAGGAAATGCCGCGAATCTAGGGTAATTACTGATAAATCAGGGCTAACAAGAATGTGTCGGGTTTTTTGCGCCACGTACCATCAGCCGTCAATTTCAGAACTCATAAGGAGACCCCTTCATGAATCGTCGTATGTGCGTGGGCCTGACAATGGCTCTGGCAACTGTCGGTTTTTCGACCGCTGTGATGGCCGAGGCCAATTACCCCACCAAGCCCATCAAGCTGCTGGTGCCTTTTGCTGCAGGCGGCACGACCGATATCATTGCGCGTGTGATCGCCGAGCCGCTGAGCCGGGAGCTGGGCCAGTCGGTGGTGGTGGACAACAAGGGCGGCGGCGGCGGCGTCATCGGTGCGCAGGAAACCGCGCGCCAGAAGCCCGATGGCTACAACCTGGGCATCTCGACCCTGTCGACCATGGCCACCAATCCGGCCATCAACCCCAAGACTCCCTACAACCCGCTGACGGACTTCACGCCCATCATCAACATTGCGGCCACGCCCAATGTGATCGCCGTGAACCCCAAGTTTCCCGGTGCGGCCAGCTACAAGGCTTTCGAGGCCGAGCTCAAGGCCAATCCCGGCAAGTACTCCTATGGCTCGTCCGGTACGGGCGGCATCCAGCACATGCTGATGGAGCTGTACAAGTCGCTGACCGGCATCCAGATGACCCATGTGCCTTATCGCGGCGCGGGCCCGGCCCTGAACGACGCGGTTGCCGGCCAGATCCCCATGATTCTGGACAACCTGCCTTCGGCACTGCCTTTCATCAAGGACAACCGCCTCAAGGCCATCGCCGTGGCAGCTCCCCAGCGTCTGGCTGTGCTGCCTGACGTCCCCACCTTCAAGGAAGTGGGTCTGCCCCAGGTCAATCGCATGGCCTCCTACGGCATCCTGGGCCCCAAGGGCATGGACAAGGCCATGGTCGACAAGATCAATGCCGCCGTGAAGAAGGTGCTGCAGGACCCAGCGGTCAAGAAGCGCATCGAAGACACCGGCTCGCTGGTGGTGGGCAACTCTCCTCAGGAATTCGCCAAGGAACTGAAGGAAGAGTACGAAACCTACAAGCAGGTCGTGGCCAAGCAGAAGCTGACACTGGACTGAGCAGCTGATCTGCTGCCGATGCAGTAGCGGATACCGCAAGCCCGAATTGCCGCTGAGGCCATTCGGGCTTTGTTTTTAGGTGCGAAGCCGGCCTGTCCATGGTCGTCCGCAGCCGTGCTCACCGAAGGCTGCAGATGGTCTGCCGGTGGTGAATCGGGCCCGGTCGGCCGGCAAGAGCTGACTCCTCTTTATTCGGCGTTCCCGGGCAGCAGCAGAATCTTGCCGATGCTGACCCCGGACTCCATATGCCTATGCGCCTGGGCAGCATCTGCCAACGCGAAGGTGCTGTCGATCACGGGCCGGATGGCCCCACTCTCCAAGGCGCAAAGCCATCGCTGGGCAAAGCGCTGGACCATCGCCTGCTTGACTTCGGGGGTGCGTGACTTCATCACGGTCCCGAAGATCCGCAGATGGCGGTACAGCACCAGGTCCATGGGCAATGCAGCACCCTGGGAGCCGCCCAGCAGGCCCACCATCACCATGCGCCCGCCGATGGCCAGCGATCGCACATTGGACTCCAGGTAGGGGGCACCTACGAAATCGATCACGATGTCCACCCCTTTGCTGTCCGTGGCCTGGGCCACCACGGTCTGGAAGTCCTCGCTGCGATAGTCGATGAAGACATCGGCTCCGAAACCCAGGACCGCTTCGCGCTTGTCGGCGCTGGCCGTCGCAAAAACCCGAGCTCCCGCAGCATGTGCAAGCTGAACGGCGGCCGATCCGACACCACCTGCCGCCGCATGGATCAGCACCGACTCGCCAGCCTGCAGGCCGGCCAGATGGAACAGGGCCTCGTGCGCGGTCACGAAGACCTCGGCGATCGCGCCGGCATTCGCCAGATCCAGGCTCTTGGGCACATGCATTGCCATGCGGTGGTCGATGCGCGAGAGCTCGGCATAGGCACCACCGCCCACGATACCCATGACCCGGTCGCCCACGGCGAAGCCCTGCACCAAGGGCCCGGCTTCGATCACGGTTCCGGCGATCTCCAGGCCCATGGTGTCTGCATCGCCGAAGGAGGCGCGGCCGTAGGCGCCCTTGCGGTGATAGAGGTCGGCACGATTGACGCCGATGGAAGCATTGCGCACCAGCAAGTCGTGGGGGCGAAGTTCGGGAACCGGAAGCTCGCGGGCCACCAGCACTTCGGGCCCGCCGAAGTCGTCAAAAACGATGGCCTGCATGGTGGCAGGCTTGCTTGCAGGGATGGGGGCGGTCAAAAAGGTAGGCATATGCGTCGTTCTCGAAATATCTTTGAGCGCTGAAGGTTACGACGCAAGACTGCGTTTTCAATGCAGCGATTTCGCTCTACAGTGATGCAAATTTGCATCAACCTGAAGACCATGAACTGGGACGACACGCGCATCTTTCTTGCCTTGAGCCGTACACATTCCCTGCGCGCAGCAGCACGCAGCCTGGGCATTGATCAGGCAACGGTAGGACGACGCCTGAATGCCCTGGAGTCCGAGCTGGGAGCAAAGCTGTTTCTGCGCGCCAAGGATGGTTACCTGCTCACTGCCGCTGGCGAGACGGCGCTTGCTGCGGCACGGCGCATGGAGAGCGCGGCGATGGACTTGCGCACCAAGATCGAGGGTCAGGATGAAAGTCCCAGCGGTCTCGTGCGCGTGACCAGTACCGATTCGATCGCCATCGACCTGCTGCTGCCCGCTGTCGAGCGTTTGCAGCAGCACTGGCCGAACATCCGCGTGGATCTGGAAGTCTCCACGCAGTTGCTCAGCCTCGGTCGCAGGCAGGCGGATATTGCATTTCG
Organism: Comamonas sp. GW821-FHT11H03; assembly: GCF_058807955.1. Classification (NCBI taxonomy): domain Bacteria; kingdom Pseudomonadati; phylum Pseudomonadota; class Betaproteobacteria; order Burkholderiales; family Comamonadaceae; genus Comamonas; species Comamonas sp. GW821-FHT11H03. Next base: position 751,605 of record NZ_JBXARF010000002.1, read on the forward strand.
CAACGTCAGGCCCGAGGCCCCTGAGCTGGTGGTTCGTCGTGTGGCTTCGTGGCCTGTGGGGCTGTTCGCAAGCGCGGGCTATCTGGCTCGCTTTGGCGAGCCTGTCCCTGAAGACGAGTTGCGCGGCCACCATCTGGTGGCATACGGTCCCTATCTGGAGCAGAGTCCATTTCTGAGCATGGCTGGGGTGCTTGCACGTCAGGCCAAGATTGCCATGTCGGTCCGTTCCAGTCTCCTGGTGCGCAAGGCGGTTGCTGCAGGCATAGGGATTGGGGAAATGCCATTGTGGATGGGGGAGTGCGAAGGCCTGGTGCGTATCTGGCCGCAACGCCGGCGCCCGAACGACTACGAAGTCTGGCAGGTCATGCATCCCGATCTCCAGCGCACGGCCAGGGTGAGAGCGGTTGCACAGTTCCTGGCCGAGGCTTTCGACGTCTCATCCGCTGGCATAAGCTGAAGCAGGCGCAGCGCTTGCTCTGGCCGGTACCGGATCCTTACCCTGACCCTGATTCCGATGGTGCACCGACCTGATTTCAGCTCGGTGCCCCCCGCCAGCGTGTACGCTAGCCCCATGTCCGACGCCTCTCAAAAAGCCCGCCAACCGCAGATTCCCGATGACTGGCCGCAGCCCTTGCCGCAGAGCCAGGATGCCCTCGATCAGTTCATCGATGCCTTGCTGCTGGAGGACGGGCTTTCGCGCAATACCTTGTCCGCTTACCGGCGTGACCTGACGGCGACTGCGCGCTGGCTGGCGCGGCTGCAGCCGCCCAAGGCGCTGGATGCTGCGCTGGAGGCCGATCTGCAGGGCTATTTCACGGCCCGTGTGGAGGGCACCAAGGCCACCTCCTCTAACCGCAGGCTGACGGTGTTGCGTCGCTACTTTCACTGGGCACTGCGTGAAAAGCGCATCGCTGCCGACCCCACGGTGCGCATGCTGGCTGCCAAGCAGCCGCCGCGCATGCCCAAGACGCTGACCCAGGAGCAGGTAGAGGCCCTGCTCGATGCGCCAGATGTGGATACTGCACTGGGTTTGCGCGATCGCGCCATGCTGGAGCTGATGTATGCCAGCGGTCTGCGCGTCAGCGAACTGGTGGGCGTGCGCATGCACGAGCTGGACTTGCGCTCGGGCGTGCTGCGCGTGACGGGCAAGGGGCGCAAGGAGCGTCTGGTGCCGTTCGGCCAGGAGGCACAGCACTGGCTGGAGCGCTATCTGAAGCATGCGCGTGCCGCGATTCTGGGAGGGCAGCAGACCGAGGAGGTGTTCGTGACCCAGCGCGGCGCGGGCATGAGTCGCGTGATGTTCTGGGTCATCGTCAAGAAATGCGCGCAGATTGCAGGTGTGAACTCGCCGCTGTCGCCACATACGCTGCGCCATGCGTTTGCCACCCATTTGCTCAACCATGGCGCCGACCTTCGCGTGGTGCAGATGCTGCTGGGGCATGCCGATATCTCCACCACCACCATCTACACCCATGTGGCGCGCGAGCGGCTCAAGGCTCTGCATGCCGAGCATCATCCGCGCGGCTGAGCCGCAGCCTAGGCCGTCGCGCTGCCCAGTTGCAGGTGGTACAGCCCCCAGACGGCGGCGGCAAAGCGTTGCTTGACGGGCAACTGGCCGAGCTCCGGAATCTGATGGGCTGCAAAAATGGCCCAGAGCGGGCCCACGCCGCCCATGGCCAGCGGCACGCCGTCCAGCTGGGTGGCGATCACCATGCGCCAGCGCACGGCCTGGGCCAGCGGCATCTGGCTGCGATAGCCGTCTATGCCCTGCAAGGTCAGTTGCAGGCCGCGCGCCATGGCCTGGCCCACATCCACGCCGGCGGCCTGCAGCACCTGCTCCAGCAGCGGGCCTTGCAGGCTGTGCTCGGCTTCGTCGTATTCAAGCGTGGTCCTGAGCGTCTGCTGCTCCAGGCTGTTGAGCGCATCCATGCCGCAGGACCAGGCTGCATCGAACTGATAGCCATGGATGATCAGCATGCGGTCCGCCACGGCTTGCGGCTTGCCGCGATTGGCCTGCACACCGGGGCCGCTGATGGTCAGTGCCGCAGGTTGCAGGCCGTCGAGCACGCAGGTGCGCGAGGCCTTGCGCATGGTCGTGGTCGTGGCCGAGGCGGGTAGGGCCATGGCGCCCAGTGCAGCGCCCGCAGCACCGCCTTGCAGCAGCAGGGATCGACGTGATAGAGGGTTTTGTTCTGCCATGGGTGCTTTCTCTGTGGTGATGGCTGCAGTCTAGCGGCAAGGCTTGCGGCCGTCATTGCGGCATGCCGGCGAAGACGCTGGTCGGCTGTAGCGTTGGTCTATTTGAATGGTTGAGGTTTTATTTTGATGTTTTATGTCCAATGAATTGACGAATCGTCGTTCAAATCAACCTGGGAATTCACTTTGGTCAAAAATGCAGTTCTTGATTTTTGGATTTCGAGTGATGACTAACTTTCTGCGTCGCAGCATGCTGACCTGTGCCCTGGCTGCCGTGCTGCCTGCCACCTTGTCCCTGAATGTCCAGGCGGCCGACAAAGCCGACGCGGCTGGCTGGCCCAGCCGTCCCATTCGTCTGGTGGTGTCCTACCCTGCCGGTGGTGTGAGCGATGTGGTGGCCCGTGCACTGGGTGAAAAGCTGTCGCAGTCGCTGGGTCAGTCGGTGGTGATCGACAACAAGGCCGGCGCGGGTGGCGCGATTGGCCTGGATCAAGTCGCCAAGTCCAACCCCGATGGCTATACGCTGGGCTTTTCGTCCATCAGCCCGCTGACGCTGAGCCCCCATCTGGGCAAGCCACTGTTCGACCCGCACAAGGATATTGTTCCTGTGGTCAGCGTGATGTACTCGCCCGTGCTGCTGCTGGGCACGACCCGTCTGGCAGCCAAGAGCTTTCCCGAACTGATGACCCAGGCCAAGGCCCACCCCGGCGATGTGCGCTGGGCCACGGCCGGTCTGGCGTCGCTGGGTCACATCATGCTCGAGCAGATTGCCGATCAGGGCAAGGTGCAGATCACCCATGTGCCTTACAAGGGCGGCGGCCAGCAGCTCAATGACGGCCTGAGCGCGCAGTTCGAGGTGCTGTCCACGAATGCCGGCCCGGCCGTGATGCAGCACATCAAGGCCGGCAAGTTCAAGGCCCTGGCCGTGGGCGCGCCGGCACGTCTGGACTCGCTGCCCCAGGTGCCCACGCTGGCCGAGCTGGGTTACAAGAACGCCAACACCACATCGGTCTTCGGCATCTTCGCTCCCGCCGGTGTGCCTGCCCCCGTGCTGGCTCGCCTGAATGCCGAGGTGAACAAGGCGTTGGCGCTGCCCGAGATCCGTCAGCGCCTGGAAGCCACGGACAATGTGCCTACCGGCGGCAAGGCTGCGGACTTCGCCAGGCAGATCGAGGCCGAGTCCAGGTCCAACGCTCAGATCATCAAGGCTGCAGGTATCCAGACCAACTGATCGGGACTTTCTTGCATGACAAAGGGCTTGCGGTCACATTGGCCGCAAGCCCTTTTTGCGCTGTGCGCAGCAAGCTCACTGACTGCTCACGAAGCGGATTGGCTCAGATCACTTCGCTGGTCAGGTTGTCGGCCCAGCTCAGTGCCTGCAGATGGGCCCAGTTGACCTGGTGGTTGGACAGCTGCAGCGCATTGGCAGCGCGGGCAAAAGCCGCTTCGTCGCCCGACTCGCAGGCGCGCGTCAGATCCAGGAAGGGCGCAAAAACTCCCTTGTTATGCACCAGTGCGTCGACCACGGACTGGGGCAGAGCCACGGATTCAAGGGCCTTGGCCATGGGTAGGCCCAGCATCACATCGAGCAGCGAGAAAACGCCCACGACGAAAGCGTGGTCGCATTCCTCGGGCGGCAGCAGCTCGGCGGTCAGCAGCTCCATCAGGCGGCCGCGCACCACGGCCGTCTGGCCCACAGCCGGAGGTGTGCCGCCGGCGCGTGAGGTGGTCAGCAGCAGGGCCGCCCAGCGGAACAGCTTCTTGAGTCCCAGAATCATCACTGCATGGCGGAAGGAGGTGATCTCGCAGGACAGGCCAAAGCCCGAGCTGTTGATGAAGCGCAGCAGGTTGAAGGACAGCGTGGGGTCCTTCTTGAGCAGCTCTTCGATCTCCTCCGTGCTGGCCTGCTGGCGCACCAGGTTGATGAGCTGGATGATGGTGGTCTGCGTGGGGCGGATGGTGCGTGCCTGCACAAGCTGGGGCTGGGCGAACCAGTAGCCCTGGAACAGCTTCACGCCCAGGTTCAGCATGTGCTCGAACTGCTCGGCCGCTTCGACCTTCTCGGCCACGATCTGGGCGCGTGTGTAGGTCTGGGCAAACTTCACCAGCTTTTCGGCATGCTCCATTGCGAAGCTCTGCATGTCCAGCTTGACGAAGGAGGCCATGGGCAGCCATGACGCATAGTTGCGGCGCAGCAGGTTTTGGTCAAAAGCCAGACGAAAGCCACGCTGGCGCAGGGCCGCAAATGTGGGCAGGCAGGCTTCGATGTTTTCCTGGGTGGCGTCGGCGGGCAGGGCCGGGACCTCCAGCACCACCCGGTCGGGGTGAATCAGCTCCAGGTGGCCGCCGCTCAGGCTGTCATGGGTGCAGTTGATGAAAACCGTCTTTTTGCCCACCAGAGCCTCGGCACCGGCATAGGACAGGGCGTTGAACAGCAGCGCCGCATCGGATGCAGCAGTGTGTGCGTTATGTGCAACCGAGCGGTCAAACAGCTCGTAGCCATATACATCCCGTTTTTCATCGACGATTGCCTGACGCGCAATGCTGGCCATATTGGCCTCGTCTTTGTCTGCAGCGGGGCTGGCGGTCGGTGAAGAGGAGTTGGTGTCAGAGGTATCCATGTTTGTTATCGCTTGGGTGTGGGGCAAAAGCGCTGTCAGTCGGACAGACACTCCGTCCATCTCAGAGCCTGCAGATGAGCGTGATTGATGTCCCCATGCTCCAGCTCCAGGCTGCAGGCGCTGCGGTCGAATTGTTCCTGGTCATGACTCTCGCAGGCCTTGGTGAGCATCAGCAGCTCGCCCAGAATGCCTTCATGATGCAGCAGCGCGGCAGAGACCGATTCGGACACGGGAATCAGCGCCAGCGCTGCTGGCAAAGGCATGCCCAGCATGCGGTCCAGCATGGAGAACATGCCGCAGATAAAGGCCAGATCGGCGTCGGTGTCCGTCAGCGAGTGCTTGGCCAGCAGCTCCATCAGACGACCGCGAATCACGGCGGTCTGGCCCACGGCTGGTGGCGGGCCGCCTTCACGGGCGGCCGTCAGCAGCATGGCCGCCCAGCGGAACAGCTTGTTCAGGCCGAGCAGCATCACGGCCTGCTTGAAAGAGGTGATCTTGCGATGGGCGCCAAAGCTGGCCGAGTTGATGAGGCGCAGCAGGTTGAAGGCCAGGGCGGCGTCCTTCTTGAGAACTTCCTCGATCGCATCGGTGCTGGCCTGCTCGCGTACCAGCGTCAGCAACTGGATGATGCTTTGCTGCGTCGGGCTCAGAAGGCGGGTCTGCATCACCGTGGGGCGGGCAAACCAGAAACCCTGGAACAGCTCGATGCCCAGGCGCTGCCCCAGCTCATGCTGGTAGGCACTTTCGACTTTTTCGGCGATCAGCTCGGCGCGGGTGTGGCGGCTGGCGAACTTGACCAGCACCGTGAGCTGGTCCGGTGCCAGCGTGGAGAGGTCGAGCTTGATGTAGTCGGCCAGCGGCAGCCAGGCCGAATACACAGACTCCAGCACCGTGTGGTTGAAGGCCAGATGAAAGCCCTGGTCCTTGAGTGCCAGCAACGTGGGCAGGCGGGCTGCCACTTCATGCACGGCCGCATGGCCCAGAGGCGGGATCTCCAGCACCACCTTGTCGGCCGGCAGCAGCTCCAGGTGCTCGCCGGTCAGGCCTTCGTGAGTGCAATTCACGAACATGAGCTTGGTGCCGACCAGATCTTCCTCTCCTGCATGCGTGAGGGCCGCAAAGATCAGCGTCGCATCCGAGGCCATGGTGTGACCATAAGGCGAGCGCGAGCGGTTGAACAGCTCGTAACCGATGATTTGCTGCAGCCCGTTGACGATGGGCTGGCGTGCAATCATGCCTTTGGACAGGTTGCGCGGCGAGGCGAATGCCGTGTCCTCTATGGTTTGTTCACTCATTGCTGCATGACGTCTGTGTGGAAAATGGTTGGCTGTGCTGGTTATTGTAAGAACGAGCTGATCATAGTGTCAGCTTTGTGCGTTCAGGCGGTTTGTGCCAACAACTTCGACTCGCAGGCCTTACTTGCCGACGGTTCTTGATTCGAGTCAAGCAAAAAATACCTAGATCTGTTGCAGCCAGGCGATCTCGGTCGCGGTGAAGCCTGCGGCTCGGCGCGCCTTCTCGTTGAAGGGCGGGCGCAGGCGCGGCGCTTCATAGCGCTTTGTCAGCTCCAGGTACAACGACTCGGGGTCCAGGCTGTTTTTCTCGCACAGCCAGCGATACCAGTGATTGCCTATGGCCACATGGCCCACTTCCTCGCGCAGGATGATGTCCAGAATGTCGCAGGCCACCAGCGCATCGGGCGCATGGGTGTTGCGCAGCTTGTTCTGGATTTGCGGCGTGGCGTCCAGGCCGCGCGCCTCCAGGGTTCTGGGAACCAGAGCCATGCGGGCCACGATGTCGTCTGCCGTTTTTTCGCACATGGTCCACAGGCCCTGGTGTGCCGGATGGTCGCCATAGTCCTGTCCATGGTGCTGGCGCAGGTGGTCGCGCAGCAGGCGGAAGTGCTTGGCTTCCTCGGCGGCCACCTGCAGCCAGTCGTGGTAGTACTGCCCGGGCATGCCGTCAAAGCGCCAGACGGCGTCCAGTGCGAGGTTGATGGCGTTGAACTCTATATGCGCAATCGCATGGATGAGCACGGCCCGGCCTTCGACGGTGGCTGGCGAGCGGCGCGCCACGGCCGTGTGGTGCTTGAGCTCGGGCCGGGCCGGGCGGCCGGGAAGCTCGGATTCGGGGATGCGCAGTGTCGGTGCTGTTTCTGCTATCGAATAGAGAGCTTTTTGTGCATGCAGATCAATGGCTGCAGCAGCTTTTTCTTCAGGGTCTGCAAGGCACAAGACCTCTAGCGCGCGATGACGTAACTCCATCCCTACAATTCTAGGTTCTATCAAGAAGCAACCCACTGGGAGACAAGCAGATGGCAATTTACGAGCTCGACGGCGCTGCGCCGCAGATCGACGAGACCGCCTGGGTGGCCGACAGCGCCGAGGTCATGGGCCGCGTCAAGCTGGACAAGGACGCCAGCGTCTGGTTCGGAGTCGTCATCCGTGGGGATACCGAAGACATCAGCATCGGCGCGGGCTCCAACATCCAGGATGCCAGCGTGCTGCATGCCGATTTCGGCAAGCCGCTCACGGTGGGTTGCAATGTGACGATTGGCCACCAAGTAATGCTCCATGGCTGCTCGATTGGCGATGGCTCGCTCATCGGAATCGGTGCAGTGGTGCTCAACGGTGCCAGGATCGGCAGGAACTGCCTGGTCGGCGCAGGCTCGCTGGTGACCGAGGGCAAGGAATTTCCCGACGGCTCCATGATCATCGGCAGCCCCGCCAAGGTCGTGCGCCAGCTATCGCCCGAGCAGATCGAAGGTCTGCGCCAGAGCGCCAGGAACTATGTTGAAAATGCTCGCCGCTTCAAGCGCGGCTTGCGCAAGCTGGGCTGAGGGCCCCGCTTTTTACCGGAATCGATTAGCGTGTCTGAACTGCATAAATTCATTTTTGACGGCCTGCCCGTGCGTGGTGCCATTGTTCGCCTGACTGACTCCTGGCAGGAAATCCTGCAGCGCCGTGCCGGCAACAAGGATACCGGCGCCTACCCCGAGGCCGTCAGCACCTTGCTCGGCGAGATGACGGCGGCTGGCGTGCTCATGCAGTCCAGCATCAAGTTCAATGGCGCGCTGGTATTCCAGGTCATGGGTGACGGCCCGGTCAAACTGGCCGTGACCGAAGTGCAGTCGGATCTGAGTTTTCGTGCCACGGCATCGCTGGTGGGAGAGGCCAATCTGCCCCTGCGCGGCCAGTTGGCCCCGCTGGCAGAGCTGGTCAATGCCCATGGCGCGGGCCGCTGCGCCGTCACGCTGGACCCCAAGGACCGTCAGCCCGGCCAGAACCCCTATCAGGGCGTGGTGCCGCTCAACGATGGCTCTGGCGGTCGCTTCGAGCGCCTGTCGGATGCGCTGCAGTTCTACATGATGCAGTCCGAGCAGCTCGACACCGTGATGGTGCTGGCCGCCAATGACCAGATCGCTGCCGGCCTGATGCTGCAGCGCATGCCTGTGAAGGGCGAGGCGAATCTGGCTGCCGCCACCGAAAGCGGCGAGGCCGAGCACGATGCCCAGGGCCTGAACGAGGAATACAACCGCGTTGCCACGCTGGCCTCCAGCCTGACGCAGCAAGAGCTGTTGACGCTGGATGTGGAGACCATTTTGCGCCGCCTGTTCTGGGAGGAGAAGCTGCTGCGCTTTGCTCCTCAGGCCGGCGAGCAGGCCCCGCGTTTCGCCTGCACCTGCAGCCGTGACCGGGTGGTCGCCATGCTGACGTCGCTGGGCGAGGAAGAGGTTGAGTCCATCGTGGCCGAGCGCGGCAAGATCGAAGTGGGTTGCGACTTCTGCGGTCAGCAATACCAGTTCGACGCCATCGATGCAGCGCGTCTGTTCACCGAAGTGCAAAAGCAGCCGCCCAGCTCCAGCTCGGTGCAGTAACTGAGCATGGTGCTTGCGGCTATTGATCTGTGATGGTGGCCGAGACACCCAGCAAGGGCCCAGGCCGGGCAGCGCAGGTGTCTTCGCGCTCAGAAGAGATAGGGCAGGAGGCGCGAGGCGCCTCAGGGGGCGCTTTTCAAGGCCTCGAACAGCGCCAGTTCGCACTCCGGATCGCCGCATTGCTCACAGGCTTTGCGGCGTATTTTCTGGCTGGAACTCCAGGGGTTCTGGCTTGAAATCCAGTCCCAGTCTGCGGTCGGTTCTGTGAATTTCACAGAGGCAGCCAGTTGCTGCCATTGGGCAGACGGTCTGCCGTACAGCATTACATAACTCTGCGAGCGTGCTTGCAGCAGTGCACGCCATCGGCTGATCTGCTGAGCGATGGCGGGATCCGGGTCGGCATCGCGCCAGTCCTGGCCCAGCACATAGACCAGGGCATCAGCCGGCCATTCATCGTCTGCCGCAGGGGCCATGCATTGCCAGGGGCTGCTCAAACCCGCATCCAGACGGGCCTGCAGCAGGCCATGCGCCATGCCGCGTGCCAGGGCATGGGGCGCACCCAGCAGCACCAGAGTGGGCGCAGGAGCAGCAAAGCCAGCGCGGGGCTGGCTTTGAGGCAGAGCGGGGGCAGGGTCAGCGCTTGGAAACCTGAATATAGATTTCATTGGGTTTGACCATGCCCAGCTCGTAACGGGCCTTTTCTTCCACGGTGGACAGGCCGTCCTTGAGGTCGTTGACCTCGGACTGCAGCCTGTCGTTTTCCGATTTCTCAAGGGCGTTGGCCGCGTATTGATCCTTGATTTGCTGTTGCAACTCGTGCACATAGGCCATGCTGCCATTGCCCAGCCAGAGCTGGGCATGAATGGCGGTCAGCAAGACCAGCAATGTGACGCAGACGACGCGGTTGACCATAGAAAAGGTGGCTTAAAAGTAGCTCGTTAGCAAGAGACACCGGGCAAGGGCCGCCCCGCAGCAAGGGGGTCGTTCCCCTTTTGGGGGGAAGGCGCGAAGCGGCTCAGGGGGCTCTTGTTTAACGCAGATTGTAGAAGGCAGCGCGGCCGGGGTACTCAGCCACATCGCCCAGGTCTTCCTCGATGCGCAGCAGCTGGTTGTACTTGGCGATACGGTCGGAGCGGCTCATGGAGCCGGTCTTGATTTGACCAGCATTCAGGCCCACGGCGATGTCGGCAATGGTGCTGTCTTCGGTTTCGCCCGAGCGGTGCGAGATCACGGCGGTGTAGCCGGCGCGCTTGGCCATCTCGATGGCGGCGAAGGTCTCGGTCAGGGTGCCGATCTGGTTGATCTTGATCAGGATCGAGTTGGCGATGCGCTTTTCGATGCCTTCCTTGAGGATCTTGGTGTTGGTCACGAACAGGTCGTCACCCACCAGCTGAACCTTGGCGCCCAGGCGCTCGGTCAGGATCTTCCAGCCATCCCAGTCGCCTTCGTGCATGCCGTCTTCGATGGAGATGATGGGGTACTTGTCGCACCAGCCGGCCAGCATGTCGGTCCACTGCGTCGAAGTCAGTGTCATATTGCCTTCGCCGGCCAGCACGTACATGCCGTCCTTGTAAAACTCGGACGCTGCGCAGTCCAGGCCCAGGGCGATCTGCTCGCCGGGCTTGTAGCCGGCCTTTTCGATGGCTTCGATGATCAGCTGGATCGCGGCTTCGTGGTTTTCCACGGAAGGTGCGAAACCGCCTTCGTCGCCCACGGCGGTGGACATGCCCTTGTGGTGGATGATGGCCTTCAGTGCGTGGAAGACTTCGGCGCCCCAGCGCACGGCTTCACGGAAGGTGGGGGCACCCACGGGGATGATCATGAACTCTTGCAGGTCCAGCGAGTTGTTCGCGTGGGCGCCGCCGTTGATCACGTTCATCATGGGCACGGGCAACTGCACGCCGCCCATGCCGCCGAAGTAGCGGTACAGGGGCAGGCCGGCTTCTTCGGCAGCGGCGCGGGCCACGGCCATGGACACGGCCAGCATGGCGTTGGCGCCCAGGCGGCTCTTGTTGTCGGTGCCGTCCAGGTCAATCAGGGTCTTGTCCAGGAAGGCCTGCTCGGAAGCATCCAGGCCCAGCACGGCTTCGGAGATTTCGGTGTTGATGTGCTCGACAGCCTTGAGCACGCCCTTGCCCAGGTAGCGGCTCTTGTCGCCGTCACGCAGTTCAATGGCTTCGCGCGAGCCGGTGGACGCGCCCGAGGGCACGGCCGCACGGCCCATCACGCCGGATTCCAGCAGCACGTCGCACTCAACGGTGGGATTGCCGCGGCTGTCCAGCACTTCGCGGCCTACGATGTCAACAATGGCACTCATTGCATTTCCTTTGGGTTTCTGAAATCGGTACGTGCAGGCTGACTTCTTTCATGAAATCACGCCTAAGCGCTTGCGCATGAAGCGCAAGCTGCTATCAAAATTGTGAAGCCGACTCTTCTCCACATGCTGCGCGCGCGCCGTGCACGCGACGAGTATGGAAGAGGCTGCGGCGGCTATTGTGCACAAATTTGGTGGGCCGCTTTTGCCTTGACGTGTTGCAGCAGTCGAATTTCTTGCGCAAGACGTTTCTGTGCAAGCATTCGGACACAAAAGCGGATACAAAAAAGGCATGACGCCACGTTTGATCGTGTCGGTCATGCCGGGGTGCATCATCTGCTCAGACGCCGGGGTCCGCCTTGGGGCGGCCGGGGCGCGTGGACATGCAGGCCTGCAGCAAGGCCGTCATGTCGCTGCTGATGCGCTGTGGTTGCATGCTCAGGCCTGGAAGTGGTCTTCCAGGAAGCCGTTGCGCTTGGTCACATCGTCCAGCGCCACCAGGGTTTCGAGCAGGGCCTTCATGTGCTTGAGCGGCACGGCATTGGGGCCGTCCGACAGGGCGTTGCAGGGATCGGGGTGGGTTTCCATGAACAGGCCTGCCACGCCTACGGCCACGGCCGCACGCGAGAGCACGGGCACCATCTCGCGCATGCCGCCGCTGGAGGTGCCGTTGCCCCCGGGCAGCTGCACGCTGTGGGTGGCGTCGAACACGACCGGGGCGCCGGTCTCGCGCATGATGGCCAGCGATCGCATGTCGCTGACCAGGTTGTTGTAGCCAAAGCTGGCGCCGCGTTCGCAGGCCGTGAAGCTGTCCGCGGGCAGGCCCGCTTCCACCGCCGCAGCACGGGCCTTGTCGATGACATTCTTCATGTCATGCGGGGCCAGGAACTGGCCCTTCTTGATGTTCACGGGCTTGCCCGACTGGGCCACGGCGCGGATGAAGTCCGTCTGGCGGCACAGGAAGGCGGGGGTCTGCAGCATGTCGACGACAGACGCCACATAGGGCACTTCGGCCTCGGAGTGCACATCGGTGAGGATGGGCACGTTCAATTCCTTTTTCACCTTGGCGAGGATCTCCAGGCCTTTTTCCATGCCGGGGCCGCGAAAGCTGGTGCCCGAGGAGCGGTTGGCCTTGTCGAAGCTGCTCTTGAAGATGAAGTGGATGCCCAGCGAGGCGGTGATTTCCTTGAGTTGCCCGGCCACATCCATCTGCAGCTGTTCGGATTCGACCACGCAAGGGCCGGCGATCAGAAAGAAGCGCTTGTCCAGACCAATATCAAAGCCGCAGAGTTTCATGGTGGGTTCCTTTTTGCACGCCGCGCATGCTTCAAAAACTGAAGCTGTCAGCGCTCTATATTGAATGACTTCAACATCATTTGATGCTGAAGTCATTGATTTTCAAGCGCTGGCAGCTCCTATTTCAGGATTGATTCCGGAGGAAGGGAATCAGGCCTTCTTGCCCGCCTGGGCCTTGTTGTCCATGGCCGCCTTGATGAAGGCGTTGAACAGCGGGTGACCATCCCAGGGGGTGGACTTGAACTCGGGGTGGAACTGCACACCGATGTACCAGGGGTGAGTCTTGGCGGGCAGCTCGACGATTTCGGTCAGCTGTTCGCGCTGGGTCAGGGCCGAGATCACCAGGCCGGCTTCGCGCAGCTGGTCCAGATACTGGGTGTTGGCTTCATAGCGGTGGCGGTGACGCTCGGTCACCACGTCGCCGTAGATGCTGTGCGCCAGCGTGCCCTTTTGCACGTCGGAAGACTGTGCGCCCAGACGCATGGTGCCGCCCAGGTCGGAGTTCTCGTCACGGGTCTTGATCGTGCCGTCCGCATCCTTCCACTCGGTGATCAGGGCGATCACGGGGTTGGGGGTGGCCGAATCGAACTCGGTGGAGTTGGCGCCTGCCAGGCCTGCCACATGGCGGGCGTACTCGATGGTGGCGACCTGCATGCCCAGGCAGATGCCCAGGTAGGGCACCTTGTTTTCACGGGCGAAGCGGGCCGTCGAGATCTTGCCTTCCACGCCGCGCGAGCCGAAGCCGCCGGGCACCAGAATGCCGTCGTAGTCCTTGAGCAGCTTGGAGGCATCCGCGTCGTGGATGGTCTCCGAGTCCACGTGCGTGATCTTCACGCGCACATGGTTGCGCATGCCGGCGTGCTTGAGCGCTTCGTTGACCGACTTGTAGGCGTCGGACAGCTCCACGTACTTGCCCACCATGGCAATCTTGACTTCACCCTGGGGGTGCTCGGTCTCATAGACCAGATCGTCCCAGCGCTTGAGATTGGTGGGCGGCGTGTTCAGGCGCAGCTTGTCGCAGATCAGGCCGTCCAGACCCTGCTCGTGCAGCATGCGCGGCACCTTGTAGATGGTGTCCACGTCCCACATGGAGATCACACCCCATTCGGGAACGTTGGTGAAGAGGGAGATCTTGCTCTTCTCCTCTTCGGGCACCTGGTGCTTGGCGCGGCACAGCAGAGCGTCGGGCTGGATACCGATTTCGCGCAGCTTCTGCACGGTGTGCTGGGTGGGCTTGGTCTTGAGCTCGCCGGCCGTCTCGATGAACGGCAGGTAAGTCAGGTGCACAAAGGCGGAGTTGTTGGGGCCGAGCTTGAGCGCCAGCTGGCGCGCGGCTTCCAGGAAGGGCAGGGACTCGATATCACCCACCGTGCCGCCGACTTCGCAGATGGCCACATCCACTTCGTGGTCGGTGCCAAGGCCCGCGCCGCGCTTGATGAATTCCTGAATCTCGTTGGTGACATGGGGAATGACCTGTACGGTCTTGCCCAGATAGTCGCCACGGCGTTCTTTTTCCAGCACGGACTGGTAGATGCGGCCCGTGGTGAAATTGTTGGTCTGACGCATGCGCGTTTCGATGAAACGCTCATAGTGGCCCAAGTCCAGATCGGTCTCGGCTCCGTCATCCGTCACGAACACTTCACCGTGCTGGAAGGGCGACATGGTGCCCGGGTCCACGTTGATGTAGGGATCGAGCTTGATGAGGGTGACTTTGAGACCGCGCGACTCGAGGATCGCTGCAAGGGAGGCTGAGGCGATTCCCTTACCGAGGGAAGACACCACACCGCCGGTGACGAAGACGAACTTGGTCATGTCTTTTTTTGGTGGTGGTAAAACAGGATTATAGGTTCGCCACGAATTTCGGCGTGGCGTACAGGGATGCTCAAGCCGCATAAAAGCGGCTCAGGTCTGATAAATTGCGCAGCATGAATGACGTGTTCGCAGGCAAACATCTGGTGCTGGGTCTCTCCGGAGGCGTGGCTTGTTACAAATCGGCCATGCTGTGCCGCTTGCTGGTCCAGGCCGGAGCCACGGTGCAGGTGGTCATGACGGAGGCGGCCGAGCAGTTCATGACGGCTGTCACCATGCAGGCGCTTTCTGGGCGCGCAGTCTACACCTCCCAGTGGGATGTGCGCGAACCCAACAACATGCCCCACATCAATCTGAGCCGTGAGGCCGATGCCATTCTCATTGCGCCCTGCAGTGCGGACTTCATCGCGCGCCTGGTGCAGGGTCGCTCGGACGAGCTGCTCAGCCTGATGTGCCTGGCCCGCCCTATGGAAAGCGTTCCCCTGCTGCTGGCCCCGGCCATGAACCGCGAGATGTGGGCTCACCCCGCGACCCAGCGCAATCTGGCGCAGGTGCAGGCCGACGGTGCCCAGGTGCTGGGCGTGGGCAACGGCAGCCAGGCCTGCGGCGAGACCGGCGACGGCCGCATGCTGGAGCCCGAGGAAATCATGGAGGAGCTGGCGGCTCACTTCACGGCCAAGAGCCTGCAGGGTCAGCATCTGCTGTTGACGGCAGGCCCGACCTTCGAGGCGATTGATCCGGTGCGCGGCATCACCAACCTCTCGAGCGGCAAGATGGGCTTTGCGATTGCCCGAGCGGCGCGCGAGGCCGGTGCCCAGGTCACGCTGGTGGCCGGCCCGGTGCATCTGCCCACGCCGCGAGGCGTGACCCGCGTCGACGTGCAGTCGGCGCGCCAGATGCAGACTGCCGTGCAGTCCCTGGTGGCGGGGGCCTCGATCTTCATTGCCACGGCTGCCGTTGCCGACTGGCGTCCGGCCGAGTTTTCCGATCAGAAGATCAAGAAGGATGGCTCTGGCGATGTGCCGGCCATGGACTTTGTCGAGAACCCCGACATTCTCGCCGGCGTGGCCCAGTCCGACCAGGCCCGGTCCGGCAAGCTGTATTGCGTGGGCTTTGCGGCCGAAAGTCATGATCTGCTCAAGCACGCCAGTGCCAAGCGCTTGCGCAAGAGCGTGCCGCTGCTGGTGGGCAATATCGGCCCCGCTACCTTTGGCAAGGACGACAATGCGCTGCTGCTGATCGACGATCAGGGCTCCAAGGAGCTGCCCCATGCCAGCAAGGACGTGCTGGCGCGCCAGCTGGTCGATGAAATTGCGCAGCGCCTGAGCGCCAAGCGTCCCTGACCCGTGATCCCAGGAGTCCGAACATGAATCTCTCCAGTTATGAAGGCCCGCGCAATGGCGACTATGTGGCTTATGTGGATCAGCTGATGCGAGCCAGTCCCGAGTACCGCCGCACGCTGCGCAGCATCGACGGAGCGATTCAGACCGCAGTCGTCACGCCCGGCTCCCAGGCCGCCTCGCCCATGTCCCAGCTGCGCAACACCTTGCAGAAGGCACGCGACATGGCCGAGCAGGCGCAGCAGATGCCGGGAGCGCGAACCACGGCGGCCGCTCAGCCGGCCCAGCGCACGGCTGCTGCACGGCGCCCCAATACGGCCGTGACCAAGCAGGAGGCGCAGCAGCGCTTCAAGGCCATGGAGCGCGAGATCGAGGGGCAGAAGGCTCAGAACGCTCAGAACGCTCGCAAGCCCTGGGTGTCTCCGGGCTCGCTGGCGCTGATCGTGGGCGGGATGATCCTCTCCCAGTTCATCCAGGGCTTTGGCGTGCTGCTTGCCATCATGGGCCTGATGTCGCTGGTGGGCGGCGTGCTCAAGCGCCTGCAAGGCCGCTGACAGGCACCAGGGGCCGACGCCTGCCCGGCACAGGGCACAATGGCGCCCTTCGGAAAACCGCTGGCGGCTGCACGGCAGCTGCCGCAATGAAGGCAAGGCCCGGCTCACGGGCCTTGTTTCTATCTAGACAGACAAGACTGGTCAGATCCTTATGAATGTTGATGTAAAGATTCTCGATGCGCGCCTGCGCGACAACCTGCCCGCCTACGCCACTGCCGGCAGCGCCGGCCTGGACCTGCGCGCCTGCATCGATGCGCCCGTGACGCTGGAGCCCGGCCAGTGGCAGCTGATCCCCACCGGCATGGCCATGCACCTCAAGGACCCCCATTACGCGGCGCTGATCCTGCCGCGCTCGGGCATGGGCCACAAGCACGGCATCGTGCTGGGCAATCTGGTCGGTCTGATCGACTCCGACTACCAGGGCCAGCTCATGGTCAGCGCCTGGAACCGTTCGCAGACCGCCTTCACGCTGCAGCCCATGGATCGTCTGGCCCAATTGGTCATCGTGCCCGTGGTGCAGGCACAGTTCAATCTGGTGGATGACTTTGCCGATGCCAGCGAGCGCGGCGAAGGCGGCTACGGCTCCACCGGCAAGCAGTAAGCCTGCCCAAAGGCACGTACCTCGCGCCCCATGAACCGCCAGAGTCGCCGCCGCCGCTCAGCCTCCTGGACCCAGGTGCGGCTGGGCAGCGACCAACACATGCGGCGGCACTTGCAAAAACGCCACTGGCTGCGTCTGCATGCCGCTGTGACCGGCGGCCTGAGTCTGGCTGCCATGTCCCTGATCAGTCTGTGCCTGCTGCATGCCGGTGTGCACAGCATGGGGCTGCGCTATGGGCTGGCGCTGGCCTGCGGCTATCTGCTTTATCTGTTGCTGGTGCGCCTGTGGGCCGGCTGCATGCTGCGCCGCGACTGGGAGACGGGCGATGCAGGGTCCGATGTTCCCGGCTCCGGTGGTAGATCAGGCAGTGCCGATACTGCGGATACTGCGGGCTTTGAAAGCGGGCAGGGTGGCTCCTACGGCGGCGGTGGTGCCGGCGGCCACTGGGACGATGGCGCTGCAGTGGCTGATATCGCGCCTGCGTCATCGGGCCTGGAGCTGCCCGATGTCGATGTGTCGGGGCTGGACGGGCTCGATGAAGGCGCGGTGGTGCTCGTGCCGGTGCTGCTGGTTTTTGCCGTCCTGCTGGTGGCGGTCACGGGCATGGGCTCGCTGGTGTGGCTGGTGTTCGGTGCCGATCTGTTCCTGACCGTGGCGGTAGAGGTGGCGTTTGCGCTGCTGATGACCCGAACCCTCTATGTGGTGGAGCGCGAAGGCTGGCTGCTGGCCGCCTTGCGCATCAGCTGGAAGCCCGTGCTGGGCGCCCTGGTCGCGGCCGTGGCGCTGGGGCTGCTCGCCGACTGGCTGTTTCCCCAGGCCGATACCCTGGCGCAGGTGCTGCGCAGTCTTTGATCGAGTTCAGTCCTGGTGCCTGGCGCCAGGCAGTTGCAGCTGCATGCGCAGCCCGCCCAGCGGCGAGGGCAGAGCCTGGATGCTGCCGCCATAGGTCTGAACCAGATCGCGCACGATGTCCAGGCCCAGGCCGGCTCCGGGACGCTGTTCGTCAAGCCGTTCTCCGCGGGCAAAGATGCGCTCGCGCAACTCGGGCGCAATGCCCGGGCCGTCGTCGTCTATGCACAGCGTCAGCAGTTGGTTGTCATTGGCGATTGGCTGCACTTTCAGCACGACCTTCGATCTGGCCCATTTGCCGGCGTTGTCCAGCAGATTGCCCAGCATCTCCATCAGGTCCTGCACGTCGCCCTTGAAGTCCCATTGCGAGGCATCCCCCTGCAGCTCGAAGCGTATGCTGCGCGCCGCATGCAGCTTGTCCATGGTGTGCACCAGAGAGTGCAGCGGGCCGGCCAGCGCGGTGCGCAGGCCATGGCCTTGCTGCGCCGCTGCTGCTGCGGCACGGGCACGGGCCAGGTGGTATTCGACCTGGCGGCTGGCACTGGCGACCTGCTCGCGCACCAGGGTCGCCAGCGGGCTGTCCTGCTGCGCCGCCGCGTTGCCCATGATGCTCAGCGGGGTGTTGACTGCATGGGCCAGATTGCCCGCCTGGGTGCGGGCCCGCTCCACCATCTCGGCATTCATGCGCAGCACATGGTTGAACTCCTGAACCAGGGGCATGATTTCGGCCGGGTGCTCTCCCCTGATTTCAGACGCTTCGCCCTGGCTCACGGCGGCCAGCTGACGGCGCAGGGCAGCCAGCGGAGCCAGTGCCAGCTGCAGCTGCACGACCACGGCGGCGATGAGCCCCGCTGCCAGCATGCACAGCGCGGCCACCAGCATCTTGGTAAAGCGCTGCAGCGGCGTGGCCAGCATGGCCGCGTCGGCAGCAATCATCAGGCGCAGCGGCGGGGCACCGGCCTCGGGCAGCTGTACGGTACGCGTCACGATCACCAGGGTGTTGCCATTGCCGTCCGACATATGGCCATAGCTGGCCGGAGCGTGCAAGGGCAGGGTGGGCTCCCAGACCTTGTCGGCCTTGAAGAAAGGCCAGTCCAGGGTTTGGTCCCAGAGCGAGCGCGAACGCTGGATGCCGGCCTGAACCGTCTGCTGGCCGGCAGCGTCAAGCTGGTCCACCTGCCAGTACATGCCCGACAGCGGCTGCTGCAGCAAGGGGTCGCCGGAGAAGGGTGAGACCGTGACCGGGACGGCCTGATCGGGCTGATAGTTGACGGCGCCGCTGAGCCGGTCGAGCTTGGCCACCAGCTGGCCGCGCAGCTGCTGGGTCAGATGCTCGGCAAACAGCGTGCGCAGGCCCCATCCCGTGAGCAGCAGTGCGGCCAGCACCCAGATCAGGGCGCCCGCCAGCAGTCTCAGGCGCAGCGAGTTCTTCCGGGAGCCTGCGCTCAGCGGTGGCGGCTGCTGGGTCGTGGGGGAGGTCAGGGTGTGCTCGGACATATGGTTGATGCGTGGTTTGTGGGCGCAACCAGGCGATAGCCCAGGCCGCGCACGGTTTCGATCGAGCCTGCGGGCAGTTTTTTCCGCAGCCGCCCGACAAAGACCTCGATGGTGTTGGAGTCGCGGTCGCTGTCCTGCGGATAGATATGCTCGGACAGCTCGGTGCGCGAGACCACGGCGCCCATGCGCTGCATCAGCAGGGCCAGTACCTTGAATTCATGGCTGGTCAGCGTCAGCGCCTGACCTTCGACGGTGACACGCGCCTGGCGCGAGTCCAGGGTGATGGAGCCGCATTGCCACAAAGCGCTGGCATGCGGACTCAGGCGTCGCAGCAGCGCCCGCAGACGCGCCAGCAGCTCTTCCATGTGGAAGGGTTTGGCCAGATAGTCGTCGGCTCCGGCATCCATGCCCGCGACTTTTTCATGCCAGGCGGCTCTGGCGGTAAGGATCAGCACCGGCATGGAGCGGCCCTGAGCGCGCCAGGCGCGCAGCACGCTCAGCCCGTCGCGCACCGGCAGGCCCAGGTCCAGCACTGCGGCGTCGAAGCTCTCCACCTCGCCCAGGTATTGCGCCGTCTCGCCGTCGGCGGCCGTCTCCACGGTGTGGCCGGCCTGCACCAGGGCCTGATGCAGCTGCTCGCGCAGCGTGGGCTCGTCTTCAATCAGCAGAATTCGCATGCTCTACAGCCTTCCTGAGTGCCGGGGTTCACTTCTTGCGTTTCATGCTGATGAGGCTGCCGTTGCTGGCATCAATCTCCAGCTTGACCACCTTGCCGTCGCTTTGCAGCAGCCGGATCTCGTAGACAAAGCGGCCGTCCTCGCGGTCGAACTCCACCTTGATGACCTGGCCCTGGTATTGCTGCTCGACCTGATCCAGAACGGTGCGCAGCGGCAGCACCTGACCCTGGCGCAGGGCCTGACGGGCAAGCTCGTGGTCGTTGTCACCGGCATCCGAGGTGGCGGGCCACAGGCTCAGCGCGGCAAAACCTGTCGTTGCCAGCAGCATGACCAGCACGGCATGAAGGGCGCGCCGGCGTGGGCGGTGCGCAGATTGCGGGTCATTCAAGGCGTTGAAAAAAGACATGGCAAGAGGGCTGGAGTGGGAGGTGATGAGGTCTGGTTGCGTTCTGCAGCCAAGGTTATAGGTCTGCATCGATGAACGAAAGCTGAATGACGGCTTCAGAAACGGTTCAGGGTGAATGCGAACAATCGGCCGCAACCCGCAACAGAGCGCCTCTCGCCCGGCGGGCCGTCTTTTGGTTCCCATCGTTCACCCGTCGACTGCAGGAGTTTTCATGTCTCGTCTTCAAGCCCCCGTCTTTGCGATGTCCGCTCGCGTCTTGTCACTATGCCGGTCCATGCCGCGCCGCAGCGGCATCGCCTTGCTGGGGAGCGCCGCGCTGCTGTTTGCAGGCACCTGCCTGGCCGCAGAGAACGCTCTGGCGGACCGTGCCTCTGCCTCGGTGGCCGCCGTGCGCGGCATGGCGCTCGGGCCGACCCTGTCCATCCGCGATGTCTGCGACCGGCTGGAGAAGGCCGGCTATCGCGAATTCCAGGAGGTGGAATGGGACGACGGCCTCTACAAGGTCAAGGCCACGGCCAGCGATGGGCGCTTGGTGAAGCTCTATGTGGATGGCCGCAGCGGCGAAGTGCTGCGCGTACGCACCAAAGGCTGAGTATGCTATTTTTTTAATAGCTGTCAGCGCTTTGTGATGGCGGTTTCAAATGAGATTTGTACCGAAAATGAGCGTTGCAAAGGGCAAGGCGCTATGGTTTGAAGAGTTGTAAACGGCTGCGCTTTGCTCAAAGTATTGTGAGCAAATGTGAAACCTGTCGTCCTGGCGAGCCGGTGCTGCGTTGCAATGGAAAGGCAGACCGTGCAAGGTTTGCAGAGCAACTCATAACAGGACTGCGGCGCATGGAATGTGCATGCGTCAATCAGGAGATTTCCATGCAAATCAATCAACGCTGGGGCCGGTTGGCCATGGTGAGCGCAATCGTTGCAGCTCTGTCGGCCTGCGCGGCCTATCCCCAGGGTGGCTACCAGAGCGGCGGCTACCAGAACAGTGGCTACCAGGGCGGCTACTCCCAGGGGGCTTATTCGGGCTCGGGCTACCCGGGCAGCACCCAGGCCTACCCCGTGGGCAACAATCAGGCCCAGACCTATCCCGCCAATAACTGCGGCTACAACAACCCCAACTGCTACTCGCAGCAGCCCCAGCAATACGCCCAGCAGGGCCGCGTGATGAATATCGAGACCGTGCGCGTGCAGGACGGCAGCGGCATTGGCGCGGGCGGCGCGATTGCCGGCGGCGTGATCGGTGGCGTGCTGGGCAACCAGGTGGGCAAGGGCTCGGGCCGTACGCTGGCCACGATTGCCGGTGTGGTGGGCGGTGCGCTGGCCGGCAACGCCGTGCAGAACAGTGTGGGTGGCGGCAGCGTGCGCGATATCTACCGCGTCACCGTGCAGTTGCAGGACGGCAGTGTGCGCGCTCTGGACTACCAGCAGCCTCCGCAGCTGAGCATCGGCGAATACGTGCGCGTGGAAGGTAACCAGATCTTCCGCCGCTAGGCAGTCAGGCGCACATAACAAAAGGGACTCCGAGGAGTCCCTTTTGATTTCTTTGCCTGAGGCGATCAGCAGTGCCTGAGCCTGTGGCGCAGCGCAACTCAGCGACAGCCAGCGAGAGCCTGGTCGGCACCGCCGCCCGGCTGCGAAGCTGTCGTCCCCCTAAAGGAGGAAGGCGCAAAGCGCCTCAGGGGGTGTCAATGCAGTGTTTCATTGCCAGGGGCCATGGGCTCGATACGGAAAAAGCCCGTGCCGGCCGTGCCGCGACCGATTTCTTCCTCGGTAGCCTCGCGCACGGCTTCGATCTTGAGGTGCAGGCGGATGGCGATTCCGGCCAGCGGGTGGTTGCCGTCCAGCACCACATGCTCGGGATAGATTTCTGTGACCGTGTAGAGCAGATCGGCAGGCACGGGGTTGGTGCCCTTGGGCATGGCGCTGCTCTCGAAGCTCATGCCTTCCTCGATCTCTTCGGGAAACAGCTCGCGCTTTTCCAGGAAGATCAGGCTCTCGTCATAGTCGCCGAATGCCTCTTCGGGCTCCAGGTGCAGGTCCAGAGCGGTGCCTACGCCGTGGCCTTGCAGGGCCTCTTCGATGCGCTTGAACAGGTCATCGCCGCCGACAAGGAATTCCACGGGCTCGTCCAGCACGTCCAGCTCCTCGCCCAGGGTGTCTTTCAGTGTCCAGGTCAGGGCGACCACGCATTGTTGGGTAACTTCCATGGTGTGTATGCAGTTGATGGGCCGCGGGCCAGTCCCGCAACCGAAATTGAAACGCCGCCACAACAGTGGCTCAATGGCAGGCATTGTCCCATGCGCTGCCCACAACTGCAGCACAGGCCTTTTGTTACACCCTGCAAAAAGCACTTGCACGGCCTTCACATTGGCGCTCTTGCAGGCCTGCATACTGACCCCATCTTCGCTGCAAGTCATTTGCGGGATTAAAGGAAGGCACCATGACCCCTCAGGAACAACAACTGCTGCAAGACCTGTGCGCCAGGCTGACGCTGACCCAGGGCCAACCCAAGGACGCGCAGGCCGATGCCGAGCTGCGCCGTGGATTGAGCAACGCGCCCGATGCGGTCTACTGGCTGGCCCAGCGCACCTTGATGCTGGAGCAAGCCATTGAGCAGGCCCAGCAGCAGATCGGCGAGCTGCAGCAGCAGGTGAAACAGGCCCAGCAAAGCCAGAGCCAGAGCCAGGGCGCAGGCAGCTTTCTCTCGGGCGGCCTGGGCACGCACTTCGGCCGCGCTCCCGAGCGTTATGCCGAGGACGGCGGCTACGCTGCCAGTGCCCAGCCTCCCTATCAGCCCCAGAGCCAGCCCCAGTATCAGCCTCAGTACCAGCCGCAAGCAGCGCCTCAGCCCTCCGGCTGGCGCGACCGTTTCTTTGGCGGTGGCTCGGCGCCGCGCGCTGCAGCGCCGCAGGCCTACGGCCAGCCAGCTGCTCCGGCTGGCAGCAGCTTCCTGGGCAATGCCGCAGCGGCTGCGGCCGGCGTGGCGGGCGGCATGTTTCTGTTCAACGGGCTGGAGAATCTGATGGGCGGCCATCACGCCAGCTCGGGCAGCCAGAGCGGCGGCAGCGAGAGCAAGTTGCTGGCGCAGGACAGCAGCAGCCAGGGCCTGCATGGCGACAGCGGCAATACCGCCAGCCTTGCCAACGATGCGGGCCTGGGCAGCATCGATAGTGCGGACAACGATAACTGGGGCGATGGCGGCGACTTCTTCAACGATGACTTCGCCTGATTACATGCTTTGAGATTTTTGAGGCTCAAGCCCTTTTCCATCAAACGCTAGCAGCTATGGATTAGATAGTGAGAAGGAAAAAAGAAAGCCACCTGGCGTTTTCAAATCAGGTGGCTTTTTTAATTTCAGTAGCGATGGGCGCGAGCTTTAACTAGGGCGCGACCTCAGTGTGGGACAGCAAGCAAGCGCCGCCTCGCAGCAAAGCTGTCGTCCCCCTCCGCGAAGCAGAGAGGGGGAAGCGGCGGGGCCGCCCAGGCAAAGCCGCTCAGGGGGGTCTTTAGAACGGATATTGGCGTTCTGTGGTCTGCATGGTCACCCAGCGGGTTTCGGTAAAGGCATTGATGCCCTGCTGGCCGCCGAAATGGCCATAGCCCGAGGCCTTGACGCCGCCAAACGGCATCTGGGCTTCGTCATGCACCGTGGGGCCGTTGATGTGACAGATGCCGGCCTCGATGCGCGCCGCCACACGCCAGCCTCGGGCCGCATCCCGGGTGAAGACTGCGGAGGACAGGCCGAACTCGTTGTCATTGGCCGTGGCAATGGCTTCTTCCTCGCCGTTCACGCGCACGATGCCCTTGACCGGGCCAAAGCTCTCCTCGTGGAAGATGCGCATCGTCGGCGTCACATGATCGATCAGCGTGGCGGGCATCAGCGTGCTCTCGGCCTTGCCGCCGCAGACCAGCTTTGCGCCCTTGGCCAGTGCGTCGTCGATCATGGCATTGCAGCGCTCCACCGTGGCCAGATCGACCACCGAGCCCAGCACCACGGGGCCCTTGCGCGGGTCGCCCAGCGGAAGGCTTTGGGCCTTGGCGGCAAACTTGGCGATGAACTCGTCGGCCACCTTGTTATCCACCACAAAGCGCTCGGTGGACATGCAGATCTGGCCCGAGTTGGCAAACGCGCCAAAGGTGGCGGCGTTCACGGACGCATCGATATCGGCATCGTCCAGCACCAGGAAGGGGGCCTTGCCGCCAAGCTCCAGCAGCGCGGGCTTGAGATGCCTGGCGCAGGTCTGGCCGATGATGCGGCCCACGCGCGTGGAGCCGGTAAAGCTCACGCGGCGCACGGCCGGATGGGCCACGATGGCCTCGACCACGCTGCCCGCATCGGCCGGCGCATTGGTCACGAAGTTCAGCACGCCGGCAGGCAGGCCCGCGTCCTGCAGCGCCTCGATGATCAGGCCGTGGGTGGCGGGGCAGAGCTCCGAGCCCTTGAGGATCACGGTATTGCCGCAGGCCAGGGCCGTGGAGATGCTGCGCACGGCCAGGATCACGGGGGCATTCCAGGGCGCGATGCCCAGCACCACGCCGGCAGGCTGGCGCACGGCCATGGCCACGCTGCCGGGCACGTCCGAGGGGATGATCTCGCCATTGATCTGCGTGGTCAGCGAAGCCGCCTCCAGCAGCATGCTGGCCGCCAGATGCACGTTGAAGCCGGCCCAGATGCCCGAGGCGCCGGTCTCTGCGGCCATGGCAGCGGCAATCGCTTCGCCCTTGGCTTCCAGTGCCTGCGATGCCTTCATCAGCATGGCGCGGCGGGCGTTCGGCCCCAGTTGCGACCAGGCGGGGAAAGCGGCTGCCGCAGCTTCGCAGGCGCGAATCGCGTCCTCGGTCGTGGCGGCGGGCGCACGCGTGGCAACCGAGCCATCCAGCGGGTTCTTGCGCTCAAAAACTGCACCATTGCTGGCGGCACATTCCTGGCCGCCAATCAGCATTTTTTGTTCGATCATTTTTAGTCTCCTTGAGAATTGAAGGTAGCCATGAAAGCTGCGAGCTATTGATGGTTTGTTGTTGATGCCGTTGAAATCTGGCGCGGCCCCAGCAAAGAGGCGCCAAGCAAGGGCCCAGGCGGCCCCGTCGCCCCGCAGCGTGAGCTGCCCCAGCATGGGCTGCCCCAGCGATGGCGCCGTCCCCCTCCGGGGGAAGCGGCAAAGCCGCTCAGGGGGATTCATATCAATGTTCGCCGCCCAAGTAGGCGCGTCTGACAGCAGCACTGCTGCCAAGTGCTTGTGCCGATCCTTCACCCACAATACGCCCGGTCTCCAGCAGATAGCCCCGGTCGGCGATGGCCAGGCTCTGGCGCGCGTTCTGCTCCACCAGCAGCACGCCCATGCCCAGCGTCTTGATGCGCGCCAGGGCCGAAAATAGTTCTTTGCACATCAGCGGCGACAGGCCCAGCGAAGGCTCGTCCAGCAGCAGGATATCGGGCTGGCTCATGAGCGCGCGGCCCACGGCCACCATCTGCTGCTCGCCGCCGCTCATGGTGCGCACAGCCTGGGTCAGACGATCGCGCAGCTTGGGAAAGAGGGCGAAGACCTGCTCCAGATTCCGGGCCTCGTTGGCGCGTGCGCGCCGGGGCTGGGCACCGAGCAGCAGGTTTTCCTTGACGCTGAGATCGCCGAACACGCCGCGCCCCTCGGGCACCAGGGCCAGACCTGATTGCACGATGGCATGCGGCGGCAGCTGCATCAGCTCCTGCCCGGCCAGTTGCGCGCTGGCGCCGGCCTGGGGTGTGACCATGCCGCCCAGCGCCTTGAGCAGGCTGGACTTGCCCGCTCCGTTGGCGCCCAGCATGACGACCAGCTCGCCGGGCTGCACCTGGAGGCTGACCTGGTGCAGCGCCTCATGCTTGCCGTAGCTCACCGAGATATTGCGCACTTCAAGCATGGCGGGCCTCCGCTGACTGGTCTTCATCCGCACTCACTTCTTCCCCCAGATAGGCTCGCACCACCTCGGGCTCCTTGAGCACCTGGGCCGTGGGGCCGTCGGCTATTTTTGTGCCCGCATTCATCACCACGCAGCGGCTGCACAGCGCATGCACGGCGTCCATCACATGTTCGACCATGAGAATCGTCAGCCCCGTGGCCTGCAACTGACGGATCAGCGCAATGCCCTGCTGCAGCTCCGTGGGGTTCAGGCCTGCCAGCCATTCGTCGAGCAGCAGGATCTGCGGCTCCAGCGCCAGCGCGCGGGCCAGCTCCAGGCGCTTTTGGTTGATATAGGTGAGCTCGCCTGCCGGAGTATTCGCAAATTCGGCCAGACCCACCTGATTGAGCAGCTGCAGGGCACGCGCGGCGGCAGGTTTGCCAAACAGCGGCCGGGGCTTGAAGGCCATGCCGGCAATGACGTTGTCGCTGCAGCTCATGGAGCCCAGCACCTTGACCAGCTGGAAGGTGCGCGCCACGCCCAGGCGGGCGATCTGGTGGCTTTTGAGCGGGTGGATGGGTTTGCCGTTGAACCAGATCTCGCCGCCGTTGACGGGCAGGGCACCCGAGATCAGATTCATGGCCGTGGTCTTGCCCGAGCCATTGGGGCCGAGCAGGCCCACGACTTCGCCCGGGTAGACGTCAAAGCTCAGTGCGTTGACGGCCACCAGGCCGCCGAAGCGCCGGGTGGCGCCGCGCACGGAAAGCAGGGTGGCGGTCTTCATGGCTGCTCTCCCTTGCTGGCCGCATTCCTGGCCAGCAGCCTGGCCAGCACGCCAGACAGACCCTGGGGAATGAAGTACACGATCACGATGAACACCAGGCCCAGCAGAATCGAGAAATGGTTGGGGAAGTTGGCGCCCAGGTACTCGAACAGCAGCACCAGCGGTACGGCTCCCAGAATTGGGCCGAACAGCGCGCCGGCTCCGCCGAGCAAGGCCATGATCAGCGTCTGGAACGAGACGGCAGGAGCAAAGGCAATGCTGGGGTCGATATAGGTCCAGCGCGGAGCCATGATGGCACCCGTGACGGTGATGAACACGGCGCTGACGGCGAACAGCAGCAGCTTGGCCGTGGTGGTGTTGATGCCCACATGGCTGGCCACGGTCTCGTCCTCGCCGATCACGCGCAGCGCCAGGCCCAGGCGCGAGCGGTTGATGAGGGCGCGCAGCGCCAGCACCAGGGCCAGCATGGCCAGCAGTTGCCAGTAGATATCGAGCTGGGTGATCTCCACGAACACATAGCGGCCCAGATCCTTGGTGATGTTGACTTCCCACCAGGTGACGAGCTGCTTGACCAGCTCGGCCAGGCCGAAGCTGAAGATCACAAAGTACACGCCCGACAGCCGCAGCGTGGACAGGCCCACGACCAGGGCCATGACCAGGCCCACGCCGGCCGCGATGCCCAGAACGGCGGCCCAGGGCAGGGACTCGCCGAACACGGCGGTGACATAGGCGCCCATGCCGAAGAAGGCGACGGTGGCCAGCGAGATATAGCGCGTGGGCCCCGAGAACAGCGCCCAGGCTGTGGCCAGCACGCAGTACATGAGGATGCTGATCATGAGCGAGAGGTAGTACTCGTCCGTGAGCCAGCGCGGCAGCAGGGCCAGACCGGCGGTGGCGATGGCGCTGACGGCCCAGATCAGAATTTCTTTGCGATGGATCGGATTCATCGTGCGGCCCTCCCGAACAAACCGGTGGGCTTGAACAGCAGCACCAGCAGGAACACCGCGTAATTGACGGCCAGCGTCAGGCCGGGGTCGACAAAGGAGGCCACCAGCGTCTCGGCAAAGCCCAGCAGCATGCCGGCCACCAGGCAGCCCATGAGATTGCCCACGCCGCCCATGATGACGACGATCAGCGCCTTCATGGCAAACATGGTGCCCATGCTGGCCGAGAAGGGCAAAAACATGCTGACCAGCACGCCGCAGATCGCCACCAGCGCGCCGCCCAGACCGTAGGCCAGGGCCGCCGTGCTGCGCACATTGATGCCGACCAGATGGGCGAACTGCGGTGCCACGGACACGGCACGTACCACGGCGCCGGCGCGGGTGCGCGTCAGCAGCAGGTACAGGCCGCCGCCCAGCACGATGGCAAAGCCCAGCACCAGCAGGCGGTTGGCCGCGACCTTGCTGCCCAGGATCTCCACGGGATCGGCCAGATAGCTGTAGCTGTGATAGTCGCCGCCGAACAGCACCAGCATGACGCCTTGCACGACGAACAGCATGCCGAAGGTGGCCAGAATCGAATCCACCTCCAGCGCCGGTCCGCCCTTGGCGCGGCGCACCAGCGGGGTCAGCAGCAACTGATAGATCAGCCACTGGATGGCAAAGCCCAGCGGCACCACCAGCAGCACCAGAAGCAGCGGCGAAACACCCCAGCCGCTCACTGCAAAAAAGGCCAGAAAGGCCGGTGCAATCAGAAACTCCCCATACGAGAGATTCATGATGCGCGCCACGCCATACTGCAGCGTCAGCCCCATGGCCACCAGGCCATAGAGCCCGCCCAGCATCGCGCCAGCGAGAAGGATGTCTATTAAATTCATAGCGTATACCGCTGGTGATTCATTGTTCTTGTTATGAAATCAATGCAAAGTTAAAGCGAGACATGCGCAACCAGCTCTTGTTTTGATAGTTCTTGCGTAGCTGGGCGAATGCTGGAATAGGCATGCCCCAGCAACGGGACAGCGAGGAAGGGCCTAGGCGGCCCCGCCGCCCCGCACCGAGGCTGTCGTCCCCCTCCCGCGAAGCGAGAGAGGGGGAAGGCGCGTAGCGCCTCAGGGGGTGACTCGCGGAATCACCGCAGGTTTCACCCCCGCTCGGCTTGTAGGCGCAATCGCGTTGAACTCGCCGTTCTGCCACTGGCCCACATGCCAGAGCTTGGTCAGCATCTGGCCTTCAAGCTTGACGGGGCCGAGCACGGTCTCGAAGCTGCCGCTCTTGAGCTCCTGGGTCACGGCGGCGCGGTCGATCTTGCCCACGCGCTCGATGGCCTGCTGCAGCATCTGCAGCGAGGTGTAGACGATGGGGCTGGCAAAGCGGTCCGATTCCTGGCCGGTCACTTCCTTGAAGCGCTTCAGATAGGCCTGCATCTGCGGGTTGCCGGCATCGATGCCGCCCGGCGCCATCACGCCTTCGGCCGCTGCGCCGAACTTGCCCTTGAACATGGGAAATTGCGTGCCCACGCCGGTGAACAGCACCTTGGGAGCCAGGCCCAGCGTCCTGGCCTGCTCGTTGATCAGCATGGTGTCGGGCGGGTAGGAGTAGGCCACGAAGGTGTCTGCACCCTTGCCCTTGGCCTCGTTGATGATGGGCGTCATGTCCTGCGTGCCGATCGGATAGCTCTTGTCGTAGACCAGCTCGAAGCCATGCTGCTTGGCGGCCTTGCGCGTGGCATTGGCCAGCTCCACGCCAAAGCCGTCGGCGATGTTGATCATGGCGATCTTGTGGTTGATCTTGCCGTCCTTCTTGGCCTTTTCCAGCATGGCGACCAGGCCTTCGGCGTATTCGCCGCCCGTGCCCAGGAAGAAGAAGGCATGCTTCCAGCGCTTGGCCAGATCGGGGGCCTTGTCGGTCACCGAGGTGGCGGCCAGCAGCGGGTATTTGTGCTTTTCGTAGGTCGGACCCACGGCCAGATTGGAGCCCGTGCCCCAGGGCGGCAGCACGAAGTCCACCTTGTCCTGGGTGATCAGGCGCTCGGTGGCGCGCACGGCCTCTTCGGTGCTGGAGCGGTCGTCGTATTCGATGACCTCGATGGGTACGCGCTTGTTGTAGGCCTTGAGCATGATGCCGCCGGCGTCGTTGATCTCCTTGACCCAGAGCTTGTAGTTGGGCGCTGTGGTCACCGAGGTGCCGCCCGCGTTGACGCCCGTCTTGGCAATGGCCCAGCCGATGCGGATGGATTGGGGCGCTTCCTGGGCCAGGGCCGTGCCGCACAGACCCGCCAGGGCGGTGGCAGCGACCAGACTCTTGAGAACAAAACGCTTGTCGGCGAATGTCATGCTTGTCTCCTTTTTTGATGGACAGGTGTCCGGGTTCTTCGGCCATCGTAGGAAATCGCGGCGGCAGGGGCTTGTCTGGGCGTGCACTGCGTCTTGTCTGT
This sequence comes from Comamonas sp. GW821-FHT11H03, assembly GCF_058807955.1. NCBI lineage: Bacteria > Pseudomonadati > Pseudomonadota > Betaproteobacteria > Burkholderiales > Comamonadaceae > Comamonas > Comamonas sp. GW821-FHT11H03. Next base: position 781,672 of record NZ_JBXARF010000002.1, read on the forward strand.
GCATGCAAGTGTCTGTGGGTAAACACTGATTTCCCTGCGAAGCGCCGGTTTTGCCCGGGCCCTGGTCCGGGTCGCTATGGATAATGAAGCATCCTGTTACTTCTTCAGGAGCCCAGATGCGGCCAGACATTCCTGCCTACCAAGTGACCGAGAAGATGACCGAGATGCAAGGCGCTCAAGCCGTGGGCGCCTGGCAGCACTGGATGTCCACGCTCTATGGCCTGGAGAGCGATGTCTATGGCGACCAGCATTTCTCGGCGCGACTGGGCACCTTCGAGCTGGGGCCGGTGGGCATGACCCGGATCGAGGCCAGCCGCCATCGCGTGCGACGCACTTCGGCCAGCATGGCACGCCACAGCACCGACTTTCTCAAGATCGTGGCCCCCTGGCATGGCCAGGCCCGCGTCTGCCAGAACGGGCGCGAAGCCGTGGCGCGCAGCGGCCAGTGGCTGATCTACGACACCACGCAGGAGTACGAGGTGCTCAACCCCGAGTGGTGCGAGCATCTGATCATCACCTTGCCCAAAAGCCGCTTCGAAGACCATGGCCGCGCCATCGACGCCCTCATGGGGCGCTATGTGGGCGGCAGCGAAGGCGTGTCCCGCATTGCGCTGGACATGATGCGCGGCACCTTTGCCGAATGCCGGGCCATGGGCCAGGGTCTGGCCCAGCATGTGACGGATTCGCTGCTGCAATTGATCCAGCTGTCCCTGCTCGATGCCTGCGGCCGTGCGGCCTCGCTGAGCGCCAGCGAGCTGCTGCTGGGCCGCATCAAGGCCTATGTGCGCCAGCATCTGCGCGATCCGGCCCTGAGCGTGGATGCCGTGGCCGCAGCGCTCAACTGCAGCAAGCGTCATCTCTACAACGCCTTTGCCGAGGAGCGGCTGTCCATCAGCCAGCATATCTGGGCCGAGCGCGTGGCCCTGTTCCAGCGCGAACTGCTCAGTCCCGCCAATCGCCACTGCACCCTGACCGAGCTGGCGCTGGCCAGCGGCTTTGCCAGCGGCGCGCATCTGAGCCGCCTGTTCAAGCAGCACACGGGGCAGACGCCCGCGCAGTTCAGGGCCGGCATGTTTGGCTCCAAATTGCTCAATTAAGAGTTAAACAAGCCTCAGGTCCAGATATTAAATACGCTGTAAGCTATCAATAAGGTAGCAATCCAAAAACAAAAAAGCCACCCGGCGTTTTCAAATCGGGTGGCTTTTTTGCGTGCTTGGCTGCGACCAAGAGCGTTGGATTGAGCATGCTCTGACTCAGTAATACCGAGCAAGGGCCGCCCCGCAGCGAAGGTATTGTCCCCCTCCCGCGCAGCGAGAGAGGGGGAAGCGGCAAAGCCGCTCAGGGGGAGCCTCAGATATCAATCCCGCACTTGCCCGGAGCCAGAATGCCGTTGGGGTCCAGAGCACGCTTGATCTTGCGCTCGATATCGCGCTTGACCGGACCGTAGCTCTTGGCCACGCGCTCCTGGAAGGCGGTGTTCACGCGGTACACGGCATAGCCTTCCTTTTCGAACTCGTCCAGCAGCTCGGCAAAGCAGGCGTTGGCACGCTTGGTTTCCTCTTCGTTGCTGCGGTCGTACAGCACGTCGATGACATGGTGCATATCGCGCCAGCCGACGATGAACTCGCCCACATAGTCCAGGCCATGCTTGTTGAGGATCTTCTTGGCCAGCGACTTCTGCTTGTCGCACTCGCTGCCGCGCGCCTGCGACACCGGGGCAAACCACATCGAGCCGCCACCCCCGCGCCAGTTGTAGAGGCCGAATTCCTGCAGGTTGGGCACGCCTGACATGAGCTGGGCACGGTACTTGAAGGGCTGGGTGTCTCCGGCCATCTCCTCGGTGATCAAGCGGCCCTTGCCCAGCTTCTTGAGCGCGTCCTGCACGATCTTGAAGTTGACGTCGACCTGCTCCCTGGTGCCGTACAGCGCAGCGTAGACATTCCAGGCGCCCAGATGCTTGTCTTTCTGGATCTGCTTGAGGATGGCGTCGGGCGTATGGCCGGGCTCGGTGGTGTAGTCCGAGCGGCGGGTGTTGCAGGTGGACGCTTCCCACAGCACGCCGGCAATCACCACCGAATTGGGGATGACCTGGGCGATGCGCAGGGGGCGGATGAATTCGACGATCTCGGAGATATCGCTGTCTTCGTCGAACTGGATTTCCAGCGGCTTGAAGACCGGGGGCTTGGGCATCAGCCAGAAACCCATCTTGGTGCAGATGCCGTAGTTGGACTGGGTGAACATGCCGTCCAGCGTCGGGCCGTAACCCCACTTGAAAACCTGCCAGGCCTTGTCGCCCTTGACGCCTCCCATGCCGGTGCGCAGCACATCGCCGTTGGCCATCACCACTTCCATGCCGCACTGCATCATGAAGTGTTCGCCATAGGGGGTGTAGCCCACGCCGCGGTCCATGGTGTTGCCCAGGGGGCCGGCAATGGCCGAGGGGGCCGAGAACGACAACATCAAGGGAATCTTGTTCTCTTCGAGGTAGTCGTAGAGCATCTGGTAGGTCACGCCAGGCTCGACCAGGGCGGTGCACAGCTCGGGGTCCACGTGGATGATCTTGTTCATCTTGCGCAGGTCCAGCACCACCTGGCCGCGCTGGCCCGGCGCGGCCGAGCCGTAGCCGAAGTTGCGGCCGGTGGAGATGGTCCACACGGGCACTTTGTGCGCGTTGCAGATCTTGACCACCTCTTGCACCTGCTCCACGGTGGTGGCAGTCACCACGGCGGACGGTGTGTGCTCTTCGGTAGGCACAGCCATCATCACCTTGGTGTAGGGACGAACCAGCTCGTCCTTGATCATCACATTGTCTTCGCCCAGGGCTTTCTTGAACTGGGCGATGGCCGCATCAAAGCTGCTCTCGCTCATGCCCTTGGGCAGGGCCATGTATTTGCTTGTCATGCTCTGCTTTCCTTGTTTCTTAGATTACGCAGCTAAAGGACACGCGGGCTTCCTTGCCTGCTGCCGCCGTGGCGGTGTTCATGACTTGACTGGACGCCAGCGACCGACCCAGCGCCTGGGCCCAGTCGGCGGCAGCGCCGTCCACGCGATGGTGTTCCACGGCCAGCACGCGGCCACCGCAGGAGCGAACCAGGTCCAGCACCAGCGTGGCCGAGGCGTCATCGAGCAGACCCACCAACAGGGTTTCCTGACTGTCGCTCAGCAGCTCGCCCAATTGATGGAATGCGGCGCTGTCCAGACCTTGAAGGCCGGTGTGCAACGCGTTGCGGGACGTGCTCTGAACACCGGCCACAAAGGCCTTGTCCAGCGCGCTGGCGTGCATGGAGGATGTCACGGCCAGCACCTCGGCGGAGCGCGTGGCTGCGCTGGTGGTACGGCCTGCAGCAGAAGTGGCAGCCTGTGCCCAGCCTATGCCGGAGACAGCCAGACCTGTAGCGGTCAGAGCTTTGAGAAGGGAGCGACGATCGGCTTGCATTACATCGTCCTCCTTACTTCCTGGCGGGCTCGGCAGCCTTGGGGACCTCTGTCTTGGACAGGTAGTTTGCCAAGTCTTCCAGCGTGGCGTCGTCGATATCGGTCACGCGAAAGGATGGCATGGCGTTCATGCCGTTGCGCGCAATGATCACGTAGGTCGCGGGCGGAAAGCCTCGCCCCTTGATGACGGGGCCTATGCCGGCTTCATGGCATTTGGCGCAGGTCTTTTCGTAGAAGCGCTGGCCGGGGCCAATGCTGTGAGAGTCCGCAGCCGAGGCGGCGAGGCTGAGGCCGGACAGCAGGGCTGCCAGGGCCAGTTGGGAGGCATGTTTCAACGTGGGTCTCCGGAGGTTCTGTGGGTCGGCAGACACAAGGCGCGGGTGGGGCTTCGCGCCTTGCCCATGCGGGCGCTGCACCTGAGGTCTTTGCCTCATGGCCCAGCGGCCGCGATGGAGGTTTCAAGCGAAGACAGCCGTCATGCCTGCCGGCTATGGCGGCTGTCCTGGGCGCTTTAGAAGGGGTAGTGACGTGCGGTGGTCTGCATGGTGATCCAGCGCGTGTCGGTGAAGGCATCGATACCGGCCTGGCCGCCAAAGTGACCGTAGCCCGAGTTCTTCACGCCGCCGAAAGGCATCTGGGCTTCGTCGTGCACGGTGGGGCCGTTGACATGGCAGATGCCCGCCTCGATGCGGCCAGCCACGCGCCAGCCGCGCGCTGTGTCCCTGGTGTAGACGGCGGAAGACAGGCCGAACTCGTTGTCGTTGGCCATGGCGATGGCCTGCTCTTCGCCACGCACGCGCACGATGGCCTTCACGGGGGCAAAGGTCTCTTCGCGGAAGATGCGCATCTCGGGGGTCACGCCGTCGATCAGCGTGGCGGCCATCAGGGTGTCGCCGGCCTTGCCGCCGCACAGAATCCTGGCGCCCTTGGCCACGGCGTCGTCGATGAGCTCGTTGACGCGGTTCACGGTGTTCATGTCCACGACGGAGCCCAGCACCACAGGGCCTTTGCGGGGGTCGCCCAGAGGCAGGGTTGTGGCGCGGGCCACCAGCTTTCCGATGAATTCCTCGGCCACGGCCTCGTCCACGATGATGCGCTCGGTGGACATGCATATCTGGCCCGAGTTGGCGAAAGCGCCAAAGGTGCAGCCGGCCACGGCGGAGTCGATGTCGGCATCGTCCAGGACCAGGAACGGGGCCTTGCCGCCCAGCTCCAGAATGACGGGCTTGAGGTGTTTGGCGCAGGTCTGGCCGATGATGCGACCTACGCGCGTGGAGCCGGTGAAGTTCACGCGGCGCACGGCGGGGTGGGCCACCATGGCTTCGACCACTGTGCCGGCGTCTTCGGGCGCATTGGTCACAAAGTTCACCACGCCGGGCGGCAAGCCGCCTTCCTGCAGCGCTTCGATGATCAGGCCGTGGGTGGCGGGACACAGCTCCGAGCCCTTGAGGATCACGGTATTGCCGCAGGCCAGGGGCGTGGCAATGGCGCGCACGGCCAAGATGATGGGGGCATTCCAGGGGGCGATGCCCAGCACCACGCCGGCAGGCTGGCGTACAGCCATGGCCATGCTGCCGGGAATGTCCGAAGGAATCAGCTGGCCGTTGATCTGGGTGGTCAGCGATGCGGCTTCGAGAAACATATTGGCGGCCAGATGCACATTGAAGCCGGCCCAGATGCCGGAGGCGCCGGTTTCTGCTGCCATGGCTGCGGCAAAGGCCTCGGCCTTGGCTTCCAGGGCCTGGGAGGCCTTCATCAGCATCAGTCGGCGTTCTGTGGGGCCCAGGGCCGCCCAGGCCGGGAAGGCTGCCTGAGCGGCTTCCACGGCACGCACTGCATCGGCGCTTGTGGCGGCCGGGGCACGCGTGGCGACCGATCCGTCCAGAGGGTTCCTGCGCTCGAAAGTGGCACCATTGCTGGCCTGTACGGTCTGACCGCCGATGAGCATGCTTTGTTCAATCATCTTCGCTTCCTTCACTACCAAGGGCGCGTGACCTCGGTCACCGCTTGTTGATGCAAGTTCAAAAAGTGGGAGCTGGTGTCGTTGCGCAAGGCTTGCGTCACCGGGCTCGTCTTCCCCTTTTGTGGTGTTTCGCCTGAGACTGGCGTGTGAGTGATCGTAAGAAAAGCCTTGGCAAGATGCTGTGCGCAATGTGCACAAACCGTTTGATGAATCGTGCACGCGGCCTAGGGTTTGCACTAGTTTGAATACAGCGTGGGAGATTCTTGATGGCCTGAGCACGAAAGTGCTCACTTACCGATAATTGCGGTACTTTGTCGGCACAGGCAGAGATAGATATAACGAGGAGTCAAGGCCCATGACCGCGCCCATGGTACTGAGTACCGATGGTCTTCCCGAGAAGGAAACTGCACCAGCCTGGCAGGACTGGATGGCGCAGCTGTTCTCGGGTCTGGACACGGATCTGTATGGCGACACCTGTTTTGACGGGCATCTGAGCGTGGCATACGCAGGCGATGTGATGCTCACCAAGCTGGATGCCGGGCGTCACCGCGTCATACGCGACAGCCACCGTCTGCGCGACAGCGAAGCGGCCTATCTCAAGATCGTGGCGCCCTGGAGCGGCCATGCCGAGGTGCAGCAGTACGGCAGCAAGGCCTGCGTGAGCAATGGCAGCTGGGCCATCTATGACACCTCGCAGCCCTATGTGGTGGCCAATCCCCAGCACACGGAGCACCTGATCATGATGGTGCCCAAACAGAGCATTGCCGAGCGAGGCCTGCGTCTGGAAAACCTCATGGGTCGATCGGTGGGGGGCAGCGCCGGCATTGCGCGCATTGCTCTGCAGACCATGCGCAGCACCTACCAGGAGCTGGACAATATGGCGGCGCCGCTGGCGCGCCGCGCCGGGGAGTTGCTGGTGGACATGGTGCATCTGTCCCTGCAGGCGCTTGGCGGGCAGGCCACGGCGGTGACGCAAAAGCAGGCCCTGTACGACCGCATCTGCGAGCATGTGGCCTGCCATGTGCGCGACCCCGGGTTGTCGGTCGATCAGGTGGCCGAGGCACTCAATTGCAGCCGTCGGCATCTGCACAACGCCTTTGCAGGGCGAGACCAGTCGCTGGGCGGCTTCATCCAGCAAAGCCGGCTGGAGCTCTGTATGCGGGAGCTGCATTCCCCGGCGCTCGCGCATCGCACCATTACAGAAATTGCCATGGGCTGTGGTTTTGGCAACAGCGCGCACTTCAGCCGAGCCTTCAAGGCCTATGCCGGCATGTCGCCGTCCGAGTTCAGAGCGCTTGGTCATTGATCTGTGCTGACCAGCGTTTTCAAGGCCTATAGGACAATGCAGTCCGTTGCTTAGAAAGCAGGACTGTATTCATGGACATCAATACGCCGCTCACCCTGCTGGGTGGGCTCACCGCCTCTCAATTCATGCGCCGCCACTGGCATAAAAAGCCCTTGCTGGTGCGCCAGGCCATCCCCGGCTTCAAGGCCCCGATTCCGCGTGCTCGCCTGCTGGCCATGGCGGGTGAGGATGGCGTGGAGTCGCGCCTGATCCAGCAGCTGGAAGGTGATAGCTGGAAGCTCAGCCATGGCCCGCTGTCCCGTCGCAGCCTGCCTGCGTTGACCAAGCCGGGCTGGACCGTGCTGGTGCAGGGCGTGGACATGCATGACGCCAAGGCGCATGAATTGCTGCAGCAATTCCGTTTTGTGCCCGAGGCGCGCCTCGATGATCTGATGATCAGCTTTGCCACCGATCAGGGGGGCGTAGGCCCGCATTTCGACAGCTATGACGTGTTCCTGCTGCAGGCCCATGGCAAGCGCCGCTGGCGCATCGGTCGTCAAAAAGACCTGTCTTTGCAGCAGGGCAAGCCACTGAAAATTCTCGCCAACTTCGAGCCCGAGGAAGAGTTTGTTCTGGAGCCCGGCGACATGCTGTACCTGCCGCCCAAGTGGGCGCATGACGGAGTGGCCGAAGGCGAATGCATGACGTATTCGATAGGCTTTCGCTCGCCCGATCGCAGCGAGCTGGGCCGCGAGTTGCTGCTGCGCATGTCGGACGAGCCCGACGAGCCCGAAACTCCGGTCATTTATCGCGATCCCAAGCAGGAGGCCGTGAGCAGCCCGGCGCTGATTCCTGAAGCCATGTATGACTTTGCCCGCGAGGCACTGAAGAAGGCCATGGCCGAGCCGCTGGCGCTGGAGCGCGCGCTGGGCGAGTATCTGAGCGACCCCAAGCCCAATGTCTGGTTCGAGCATGGCGATGAAAACGGCATGTTCGAGAGCGTGGTGCTGGATCGCCGAACGCGCATGATGTATGACGCCAAGCACATCTTTATCAATGGCGAAAGCTATCTGGCGGGCGGCCGCGATGCCACGCTGATGCGCAAGCTGGCGGACACCCGGGCGCTGTCGCGCAAGGATCTGGCCACTGCCAGCGATGATGCGCTGGAGTTGCTGTCGTCGTGGTTTGATGCGGGCTGGGTTCGCTCGGGTGACTGAGGCAGGGTGGACTTGTAACTGCGATCGTGCTAACTTACGGGTTTGTCCTCTGTGGCTTTTGTCGATTCGGCGGGCTTTGTATAGATTATGTAAATCTACGGCAAAGCTCAGTCAGGGATTTGACAGGAAGAAACTTATGCTCCACAGTGCGACACAAGGCAAGCGTGGGCTTGCCCGGTAAATGAGAACGCGCCGATTTGTGCAGAATTGTCTAGTTGCTGTCAGTGTTAGTCAGCAATGGGCAAAACTACCTATAATGCGGGCTGAGTCGAATTTATCGTTTGACCTGATATGCCATAGCGATCAATAGCTGCAAAAGGCTGACCGTAATGGCAATCTGCATACCGTCTGCTGAACCTACCATTTAGGAAACTGTCATGAAGAACTCTCTGATTCTGGCTACTGTGATCGCTGCTGCTGCTCTGGCTGCTTGCGGCAAGAAGGAAGAAGCTCCTGCTGCTCCCGCTCCTGCTGTGGAAGCTCCTGCTGCTCCCGCTCCTGCTGCTGAAGCTCCTGCTGCTCCCGCCGCTGACGCTGCTGCTCCTGCTGCTGACGCTCCTGCTGCCCCCGCCGCTGACGCTCCTGCTGCTCCTGCCGCTGACGCTCCTGCTGCTCCCGCCGCTGAAGCTCCTGCTGCCAAGTAATTCGCTGCATCAGCCAGCTTGAGGCCCAGGCCTCAAGCATGAAAAAACCGCACTCAGGTGCGGTTTTTTTTGCGTCTGGATTTCGCAGCGGATCTTCACGCTGCGGATGCCTGTCGACATACAAGGTCTGTACCTGCACTTGCACTTGCACTTGGGTGGATTCTGGCGGGCAAGCGCGCGCCATGCGCCTTGCAGCCCCCAGGCCGAAGCTCGATTCGCTCGGACATGAAAAAAGCCACCAGAGCCGAGCCTGGTGGCTTTTGTATGGGTGCAGCGCTCTTTACTTCAGATCATCGGTGATGATGCGCACGATGCGCTGGCCGTTGGCACTGCTGTCGGGCTGGCCTTGCTCATTGAGCACGCTGACCTGGGACTTGTTGCCGTCACCCTTGACCTGGATCTGATACTTCTGAGGCGCAGCAGCTTCCTTGCCCTGGCTGAAGATCTTGCTGAAGAAGCCCTTGGCCTCAGGCTTGGCGTTCGGGTCCACGTAGCGCACATAGTACAGGCCACGGCTGCGGTCGCGGTCTTCCACGGTGAAGCCGGTGCGGTCCAGCGCCACGCCAACGCGGCGCCATGCGCGTTCAAAGCCTTCTTGCAGCTGCAGAGTGGGCACGCCGTTGATGGTGTCCATGCGTGCGCCGGTCGAAGTGGTGGCCGCAGACTTATCGGCCTTGGCGACGGCAGAGGCCTGCTCTTCGCTCACGCCCAGCTTGACCATGATGCGGCGCAGGAACTCGGTTTCCAGTTCGGGGTCGCGAGGACGTGGTTGCCAGATGGTGTTGTCCTTGCGCTCGCTGGTGTAGACCTCCTGCATGCCACGGTGGGTGACATAGATGCGGGTCTTGCCATCGGGCTCGCGCTCCAGGCGGGTGCGGAACTTGTCGCGCTCGCTGGTGGAGTAGAGCGAATCGAACACCTTGCCCAGGCTTTTGCGGATGATGTCCTGGGGCAGCTTGGCCCGGTTTTCGGCCCAGTCGGTCTCGAGAATGCCCAACTGGCGGTCTTCCATCGAGTAGATGAACCCGTTTTCCAGCCAGAAGTCGCGAGTGGGTTCCCAGAGCTTGTCGGCTGCACGATCAACCACGAGCCAATGCTCGGCACCGTCGCGCTCGATGCGGACGTCGCCAATCTTGTTGGCTGCTGTGTTGTTGTCGGTGGGCTTGGCTGCCTTGGCATTGGCCTGCATGGCAGCAGCGGATACCACGCCACCAGGGACGGTATAGCGCGAGTCTTGCGACAGCTGCGTCAGATCCGGAGGGACTTCAAGAGAGGGGGCCTGATTCTTGCCCGCGCTCTTGTAGTCGATCTTGGTCTCTTGGAACGTGGTCGTGCAGGCAGACAGGCCCAGCGCGATGCTGAGCAGGCTCAAACGTGCTGTTTGTTGTTTCACGCGGATTGTCCTTGGGTAGCGTTCAAGCTATGTGCGAAAAACCGCTAGCTTAGCGCAACTCGATCAGAGTACGCCAACTTTACGCAGAGCATCCTCAACAACTGCTTCGCATTGCTCGCTCAGCTGTGTCATGGGCAGGCGCATGGTGGGGCCGCACAAACCCATGCGGGCTGCTGCCCATTTCACGGGAATGGGATTGGCTTCGACAAACAGGCTCTTGTGCAGAGGCATGAGCTTGAACTGGATTTCCATGGCGCGCTTGGTATCGCCGGCCATGGCGGCCTTGCACAGCTCGCTCATCAGGCGGGGCGCGACGTTGGCTGTCACGCTGATATTGCCGTGGCCGCCGCACAGCATCAGTGCCACGGCGGTGGGGTCGTCGCCGGAGTAGACGCCGAAGCCGGCAGGCACGTCGCGGATCAGCCATTGAGCACGCTCGATGTTGCCGGTGGCTTCCTTGATGCCGATGATGCCGGGGATCTGGGCCAGACGCAGCACGGTGTCATGCAGCATGTCCGCAACCGAGCGGCCGGGCACGTTGTACAGAACCACGGGCAGGTCTCCAGTGGCTTCGGCGATGGCCTTGAAGTGCTGGTACTGGCCTTCCTGTGTGGGCTTGTTGTAGTAGGGAACGACCTGCAGCTGGCTGTCGGCGCCCACCTTCTTGGCGTACCTGGCCAGCTCGATGGCTTCGTGCGTGCTGTTGGCGCCGCAGCCGGCCATGATGGAGACGCGGCCGGCGGCCTGTTCCACGGCGACACGAATGATTTCGCAATGCTCTTCGACATTCACGGTGGGCGATTCACCGGTGGTGCCGACCACACCGATGCAGTTGGTGCCTTCGGCCACATGCCAGTCGATGAGTTTGCGCAGCGACGGGTAGTCGACGCTACCGTCTTCGAGCATGGGCGTAATGAGGGCAACAATGCTGCCAGTGAGAGCAACGGAGGGTGATGTCATATCCGCAATCAGAAAACGGTAAAAATGAATTCTACAAACAGGGACAGGGTGCAGGCAGTGGTTTGCCATCAACAGTGTCTAGCAAAACTCTGTTTTTGTCGAAGTGTTGTTGATAAATGACGAAATGACGAAATATTTAATTTTTGTGCGTCATATTGTTCGTTGATCGTGGCGCTGTTTCGGACGGCATGGCTGCGGTTTGGCGGTTTTTCAGGTCTTGCGCGGAGCGGGTCGTCCGCCTTCCTCAGAGCCTGCAAGCTGGCCCGGCGAGCGCAGATCCCACCCCGCATCCCACCCCGCCGGCATCGCTTCAGTTCGCGCTGTAGTTCCAGGCGCTGATATGGGCCTGCGCCAGCCGCTCCATGAAGTCCTCGGCATCTGCCGCGCGCACCACGGTCACGCGCAGGCTGTCGTCATCGGTGGCCAGCTTGATCAGGGCCAGCTGGCGGCCGGTCAGATGTTCGGCCATGCTCTCCAGGCCCGATTCAACACCGTCAGCAGGCGTGTCCCATTGCCAGTCATCGGTGCCGGGCAGCCAGTGCGTGGCGGCAATGCCCTCGGCATCCTTCCAGTCAAATCGGGCGAACTGATCGGCAACGGCAAGCAGATGCACCCAGTACAGGGTCAGCGCGTTCTCGCCTGCGGGCAGATGCATGACATCGGGGTCGATCTCGTCATCTTCGTCCCAGCCCATGTCCTCAGGATCAGGTGCCGCCACGCAGTCGCGCCATTGCAGCAGCAGCTGTGCGGCCCGGCTTTGGTCATTCAGGCAGAGAATGCGCGACATATCCTGCATCCAGTCCTCATCCTCTGCCTCTATCAGTTCCGCGCGGGTCATGGTCGTGGGCTCGGGGATGTCTCCACTCAGGCCCTTGAACATGCCGCGCAGCGCATTGCGGTAGTCCTCCCAGGTTTCTCCGGTGCGGGTGATGCTGAAATCCTGGAGGGAGAACATGACCAGTTCGGCCTCCGGACCTTCGCCCATAAAGGTGAGCAGCTCATTTTTCTTCGGACTGCAGTTCAGCGGCGGGCACCAGATATCGGGGGCAGCCAGCAGCTTGCCTTTGGTGTTGAAGATGCGCGGCTCGCCTTTTTCGGTGATGGCCAGAAGCTTGCGGCCGGGAAATACCTTGGGGGGCGAGCTGCTGAAGCCGCGCTCTATGGTCTTGAACCGACAGGGGATGATTTCCTGGCCTCGGATGTCGATCACGCCTTCGAGGATGCGGTGCTCCTGCTCGCCCTGCTCGTTGACAAAGGGTTCCCGGACGCAGGCGACGGCCAGGTTTGTCTTGGCGCTGAAGTCGTTGATGTGCCAGTAGCGGCTGGCATCGAACAGCGGCAGGCCGTCTGCCTTGAGCAGCAGCTGGCGCGAGTTGCCGTATGGGCCTTTTTCGGCGCGGATGAATTCGTCCTGTTCCTCGTTGTAGTCGATGCTGCTGAGCCCCTCGTGCAGCAGCGCGAGGCTGGGCAGGCTGCGCAGGTCCTGCATGTTTTCCTGCCCCGGCGATCGGCAGGCCATCACCTGGGGCGTGACGGCATAGGCGTCGCGATAGCCCTCGGAGGGCGATACCAGCCAGATGCCGTTCAAATCCTTGATGCCGGACTTCGCGCCTTCGCCCGGCGTGGTCTCGGGATAGTGCACGCTCAGATGCTCGCCAGAGACAAAGGCCATCCTCGCGCCTTCCAGGGGGCGCTGCAGCCAGCGGCCATAGGGCGTGACCATGCCCACAGGCCAGTGGTCGCGCTCGGCCTCGTTCTGTGGCTTCAGGCCCGTGCGCGGGTGCAGCCTGGGCATGACGTAATAGCTTTCGGTCGCTTCGTCCCAGGCGCCATGGTGGCGCGGCTCGTAGTGATCGGCCAGCCAGGCGGGCCAGTCTTCTTCGCTTTGCTGCTCGATGACCTCGGTGCGGGCAATGACCGAATCGCTCCACCATCCCAGATGGGATGGCGGTGCCCGCTTCAAGGCCTGCAGAGATTCGGGCAGCTCGCCGCCGCTGCAGCTCCATTGCCGGCATCGCTCGCGCTGGGCCTGCAAAAAGGTCGTGAACTCGGCCTCGTCAAAGTCATGCGGACATAGCGTGGCGCAGTCCAGCAACAGCCATTGGCGCGTGCTGGTGCTGATGGTGTGGTCGATTTGCTGCCATTGCTTCTTGACGGAATCGGGCCAATGCGCAGGGCTTTGTGCGGGCAGTGGCTCAATCACGCTCCTGAGCCACTGCCAGCGGGCCCGGACCTGCTCCATGGGGGCGGCCAGGGCCGAGAGGCTTTGCCTGTCCTGATAGGCGCTGCAGGGCACCAGCTCGGGCAGCTGGCGCGCATCGCCGAGCAGCACGCTGAACAGCAGCGGCGTGCTGCTGAACCACTCGGCCCAGCCGTCGCAGCTGCCGCCGGGTTCTGCAGGCCACTGTGTCGAGGGACTGGGGTGTTCGTCGTGGGCAAGCAGCAGGGCGTAGGCGGGCATGGCAGTCGGGCGCAGGTGGATGCAGAAGAAGAGCGTCAGGCTTGCAAAAGTGCAACGGGTGCGGCAGGTGCGGCCGCGCCATCAGGCCGGATGGCGGCAATGCGCTGAACCACGCGCGCGGGCTGCTCAAGCAGGCCGTGTTCGTAGGCGACGATGTTCCAGCCGGCGCAGACTTGCAGCAGCTCGCCGGGAGCCAGCAGGAAGTCCGGGCGCGAGGGCTTGCCATAGGCTTCGTTGCCCTGGGCGAAGGTTTCGTAGAGCAGCACGCCGCCGGGCTTGACACTGTCCAGAATCAGCGGCCACAGCGGACGCCACAGATAGTTGGTGACGACCACGCCGTCAAAGCTGCGGCCCGTCAGCGGCCAGGCGTTGTTTTCGATGTCGGCGGTAATCGTCTCGGCGATATCCGCCACGGACCGCGTCGCCTCCGGCGCCTTGTCCACGCTGGTCAGCGTGTGGTTCAAGGCCGAGAAGAAGCGGGTATGGCGGCCCATGCCGCAGGCCAGATCCAGCACCGAGCCCTGCGGGCGTACCAGATGGGCAAAGCGGGCAATCCAGGCGGAGGGCGCCGGCGCGCAGTGGCTGGCGGTAGTAGCAGGAATGGGGGCGGGTGCGGGAGGCTGGGAGTGGCTGGTCATCTTGCGAAAACTATAGCAGTGCCCGCAGCCCAATCCTTGCATGGCCTGTGCGTTGCTGCATCGGCAGCCGCTCGCCGTCGGCTCAGTGCGGCTTCACATCGTCCTTGAGCGCGGCCAGGGCCATGTCTTCCACCATGCCCGGGGCGATCAGCTTGATGAAGCGGCCCAGCTTGCCCTTGCCGGTCATCACCACCTCGCGCTGGCGGCGCTTCAGGCCGTCAAGGATGAGGCGCGCGCATTCGACCGCCGTCATCGCGCCGTCTTCCTTGAGGCCGCTGACGCCTGCGGTCTCGCCTCTGGCGTTGTAGCCGTGGTAGCGGATGCGCGTATCCACCACGCCGGGGTAGGCGGTGGTCACGCTCACGCCGGCGGGTTTGAGCTCGATGCGCAGGGCTTCGAAGAAGCCGGCCATGGCGAACTTGCTGGCGCTGTAGGCCGTGCGGCCCGGCACGCCGATCAGCCCGGCCAGCGAAGACACGGCGACGATGGAGCCCTTGCTGGCCTTGAGGTGCGGCAGTGCCGCATGGGTGCACCAGACGCTGCCCCAGAGGTTGACGCGCATCAATCTTTCATACCAGCCCAGGTCTTGTGCGCTGACCTGCTCGAACAGCGCATGGGCCGAGATCCCGGCGTTGTTGATCAGGGCGTCCAGCCCGCCAAACTGCTGCACGGCGGCGTCGATCAGCGCGCGGCACTGGGCCTCTTCGCTCACATCGGTGGGGACTGTTAGCACCTGCGCCCCCAGGGCCTGGCATTGCTCTGCCACGGCTAGCAGATTGCCGGCATTGCGCGCAGCCAGCGTCAGCTGCAGCCCGCTGCCATGGGTTTGTGCCAGCTGGCGGGCCATTTCGGCGCCTATGCCGTCCGAGGCTCCGGTGATGATGATGCGGGCCATGCTCTCTCCCGGCCATGCTGCCCGGGCGGCTTGCCCAAGGGCTCAGAAGCAGGCCCAGACCTGGTCTGCCAGTGTGAGCATGAATTCCGGTTGCAGATACAGGGCAAACACCGCCAGCAGCAGCACGAGCACGGCAGACCAGATGGAGATGCGTTGCCAGAGTTTGAGCGGCATGGCGGTGTCTCCGGAATCAGGCGACGCTGGGCGTGCTGCGAACAATGGCTGTCTCGCGCACGGGCAGGTTGACGACGGCGGCAAAAATGCCCAGGGCAATCGAGAGGTACCAGACCATGTCGTAGTTGCCGTTGATGTCGTAGAGATAGCCGCCCAGCCATACGCCCAGGAAGCTGCCGATCTGGTGGCTGAAGAAGACAAAGCCGCCCAGCATGGACAGATGCTGCACGCCGAAGATCTGGGCGATGGTGGCATTGGTCAGCGGCACGGTGGACAGCCACAGAAAGCCCATGGCGGCGCAGAAGGCATAGACCGACCAGGGCGAGAGCGGGGCCAGCAAAAAGGCCACGGTGGCCACCGAGCGCAGGCCGTAGATGCCCGACAGCAGATAGCGCTTGGGCAGCTTCTGGCCCAGATTGCCGGCCAGATAGGTGCCGAAGATATTGAACAGGCCGACCAGGGCCAGCGAATAGCTGGCCACATTGGGCGCCATGCCGAAGTCCTTCAGATAGCTGGGCATGTGCACGCCAATGAACATGACCTGGAAGCCGCAGACAAAGTAGCCCGCCATCAGCAGCAGAAAGCTGGGGTAGGTCCAGGCTTCCCTGAGCGCCTGCCCCACGGTCTGCTCGCGCTTGATGGGCGTGGTGCCGCCAAAGCCCGGCTCGCGCAGGCCAAAGGCCAGCGCGGTAATCAGCAGCGCGAACAGCGCCAGTATCAGCAAGGCATTGGACCAGCCGAACTGCGCGATCAGCTTGCCCTCCACGGGCACCATGAAGAACTGGCCGAACGATCCCGCGGCCGCCGCCACGCCCATGGCCCAGCTGCGCCGCGCCACGGGAATCTGCCGGCCCAGCACGCCGTAGATCACGGCATAGGTGGTGCCTGCCTGGGCCGCGCCGATCAGCACGCCGGCGGTCAGCAGGAACACCGTGGAACTCGGCGACAGCGCCATGCCGACCAGCCCCAGGGCGTAGAGGAAGGAGCCGCCGATCAGCACCTTGAAGGCGCCGATGCGATCGGCCAGCATGCCGACGAAGATGCCCAAGATGCCCCAGGAGAGGTTCTGCACGGCAATGGCCAGGGAAAAATTCTCGCGCGTCCAGCCCATCTCCTGGGTGATGGGTTGCAGCCACAGGCCGAAGCCGTGGCGTATGCCCATGGAGAGCGTGACGATGGCGCCACCGCACAGAAGAATCTGCGCCATGGACATGGGGGCTGGAGTTGTCTTTGTAGTCATGCCGTGTGTGCGAAAAAAGGCTTGGGGGCGGTCAGCACACCACTGTAACGAAACCCGCTGTTTTGCGCCTGCACCGCTCGTCACATGCGTGGCAGTCCGGCCTGCCAGAATGCGATGGCAGAGCCGGGTTGCGTGGATGCGCAGCGAAGCAGAAAATAAAAAGTGAGCTTCTTACGTAAGCTTTGTAATGAATGTAGATAGAAAACTATCTGAAATCTATTAATTAAAAGCGATAAAAGCTATCTTTTTAATAGTTTTCTCTACGATAAAGACCCGGTAAAAACACGTTGCCAAGACAGATGTTCGGGCTTTGTGCAAGAGTATTGGGAGTAAACAACTGTGAATTTATCCAGCTCTCATCCGCAGAGGCCACTACAATCCGCCCCCATGGCAGTCAAACCGTCCAACGAATATTCCGAAGGCTCGATCCGCGTTCTCAAGGGTCTGGAGCCTGTCAAACAGCGTCCCGGCATGTATACGCGCACCGACAACCCCCTGCACATCCTGCAGGAGGTGATCGACAACGCGGCCGACGAGGCGCTTGCCGGCTATGGCAAGAAGATCAAGTTCACCATGCATGCCGACGGCTCCTACAGCGTGGAGGACGACGGGCGCGGCATTCCCTTTGGTCTGCACCCCGAGGAGAAGGCGCCCGTGGTGGAGCTGGTCTTCACGCGTTTGCACGCGGGCGGCAAGTTCGACAAGGGCAATGGCGGCGCCTACAGCTTCTCGGGCGGTCTGCATGGCGTGGGCGTCTCGGTGACGAATGCGCTGGCCACGCGTCTGGAGGTGCAGGTGCACCGCGACGGCCAGGTGGCCACGCTGGTGTTCTCGGGCGGCGATGTGATCGAGCCGCTGAAGGTACGCCCTTTGCAGGCCGGCGAGCGCAAGCAGGGCACGACGGTGCGTGCCTGGCCCGATGCCAAATACTTTGAATCCTCGGCCCTGCCCATGGGCGAGCTGGTGCATCTGCTGCGCAGCAAGGCCGTGCTCATGCCCGGCGTGGCCGTTTCGCTGACCAATGAAAAGTCGCGTGACACCCAGAGCTGGCAGTTCAAGGGCGGCCTGCGCGACTATCTGGCGCAGAGCCTGCATGGCGAGCCCGTCATCCCCCTGTTCGAGGGCGAGGGCTTTGCCGACAAGAACAACGACAGCTTTGCCGAAGGCGAGGGCGCGGCCTGGTGCGTGGCCTTCACCGAAGACGGCGCGCCGCTGCGCGAAAGCTATGTCAACCTGATTCCCACCACCGCTGGCGGCACGCATGACAGCGGCCTGCGCGACGGCCTGTTCCAGGCCGTCAAGGCCTTCATCGACATGCACTCGCTGCTGCCCAAGGGCGTCAAGCTCATGCCCGACGACGTGTTTGCGCGCGCCAGCTATGTGCTCAACGCCAAGGTGCTGGATCCGCAGTTCCAGGGCCAGATCAAGGAGCGCCTGAACTCGCGCGACGCCGTGCGTCTGGTCTCGGGCTTTGTGCGCCCGGCGCTGGAGCTGTGGCTCAACGAGCATGTGGACTGGGGCAAGAAGCTGGCCGAGATTGCCATCAAGGCCGCCCAGACCCGCCAGAAGGCCGGCCAGAAGGTGGAAAAGCGCAAGGGCAGCGGCGTGGCCGTGCTGCCCGGCAAGCTGACCGATTGCGAGAGCAAGGACATAGCCGTCAACGAGGTGTTTCTGGTCGAGGGCGACTCTGCCGGCGGCAGCGCCAAGATGGGCCGCGACAAGGAAACCCAGGCCATCCTGCCGCTGCGCGGCAAGGTGCTCAACACCTGGGAGGTGGACCGCGACCGGCTGTTCGCCAACAACGAAATCCACGATATTTCGGTGGCGATCGGTGTGGACCCGCATGGCCCCAATGACGAGCCCGATCTCTCCGGTCTGCGCTACGGCAAGATCTGCATTCTCTCGGATGCGGACGTGGACGGCTCGCACATCCAGGTGCTGCTGCTGACGCTGTTCTTCAAGCATTTCCCCAAGCTCATCGAAGCCGGTCACATCCATGTGGCGCTGCCGCCGCTGTTCCGGGTGGATGTGCCTGCGCGCGGCAAGAAGCCGGCCATCAAGGTCTATGCGCTCGATGCGGGCGAGCTCGATGCCATCATCGAGAAATGCGCCAAGGACGGCGTGCCGCGCGAGAAATGCCAGGTCAGCCGCTTCAAGGGCCTGGGCGAGATGAATGCCGAGCAGCTGTGGGAAACCACGCTGAACCCCGATACGCGTCGCATGCCTGCCGTGCAGTTCATGAACATGGACTTTTCCGAGGCGGCAGCCGTCGTCACCAAGCTCATGGGCAAGGGCGAAGCCGCCGCCCGCCGCGAGCTGATGGAGCTGCATGGCGATGCCGTGGAGGTCGATATCTAGGCGGGCGTTGTCAACGCCTGCACTAGCGGTCACTAGCGGTCGATGGAGCCAGCCATGTACAAGCCCATGTTCGATGCCTCAACCAGCCAGCTGCCTTCGCGCGGCTGGCTCGCATCTGTGCGTTTGCGACGTGCAGTGGCCGCTGCCTTGCTGGCGGGCTCGGGCTGGCTGGCCATGGTGCCGGCGGCGCATGCCGATCTCTGGGCCTATGTCGACGAATTCGGCGTCACGCACTTTGCGGCCGAGGCGCTGGACGAGCGCTACAAGCTGTTCTTCAAGGGCGAACTCTACGACAGCAGCCAGCCGGGCCTGCAGCTCAAGCAGGGCTCGGTGGCCGAGGGGCTCAACGCCCGCACGCGCATGCAGAGCTTTTTCGAGGTCTCGCCGCGCTACAAGAGCGTGAGGCCGCATCTGCAGAAGGCGGCCGAGAGAACCGGCGTGGACTACGACCTGATCAAGGCCGTGATCGCCGTGGAGTCCGGCTTCGATGCCGAGGCCGTCTCGCCCAAGGGCGCTGTCGGCCTGATGCAGCTGATGCCGGCCACGGCCGAGCGCTTTGGCGTGTCGGCCAGCAAAAAGCGCAGCATGCAGCAGCAGCTGGTCGACCCGGCCGTGAACGTGCCTGCCGGCGCGCGCTATCTGAGCTATCTGATGGACTTGTTCCCGGGCCGGCTCGATCTGGTGCTGGCCGCCTATAACGCGGGCGAAGGCGCGGTGCAGAAATTCGGCAAGGCGATTCCGCCCTACAAAGAAACAATGAATTACGTCAAGGCCGTCACGGGCATCTACGAGCAGCTGCAGGCAGCTAGGCCCATGAGCGGCCGGGTGGCTGCGGCCGGCTCGGCTGGCCGCGCCGGCTCCCGCATACGCATGACGCTGCCGGGCGCGGCCTCTGCGGCTGCGGATGCGCAAATACCTTGAGTCGCCGGATCGGCGCAATTTGGAAAATCACAAAGAATTCATGAGCGATCAAACCACACTGGATTTGTCTCAACAAGCCGCTGGCGATGCACTGGACCTGGGTCAATACGCACAGCGCGCCTATCTGGAATACGCTTTGTCGGTGGTCAAGGGCCGTGCCCTGCCAGACGTCAGCGATGGCCTCAAGCCCGTGCAGCGCCGCATTCTCTATGCCATGGACCGCATGGGCCTGAGCTATAGCGGCCCGAACGGCAATACGGCGGCCAAGCCGGTCAAGAGCGCCCGCGTCGTCGGTGACGTGCTGGGCCGCTTTCACCCGCACGGCGACCAGTCGGCCTATGACGCACTGGTGCGCATGGCGCAGGACTTCAACCAGCGCTACCCGCTGGTGGACGGCCAGGGCAACTTCGGCAGCCGCGACGGAGACGGCGCAGCAGCCATGCGTTACACCGAGGCGCGCCTGTCCAGGATCACCGGCCTGCTGCTCGACGAAATCGATATGGGCACGGTGGACTTTGTGCCCAACTACGACGGCAGCACCCAGGAGCCCAAGCAGCTTCCGGCCCGCCTGCCGTTCTCGCTGCTCAATGGCGCCAGCGGCATTGCCGTGGGTCTGGCAACGGAAATCCCCAGCCACAATCTGCCCGAGGTGGCTGCGGCCTGCGTGGCCCTGATCAAGAAGCCGCAGCTGCCCGAGGAGGAGTTGCTGGCGCTGATTCCCGGTCCCGACTATCCGGGCGGCGGCCAGATCATTTCATCGAGCAGCGATATCGCCGACGCCTACCGCACGGGCCGTGGCAGTCTCAAGGTGCGTGCGCGCTGGAAGATCGAAGAGCTGGCGCGTGGCCAGTGGCAACTGGTGGTGACCGAGCTGCCGCCCGGCGTGTCGGCCCAGAAGGTGCTCGAAGAGATCGAGGAAATCACCAACCCCAAGGTCAAGACCGGCAAGAAGGCGCTGAGCCAGGAGCAGACCCAGCTCAAGGCCAGCATGCTGGCGGTGCTGGACTGCGTGCGCGACGAGTCGAGCAAGGATGCGCCGGTGCGCATCGTGTTCGAACCCAAGACCGGCAAGATCCCTCAGTCGGAGCTGATCACGGCGCTGCTGGCCCACACCAGCCTGGAGTCTTCGAGTTCGATCAATCTGACCAGCATCGGCCTGGATGGCCGCCCGGTGCAGAAGTCGCTGCGCCAGATGCTGGAGGAGTGGATTGCCTTCCGCTTCCAGACCGTGACGCGACGCAGCCGGCATCGGCTGGAGAAGGTGCTCGATCGCATCCACATCCTCGAAGGCCGTCAGGCCGTGCTGCTCAATATCGACAAGGTCATTGCCATCATCCGCGCCAGCGATGAACCCAAGCAGGCCCTGATCGATGCCTTCCATCTCTCCGAGCGTCAGGCCGAGGACATTCTTGAAATCCGTCTGCGCCAATTGGCGCGCCTGGAGGCCATCAAGATCGAGCAGGAGCTCAAGGAGCTGCGCACCGAGCAGGGCAAGCTGGAAGACATCCTGGGCAGCGAGGCGACCATGCGCCGCCTGATCTGCAAGGAAATCGAGGCCGATGCCAAGACCTTTGGCGATGCCCGTCGCACCCTGATCCACGAGGAGAAAAAGGTGGTGGCCGAGGTCAAGGTGGTGGATGAGCCCACGACCGTGATCATTTCCGAAAAGGGCTGGGTGCGCACGCGCAGCGGTCATGGCGTCGATGCCGCTACGCTGAGCTTCAAGGCGGGCGATAGCCTGTACGGCACGTTCGAGTGCCGCACGGTCGATCAACTGCTGGCCTTTGGCAGCAACGGCCGGGTCTATTCGGTGCCGGTATCGGCCCTGCCGGGCGGACGCGGCGACGGCCAGCCCGTGACGACGCTGATCGAGCTGGAAGCCGGAACGCAGCTGCTGTACTACTTTGCCGGTGCAGAAAGCACGCAGCTGCTGCTGTCGGGCTCGGGCGCCTACGGCTTCACGGCGAGCGTGGGCGATATGGTCTCGCGCCAGAAGGCCGGCAAGGCCTTTGTCACGCTGGGCGAGGGCGAGACCCTGTGTGCTCCTTCGGTGGTGCATGGCGTGCCCATGAATGCGCGTGCCGAATATGTGGAAGGCGGCGAGCAGGGGGCCGGTTTGCTCAACCCCGCCAGCCATGTGATCTGCGCCTCGGTGGGCGGTCGCATTCTGACCTTCGAGATCGCCGAGCTCAAGGCCATGCCCAAGGGCGGGCGCGGCCTGATGCTGATCAGTCTGGAAGACAAGGATCAACTGGCCGGCGCGGCCGCCTATACGCGCAGCATTCGCCTGGATGGCGTGGGACGCGGCGGCAAGGTGCGTACCGAGACGCTGGAGATCCGCAGCCTCAACAATGCCCGTGGCAATCGTGGGCGCAAGGGCAAGGCCGCTGATCTGGGCTTCAAGCCGCAGATGGTGACGCGCGTGGAATAAGCAGGCTTGTGCCGCCTGTCAAAAAGCCGCGCCAGGCAGGTCCTGGGCGGCTTTTTGTTTTCTGCGGTGCAAACATGGGCCCGGGGCAGCGCACTACAAAGGGAAATTCCTGCTGCTGACATGGGTTCAGCATGGATACATTTTGTCTCAATGCGCGGCGATGTCTGCGCGCAGGCATGGTGCAGCTTTGTTGGCAGGATATTTTATGCAGCGATTCAAGATGGCCCACAAGCTCTGGGCAGCAGTGTTACTCATCGTGGCGGTGTTGATTGCGGTGATCGGGCTCGCGGGCTACCGCTCCTCGGTCACGCAGCAGGCGTCGGACCAGGCGGCGCAGCAAATGCGCTCACGCACCGAGCTGGCGATCGAGTGGATGGGCCTGACCGAAGCCAACGCCGTGCGCACGTTGGCATTGGCGCTGAGCAGCGAGGCGTCGGTGGAGGCGAGCTTCAAGCCCGCGATGGCCGAGACCTCGGACCGTATTTCCAGGGTGCAAAAGGCGCTGCAGGCACTGGCGGTGTCTGCCGAGGACAAGGCCCAGATGGAGCGGGTGTCCGCAGCGCGCCAGCAGGTGCTGACGCTGCGCCAGCAGATTGCCCAGCTCAAGGGCCAGGGGGAGACGGTCCGGGCTCTCGCGCTGGCCGAGCAAAGCTTCAAGCCCGCGATTGCAGCCTATCTGCAATCGCTGCGGGCGTTTGTCGAGCTGCAGAAAAAAGCCGCAGCCGACAGCCAGCTGCAGATGGCCGAGTTGCGCATGGCGACCGTGAAGATAGCCGGTGTGGTCGTGCTGCTTGTGGTGCTGGGCATTGCCGCCGGCGCCTTCTTTCTGATCCGCAGCATGCAGTCGCCGCTGCTGGCCGCCCAGCTCATGGCCGAGCGCATTGCCGGCGGCGATCTGCGGGTGGGCGAGACCGTGCAGCGCCATGACGAATTCGGCGCGCTGCTGCGCACCCAGCAGGACATGTGCCGGGCGCTCAACGATATGGTGGCCCAGGTGCGCCACAGCGCCGACAGCATTGCCACGGCCAGTGCCGAGATCGCTGGCGGCAACCAGGACCTGTCGGCGCGCACCGAGCAGACTTCCAGCAATCTGCAGCAAACCGCCGCCGCCATGGAGGAGTTCACCAGCACCATCCAGAACAGCGCCAGCAGCGCAGAGCAGGCGCGCAGCACGGCATCGGGCGCGGCCGCCCTGGCCCAGCGCGGCGGCGAGGTCGTGGCTTCCATGGTGGTGACCATGGACGAGATTCGCCAGAGCAGCCAGAAGATTGGCGACATCATCGGCGTCATCGACGGTATTGCCTTTCAGACCAATATCCTCGCGCTCAATGCGGCGGTGGAGGCGGCGCGCGCCGGCGAGCAAGGTCGCGGTTTTGCCGTGGTGGCCAGCGAGGTGCGCTCCCTGGCCCAGCGCAGCGGCGACGCGGCCAAGGAAATCCGTACCCTGATCGGCACCTCGGAGGCGCGCGTGCAAAACGGCATCCGTTTGGTGCAGAGCGTGGGCGAATCCATGGACGATATCGTCAAATCGGTGCAGAACGCCAGCACCATGATTTCCGAGGTGAGCGAAGCCTCGGTCCAGCAAAGTGCAGGCGTGACCCAGGTCAACCAGGCCATCAGCCAGCTCGATCAGATGACACAGCAGAATGCGGCCCTGGTCGAAGAATCGGCCGCTGCCGCGCAAAGCCTGCGGGAGCAGGCCGAGCAGCTGACGCAGACGGTCAGCATGTTCCGCATGGATGATCTCAGAAGCAGCCACGTACATGCCAAGGCTGCTATTGAATCGGTATCCAAAGGGCCCGCCTCGACGCTCCGGCCACGCCCGTCCGGCGCTGCGCGCCAGCCGGCGTTGGCGCACCAGGAGTGAATCGGGTCGCTCCGCTTCAGCCGATGACCGGCACGGCGTCAAAGAGGTGCGCCGGTGCCATGATCTGCTCGCGGCTGGCGACCAGGGGCAGGTCGCGCTGCCCCGATTCGGTGCGCGAGACCAGGGCATACAAGGTGCTCACGGCCCTGGACACGGCATCGACCACGGCGAGCCCTTGAATCAGATGGCCCAGCAGCACGGCCGAGAACACATCGCCCATGCCGTTGGGCAGGGGGTGCAGGTCGATATAGGGCGTCTGCACCAGCCAGGATTGGTCGGCCGTCACGGCCAGTGTGGCCAGGTGATCGGCAGGCAGATCGTCCGTGCGCAGGCTGGTGATGACGATCAGCGCAGACTGGCTGTCATGCATCTGCGCGAGCATGGTGCGTGCCGCCTGCGTGGCGGCCTGCACCGTGGTCAGCGGGCCGCCGCACAGCAGCTCGAACTCGTAATGGTTGGGCGTGATGACGCTGGCCTGGGACAGCGCGCGCTTGCGCAGAAAGTCCGGGATGCCGGGGCGCACAAACACGCCGCGCCCCACATCGCCCATGACCGGGTCGCACAGATAGTGCGCCTTGGGCTGGGCGGCGCGCACCTCCTGCACGGCCGCCAGAATGGCTTCGCCCACACCGGCATCGCCCAGATAGCCCGAGAGCACGGCCGTGCAGCGCGCCAGCACGCCGCGCGCGCGCAGACCGTCCAGCACATCCTGTACATGGGCAGGTGTGAAGACCTGGCCCTTGAATTCACCGTAGCCGGTATGGTTGGAGAACTGCACCGTATGCACGGCCACGGGCTCTATGCCCAGCAGCTGCAGCGGCAGCATGGCAGCGTCGTTGCCCACATGGCCGTAGGCGACATGGGATTGAATGCTGAGAACCAGCGGGGGGGCCTGCATGCCGGGCATGGGAGCTCTTTCGTGAGTGGTTGGGATGCTTGCCGCAAGCATCGCGCTGCAAAGATAAAGTGAGCTGCTTGCGCCTGCCAGTCAAGCATTTCAGATAGTTTTGTATCTGAAATCTATGAATAGCAAGCGGTATTAGCTCACTTTATATGTGTGAGCGGTAGTCTTAGCCCAGCTCGGCCATCAGCTCTATTTCCACGCAGCAGCCCAGGGGGATCTGGGCCACGCCGAAGGCGCTGCGGGCGTGCTTGCCGGCTTCACCGAAGACTTCGCCCAGCAGTTCGCTGCAGCCGTTGGTGACCAGATGCTGCTCGGTATAGCTGGTGCTGGAGTTGACCAGGCTCATGACCTTGACGATGCGCTTGACACGATTCAGATCGCCGCCGCAGGCATGCTGCAGCGTGCCCATCAGATCCACGGCCACGGCGCGGGCTGCCTGCTTGCCTTCTTCGGTTGTCATGTTCTCGCCCAGCTTGCCGACCCAGGGCTGGCCGTTTTGCTTGGCGATATGGCCGCTGAGGAACACCAGATTGCCGGTCTGCATATAGGGCAGGTAGGCGGCTGCAGGCATGGCCACTTCGGGCAGCGAGATGTTCAGGGCTTTGAGTTTTTCATAGACGCTCATGACGGCTCCAAAAAGTGCGAGGCTAAGGATCGACAAGTTTGACACAGCAGCGGGGCCGGGCATGGATTGCCTTGGCACAGCGGCCATAGCTTTTGAATTGATAGCTGCTCGCGCAATGAGAGCAAATGTTTGGTGCTGTTTTGGTGTTCTAGACAGGGCAGGGATAGTCGCAATGCTGTGCCTGGGCGCTCCCTCCTAGCATGGCAGCATGCCGCTCCATCAGACTCCAAGCTCTCAGCGTCACCGCCCGTCGTGGCTGGCGCCGCTCTGGGGCTGTGTGCTGGGTGCTGCCTGGCAGGTGACTCAGGCCAGGCTGTGGCATCTGTCGCTCTACCAGCTCTTGCTGGCTGGGGGCTTGCTGACAATGCTGTTTGCATGCAGATGGCGTGGCAGGCCCTGGCAGAGCTGGTGGCTGATGCTGTGGGGCGCTGCCTGCTGTGTGGCGGGGCTGACGGGGTGGCGCGCCCACGCCTATCTGGAGCAGACCCTGCCACAGGCGCAGGAGGCGGTGGACTTGCAGGTGGAGGGTCGCATTGCTTCCATGCTGCAGAACCAGGCCAACGGTCAGCGCTGGCGTTTTGTGGTCGATAGCTCGGATGCCGGCGTGCCAAGGCTGCTGGAGCTGTCCTGGTATGGCCCGTTCGGGCAGGTGCCGGATGCCAGTCAGCCTCTCGTGCCTGACTGGGCCAAAGGCGTGGCGCTCAGTCCCGGCCAGCGCTGGCGTTTCACGGTACGCATCAAGCGCCCGCATGGCTCGCGCAATCCGCACGGCTTTGACTACGAGCTGCTGGCCTGGGAGCAAGGAGTGCAGGCCACGGGTTATGTGCGCCAGCAGCCCGCGCCCGAACTCCTGGCCGTGACAAACCAATATCCGTTGCAGCGCTGGCGACAGGGCTTGCGCGATCGCATTCAGGGCGAGGCATTGCGCTTGCAGCGCTGGTGGCCAGGTGGCGGCGCAGAGCATGCTCAGGCCGCCCTGGGCGTGGTGGCAGCGCTGGCCGTGGGCGATCAGCAGGCGATTGAGCGCAAGGACTGGACCCTGTTCCGCCAGACGGGCGTGGCGCATCTGATGAGCATATCGGGCCTGCACATCACCATGTTTGCCTGGCTGGCCTTCTTGATCGTGGGCCGTGCATGGAGGCTCAGTGCGCCCGCTTGTCGTTGGATGCCTGCCCCGCGCGCGGCCCTGGCCGTGGGCGTGGTGCTGGCGGCGGCCTATGCCTTGTTCAGCGGCTGGGGTCTGCCCGCGCAGCGCACGATCTGCATGCTGGCCGTAGTGGCGCTGCTTCAATGGCTGGGCGTGCGCTGGCCCTGGGCCTGTGTATGGCTGCTGGCACTGGCGGTGATTGTGGTGGCCGACCCCTGGGCGTTGTGGCAGGCTGGGTTCTGGCTCAGTTTTGTCGCCGTCGGCGTATTGCTTGCTTCCAATTCAGTGGCGGATAGCGCCGAAGCTGCAAGCGCAAAAAGACGATTTCTTGCAAGAGTGAAGGAGTTGTGGCGCGAGCAGTGGCTGATCTCGCTGGCCTTGGCGCCACTGGGGCTGCTGCTGTTTGGTCAGGTGTCCGTCGTGGGCCTGCTGGCCAATCTGCTGGCCATTCCCTGGGTCACATTGGTGGTCACGCCGCTGGCCTTGCTGGCTGCGGTGCTGCCCATGGCGGCAAGCGCTGCCGCCGTCGCCATGCTGCCCTTGATGAGCCTGCTGCAGTGGCTGGCTGCGCTGCCCGGAGCCGTATGGGCCTTGCCGCAGCCTGCCTGGTGGGCCAGTGTGCTGGCGATAGCCGCCGGACTGCTGGTGATTGCGCCTTTGCCGGGCCGGCTGCGGCTGGTGGCCGCGCTGTTGGCGCTGCCTGCCTTGTTCTGGCCTCAGGCCTGGCCGCGTGTCGGCGAGTTCGAGCTGCTGGCGGCGGATATCGGCCAGGGCAATGCCGTCATCATCAGCACAGCCAGGCACCGTCTGCTCTATGACGCAGGGCCGCAGTACAGCCGCCAGAGCGATGCCGGTGAGCGTGTGCTCTTGCCGCTGATGGCTGCGAATGGCATGCAGATGGATGCCATGATGCTCAGCCACAGTGACAAGGATCACACCGGCGGGGCTTTGGCCGTCAAGGCGGCTCAGCCTCGCGCGAAAGTCTGGGGCTCGGACTCGGTGATTCAAGCTGCGCAACTGGCTGGCCTGGCTGCGGTTCAGCGCTGTACACAGGGACAGCACTGGCAATGGGATGGCGTGACGTTTGAGGTGCTGCATCCGCCCGCCGCAGAGGCCTGGCTCAACGGACGCAAGGCCAGGCCGAACTTTGGCAGTTGCGTGTTGCGCCTGCGTTCGGCCAGCGGGCGCGTGGCCCTGCTGGCCGGAGATATCGAGGCGGCGCAGGAGCGGCAACTGCTGCAAACCAGTCTGGACGAGCCGGTGGACTGGCTGCTGGTGCCTCACCATGGCAGCAAGACGTCATCGACCGAGTCCTGGGTCAGCACGCTGCGCCCGCGCTGGGCGGTGGTGCAGGCGGGTTATCGGAATCGTTTTGGACATCCGGTGACAGCGGTGGTGCAGCGCTATCTGGCGGCGGGCAGCCAGCTGGTGGCTCAGGATCGCTGCGGCGCAGCCTACTGGAGCTCTGCTCAACCGGAAAAATTGGAATGCGAGCGCTTGATTCGGGCGCATTATTGGGACGTCCATGCGGTCTCCAGGCAGCAGCCCTGAGAAACACGCATGGGGCTTGCCGTGATGCTGTACCGCCTTCAGGCGGATGCAGATATGGATGGTTGCACGCTCGTGGCCTGACAGATAGATTGCCTTGCCTTGCCTTGCCTTGCCTTGCCTTGCCTTGCCTTGCCGTGGCGGCTTTCGCTGCGTCAGGCGCAGCTACCTTGCTTGGCGTTCATGTCTGAACAACGTATAAGTGCCCATGCAGGGTTGCCTGTGACAGACTGAAATTGTCGGTTCGAAAAATTCCCATCTGACCTGTTTGCGCTCAAAGCATCATGCCTGGCGTTTGGCTTGTGTATGCGCCGCTGCCTCCTGGAGATTGATGCCATGTCGCGATTGTTTATTGCCCTGTCCCTGAGCCTGTGTTTCACACACGCTGTGGCTGCCGCCGATCTGGAGGCTTTGTTCAATCAGGAGCGCTATGGCGAGTTTTTGCCAAAGGCTCACAGCGCTGCGGCCACAGGGGACGCGCAAGCCTTGTTCCTGCTCGGCAAGGCCTATCACCTTGGGCAAGGTGTAGACAAGAGCGAGGCGCTCGCCAAAAGCTATTACGAAAAAGCACGCGCCGCAGGCTCCGCGCGCGCCAGCCACAATCTTGGCGCTGTGCTCATGAGTGAAAAGCGCTCTGTCGAGGCCATTCCTTTGTTCGAAGAGGCGTTGCAGCGGGGTTTGCTGATGCCGACACTGTTCAATCTGGGCAAGGCATACAGCCCTAGCGATCGCGACTATGAGGTGCAGCGCCATGGCGGGGTTGTCAGGGCCGAGCGAGCAGGAGACTACTTTGTCCAGGCTTATGAGCAGGATGCGAACATCACCTCGCTCATGGAAGCCTCGCGCAATTATCTGCAGGCATATTTGGCGCTGCGCAATAACCACTTCAGCGTTCCCACAGAAGACGCGCGTGAGCGGCTGCGGGGCAAGGCATTGGCAGGGTTGAAGAAGGGCATGGCTCTCGACAACGCGCAGGCATGGAGCAACTATGGCGTGATGCTGCTGGAGGAGCGGGATTTCAACGGTGCCCGACAGGCTTTGCAGCAAGGTGCAGAGCGGAAGGTGGCGGTGGCGCACTACCATCTGGCGCGCATGGCTGCCAAAGGTTTAGGGCTGCCTGATGTGGACCGCCGGGCAGAAGCGTATCACTACGAGCAAGCCGCTTTGCTGGGGTTGAAGGAGGCTGCCCGACCAGCCATTAGTCGCCTTGTGGAAGTGCTTCGATACGAGACGGATTTGGCCGCACTCGAAGACGGTGCAGGCAGGCTGCGGGTGTTGCAGGCTGCTGACGGCGATGGCTTACGGGCTGACTCCGTCTTGTCTCGTCTGGAGTGGGGGCGTTTTCTGCAGAGCCAGCGCGAGCAGGCCAAGGCCTTGCCCGATAAGCCGCTGTACCTGCAAGCCTGTGGCCTGGGTCTGAGCCAGCTGTATGGCGGCACTTACAACCTTGGCTCTAACACTTCGTGGCGATTGCAGGTGCACCGTTCACTGGAAAAACCAGAGCGTCTTCCCATCGAAGGGCATGTCGATGAAGACGGTTGTGCCACGCTTGCCGAGCCTTTGCCGCAGCGTATTCGAGCAAGCCTGAGTGATGGAGCAGTCCTGGCTCTTGCCTTTCCGAACTTCACCTTGCCACTGGCCATGAAGGAGGCCGATGACCGCTTGCGGCTCGACATGCAAGCCATAGGGCTGCCGATTCCCTCGTTTTAGTTGGGCGCCGAATCCGGTGCCATTGGTGCGGTTTTTTGCGCCCAGCGCAGCCGCAGGTGACCGTTGTTCGGTCAGGCCATTATTCGGTCAGGCCATTATTCGGTCACGCTATTGCAGCCGCTTGGGGCAGGGTGTGACGGCGATGCTTTGCCGTGACCACAAGCGCAGTCAACGTGGTCAGCACGCCCACACCTGCGGCGCTGCTAGAGCCCTGAATCTGTGCTGTGCGAGCGTGCCATAGCCCCGAGTACTGCTCGCCAACTGCGCCTTGGCGCGGGGCTGCATTGCTACACTGATCGACACATGAAGTGCATGAATGGCCTGTGTTTTTGAGGAGGGCGGGTCAATGGGCCTGATTCTTGCTTAACAACTGACAATCCATTCGCAGGAGGCGTGCAAGTATGCAGAAATTCGATGAAATGTACGCAATGCTGCCCTATGAGGGCAGCGATGTACGGGCCCACTACAAGGTCTATGCTCAATGGCTGGCGCACCAGCCGCACGCCACCATGCAAGCCCGCATGGCGGAAGCCGAGATGATCTTTCGGCGCGTGGGCATCACCTTTGCCGTCTATGGCGACAAGGACGAGAGCGGCGCCGGTACGGAACGCCTGATTCCGTTCGATTTGATCCCCCGCATCATTGCGGCCCATGAGTGGGCCAGCATGCAGGCGGGTCTGGCCCAGCGCGTGAAGGCGCTCAACTGCTTTATCCGCGATGCCTACCATGGGCAGGACATGGTGCGTGCCGGCCTGATTCCGACGGAGCTGGTGCGCGGCAACAGCCAGTACCGGCCCGAGATGGAGGGCATTCAGGTGCCCAACGATGTCTACGCCAATATCGCCGGCATAGACATCGTGCGTGCGCCCGATGAGCAGGGCAACGGCGTCTACTACGTGCTGGAGGACAATCTGCGCGTGCCATCGGGTGTTTCCTACATGCTGGAAAACCGCCGCATGACCATGCGCCTGTTCCCCGAGCTTTTCGGCAAGCATGCCGTGGCACCCGTGGCCCACTATCCCGACATGCTGCTCGACACTTTGCGTGCCAGCGCGCCCTCGGGCGTGCTGGAGCCCACGGTGGTGGTGCTGACTCCGGGCATGTACAACAGTGCCTATTTCGAGCATGCCTTCCTGGCCCAGCAAATGGGGGTGGAGCTGGTCGAAGGCCAGGATCTGGTGGTCGAGAAAGACGTGGTCTATATGCGCACCACCCAGGGTTTGCAGCGTGTGGACGTGATCTACCGCCGTGTGGACGATGATTTCCTCGACCCCGAAGTCTTCAGGCCCACATCGACGCTGGGCTGCAAGGGCCTGATGCGGGCCTACCGTGCAGGCAACGTCAATATCTGCAATGCCGTGGGCACGGGCCTGGCCGATGACAAATCGGTGTACCCCTATGTGCCGGAGATGATCCGCTTCTATCTGGGTGAGGAGCCCATCCTGCAGAACGTGCCGACCTGGCTGTGCCGAAAGGAGGACGACCTCCAATACGTGCTCGAGCACCTGCATGAGCTGGTCGTCAAGGAGGTGCACGGTGCAGGCGGCTACGGCATGCTGATCGGGCCGGCCGCGACCAAGGCCGAGATCGAGGCCTTCCGCCGCGTGCTGGTCGGCAACCCTTCGGGCTATATCGCGCAGCCCACGCTCTCCCTGTCCACCTGCCCGACCATGGTGGAAAAAGGCATAGCGCCGCGCCATATCGACCTGCGGCCCTTTGTGCTCACGGGCACCGAGGTCAACATGGTGGCCGGTGGACTCACGCGTGTGGCGCTCAAGCAGGGATCGCTGGTGGTGAATTCATCCCAGGGCGGCGGAACCAAGGACACCTGGGTGCTGGAAGATCAAGAGGGAGGCCATTGATGCTGTCACGTACCGCAGATCATCTTTACCGGATGTCACGCTACACCGAGCGGGCAGAAACAAAGGCTGCAAGCATTTTTTCACCAGAATACGGCGCGCGCGTTCAGCGCGTGCGGGGTTCTCTGCCCAAGGAGGGCCTATGCTGAGCCGAACCGCCGACCATTTGTACTGGATGTCACGCTACACCGAGCGGGCAGAGAACACCGCGCGCATGCTCAGCGTGGCCTATGAAACCGCCATGCTGCCGCAGGCCATCCACGATGCCCATCGTGGCTGGCAGAGCGTGCTGTCCATCAGCGAGCTGATCCCGGCCTTCAAGGCGCAGTTTCCGGTGGTGGACCGCGACTCGGTGCTGCAGTTCATGGTCTCGGACGAGGCCAATCCGTCCTCCATCTTTGCCTGCCTCAAGGCGGCGCGCGAGAACGCGCGTGCCGTGCGCGGAGCGCTGACCACGGAATCCTGGGAAACGCAGAACCAGACCTGGCTGGCGCTGCAGCGCCACTTCGGCAAGGATGCCTGGAAGAAGGATCCGGCGCAGTTCTTCGAATGGGTCAAATACCGCTCGCACCTGTGGCGCGGCGTGTCGCTGGGCACCATGCTCAAGGACGAGGCGCTGCACTTTGTGCGCCTGGGTACTTTTGTCGAGCGGGCTGACAACACGGCACGCCTGCTCGATGTGAAGTTCCACTCCATAGAGCGCGACTACCACGGCATGCCGCGCGGTCGCGCCCTGATGAACTTCGACTTCTATCACTGGAGCGCCTTGCTGCGCAGCGTCTCGGCCTTCGAGGTCTACCGCAAGGTCTACCGCGATGTGATCACGCCCGAGCGCGTGGCCGAGCTGCTGATGCTGCGCGCCGACATGCCGCGCTCGCTGCTGGCCAGCATGCATGAGGTGGTCAAGAACCTGGAGCGCGTGGCCAACGACCATTCGCAGGAAACCACGCGTAAGGCCGGGCGCCTGCTGGCCGATCTGCAGTACGGCCGCATCGACGAGATCCTGACCACCGGTCTGCACGCCTATCTGACGCAGTTTCTCGACCGCGTCAACGATCTGGGCTCCGGCATCAGCCGGGACTTCCTGATGCCGACCTGAGACAGGCGGCGCTCAAAGCAAAAGCGGCCCTGAGGCCGCTTTTGTATTTCGACGCGAAGCTGGACTTACTCGATCTCGCCCATCAGCGACTGCAGATAGTTCTGCGTGCCGACCTTGTCGATCAGGTCGAGCTGGGTTTCGAGGAAGTCGATGTGCTCTTCGGTGTCGTCCAGGATCTTCTGCAGCAGATCGCGCGAAACATAGTCGCGCACGGATTCGCAGTGCGCGATGCCGTCCTTGATGGTTTGCTGTGCGGCCTGCTCCAGGCGCAGGTCGCAGGCCAGGGCTTCCGGCACGTCCTCGCCGATCTGCAGCTTGCCCAGGTCCTGCAGATTGGGCAGGCCGTCAAGCATGAAGATGCGGTCCATCAGCGCGTCGGCATGCTTCATCTCGCCGATGGATTCCTCGTATTCCTTCTTGGCCAGCTTGTCGAAGCCCCAGTGCTTGTACATGCGGTAATGCACAAAGTACTGGTTGATGGCGGTCAGTTCGTTCTTGAGCTGGGCTTGCAGCCAGGAAATGACTTGTGCATCACCTTTCATGGGGGGGACTCCTTCTCGGGCAGTTGTTGTTCGAGCCGATTGTCCATGCTTTATGAGGCAAATCAAACAAAGCCCATGCCCGCCCGAATTGGCTGCATCTGATGCGCGTTCTCGTTTAGCTTTGGGGTTCGCTGCCCAGCTTTGACGCAGTGATGACAACAAAAGCTATGAGCGCGATTGAAGGACTATTGGCTGGA
The DNA here is from genome assembly GCF_058807955.1 of Comamonas sp. GW821-FHT11H03. Lineage (NCBI taxonomy): Bacteria > Pseudomonadati > Pseudomonadota > Betaproteobacteria > Burkholderiales > Comamonadaceae > Comamonas > Comamonas sp. GW821-FHT11H03. Next base: position 815,185 of record NZ_JBXARF010000002.1, read on the forward strand.
ACTACCTGGTTTCGGCCCACAATAGAAAGCTGAGCTGCACAGCGCTGCGGCTTGACTTCAGAAGCCGGGAATCTGGTTTGATAGGTTTTTTAAATCAATTTAATGAAATCAATTGATTGGTTTTATTAAGTGGGCCGCTCTAAACTTCATCCTGTCTTCAAACACTAACCACAAGGAAACAGCAAATGTCTCTGATCAACACTCAAGTTCAACCTTTCAAGACCGAAGCCTATGTGAACCGCAACGGCAAGGGTGAGTTCATCACCGTGACTGAAGAGAGCCTGAAGGGCAAGTGGTCTGTGGTGATCTTCATGCCCGCCGCCTTCACCTTCAACTGCCCCACCGAAATCGAAGACGCCGCCAACAACTACGCCGAGTTCCAGAAGGCCGGTGCCGAGGTCTACATCGTGACCACCGACACCCACTTCTCGCACAAGGTGTGGCACGAAACTTCCGACGCCGTGGGCAAGGCCCATTTCCCCCTGGTTGGCGACCCCACACACCAGCTGACCAACGCTTTCGGCGTGCACATCCCCGAAGAAGGTCTGGCTCTGCGCGGTACCTTCGTGATCAACCCCGAAGGCGTGATCAAGACCATGGAAGTGCATTCCAACGAAATCGCTCGTGACGTGTCCGAGACCCTGCGCAAGCTCAAGGCTGCCCAGTTCACCGCCGCCAACCCCGGCCAGGTGTGCCCCGCCAAGTGGAAGGAAGGCGCCAGCACGATCACTCCTTCGCTGGATCTGGTCGGCAAGATCTAAGCCTGATACCTGTCGGCTGAGCGTGCAAGCGCTCTGAAAGCCGGACGACGTTCAGGCGAGTTCTGCCCGTCCGTCCGGCTTTTTTTCGCCCAGTTTTTGCTTTCATGGGCGGGCAAAGGCCTCAAAAGCACTTTGCTGCATTGCATCAACAACTCTAAATTCAAAGGAATCCACCATGCTTGACGATCAACTCAAAGCCCAACTCGCCGCCTACCTGGAACGCGTGCAGCAGCCGTTTGAGCTGGTGGCTTCTCTGGATGACAGCGAGACCAGTGCCCAGATGCACGATCTGCTGAAAACCATCCAGTCTCTGCGCAGCGACAAGATTTCCCTGCGCACCGACGGCAGCGATGCCCGCAAGCCCTCGTTCACGCTGCAGCGTCAGGGCTCGGCCACCCAGCTGCGTTTTGCGGGTCTGCCCCTGGGCCATGAATTCACCTCGCTGGTGCTGGCCCTGCTGTGGACGGGTGGCCACCCTCCCAAGGTGGAGCAGGACGTGATCGAGCAGATCAAGGCGCTCGATGGCGACTTCAACTTCGAGGTCTATATGAGCCTGAGCTGCCACAACTGCCCCGATGTGGTTCAGGCACTGTCACTGATGGCCATTCTCAACCCCAAGGTCAAGACCACGGTGATCGAGGGCGGCGCCTTCCAGAAGGAAGTGAGTGAGCGCGAAATCATGGCCGTGCCCATGGTGTTCATGAACGGCAGCGTGTTCGGCTCCGGTCGCATGACCATCGAAGAAATCGTGGCCAAGCTGGACACCGGCGCTGCCTCGCGTGACGCGGCCAAGCTGTCGGCCAAGGAAGCTTTTGACGTGCTAATCATCGGCGGAGGCCCCGCCGGCGCGGCAGCCGCCGTGTATGCGGCTCGCAAGGGCATTCGCACCGGCGTGGCGGCAGAGCGCTTTGGCGGTCAGGTCAACGACACGCTGGCGATCGAGAACTACATCTCCGTGCTGGAGACCGACGGACCCAAGTTCGCTGCGGCCCTGGAAGCCCACACCCGGGCCTATGACGTGGACATCATGAACCTGCAGCGCGCAGAGAAGCTGATTCCCGCTGCGCAGCCCGGCGGTCTGGTGGAAGTGCAAATGGCCAACGGCGGCTCGCTCAAGGCCAAGACCGTGATCCTGTCCACGGGTGCGCGCTGGCGCAATGTGAACGTGCCCGGCGAAGCTGAGTACAAGAACAAGGGCGTGGCCTACTGCCCGCACTGCGACGGCCCGCTGTTCAAGGGCAAGCGCGTGTCGGTGATCGGTGGCGGCAACTCCGGCATCGAAGCTGCGATCGACCTGGCGGGTCTGGTGTCCCATGTGACAGTGGTGGAGTTCGCCGATCAGCTCAAGGCCGATGCCGTGCTGGTCAGGAAGCTGCACAGCCTGCCCAATGTGACCGTCATCACCAACGCCCAGACCACGGAGATCACGGGGGCCAACGGCAAGGTCAACGGCCTGAGCTACAAGGACCGTACAAGCGGTGACGTGCACCATGTGGAGCTCGAAGGTGTGTTTGTGCAGATCGGCCTGGTGCCGAACACCGAATGGCTTAAGGGCACACTGGAGCTGAGCAAGTTCGGCGAAATCATTGTGGATGCCAAGGGGCAGACCAATCTGCCCGGGGTGTTCGCCGCCGGTGACTGCACCACGGTGCCTTACAAGCAGATCGTGATTGCTGCCGGCGCCGGTGCCACTGCAGCCTTGTCGGCCTTCGATCATCTGATCCGCAACTAAACGGCCTTCATCGCTTGCAGGGCAGGCGATGAAAGCTATCAAAAAAAGGACTGCCCGGGCAGTCCTTTTTGCTTTTGAACGGCCGCGAAGAGGGCGCTGTCGCTGCCAGGATCGTCACGGGGCTTTGTGGCGTTCAGTGCACCGGGTTTGGGGCTTAACAGCCCTTGAAAACAGCCGTTGAAAACAGGCCACAGTGCAAGCCGCAGCCTTGCGTCGGCACGCAATTCCCGGTTGGTAACGAAGTTATTTGCAGTTGAGAATTATTCGCATATACTGAGCGCCATTCAGCCAGCCAATGCCGTGCCAGCTACAGGCCGCGAAGCCTCTGACGTTTCGACCTGTGGCCATTGACGTACCCATCAGAAGCCAGCTCTTGTCCATTTCTATGAATAAAGAGGGTTTCTGGTATGGCTTCCGCCACCGCTTTGCACGCCCGCGCCTCGCTGGCGCCACGCTCCAATCTCCGTCCGCTGGCGCTGGCGCTGGCCTGCGCACTGGCCTGCGCCGCCATCTCGGCCCAGGCCCAGCAGCAATATTCCGAATCCGTCCAGGTCGCGGCGGCCCGTGCCGACCGCAGCACGCCCGTGCTGCGCGATGTGGTCATCAGTGCCTCGCGCGACGAGCAGGACGCCGACAGCCTGCCCATGACGGTGGACGTCATCGATGCCAGGCAGATGGAGGAGGAGCAGATCGGCGACATCCGCGAGCTTGCAGCCAAGCTGCCCAATGTGACCGTGCCGCGCAGTCCGGCGCGGTTCACACTGGCCGGCTCTGCTACCGGGCGTGACCAGAACAGCGGCTTCAATATCCGTGGCCTCGAAGGCAACCGCGTGCTGATGCTGGTCGATGGCGTGCGCCTGCCGCGCAGCTATGCCTTCAGCGCCAACTCCTTTGGCCGTGACTATCTGGATCTGGGTCTGGTGCAACGCGTGGAGATTCTGCGCGGTGCCGTGCCCGCGCTCTATGGCTCGGACGGCATGGGCGGCCTGGTCAATTTCATCACCGTGCAGCCCGACGATCTGCTCAAGGACGGCAAGTCCATCGGCGGCCGTGTCTCGGCCAGCTATGACGGCTCGGACAATGGCAAGCGCGTGGGTGCCACGATTGCAGGGCGCGCCAGCCCCGAGTGGAGCTGGCTGGTGTCGGCCGGCATGGGCCGCTCCAGCGCGCTGGAAAACATGGGCAGCAACAATGTGGTGGGTGCGTTGCGCACCACGCCCAATCCTGAAAAGGACAAGAGCCATTCGCTGCTGGGGCGTCTGGTCTACACGCCGTCTGCCGTGCAAAAGCATGTGTTCACGCTGGAAAACGTGGACAAGCGCGCGGACTACGATTTGCTCAGCGCACGCACGGCCACGGTGACGGATTCGCGGGCGCAAACCACCATGAAGCGCTGGCGTGCCAGCTGGCAAGGTGAGTGGCGTGAGCTGAATACGGCACTGGCCGACGAGCTCAAGCTGATGGCCAGCTACCAGAGTTCGGACTCGCGCGAGTTCGTGACCGAAACCCGCACCCCGCCTCTGGCCTATCGCGAGCGTGATGTGACCTATGACGAGGACGCGCTGCAGCTGCACGCCCAGGCCGGCAAGACGCTGCGCTGGGGCAATGGCCTCAGCGGCAAGTTCAGCTATGGCGTGGACTATCTGCGCGGCAAGGTGGTCAACGAGCAAAACGGCATCACGCCACCGGCAGGCGAGAGCTTTCCGCTCAAGCGCTTCCCCGACACAACGGAAACCTCGACGGCGCTGTTTGCCCAGGCCGAGCTGCACTATGGCGCGTTCAGCCTGACGCCCGGATTGCGGGCCGAGCACTACAGCATCAAGCCCAAGCAGCAAGGGTTTGGCGGCACAGCGGTCAGCAACTCCGACTCCGCCGTCTCCCCCAAGCTGGGCGCCATGTTCCAGATGAACGATGCCTGGTCGGTTTACGGCAACTATGCCGCCGGCTTCAGAGCGCCGAATGCGGGGCAGATCAATGCCTTCTTCGAGAACCCGTTTGCGTTCTACAAGAGCATTCCCAATCCCGATCTCAAGGCGGAAAAAAGCAATACCTTCGAGCTGGGACTGCGCGGTCGCATGAATGCGCTGCGTCTGGATGCGGCAGTCTTCACGGGCCGCTACAAGGACTTCATCCAGGATCAGGTGACGGTTTCCGGCGCATTTGGTGACCGCAACAACCCGGCTGTCATCCAGTCCGTCAACCTGAATCGCGTGCATATCAGCGGCTTCGAGCTCAAGGCCGACTACGACTGGGGCCGGTTTGCGGGAGGCAACTGGCGCACCAACGCTGCCTATGGCTATACCAAGGGCACGGACAAGAGCACCAACAAGCCGGTGGACACCATCTCGCCACAGCAGTTGGTGCTGGGCGTGCGCTATGACAGATCCACCGTTGGCGTGCAGCTCAGTGCCTCGCACTGGGCGGGCAAAAAAGACAAGGATGCGCCCGATCTTTCCTCCGGCCGCCCCTTCCTCAGCCCATCCGCGACGGTACTGGATCTGAGTGCGCAATGGCGCATCCGCCCCGGCACGCGTCTGAATGTGGGCATCTACAACCTGACCGACAAAAAGTATTCGCGCTGGGCGGATGTACGTGGCTTGAGCCGCACGACGCAGATTGCCGATGCCTATACCCAGCCGGGCCGCAATGTGCGTGTGTCCCTGGTTCAGGACTTCTGATTTGGTAGCTGAAAGCGCTTGTTTGATAAGCGCTTGAGATCTGTTTGACTCAAAAACTGCGGGAGTGAGCCATGTCTGTTTATGAGAACACCGCCAATGCCCAGAGTGCCTCTGGCAGCCGCGATGAGGAATATCTGCTGACCGAGGGCGAAGCCCAGCTGGCTACGGTGCTGGCGTTGATGACCGGTTTCAGCCAGGGCTGCTGTGCGGCGCACCGCGCGCCCATGGCCCTGAGGGTATCGGCGCAGCTGGCGCGCATGGCCGAAGGCCTGGACGGCTGTGAGCGCTCCGAGGACATGCGCCACTTTCTGCAAAAGCTGGAGCAGCGCTGGGCCACCGTGGCCCAGGTGCTGGCCCAGCCTGAGCAAGAGCCCGAAGCCCAGGCTTCGGCTCCCCGCTTGGGCGACGAATTTTCCAACCCACAACCACACTGGCATCACAGCCCGGAGACCCTGCAATGAACGCCATCACCTCCCCCGAAATCCAGACCATGACCGCGGTGCAAATCCGTGAGCAATTCGCGCAAAAGCGCGAGCAAGGCCTGCGAGCCAAAGATGCGGCCGAGGCGCTGCAACTGAGCGAAGGCGCGGTCATCGCGGCCCATGGCGGCGAGCATGAACGCTCGCTGCAGGCGCTGCCGCTGCGCGCCGAATGGCTGGACATTCTTAAAGCCCTGCAAGCCTGCGGCCCGGTGATGGCGCTCACGCGCAACGAATCCACCGTGCATGAAAAGGACGGCATCTATCAGAACCTGTCAGCCCAGGGCCCGGTGGGTCTGGCGCTGAGCCGCGAGATCGATCTGCGCCTGTTCTTCATGCACTGGCACGCCGGCTTTGCCGTGACCGAGGAGTCCGCCAACGGCAACCGCCCCGCCATGCGCAGCCTGCAGTTCTATGACGCGGCCGGCCGTGCCGTGCACAAGGTGTTCGCACGTGAGGCCACCGATATGGCGGCCTGGAATGCGCTGGTCGAGCGCTTTGCCGAGCCGTCGGCAGGCTATGTGTTCCGCGAGCCTGCGGCCAAGCCTGCCCTCAAGGCCGACGCCGAGATCGACGTGCCCGCGCTGAGCCAGGCCTGGAGCGATATGAAGGACACGCATGAGTTCTTCGAGATGCTGCGCAGGTTCGGAGCCGAGCGCCAGCAGGCCTTCCGTCTGGTGCCTCAGTACTGCGAGCGCCTGAGCACCGACGCAGTCGCGCAGCTGCTGGGCGATGCGGCGGTGGACGGCGTCTCCATCATGGTGTTTGTGGGCAGCAGCGGCTGCATCCAGATCCACTCCGGCCCCGTGAGCAATATCCAGCCCATGGACGGCAAGGACGGCGTGCGCTGGATCAATGTGCTGGACAAGGGTTTCAACCTGCATCTGCGCACCGACCTGATCGCCAATGTCTGGGTGGTGCAAAAGCCCACCAGCGATGGCGTGGTGACCTCGGTCGAGGCCTTTGATGCCGAAGGCAACAACATGGCCATGTTCTTTGGCGAGCGCAAGCCCGGCCATCCCGAGCTGCAAGGCTGGCGCGACCTGGTGGCCGGCCTGCCGCGCAAGGCAGCAGTGGCGGAGGCCGCATGAGCACGGCCCGCATTTCCCGGCGCCAGGGTCTGCATTGGCTGGGTGCGGCTGTGGCGGGCACGGCCTTGCCGGCCCTGGCCCAGACCGCCGCTTCCGCGTCTGGAGCGAAACGGCTGGTGTCTCTCAGTGGCGCATTGACCGAGGTGGTCTATCTGCTCAATGCCCAGGGCCTGCTGGTGGGCACGGACACCACCAGCCTGTTCCCCGAGGCGGCGCAAAAAACCGCCAAGGTCGGCTATGTGCGCCAGCTCTCGGCCGAAGGCCTGCTCTCGCTCAAGCCCGATGCGGTGATCGCAACCAGCGAGGCCGGCCCGCCCGTGGTGCTCGATCAGATCCGTCAGGCAGGCGTACGCGTATCGCTGGTTGCGGCCAGGCACAACTGGGCCGAGGTGCAGGAAAAGGTCAAGGTCGTGGGACGCGAGACAGGTCGCTCTAGCGAGGCCGACAAGCTGCTGGCCCAGCTCGATGCGCAGTGGAGCAGCGTGCAGGCCCAGGTGGCCAAGGCCCAGCGCAAGCCGCGCGTGCTGTTTGTGCTCTCGCACAGCGGCAGTCCGCAGGTGGCGGGCAAGGGCACGGCAGCCAATGCGCTGATCCGGTACGCGGGCTGTGTCAATGTCATCGACCAGTTCGACGGCTACAAGCCCCTGACCGCCGAGGCCATGGCCAGCGCCGCGCCCGAGGTCATCATCAACACCACCCAGGGCATCGAAGCCCTGGGCGGCGAGGCCGCCTTCTGGAAGCGGCCCGAGCTGGCACTGACGCCCGCCTACGCCAAGAAGGCGCTGGTGACGCTGGAAGCCAGCCACCTGCTGGGCTTTGGGCCGCGCCTGCCCAGCGCTGTGCAGGCGCTGCATATGCGCGCACTGCAGTGGGTGGCCTGAGCATGAGCGCAAGCATGGGGAGCGTGGCACCAAAGCCAGCAGTCGAGCGGCCTGTCGCATCGCGCTGGCGCACTCCTGCTGGACGGCTCAGCCGCAGCGCAGCCCTGTTGCTGGGGGCGGCTCTGGTGCTGCTGGCCATGGTGTGGGGAAGTGCCAGTGGGGCCTATGCCATTGCACCGGGACAGTTGCCAGGGATTGTCTGGGACGGGCTTCGCAGTCTTTTTGGTGGTGCCGTGGACAGCGGTCCCGAGCATCTGGTCTTTCTCAATATCCGCCTGCCGCGCCTGCTCATGGGCGTGGCTGCGGGTGCGGGACTGGGGCTGGCCGGCGCATTGATGCAGGGGCTGTTTCGCAATCCGCTGGCGGACCCCGGGCTGATTGGCGTCAGCAGCGGCGCGGCCCTGGCTGCAGGCACCACCATCGTGCTGGGCGGCCTGTATCTGCCCTGGCTACCGCGTCATCTGGGCAGCTGGGCCCTGGTGGCCATGGCTTTTGGCGGCGGCCTTGTCGTGACCGCCGTGGTCTATGTACTGGGCCAGGTCCAGGGCACGACCCGCATTGGCCTGATGCTGCTGGCCGGCATTGCCATCAATGCGCTGGCCGGTGCCGGACTGGGTTTTTTGAGCTTTGTATCGACGGATGAGCAACTGCGCAACCTGCAGATGTGGCTGCTGGGCAGCCTGGGCGCCTCGCGCTGGAGTGCGCTGGCCCTGGTGTCGGCGGCCGTGGCCGTCAGCGCGGCGGCAGCGCTGGCGCTGGCTAGGCCGCTGAATGCGATCGCTCTTGGCGAGGCCCAGGCCAATTTGCTGGGCGTGGCCGTGGAGAAGACCAAGCGCCGCGCCGTGATGGTGGCGGCGCTGGCCGTGGGGGCCGTGACCGCGACCACGGGCATCATCGGCTTCATCGGCCTGGTCGCGCCGCACTGGGTGCGGCTGATGGCAGGGCCTGACCATCGCGTGGTGCTGCCGGGCTCGGCCCTGCTGGGCGCGGCGCTGGTGGTCAGCGCCGATGCCGTGGCGCGCACCATTGCCAAGCCGGCCGAGCTGCCGCTGGGGGTGCTCACCGCGTTTATCGGCGTGCCGCTTTTTCTGGCCATGCTGCGCCAGTTCAGGAGCAAGGTATGAGTGCGCACCAAGGGCTGTCCAGCCTCGAATGCCGCAATCTGGGTGTCGGCGTAGCCAAGGGACCGCGCCTAGCGACGGTGGATGTGCGGATTGCGGCCGGGCGCTTTACCGCCATTCTCGGCCCCAATGGCGCCGGCAAATCCACGCTGATGTCCATGCTGGTGGGCGAGCGCGCGCCGCAGTCGGGGCAGGTTCTGCTCGACGGGCTGGAGCTGTCCGGGCATGCGGTGGAAGGGCTTGCGCGCCGTCGCTCCGTCATGCCCCAGGATTGCAGCGTGGCCTTTGACTTCACGGCCCAGGAGGTGGTGGAGCTGGGGCGTTATCCGCATCGTCACCAGCCAGCCGCCGGGGAAGCGCAAATTCTGGCGCAGGCCATGGCGCTGACCGGGGTCGGTCATCTGGCGCAGCGCAGCATCAACACGCTGTCGGGCGGGGAGCGGGCTCGCACCCATCTGGCCCGGGCACTGGCGCAGATCTGGCCAGATGGGCGCGCGCCCGCCGACGGCGCGGCGCGCTGGCTGCTGCTGGACGAACCCACCGCCGCTCTCGATCTGGCCCATCAGCACCATGCCATGCGTCTGCTGCGCCAGTGGGCCGCTCAGCAGGGCGCGGGTGTGGTGGCGGTGATCCATGATCTGAACCTGGCGCTGCGCTATGCCGACGATGTGCTGGTGCTGGGCGGTGATGCCGGAGTGCATCACGGTGCGGTGCTGGATGTGCTGCAACCGGCGCTGGTGCGGCAGGTCTGGGGCATGCAGTGCGACCCGGTGCGCAGCAGCGACGGCGCGCTGCAATATATTTTTGTAGCTGATACCGCTTTACCTGCTTGAAATTTCAGCAGATTGAATTGAATTATGAAGCCAGTCATGCGCAGGCTGCTTCATATTCAATAGCTAATGACCTAGCTGTCACTGGCTGTCAATGCGTATGCACGGTCAGCGCAACCAGCTTGAGCACCAGCGGCCGCACCATCATCACGCAGAAAAATGCCACCGGCATGGCCAGCGCATAGGCGCTGAACACGCGACGGACATAGCCGCTGTCAAAGCCGGTATTGGCCGCCACGATGGTGCAGCACATCAGAAACGCCATGATGCCGGCCATGAAAAACGCAAAGACAAATGGCGTGTAACGCCGGTGCAGCTTCAGCGTCGAAAGTCTGGATGGGGAAGAGCTGGTGGAGGAGTTCATGAAAGCGATGCCGGAAATGCATGGCGCGTCGCTGCGGCGGGAGTGGGCCTGCCAGCGGTTCGGGCCGAATGCAAGGATGGGAAACAGGGCTGAACTGTAGGCAGGGTCAGCGGGCTGCGGTAGAGGCCCGGGACTTGTTGCACTCATAAGCAGAACTTTCGAATGCAATTGGGGATACATTCTCAGTCATGCCGAATCTGCGAGCCATAGAAACCTTTGTCAAAGCGCTGGAGGGAGGCTCTATCGCCTCGGCCGCGCGCCAGCTGGGCATATCGCCCGCCGCAGCCAGCCAGAACCTCGCACGGCTGGAGCGTGAACTGGGCACGCGCCTGATCACCCGCACCACCCGCTCCATGGCCTTGACCGAGGCCGGCGAGCGCTATCTGGCGCGCGTCGCTCCGGTGCTCGACGAGCTCGAAAAAGCCCAGTCCGATCTCTCGCTGATTCATGGAGAGCTGCAAGGCAGATTGCGCATTGCCTGCATGGCCGCGTTCGGCCGCCATGTGCTGGCGCCGCTGCTGCCCGCGTTTACCGCGCTGCATCCGCGGCTGGAGCTGGAGCTGTTGATCACGGACCGGCATGTGGACGTGCTCAAGGAGGATGTGGACATCAGCGTGCGCTACCGCGATGTGCTGGAGCCCGGCATGTCGGTGCGGCTGCTGGCCTCGATGCCGCGCATTCTGTGTGCCTCGCCCCAGTATCTGCAGCAGCACGGCCGACCGCAGACGGCGCAGGAGCTGCTGGGGCATGCCTGTCTGCTGTACCGGCGCGAGCGCGACGGCCGGCTCATGCGCTGGCCGTTTCAACGTGACGGGCAAAGAGCCGATCCGCCCCAGCGCATTGCGCTGATTGGCAGTGATATCGACGCACTGGTGGAATATGCGGTCGCGGGCGGCGGCATTACCTGGGCGGGTGACTTTATCGTGCACGAACATGTGCGCGACGGGCGGCTGGTGCCGCTGAGCCTCAAGCCGGGGCGCAAAGGCCAGCTGCAGTTTGCCGATGAGCCGCTGGACTTTTTTGCCTGCTTCAGAGACCGTCAGTATGTGCCCGCCAAGGTCAGGGCACTGGTGGACTATCTTGTTGAGGCATTACCGCAGCGGTGGTGAACTTCACCGTCTGGGTAGTAGCGGCAGCTCTTGAAACCGACGCAGCTCAAATGAGAGACACCGAGGAAGGGCCGCCCGCACCGAGGGTGTCGTCCCCCTCGGGGGAAGCGGCAAAGCCGCTCAGGGGGCTCAATGCCCCAGATGCTGCGGCAGCACTTCCTGCAAGATGGTGGTGGCAATCTCTTCGATCGACTTGGTGGTGCTGGACAGCCACTGGATGCCGCTTCTGCGCATCATGGCCTCGGCCTCGGCCACCTCGTAGCGGCAGTTGGGCAGGCTGGCGTACTTGGAGTCGGGACGGCGTTCGTTGCGGATGCTGGACAGGCGCTCGGGCTGAATCGTCAGGCCAAACAGCTTTTTGCGGTAGGGCTCCAGCGCGGGCGGCAACTGCTTGCGCTCGAAGTCCTCGGGAATCAGCGGGTAGTTGGCCACCTTGAGGCCGAACTGCATGGCCAGGTACAGACTGGTAGGCGTCTTGCCCGAGCGGCTCACGCCCACCAGGATCACGTCGGCGCCGCTCAGGTCGGCATGGGTCTGGCCGTCATCGTGAGCCAGCGTGTAGTTGATGGCCTCCATGCGCTCCAGATATTCCTTGCTCTCGCTGATGTCGGCAAAGCGGCCCACGCGGTGCAGCGACTTCTGGCCCAGCTCCACTTCCAGCGGGCGCACAAAGGTGCCGAACATGTCGAACAGCTTGCCCTTGCAGTTGGCTTCAAGGAATTCCAGCATCTCCTGATTGACCAGGGTGGTGAAGATGATGGGCTTTCTCTTCTCCACCTCGGCCACATGGTTGATCTGGCGCACGGCCTGATGAATTTTGTCCATCGAGTCCACAAAGGGGATGCGAATCAGCCTCGGCTTGCTCTCGAACTGGGCCATGATGGCCGTGCCAAAGGTCTCGGCCGTGATGCCTGTGCCGTCAGAAATGACAAAAATCGTATGGGTATGCATGGTGCGCGCAGTGATTAGGTGGAGGCGGGGCCGGCAATGCCATGCCCTGAAGTCTGAAACAGGTTTGAGCCGCGCCAGGGTTCATGGCTAGGCCTACAATTGCGCCCATTATTCCCAAATTCCACCCATGCTCGTTGACGGTCAACATCCAGAACAGCAAAGCACTGCATCGATGCAGCGTGGGTTCGCGTGCCCTGGCCATTCAGCCCAGTCGCCGCAAGCGTGCCGGTTTTTTACCTTTGGAGCTTTCCCATGTCTCAACTCTTCGAAGCGACCGCATTAGTCGTTCCGTTCGAAAAACTGCGCATGACCGACGTCGAGTCGGTCGGCGGCAAGAACGCCTCGCTCGGCGAAATGATCTCGCAACTGCCCCAGGGCGTGCGCGTGCCCACCGGCTTTGCCACCACGGCTCATGCCTTCCGCGAATTCCTGGCCTTTGAAGGTCTGGCTGGCAAGATCTCGGCCAAGCTGGCCGCTCTGGACGTGGACGATGTCCGCGCCCTGGCCGCTGTGGGTGCGGAAATCCGCGCCATGGTGGAAAGCCAGCCTTTCCCCGCCGATCTGGAGCAGGCCATCCGTGAAGAATTTGTCCGCCTGCAAGGCGGCAATGCCGAGGCATCGTTTGCCGTGCGCTCTTCCGCCACTGCGGAAGATCTGCCCGATGCATCGTTTGCCGGCCAGCAGGAAACCTTCCTGAACGTGGTGGGCATTGAAGACGTGCTGCACAAGATGAAGGAAGTGTTCGCGTCGCTGTACAACGACCGCGCCATCTCCTACCGCGTGCACAAGGGCTTCGAGCACGATGTGGTGGCTCTGTCCGCCGGCGTGCAGCGCATGGTGCGCTCCGACAAGGGCGCTGCCGGCGTGATGTTCACCATCGACACAGAATCCGGTTTCGAGGAAGTGGTCTTCATCACCTCCAGCTACGGCCTGGGCGAGACCGTGGTGCAGGGCGCCGTGAACCCCGACGAGTTCTATGTGCACAAGCCCATGCTCAAGGCTGGCAACAAGGCGCTGATCCGCCGCAATCTGGGCTCCAAGCTGATCCAGATGATCTTTGCCACGCCCGAGGAAAAGGCTGCCGACGGCAAGCTGGTCAAGACCGTGGATGTGGCCCATGAGCTGCGCAACCGCTATTCGCTGACTGACGAGGAAGTGCAGCAGCTGGCGCATTACGCTCTGGTGATCGAGCAGCATTACGGCCGCCCCATGGATATCGAATGGGGCAAGGACGGCACCGACGGCCAGCTCTACATCCTCCAGGCGCGCCCCGAAACCGTCAAGAGCCAGGCCAAGGGCCAGGCCGAGCTGCGCTACAAGCTCAAGGGCACGGGCACCGTGCTGGCCGAAGGCCGCGCCATCGGCCAGAAGATCGGCACCGGCCCCGTGCGCCTGGTGTCCGACATCTCGCAGATGGATCAGGTGCAGGCCGGCGACGTGCTGGTGACCGACATGACCGACCCCAACTGGGAGCCCGTCATGAAGAAGGCTTCGGCCATCGTCACCAACCGTGGCGGCCGTACCTGCCACGCAGCCATCATTGCTCGCGAGCTGGGCATCCCTGCCGTCGTGGGCTGCGGCAATGCGACCGATCTGCTCAAGGCCGAAACCCTGGTCACCGTGTCCTGCGCGGAAGGCGATACCGGCAAGATCTACGACGGTCTGCTGGAAACCGAAGTGACCGAGGTCAAGCGTGGCGAGATGCCCAGCATCTCCACCAAGATCATGATGAACGTGGGCAATCCCCAGCTGGCTTTTGACTTTGCCCAGCTGCCCAATGAGGGCGTGGGTCTGGCCCGCCTGGAATTCATCATCAACAACAACATCGGCGTGCACCCCAAGGCCATCCTGGACTACCCCGCCGTTGACGCCGATCTGAAGAAGGCTGTCGAGTCCGTGGCCCGAGGCCATGCCTCGCCCCGCGCGTTCTACGTGGACAAGGTGACCGAAGGCGTGGCAACGATTGCCGCCGCTTTCTGGCCCAAGCCCGTGATCGTGCGCATGTCCGACTTCAAGTCCAACGAGTACCGCAAGCTGATCGGCGGCAGCCGTTACGAACCCGAGGAAGAGAACCCCATGCTGGGCTTCCGCGGTGCCGCGCGTTACATCTCGGCCGAGTTCGGTGAAGCCTTCAAGATGGAATGCGAAGCCCTGCGCCGCGTGCGCGAGGACATGGGTCTGACCAATGTCAAGATCATGATTCCCTTCGTACGTACCCTGGGCCAGGCCAAGCGCGTGACCGAGCTGCTGGCCGAGAACGGCCTCAAGCGTGGTGAAAACGGCCTGCAGCTGATCATGATGTGCGAAGTGCCCTCCAACGCCGTGCTGGCCGAAGAGTTCCTCGAGTACTTCGACGGTTTCTCTATAGGCTCCAACGACCTGACCCAGCTGACCCTGGGCCTGGACCGCGACTCCGGTCTGGAGCTGCTGGCCGTTGATTTCGACGAGCGCGACCCCGCTGTCAAGAAGCTGCTGGTTCATGCCATCAAGGCCTGCCGCGATCAGGACAAGTATGTGGGTATCTGCGGCCAAGGCCCTTCGGACCACCCCGACTTTGCCAAGTGGCTGGCCGACGAAGGCATCTCGTCCATCTCCCTGAACCCTGACAGCGTGGTCTCCACCTGGCAGAAGCTGGCTGAATAAGCCTTGCGCATCGGCATGCAGACGCATCACGCGCCCGTGCATGACGATGCTGCGCCGGATGCTCCGCGACAGGCATTCGATGCGTTGGGCAATCCGGTGGAAGTCACCTTCCCGCCGGATCTGCACGATACCTACCACCTGAGACTCAAGGCCTTGCTGCTGACGGTCTGGGTGGTATTTTCATTTGGCATCTGCTACTTCGCGCGGGATATCCAGGAGCTGGTGCCCGACTGGCCCGTGGCCTACTGGATGGCGGCCCAAGGGGCAGTCCTGATGTTCCTGCTCATCATCGTGGTCTATTGTGTGGCCATGGATTATTTCGAACGCCAACAGGCGCGTGACGAGGCGCGCAAAGCGGCTGAGGCTCACGATGCCTCCTCTGCCGCTTCCGATCTTCATGCCTGAGCGGCCCGTTCTGAGCCGTGCCTACCACTGGCGGCTGCATCGCATTCTTTTTCTCTATGTGCTGGGCACGGCGGGCTTTTTGCTGACCATGCTCTGGGCCGAGGAGCGCGGGCTTTCGCGGCACTGGATAGGGCCCATCTTCCTGTTCTCCACAGTGATGGTGTACGCGGCCATCGGTGTGTATTCGCGCACCAGCGATGCCGAGGAGTATTTCGTCGCCGGCCGGCGCATTCCGCCTTTCTACAACGGCATGGCGGCGGCTGCCGACTGGATGAGCGCAGCCTCGTTCATCAGCCTCTCCGGCGCGCTTTATCTGCAAGGCTTTTCGGGAACCGGCACACAGCCCGGCGGGCTGGCCTATGTCCTGGGGTGGACGGGAGGGTTCTGCCTGGTCGGCATGCTGATTGCCCCCTATCTGCGGGCCATGAATCTCTATACCGTGCCAGATTTCTTCCAGGCGCGCTATGGGGGACGCTGGCCGCGCATCATTGCTGCGCTGGCAGGCATTACCTGCTCCTTCACTTATGTGGTGGCGCAGATCTATGGCGTGGGCCTGATTGCCGCACGGCTGACCGGTGTTCAGTTCGAGATCGGCATCATGCTGGGGTTGGGTGGCGTGCTGCTGTGCTCGTTCCTGGGTGGAATGCGGGCGATCACCTGGACTCAGGTGGCACAATATGTGGTGATCCTGCTGGCCTTCATGCTGCCGGTTTCCTGGCTGGCCTACAAACAGCTGGGCAACCCCTGGGCGCAGCTGGCCTATAGCCAGCAATTGGGCAAGATTGGTGCCATGGAGCAGCAGCTGCTGTCCTCGGAGGCTGAGCAGTCTGTGCTGGAGGCCTACCGCACCCGGGCCCAGGTGCTGCAGGCCAAGCTGCGCGATGTGCCCAATGTGCTGGCGGCTGAACGTCAGGCGCTGAGCGAGCATATCCGCGAACTGCGCACCAGCAGCGGCAATATCGGTGCCATCATGACCGCCAGCCGGGAACTGGCCGCCATGCCCAAGGACGAGGTGGCGGCACGCGAGCTCTGGAGCCGCGAGCTGCACGAGGCCTATGAGCGGGCCAAGCCGCTGGGCGGCATGCCGCTGCAAAGCCAGCCTTTCGCGGGCGATCCGCATGGCTCGCCGGCCGAGCAGAAAGCCTATGAGGAAAGTCGGCGCAATTTTCTGGCGCTGATGTTTTGCTTGATGGTCGGCACTGCCGGGCTGCCGCACTTGCTCACGCGCTATTTCACGGTTCCCTCGGTGTCGGCGGCGCGTACCTCGGTGGCCTGGTCGCTGTTCTTTATCGGCCTGCTGTATCTTGGCGCACCGGCCTTGGCCGTGCTGGTGAAGTACGAGGTCATGAGCAATCTCGTGGGCACGCATTTCGATGCCTTGCCGAACTGGATTGCGCAGTGGTCAAGGGTGGACGCCTCGCTGCTGTCGGTGGAGGATATCAACGGCGATGGCATCTTGCAGTTTGCCGAAATCCGCATGGGGGCCGACCTCATCATGCTGGCCACTCCAGAACTCGGCGGCATGCCTTATGTGCTCTCCGGGCTGGTGGCTGCTGGCGGGCTGGCGGCGGCCCTGTCCACGGCCGACGGCCTGCTGCTGACCATCAGCAATGCCTTGGTGCGTGACCTCTATTTTCAGGAGCGGCGGCGCCTGGATACGCGCAAGCGGCGTGTCTCGCCCGAACAGCGCGTGATTCTCTCCAAGTTCGCATTGCTGCTGGTGGCCCTGTCGGCGGCATTTGTGGCGGCGCGGCGCTCTTCGGACATTCTTCCCATGGTCTCGGCCTCCTTCTCTCTGGCGGGCTCGGCTTTTGTGCCAGCCATGGTGCTGGGCATCTTCTGGCGTGGCACCACGCGCCGTGGTGCGGTGGCCGGCATGCTGCTGGGCCTGGCCGTGACGGTGTACTACATGCTCTCTCATGTGCCGGGGCTGCAGGGCGTGCTGCCCTCGGCACTGCGCGGCGAGGCACTCTGGTGGGGCATTCAGCCCATCTCGGCCGGAGTGTTTGGCGTGCCGGTGGGCTTGGTCACCACATTGCTCGTGAGCTGGTGGGAGCAGCGGCGGGCGAGAGTTAAAAACTCTTGATTTGACGGCCTTCAGCGATTTCTGGGATCGGGTCCGAGGCAGTTTTCTGCCGGATATCCGTCATGAGTTGATCTGGAGCATGTGCGAACCTGGCTTGCAGGAAAACCCGCTTTTCAGCCGCAGCCATAGCTGCCACCCTGCAGGGCGGAAAGCAATTCAATGCACAGAGGGCGGGGTCGATGTATCTAGTGAAAACACCCGAGGGTCAGCAGGCCTTCAAGGAGCGCAATGCCGATCTGAGCCAGCGATTACGCTCGGCCTTTTTGCTGTTTGACGGTCGTCGCACCCTCATGCAGGTGCTGGAGGCAACCTCGGCGCTGGGGGTGAACAAGGACGATATTCTGGCGCTGGTCAGCAGGGGCTGGCTGGCCACAAGAGAGTCGTCCGTCGTGGCTGATGCAGCCGCACAGGCCCATGCATCTTCGCTCTCAAAGAGCAGTTCGGCATCGTTGGCACCTGCTGACGTCGACTCTGGCAGCTTCCAAAGGCGCTACCAGAGAGCCTATCCGATAGCGGTGTCCATAACGGGGGCTCTGGGGCTCAAGGGCTTCAGGCTGAATCTGGCGGTGGAGGCGGCCATGGGTTATGAGCAACTGGCTGCGCTGGCTCCACGCATACGAGATGCTGCGGGTGACAAGGCCTATACGTCTTTGCACAGGATGCTGTTTGAGGCGGATGAGACATAGACACCCACTGTGCCGAGCCTCTCGCATAGAAAAAAGCGGCTTCGGAGAGCCGCTTTTTTCATGAACCAGCCTGTTTTTTAGACAGCCAGCAATTCCACGTCAAACTTCAGCGTGGCGTTGGGAGGGATGACGCCACCGGCGCCGCGCGCACCATAGCCCAGGGCAGCGGGGATCAGCAGCGTGCGCTGGCCGCCCACCTTCATGCCCTGCACGCCTTCGTCCCAGCCCTTGATGACCATGCCGGCGCCCAGTGCAAAGACGAAAGGATCGTTGCGGTCCTTGCTGGAGTCGAACTTGGCGCCTTGAACGCCGTTGTTGTAGAGCCAGCCTGTGTAGTGCACGGTCACGCTCTGACCGGCTTTGGCTTCGGCGCCTTCACCTACGACGGTGTCTTCGTATTGCAGGCCGGAGGCAGTAGTGTTGAATGCCATGATGGATTTCCTTTCAGCGCAAAGCAGAAAAAGGCGATGGAAAAAGGGCCAGCCAAGCACGCTTGGGGCCCTTGGATGATAGTTGTGCGCGCTTGCCGCCAAGTCCCCGGCACAGCGCCAAGGTTTACTTCTTGGCGCGTGCTGCCACCCAGCGGTTGGCAAAGGCCTGTACGTCGGACAGGCGCTTGAGCAGATCCTGCCCGGTCAGTGTGACGGTGTAGCCATCGCTGCCATGCTCGAGCAGACCACACTCACGCAGTTCCTTGATACGGGTGTTCAAGGTGTTGGGCGTGATGCCGCCCACGCTGTCTTGCAGCAGTCGGAAGGTCTGGGGATGACCATCCCGCAAAGCCCACAGCACGCGCAGCGCATAGCGGCATTCGAGCTTCTCGAACAGCTGGTTGATGGCGGCGTTTTCCTTGGAGCTCATGGACGCTTCTCCTTGCGCAATGATGTTGTCGAGCTGGGCGCACTAGGCGCTTTCAGTGCCATGTCCAATGGACTATAGCGGTTAATTTATTTTGCTACAAGTTTAGTAGCTTCAAATCTTCGACTGCAACGCCTTGAAGTGATAAAGGCCACAAACAGCACGCAAGTGTTGCGGGTCAGCCACGAATCAGCGAGAAGACTCGCTTGCTTCAGGGTTTGTAGCAATAAGGGCAGAGCTGAAGCAGCCCTCGGGACAGGTTGGCGAGCTATGCCGGAAGTGTTAGTGCTGGCTTAGGTGTTTCTGGGTGTAAAAAATGACTCTAGCCATTGATTTGTCAGAGCGAGCAGCTACGGAAATCATAGTTCCTGCTTTTGTGTCGGTATTTGCTTGAGCTGCACCAGCACCTGCAGCAGACGGTTGAGCGGCGTGGCAATGCCCAGCGCCTGACCGCGTCGCACCACATAGCCGTTGAGATGGTCGATTTCCGTGGGCTTGCCGAGCGCCAGATCCTGGGCCGTGGAAGAAAGCTGCCGGGGCATGGTGCGCGCTATGGCCGCTACAGCCTCGTCCACGGAGGCCGGCAGCTGCACGCCGTCGGCCAGAGCCACGGTCTTGCATTCGGCGGCAATGTCTTGCATCACGGCGGGTATGCCCTGCTGCGCGAGCAGCCAGCCATAGGGCTGCTGGGTGAGGGCGGAGAGTGCGTTGTACACGCAGTTGATGATGAGCTTTTGCCAGAGTGCAACCTGCACACCATCCGAGACCTGCGTGGGAATGCCGGCGGCGCTGAACTGGTCCGCGATCGCATCGCCTTGCTGGCAGGGCGCGATGACCAGCTCGCCCCGGCCAAAGTGGCGTACATGGCCCGGGCCTGCCATGGCAGTGGCCACATAGACCACGGCAGCTGCCACCGGCTGCTGACCCAACACCTGGCGCAGGCGCTGGTCGTTGTCCACGCCGTTTTGCAAGCTCAGTACCTGGGTATGTGCAGCCAGGTGCGGTTTGATCTGTGCGGCCGCTGCCTCGGTATCGGTGGATTTCACGCAGAACAGCACCACATCGGCGCCCGCCACGGCACTGGGCTCGGTGCTGGTGGCGACGGGCAGGTGCAGATCTTCTGTTGCCGTCTGCAGTCGCAGACCGTGCTGGCTGATGGCCTGCATATGCGAGGCTCTACCGATCAGCGTGACCGGGTGGCCGGCGCGTGCCAGCAAAGCGCCAAAGTAGCAGCCCACCGAGCCAGCGCCCATGACGGCAACGCAGAGGCGGGAGGGAGGGGCGGTGTGGTCGACCAGGTTCATGCGGCTATCTCGCAAAGAGGCTCAGCTCTTGAGCTTGAGCAGATAGGTCATCAATTGGGCAGTCGAGGTCTCGACCTCCAGAAATTCCTGCAGGGCCTTGCCGGTTTTCCAGGAGGAGCTCCAATTATTGCTGACCAGGGCTTGCTTCCAGCTGTCCTGGTTGCTTGCCTGCTCGATAGCCGCCAGCAGTTGCTGGGCGCGCTCTGCAGGCAGATTCTTGCCTGTAAAGACGGCACGCCAGTTGGACATTTCAGCGTCCAGACCCTGCTCGCGCATGGAGGCAATGCCGAACATGGCACGGCGTGACGAAACACCGATGGCGCGCAGCTTGCCCGCCTGCAAGGCTTCTCTGAACTCGCTGTATCCCGAGATTCCCACCTGCACCTGCTTTTGCAGCAGGGCCTGGAGCACATCGTTACCGCCGGCAAAGGGCTTGTATTGCAGTTGCTCCGCATTGGCCTTGGCCAGGCGGGCCAGCATGCCCGCATACATATGGTCCACACCGCCTGCAGAGCCTCCGGCAATGGTCAGTGCGGGCAGGTTCTCGCGCATGGCCTTGGCCAGTGCCTTGGGGTTGGCAAGCGGCGAGTCGAGGGGCACGGCCACCACCAGATAGTCGCTGGTCAGGCGCGCCAGGGGCTGCACCTGAAGCAGCTCTGCCGACTTCTTGTTCAGCGCCAGAGCGCCGACCATGACCATGCCGCCGATCAGCAGGCTGTTGGGGTCGCTGCCATAGCGTTTGGTGTACTCGGCCAAGCCTATGGTGCCGCCCTTGCCGCCGATGTTTTCATAAATGACCTTGTCCACAGTGCCGCTGCTGGTCAGCGCTGCGCCCAGGGCGCGGCCGGTCTGGTCCCAGCCGCCGCCGGGGTTGGCGGGGATCACGATACGCAGCTGTGTGCCAAGGCGCTGGGGCGGATTGGCGATGGCTGCAAAAGGTGTAGATAGCAAGGCAGCGCAATAGCTGAGCCAGTGGCGGCGTGTCGGGGTGCTGTTCGCGTGAGGGGTATTCATGTCTGTCTCCGTTGTTATGTGTCTTTTGGTGTGTTTGGCAGAAAGCAAAGGCTTGCTGACCTGGGGTGCATACGAAAAAGCCCCGACCTGAAACAGATCGGGGCTTTGAGTAGCAGGGAACCGGCGAGCCGGTTCCTCGGGCTGACTCTACAGCGAGTCGATGAAGCTGCGCAGCTTGTCGGAGCGCGAAGGGTGCTTGAGTTTGCGCAGCGCCTTGGCTTCGATCTGACGGATACGCTCGCGCGTCACGTCAAACTGCTTGCCGACTTCTTCCAGTGTGTGGTCGGTGGACATTTCGATACCGAAGCGCATGCGCAGCACCTTGGCTTCGCGAGGCGTCAGGCCGTCGAGGATGTCCTTGACCACATCGCGCAGGCCGGCCTGCATGGCGGCGTCGATAGGCGCCGTGTTGTTGCCGTCCTCAATGAAATCGCCCAGGTGCGAATCGTCGTCGTCACCGATGGGGGTTTCCATCGAGATCGGTTCCTTGGCGATCTTCATGATCTTGCGGATCTTGTCCTCGGGGATCTCCATCTTGGCGGCCAGGATGGACGCATCGGGCTCGAAACCAAACTCTTGCAAGTGCTGGCGCGAGATGCGGTTCATCTTGTTGATGGTCTCGATCATGTGCACCGGGATACGGATCGTGCGGGCCTGGTCAGCGATGGAGCGCGTGATGGCCTGACGAATCCACCAGGTCGCATAGGTCGAGAACTTGTAGCCGCGACGGTATTCGAACTTGTCCACGGCCTTCATCAGGCCGATATTGCCTTCCTGGATCAGATCCAGGAATTGCAGACCGCGGTTGGTGTACTTCTTGGCGATGGAGATCACGAGACGCAGGTTGGCCTCGATCATTTCCTTCTTGGCATCACGGCTGGCGCGCTCGCCGCTGTTCATGCGCTTGTTGATGTGCTTGAGCTCTTCCAGAGGCACAACCACGCGGGCCTGCAGGTCGATCAGGTTCTGCTGCAGCTCCTGCACGGGCGGAATGTTGCGCTCCAGCACGGCGCTGTAGTTCTTGCCTGCCGCCACTTGCTTGATGACCCAGTCCAGGTTCAGCAGGTTGGGCGGGAAGTCCTTGATGAACTGCTCCTGCGGCATGCCGCACTTGTCCACGATGATCTTGCGCAGCTCGCGTTCCTTCTTGCGCACGTCGTCCACCTGGGCGCGCACCAGATCGCAGAGCTTCTCGATCGTCTTGGCCGTGAAGCGAATGGTCATCAGCTGTTCGGTGATGGCCTTTTGCACCTTCATGTATGCCTCGGTGCCGTAGCCTTCCTTGTCATACACCTTGTGCATCTTGTCGAAGAGCTCGCGCATGGAGTCAAAGCGACCCAGGGCTTCGTTCTTCAGCTCTTCGAGCTTCTTGGTCAGGGCCTTGGAGCCGCCCTTGCCGTCATCGTCGTCTTCTTCGTCGTATTCGTCGAAGTCTTCCTCGGCCACATAGTCGTCGTTCTCGTTGGCATTGACGAAGCCGTCCACCACGGTGGAGATGACAACCTTGCCTTCGCGGATTTCCTCAGCCATGTTGAGGATTTCGGCGATGGTCGCGGGAGAAGCCGAGATGGCTTCCATCATGTCCATCAGACCGCCTTCGATGCGCTTGGCGATTTCGATTTCGCCTTCGCGTGTCAGCAGTTCGACGGTGCCCATTTCACGCATGTACATGCGAACGGGGTCGGTGGTGCGACCGAATTCGGAGTCCACGGTGGACAGAGCCGCTTCGGCCTCTTCTTCCGCTTCCTCTTCGGTGGTCGCCGACTGGCCGGTGTTGTTCAGCAGCAGGGTTTCCGCATCGGGAGTCTGCTCGTACACGGCCACGCCCATGTCGTTCAACATGGAGATCACGACTTCCAGCGTTTCGGCATCGACCAGCTTGTCGGGCAGGTGGTCGTTGATTTCGGCGTGGGTCAGGTAGCCGCGGGTCTTGCCCAACTTGATCAGCATCTTCAGACGCTGACGGCGGGTGTTCATTTCCTCTTCGGTCAGAACGGTCTCGTCCAGGCCGAATTCCTTCATCAAGGCGCGTTCCTTCGCCTTGCTGATCTTCATGCGCAGAGGCTTGACCTTTTCGGCAGGAGCAGCAGACGCTTCGGTCGATGCCTCCTCTTCGACTTCGCCTTCCAGTTCGCTGTCGATATCCGACAGGTCTGCATCATCCATGTCCCCGTCGGCCTCCTTGGCCTTGGGCTTGCGACCGCGCTTGGCGGGAGCCTTGTCAGCATCGGCGCTGGCAGCAGGGGCCTTGACGGCGGCTGCCTTCTTGGCCGCAGGGGCCTTTTTGGCGACGGTCTTCTTGGCGGCAGGAGCGGCAGCTGTGTCGTCGTCTTCTTCGGCCTTCTTGCGGCCGCGCTTGGGAGTTGCCTGTGCCAGCAGCGCATCGGCCATGGCTTTGAGTTCGGCTTGTGACTTGGTAACCACGGTGGTGTCTTTCTTTGCTTCGGCTGCAGATGCAGCACTCTTCTTCACAGCAGGCTTGCTGGCACTGGCCTTTTTCGCGGGCTCTGCTGCGGAAGTGGAAGTTTTAGAGGTCTTGGGCTTTGCTGAAGCTTCTGGGGCCTGCTTGGACTTCACGGACTTTGAAACGGGCATGAACACCTCTCACGGTACGAACACACACAAACACACAAAGGAAAACGGAAAATGCAAACAAACGCCGCTAAAGCTGGCGCAAGAACAGGCCTAGCCTGTCCGGTGGAGCACAAAGACTCCCTGGCAAGATGTTGGGGCGATCATTTGGTATGCAATCCTTGCGAGAAATGGGCCATGCAGTTGCTGCCATCACGTGATTTCTTCACGGTGCCCGGGTCGGAGGTGTTGCTGTCGCTCTTGCCTATATCTGTTAAATTATACCTTTTTTAAAGATGTCAAGAGGCGGAGCTAATAATTACAGATAAATTTTTTCGCCGCTGTTGAAACTCTATGTAACGCCTTGCCGCTGTGGGGTCGGTGGCGATCTCCTTGAGCGCCTGCGCCTCCTCGCGCTTGAGGTGATCCACGAGGATCAGATTGAGTGTGCCGCGCAACTCCTTGCGCAACTCGTCCACCTCGCCTTCGGGGTTGGCATGGGCGCCGCTCATGAGTTTTTGGGCCAGCGGCTCGCAAGGCGCGCCTTGCAATTGCTCGCGCAGCACTGCCCAGGAGCGCGGCCCGGACTCGGTGAACTGGGCCTCCAGCCAACGGAACAAGGGGGCATGGCTTTGGTTGCAGCGAGCCAGGGCATCGAAATCCTCATGGGTCATCTCTTCCATGAACTCCATGTGACACATCAGCAGGCGTGCGGCCTGGTCTTCGCGGCTGACCGGCGTGGGGCGCGGGCCCAGCTGCGGCGGGTTCCAGTCCTCGCCCTTCTTGCCCCAGGGCTTGCGCGCCCGGCCGAATTCCTTGCGGCCCGGCCAGTTGCTGCCGCCGCCCTGGCTCGGGTAGGAGGGAGCCGGTGCTGCAGCATCGGCCCAGTCAGGAGCGCTTTCCCAGTTACCGGGCGGCGCATCCCATTCCGGTGCCTGAGGGCTGGCAGCAGGAGGGGCGCGACGGGCGGCGGGGGCGGTGCGTGCGGCTTCCTGCGCCCAGATATCGGAGAGGTCGCGCGAGTCCAGTTGGGCCAGGGCGGCGATTTCGGAGAGCAACTGGCGCTTGAGTGCGCCGTCGGGCAGTAGCGACCACAGCGGCCGCGCGTTGCTGGCCATGTGGGCACGGCCTTCTGTCTGTCCCAGGTCGCAGCCCTCGCTGGCCGATTCGATGAGAAAGCGGCTCAGTGGCGTTGCGTCGCCTACGTAGCGCGAGAAGGCCTCGGGGCCGAATTCGCGGATGAAGCTGTCGGGGTCATGCTCCGAAGGCAGGAACAGGAATTTGATGGAGCGCGTGTCCGTCGCCAGTGGCAGGGCCGCATCCAGCGCCTTGCGGGCGGCGCGCCGGCCCGCGCCGTCGCCGTCGAAGCTGAAGACCACGGCATCGGTAAAGCGCAACAGCTTTTGCACATGCTCGGGCGTGCAGGCCGTGCCCAGCGTGGCCACGGCATTGGCAAAGCCCAGTTGGGCCAGCGCCACCACGTCCATGTAGCCTTCGGTGACCAGGGCGTAGCCCATGTCGCGCAGGGCCTGCCGGGCCTCGTAGAGGCCGTAGAGTTCGCGGCCCTTGTGGAAGACCGGGGTTTCGGGGGAGTTCAGGTATTTGGGCTTTTCATCGCCAAACACCCGGCCGCCAAAGCCTATGCATTCGCCTTTGACGTTGCGAATCGGGAACATCAGCCGGTCGCGAAAGCGGTCGTAGCGGCGGCTGTCGTCCTCGCCCACGATGACCAGCCCGCATTCTTCAAGCTGCGGGTTGTCGTACTCGGCGAACACGCTGGCCAGGCCATGCCAGCCTGCGGGTGCGTAGCCCAGGCCGAAGCGCTTGGAGACTTCGCCGGAGACGCCGCGCTTTTTCAGATACTCGATGGCCTTGGGGGCGGCCTTGAGATGTTTGCGATAGGACTCGCCGGCTTTTTCCAGAAGGTCGCTCAGGGTCTCGGCTTTTTGCTTTTGCTGAGCCTGGCGCTGGCGCTCGGCAGGACTGATGTCGTCCTGGGGCACTTGCAGACCGCATTGGCTGGCAAGTTCCTGCACGGCTTCGACAAAGCCCATGCCGGTATGCTCCATCAGAAAGCCGATGGCATTGCCATTCTTGCCGCAGCCAAAGCAGTGGAAAAACTGCTTGCTGGGGCTGACTGTGAAAGATGGCGACTTCTCGCCATGGAAAGGGCATAGGCCCATGAAGTTGGCGCCGCCCTTTTTGAGCTGTACATAGCGGCCCACGATGTCGACGACGTCGACGCGGGAGAGTAACTCTTGGATGAATGATTGGGGAATGGCCACCCGCGTATTCTGCCTTTTTCGGCAAACGCCGATGGCGCGGCAGGAATGTGCGGGCGGGCAAAAAAAAAGCCTGCACCCATGGGTGCAGGCTCAGGTCTCCTGATGCCTGGATCATTGCCAGGCTCTCCTCTAAAACGTCTCCTCCGCCTCACAGTCTTGAGGCTTGCGACCGGCTCCGTGCGGGCAGAGATGTCGGTCTTGCACTGCCAGCGCTGGCAGTCATATCCTCAAAACGTGTGCGCATTCTAAAAGCGATTCGAAGTCCTGGTGGTTGGTCTGTCAGATAAATGATGTCTTATAGATGACTTGCATGAGTTGGCGCTGCCTGGGGAATGAGGGGGTTTTTCAAAAGGATTCCATGTGATTGATTTCAAATGAATTTATCGATTTTCAGAAGCTGTTGAAAGTACTGGCTCACTGAATGACCTTTTAAATTGCTCTGGTTTGTCCGCGCGTGTCGCATGCCGGTTTGCCGGCGCGGTGCGGCCATTTCGGGCGCAGCTGCTTGATCCCGGTCACAACAGGCTTGTATGGCACTCGGTTGTAAGCCTGGCGTGACCGATGCTGGGGTACAAAGCGCTCAGGAGACAAACATGACAAGTTCTTTCGATCTGAACCTCGCACCGAACACCGCCAACTACGCCGCGCTGACGCCGCTGGGCTTTATTGCCCGCACGGCCGAGGTCTACCCCGAGCGCCTGGCCATTGTTCATGGCGACTTGCGCCAGAGCTGGGCACAAACCTATGCGCGTTGCCGTCAACTGGCCAGCAGCCTGCAGAAAATCGGCATCGGCAAGAACGACACGGTGGCCGTGATGCTGCCCAATACGCCGCCCATGGTGGAGGCGCACTTTGGCGTGCCCATGGCCGGTGCCGTGCTCAACACGCTCAATACCCGGCTCGATGCCGAGACCCTGGCATTCATGCTGGACCATGGCGAAGCCAAGGCCTTGATCGTGGACCCCGAGTTCGCGGCCTTGATGGCCAGGGCACTCAAATTGCGCAAGGGCACAGAACCCATCTATGTGATCCAGGTCGAGGACAGCGTCTATGGCGAGGCGGGCGAGCAGATCGGTGCCATTGACTACGAGAGCTTCGTGGCCCAGGGCGATGCCGGTTTCGACTGGCAGTGGCCCGGCGACGAATGGGATGCGATTGCGCTGAACTACACCAGTGGCACCACAGGCAACCCCAAGGGCGTGGTCTACCACCATCGCGGCGCGCACAACAATGCCATCAGCAACGTGTTGGAGTGGGACATGCCCAAGCACGCCGTCTATCTGTGGACGCTGCCCATGTTCCATTGCAACGGCTGGTGCTTTCCCTGGACGGTGGCAGCGCGCGCGGCCGTCAACGTCTGCCTGCGCCGGGTGGATGCGCAGGCGGTGTTTGACGCCATTCGAAATCATGGCGTGACCCATTACTGCGGCGCGCCCATCGTGCACAGCTTGCTGGTGAATGCGCCGGCCGCCATGAAGCAGGGCGTGCCCGCAGGCGTGAAGGCCATGGTGGCAGGGGCCGCGCCGCCCGCATCGATGATCGAGGGCATGGAGTCCATGGGCTTTGACATCACCCATGTCTACGGCCTGACCGAAACCTACGGCCCGGCCACGGTCTGCGCCAGGCACGAGGCCTGGAATCAGCTCGATATTGGTGAGCGCGCCCGTCTGAACTCGCGCCAGGGCGTGCGCTACCACCTTCAGCGCTCTGCCGCAGTGCTGGAGCCCGAAACCATGCAGCCCGTGCCGCGCGACGGCCAGACCATGGGGGAGATCATGTTCCAGGGCAATATCGCCATGAAGGGCTATCTCAAGAACCCGCAGGCGACGCAGGAGGCTTTCCGCGGCGGCTGGTTCCATAGCGGCGACCTGGCCGTTCAGCATCCCGACGGCTATATCCAGATCAAGGACCGCAGCAAGGACATCATCATCTCGGGCGGCGAGAACATCTCCTCGATCGAAGTGGAGGATGTGCTCTATCGTCACCCTGCCGTGCTGGCTGCGGCCGTGGTGGCCAAGCCCGATCCCAAATGGGGCGAGACGCCCTGCGCCTTTATCGAGCTCAAGGCCGGAGCCGAGACCACGGAGCAAGACATCATTGCCCACTGCAAAAAGCATCTGGCCGGCTACAAGGTGCCGCGCGCCGTGGTGTTCGGGGAGCTGCCCAAGACCAGCACGGGCAAGATCCAGAAGTTCGAGCTGCGCAAGCAGGCCGGTTCGGCTGGCGCCATTTCGGCCTGAGATCCGGCCGCCAAGCCCAAAGCCCGGTGCCTTGGCGATGTGGGCAGCGGGCTTTTTCGTGTCTGTCGGTTCAGCAAATTTGATAGCTGCTAGCGCCTGCTATTCATAGAACTTGGATAGTTTTCAATCTGAAATCTATGAATGGCCTGCGCAACAAGCTATTAATTTGATAGCTGTAGCTGCTCAGCGCTTCAGGCCAGATCGGGCGGCATGCGCTGCCAGCCTTCAGGCGTCACGCGCAGCACCTCGGCGCGCCGTGTATCGGCATCGATATGCCAGTCGCTGAGCACGATGCGCCATTGGTCATTGCCCAGTGCGTGGTCGGCGGGCTGATGGGTATGGCCGTGAATCAGCCAGGGCGCTTGTGCGGCCTGCATCCAGGTGGCATTCATC
Organism: Comamonas sp. GW821-FHT11H03; assembly: GCF_058807955.1. NCBI lineage: Bacteria > Pseudomonadati > Pseudomonadota > Betaproteobacteria > Burkholderiales > Comamonadaceae > Comamonas > Comamonas sp. GW821-FHT11H03. The sequence goes on from NZ_JBXARF010000002.1 coordinate 843,667, forward strand.
TGCGTGTCGGCATCTGCGTAGGGAGCGCCGCTTTGCTTGCGCTGCTCGCTTTCGCTGCGTGCCGATTTGCCGATCGCGCGGCGCACGGCCAGGGGCTGGGCCAGCAGTTGCTGCTGCCAGGCGGCGGAGCGCGAAACAGCTCGGAATTGCTGGTACTCCACATCGTCCAGACACAGCGCATCGCCATGGCTGAGCAGGATGCTGGGGCCTGCCCATCGCAGCACCGTGGGGTCGGAAAGGCCGCTCATGCCGCTGCGGCGCAGAAACTCGTCACCGGCCAGAAAGTCGCGGTTGCCGACCATGAAGAACAGCGGACGCTGCTGCGCCGCCTCGTGCAGCACGGCAGCGCATTCGGCTTCGAAGCTGCCGGGTTCATCGAGTGCATCGTCACCGACCCAGACTTCAAACAGATCGCCGAGGATAAAGATGGCATCGGCCGTGCTGCGTGCCAGATAGCTGCGCCAGGCTTCAACCGTCTGCGGCTCGGACGGCTGCAGGTGCAGATCGGAAATAAAGTCGATAGCTCGCCAGTCGGGTGCGCCTTGCAGCTGCGCCACCTGAGGAGCAGTCGTGCGGGGATCTGAAGAATCAGTCATGTGATGATGGTACGCAGCCTGAAAACGATAACGGCCCCGTGCGAGAGGCGGCAAGCAAGAGGCGCCTTGCAGCGAGGCCGTCGTCCCGGCCGGGTGCGCCTTGCAGCTGCGTCACCTGAGGCGCAGTCGTGCGGGGATCTGAATGAACGGCGGATTCAGTCATTTGAACAAGTGAGGACTTGCGCAAACAAGAATGCAGCAACAGCCTGCTTCCAGCAGGCAGTCATCCTGCCTGAACCCGTTTTGCGGAAGTCGTGAAATACGCGGCTTCTAAAAACAACTACGGCCTCGTGCGAGAGACGGCAAGCAAGGGCCGCCCCGCAGCGAGGCCGTAGTCCCCCTCAGGGGGAAGCCGCAAAGCGGCTCAGGGGGATCAAATTACAGGGCCACGGCCTTGTCGATCACCACTGCGTCGAAAGGCACGTCGTCGTGGAAGCCCTTGCGGGTGGTGCGCACCTTCTTGATGGCGTCCACGACTTCTTCGCCCTTGACCACCTTGCCGAACACGGCATAGCCCCAGCCCTGGCCGGTGGGAGCTGTGTGGTTCAGGAAGCCGTTGTCCACGGTGTTGATGAAGAACTGGGCGGTTGCGCTGTGAGGATCGCTGGTGCGAGCCATGGCAATGGTGTACTTGTCGTTCTTCAGGCCGTTCTTGGCTTCGTTCTCGATGGGTGCAGCGGTTTCCTTTTGCTTCATGTCGGCTGCAAAACCGCCACCCTGGATCATGAAGTTCTTGATCACGCGGTGGAAGATGGTGCCGTTGTAGAAGCCCTGGTTCACGTAGCTCAGGAAGTTCTCGGTGGACTTGGGCGCGTTCACGGCGTCCAGTTCCAGGGTGATCACGCCCTGGGTTGCGGTGTCAGCCACGTTGATGGTCACGTGCAGTTCGACTTGGGGATTGCTCATGTCTGTACTTTCTAGAGGATGGAGTGAAGAGGCGGGCGCAGACCTGCAGATGCAGCGCCGCCGGGTTGTTTACTTGATTTCGGAGGCGGAGAGGATTGTTACCGGCGTCGTAGGCACATTCTGGTGCATGCCACGGTTGCCCGTAGCCACGGCGCGGATTTTGTCCACCACATCCATACCCTTGATCACCTTGCCGAAGACGGCATAGCCATGGCCGTCGGGCTTGGGGGCGTTGAGCATGTCGTTGTTCACCACATTGATGAAGAACTGCGAGGTGGCCGAGTTGGGGTTGCCGGTGCGCGCCATGGCAATCGTGCCGCGGTCGTTCTTGAGGCCATTGCTGGCTTCCAACGGAATCGGGGCGCGTGTGGGCTTTTCGTTCAGATTGGCGTCCATGCCGCCACCCTGGATCATGAAGCCTTCGATGACGCGGTGGAACACCGTGCCGTCATAGTGCTTGTCGCGCACATATTGCAGAAAATTGGCGGCGCTCTTGGGCGCCTTGGCGTCGTTGAGCTCGACCACGATATCGCCCATGCTGGTCTTGAGCTGCACCTTGGATTGCGCCTGGGCCAGGCCGGAGGTTGCAAAAACAGTGGCTGTCAGCGCAATGGCGGACAGGGCTTTAAGGCTGTTTCGACGGAAATTCAGCATGGTCATATTCCTGGGTAAGTGGGCCTTGGGCAAGACCGCTGGATAGCGGCTGCAAAAAAACCGGCTCGAGGCAGCTGAGGGCGCCGGCCTGCTTCACAAGAGGGCGGCGATGGCAAAAAACGGGTTCAGCGCTGTGCAGGCTGGGCCGGGGCAGGCGTTGCGAGGGAGGCCGCAGGCTGCAGCAGGTCCTTGAGCTGCTTGAGCTTGGGGTTCAGGGCTGCGGGGCGGCCGCCCTTGGCCAGGGACTGCGCATAGGACTGATAGGCCAGGCGGGCATAGATATCGCCCAGGTTTTCATGTGCTACGGCATAGTTCGGATTGTTGCGCACGGCAGCTTCAAGTGCAGAGCGGGCGCGATCCAGATCGCCCTGGCGTGCATAGATCACGGCCAGGTTGTTATAGGGCTCGGGCAGTTCTGGATAGTCCTCGGTCAGCTGGCGAAAAGCCGCAATCGCGTCCTCGGTCTTGCCGTCATTGCTCAGCGCGATGCCGCGCAGAAAACGCATCTGTGGGTCGCGTGCATTCTTGGCCAAATAGGTTTCCGTTTTTTGCAGCGCCTGCTGCGTTTTGCCGCTCTTGAGCAACTGGGCAACATCCGTGTAATCGTCGGCGTAGGCGCTACCTGCAGCGAGCAAGGCAGCCAGGGCTGCCGCACGCGCTGCGGTACTGAACAAGTTGCGTACAGGCATGTAGGTGCTTTCATAGCGCCGCAAGAACTGCGCTGCGGCGGGAGCTTATACTGCGGGGAATTGTAGCTGAGGGGTGTGCAGCGCTTAGGCGTCTGGCCGGACCGGGATGTGTCTGGATGCTAGTGCGCATCTTTCAGCCTCAGGGAATGGCAGGCACGGTTTATGCATCGCAGGCATGGCCAGTGCTGCTGGTCGCCACCCTCTCTCCCTATTTCAAGATTCATGAGTTTGCGCATCTACAACACGCTGTCGCGTGCACTGGAATCGTTTTCGCCGCTGGAGCCGGGCCATGTGCGTATGTACGTCTGTGGCATGACGGTCTATGACCTCTGCCACCTGGGCCACGCGCGCTCCATGGTGGCTTTCGACGTGGTGCAGCGCTGGCTGCGCGCCAGCGGCTACAAGGTGACCTATGTGCGCAACATCACCGACATCGATGACAAGATCATCAGGCGCGCGGTGGAAAATGGCGAAACCATCCGCAGCTTGACCGATCGCATGATCGATGCGCTGCACCAGGATGCGGATGCGCTCGGTATCGAACGCCCCACGCTGGAGCCGCGCGCTACCGAATACGTGCCGCAGATGCTGAGCATGATCGCCCAGCTGCAGAGCAAGGGCCTGGCCTATCAGGCCGGCAATGGCGATGTGAACTACGCCGTGCGCAAGTTTCCAGGCTACGGCAAGCTGTCGGGCAAATCGCTGGATGAACTCAACGCCGGTGAGCGCGTGGCCGTGGCGGACGGCAAGCATGACCCGCTGGACTTTGTGCTGTGGAAGTCGGCCAAGGCCGATGAGCCGGCCGATGTGAAATGGCAGAGTTCGTTTGGTGAAGGCCGACCCGGCTGGCATATCGAATGCTCGGCCATGGGCTGCGAGCTGCTGGGCGAGAGCTTTGACATCCATGGTGGCGGTGCAGACCTGCAGTTCCCTCACCACGAGAACGAGATTGCCCAGAGCGAAGGTGCGACCGGCAAGCCGTTTGCCCAGACCTGGATGCACAACGGCTTCATCAACGTGGACAACGAGAAGATGTCCAAGTCGCTGGGCAACTTCTTCACCATCCGCGACGTGCTCAAGGAATACGACGCCGAGACCATCCGTTTCTTCGTCGTACGCAGTCACTACCGCAGCCCGCTGAACTATTCCAACGTGCATCTCGATGATGCACGCGGTGCGCTCAAGCGCCTCTATACCGCTTTGGATCTGGTGGCGCCCGCCGAGATGCAGATCGACTGGAGCAACTCCTATGCCGCCCGCTTCAAGGCGGCGATGGATGAAGACTTCGGCACGCCCGAGGCAGTGGCCGTGCTGTTCGAGCTGGCCGCTGAAGTCAACCGCAGCAAGTCGCCCGAAGTGGCGGGCTTGCTCAAGGCCCTGGGGGCCTGCCTGGGCCTGCTGCAGGCTGAGCCGCAGAAGTTTCTGCAGGCCGGTGCCGAAGGTGTGGATGCGGCCGCGATCGAAGCGCAGATTGCCGCGCGCGCTCAGGCCAAGGCTGCCAAGAACTGGGCCGAGGCCGACCGCATCCGCAAGGAACTGCTCGAGCAGGGCATCGTCCTCAAGGACTCTGCCGCGGGTACGACCTGGGAATCGGCCGCCAAGGGCTGAGGCTGCATGCAATATTCCATCAACTGTGTGAGCAGTGCGAAGGGGCGTGCATGAGCGCGGTCAAGCATCTGGACACCATGGAGTTCGAGCAGCTGCCGCTGGTTGCCGATCTGCCCGTGCCCATGGGGCCGGCTGCGCCTTTGCCTGTAGCGCCTTTGGGGGCGGCAGCCATTGCTCAGCCTGTCGGTACAACTGCAAAGCAGACAGTCGCGCCCAAAGCAGCTGCTCCCAAGATCCATCTGGATCTGCCCGATGGCGTGCCCGCCTATTGGGCCGAGGCCTGCCGCCAGCTCATGCGCCGCGATCGTGTGCTCAAACGCCTGATTCCGCAACTCGGCAGTCAGGCGCTGCTGCCTTGCGGGCAGGAGCAGGCCTTTGCCACATTGGCCCGCTCCATTGTCGGGCAGCAGATTTCGGCGAAGTCGGCCAAGACCTTGTGGAACAAGTTCGCCAAGCTGCCTGCTGCCATGCAGCCAGAGCAGGTGCTCAGGCTCAAGGTGGACGATATGCGTGGCGCGGGACTGTCGGCGCGCAAGGTGGACTATCTGGTCGATCTGGCGCTGCACTTCACCGAGCATCGCCTGCACATGGATGAATGGGCCCAGATGAGCGATGAAGCCATCATCGCTGAGCTGATGTCCATACGCGGTCTCAGTCGCTGGACGGCCGAGAATTTTCTGATTTACTGCCTGGGGCGGCCCAATGTGCTGCCTCTGGATGATGCCGGCTTGATACAGGGCATCTCTCTCAATCATTTTTCGGGTGATCCTGTCAGTCGCAGCGATGCCCGTGAAGTTGCCGAGGCTTGGAAACCGTGGTGTACGGTTGCAACTTGGTATATTTGGCGCTCGCTCGAGGCGCAGCCTGTGGCTTGATGACATCTGTCCACTGGCCGATTGCAAGGATTGCAACAGGCTGGCACAAGGAGAAATACGTTGGCGAAAAAGAACTTTCTGGATTTTGAGCAGCCCATTGCAGAACTCGAATCCAAAATCGAGGAACTGCGCTATGTGCAGACTGAAAGCGCAGTAGATATCTCGGAAGAGATTGATCAGCTCAGCAAGAAAAGCCTGCAGCTGACCAAGGACATCTACAGCGACCTGACCCCCTGGCAGATCACCAAGATTGCCCGTCATACCGAGCGTCCCTATACGCTCGACTATGTCCGCGAGTGCTTTACCGACTTTGTCGAAATGCACGGCGACCGACACTTTGCGGATGACCAGTCCATCATCGGTGGCCTGGCACGTTTCAATGGCCAGCCCTGCATGGTGATCGGTCATCAAAAGGGCCGCGATACCAAGGAGCGCACACTGCGCAACTTCGGCATGACGCGCCCCGAGGGCTATCGCAAGGCTCTGCGTCTGATGAAGACGGCCGAGAAGTTCAAGCTGCCCGTGTTCACGTTTGTGGACACGCCCGGCGCCTTCCCTGGTATCGACGCCGAGGAGCGTGGCCAGTCCGAAGCCATTGGTCGCAACATCTACGAGATGGCCCAGCTGCAGACACCCATCATCACCACCATCATCGGTGAAGGTGGTTCGGGCGGTGCGCTGGCCATTGCCGTGGCTGACCAGGTGCTGATGCTGCAGTACTCCGTGTACTCGGTGATCAGTCCCGAAGGCTGCGCTTCCATTCTTTGGAAGACGGGTGAAAAGGCGCAAGAAGCGGCTGATGCCATGGGTATCACGGCTCACCGCCTGAAGGCGCTGGGCCTGGTCGACAAGATCGTCAACGAACCCGTGGGTGGCGCTCACCGCGACACCAAGCAAATGGGGGCATTCCTCAAGCGTGCGCTGGGTGATGCCCTGCGTCAGTTGTCGGATCTCAAGCCCAAGGAGCTGCAGGATCGTCGCTACGAGCGCATTCAGAGCTATGGCAAGTTTGCTGACACCAAGGCAGACAATCGCTAAGCAACTGCTTGCTTGCGGCTTGCGCACAATGGCTCCTTCGGGAGCCATTCTTTTTTGCGGTCGACCTTGATAGGTTTTGAATGAAATATGCTTCAAGCCCTTATAAATCAAGAGCTGCCTGCTATTGAATTATGAATTGGAAGGCTGTTTGCAATGCAAATCAAGTCTGATGCTGACTTGTTGAGTGTCTCGGCAGCACTGGTCGACGCTGCAATCGGGGGCTTCCAGCCGCCGCTGCCGCTGGCGGTGGCTTTCAGTGGTGGCGCGGATTCATCAGCCTTGTTGCTGGCCTGCCATGCGCGCTGGCCTGGGCAGGTGAGGGCGATTCATGTACATCATGGTTTGCAGTCTGCGGCTGATGGTTTTCAGTGGCATTGCGAGCAACTGTGCGCCCGGCACGGCATCGCACTCAAGGTCTGCGCCATCGATGCGCGCAATGTGCAGGGGCAAAGCCCCGAAGATGCGGCGCGCCAGGGGCGTTATGCCGCCTTGATTCAGGTGGCTCGGCAGCCCTGGTTCGATGCGCAGGGCGCAGAGCTGGACGCGGTGTGCTCCATGGCGCTGGCCCAGCATGCCGATGATCAGGTCGAGACCTTGCTGCTGGCGCTCTCGCGCGGTGCCGGTGTGGCCGGTCTGGCGGCCATGCCCGGGCATTGGCAAAGAGCGGGGCTGGAGTGGTTCAGGCCCTTGCTGTCGGTGCCGGGCCAGGCGCTGCGCGACTGGTTGCGCCTCAGGGGTTTGAGCTGGATCGAGGATCCGACGAATGCCGATCCGGGCTACACGCGCAATCGCATCCGGGCTCAGCTGCTGCCGGTGCTGGAGCAGGTTTTTCCGCAGTTCCGCAACACGTTTGCACGTAGCAGTGCGCATTGCGCGCAGGCTTCAGAGCTGCTCAACGAGCAGGCGGCAGCAGACCTGCAGATGGTGGGAGTGCCGCCGGCTATCAAGGCGCTGCAGCGTTTGAGTAAAGCACGTCTGGGCAATGTTCTGCGCTATTGGCTGCGCGTCGCACATGGCACAACGCCGACGGCGGCGCAGCTTGCGCAGCTCGTGGCGCAGCTCGGCGTTTGCACTACGCGAGGGCACCGCATCCATATCAAGGTGGGACGGGGTTTTGTGGAGCGCCAGGGGGCAAGTCTCGGTTGGTACAATTCCTAGGTTTTGGTTTTTTTACCTGTACGAAAACCGCCGGCGCGCCAAAACCTTTGTGATCTGCGCCGTGGCTGCTGTTTCGTCACCCTTTAGTATCCAATGGCACTGATCGTTCATAAATACGGCGGCACCTCGATGGGCTCGACAGAGCGCATCCGCAACGTCGCCAAGCGTGTGGCCAAATGGGCTCGGGCAGGTCACCAGTTGGTGGTTGTGCCCAGCGCCATGAGTGGCGAAACCAACCGTTTGCTGGGTCTGGCCAGCGAGCTGGCTCCCAGCCACGCCAAGAGTTCGTACTACCGTGAGCTCGATATGCTGGCCGCCACTGGCGAGCAGGCATCTTCTGCGCTGCTGGCCATTGCGCTGCAGGCCGAGGGCATGGAATCCGTCAGCTATGCGGGCTGGCAAGTGCCCGTGCGCACCGATAGCAGCTACACCAAGGCTCGCATCGAGTCCATCGACGACAAGCGCGTGCGCGCTGACCTCGAGGCAGGTCGTGTCGTTATCGTGACCGGCTTCCAGGGTATCGATCCCGAAGGCAATGTCACCACGCTGGGTCGTGGCGGCTCCGACACTTCTGCTGTGGCCGTGGCTGCCGCCCTGAAGGCTGCCGAATGCCTGATCTATACCGATGTCGATGGCGTCTACACCACCGACCCCCGTGTAGTGCCTGCTGCCAAGCGCCTGGGTACGGTGAGCTTCGAGGAAATGCTGGAAATGGCCAGCCTGGGCTCCAAGGTGCTGCAAATCCGTTCCGTGGAGTTTGCAGGCAAGTACAAGGTACCCATGCGCGTGCTGTCCAGCTTCACGCCCTGGGATATCGATCTGGAAGAAGAAGCCAAGTCCGGCACGCTGATTACTTTTGAGGAAGACGAAAAAATGGAAAAGGCTGTCGTATCCGGCATCGCTTTCAACCGTGGCGAGGCCAAGATCTCCGTGCTGGGCGTGCCCGATACCCCTGGCGTGGCTGCTGCCATCCTGGGGCCCGTGGCTGATGCCAACATCGAAGTCGATGTGATCATCCAGAACATCTCCAAGGACGGCAAGACCGACTTCAGCTTCACCGTGAGCCAGGGCGACTACCAGCGCGCCATGGAGCTGCTGCGTGAAAGCGTTGTTCCTGCGCTGGGTGCTTCCGAAGTGGTGGGCAATCCCAATATCGCCAAGGTCAGCATCGTCGGCATCGGCATGCGCAGCCATGTGGGCGTGGCCTCCACCATGTTCCGTGCCCTGAGCAAGGAAGGCGTGAACATCCAGATGATCTCCACCTCCGAAATCAAGACCTCCGTCGTGATCGACGAGAAGTACCTGGAGCTGGCCGTGCGTTCCCTGCACACTGCCTTTGGTTTGGACAAAAGCGAATAATTTTCGCAACTTTCCAAAAACGATCAAAAAAGCTGTTTACAATAGCGTCATTCCGGAAACGTGACCGAGTGGCCGAAGGTGCTCCCCTGCTAAGGGAGTATGGGGTGTAGAGCCTCATCGAGGGTTCGAATCCCTCCGTTTCCGCCAAATCAAAGAAAAAGCCGAAAGGCTTTTTCTTTTTGTCAAGACCTTACGGGTCTTGACAAAAAGTTTCAAACTTTGATTTGAGTCTGCTGAAAAACAGGCTACAATGCAAGGCTTCGCTGATCGCAGCAAGCAATGAGATTCAAGATCAAGTTTTTGGTTTTGAACTCGGTTCCTTAAAAAAATACAGCCGATAAGCGTGGGCGTTTGAGGGCAAGCAGCCAGTTCTTCGGAACAAACTCT